>NZ_JBIVWS010000009.1:0-22848 GCF_044768905.1 Streptomyces sp. NPDC090994
TTTTGGCACGCTGTTGAGTTCTCAAGGAACGGACGCTTCCTTTGTACTCACCCGAGAGACTCTCTCAGGCTTTCCTCCGGGCGCTTCCCTTCGGTGTTTCCAACACTATCAGGCTTTTTCAGTCCCTCTGACCACCCGCTGACGGGCGTGCAGATGCGGATCCGAAAGAGGATCTGACGAGTTGGAGTCTGCCACCTGAGGACGCTTGCTCGCGTTCCTCAACCTCGGGCAGGAGTAACGACTCTACATCGGCCCGCTGAACGGGCGCAAATCGATGGCGGCTAAGGTCTAGACCTCTCGCCGGGTCGCTCATGCGGAACCGGTACTTCCTATGTCATACCCTGCTGCACAACGGGCCGTCCGGGACAGAGAGTGACGGCCCATCTCCATCCCCACTCCTGGAGGATCCCCATGACCACCGTGACGTCCCCGATGGCAGGACGCGCCATCGGACTGGCCGCCGTGCCGGATCCGGTCTTCTCCGGGGCCATGGTCGGCCCGGGCACCGCGATCGACCCCGTACGTGAGCCGTCGGAGGCGGTCGCGCCCGTGGACGGGGTGATCGTCTCCCTGCACCCGCACGCCTTCGTCGTGGTCGACGAGACCGGGCACGGCGTGCTGACCCATCTCGGTATCGACACCGTGCAGCTCAACGGGGAGGGTTTCGAACTGCTGGTGAACAAGGGCGACACCGTCGCGCGTGGGCAGGCGATCGTGCGTTGGAGCCCGGCCGCCGTCGAAGCGGCCGGCAAGTCCCCGGTCTGCCCGGTCGTGGCGTTGGAGGCCACGGCCGAGTCCCTCTCCCAGCTCCGTGAGGACGGCGAAGTCAGGGCTGGGGAGGACCTCTTCGCCTGGCAGTGACCTTTGTACAACGGCTGGTAGGACAGACACCGCGGCGGCTGGGGCCGCCGCGCTATCGGAGACGGGTGAGATGGAGACAACGCTGCGAGGCGTCGGCGTCAGTCACGGCGTGGCGATCGGCCAGGTCCGGCACATGGGCACGGCGGTGCTGGAGCCGCCCGCCAAACAGATCCCGGCCGAGGACGCCGAGCGCGAGCAGGGGCGGGCCCGCAAGGCCGTGGAAGCGGTGGCGGCCGATCTGATGGCGCGCGGCAACCTGGCGGGGGGCGAAGCCCAGGCCGTGCTCGAAGCGCAGGCCATGATGGCCCAGGATCCCGAGCTGATGGCGGACGTGGAGCGGCGGATCGCCGTCGGGAGCACGGCCGAGCGTGCGGTGTACGACGCCTTCGCCGCGTACCGGGCGCTGCTGGCCGCTGCCGGTGAGTATCTCGCCGGGCGGGTGGCCGACCTCGATGATGTGCGGAATCGTATCGTCGCCCGGCTGCTCGGGGTGCCGATGCCGGGGGTGCCGGACAGCGACGAGCCGTACGTTCTCATCGCGCGGGACCTGGCGCCGGCCGACACGGCGCTGCTCGACCCCGCTCTCGTCCTCGGTTTCGTCACCGAGGAAGGGGGGCCGACCAGCCACAGCGCGATTCTGGCGCGTGCGCTGGGGGTGCCGGCCGTGGTGGCGCTGCCGGGCGCCGGCGAGCTGGCCGAGGGCACGGTGATCGCCGTGGACGGCAGCAGCGGCGAGATCTTCGTCGAGCCGAGTGCGCAGGAGCGGGCGCGGCTGGAGGCGCAGGCGGCCGAGCGCAAGGCCGCGCTGGCCGCCTCGTCCGGTCCCGGGGCCACCTCCGACGGACACAGGGTGCCGCTGCTGGCCAACATCGGCGGGCCGGCGGACGTGGCCGCCGCGGTCGAGGCGGGGGCGGAGGGGGTCGGTCTGTTCCGGACCGAGTTCCTCTTCCTCGACGACAGTGAGCGCGCGCCGAGCGAGGAGAAGCAGGTCTCGGCGTACCGGCAGGTGCTGGAGGCGTTTCCCGAGGGCCGGGTCGTCGTGCGGGTGCTGGACGCGGGCGCGGACAAGCCGCTCGCCTTCCTCACCCCGGCCGACGAGCCGAACCCGGCGCTTGGCGTGCGGGGGCTGCGGACGCTGCTCGACCACCCGGACGTGCTGCGTACGCAGCTGACGGCGCTGGCGAAGGCGGCCGAAGGGCTGCCCGTCCACCTGGAGGTCATGGCGCCGATGGTGGCCGACCGGGCCGACGCCAAGGCGTTCGCGGACGTGTGCCGGGCGGCGGGGCTGCGGGCGAAGTTCGGCGCGATGGTGGAGATTCCGTCCGCCGCGCTGCGGGCCCGGTCGGTGCTGCGGGAGGTCGAGTTCCTGTCACTGGGGACGAACGACCTCGCGCAGTACACCTTCGCCGCCGACCGGCAGGTCGGTGCGGTGTCCCGGCTCCAGGACCCGTGGCAGCCCGCGCTGCTCGACCTGGTGGCGCTGTCCGCCGAGGCGGCGAAGGCCGAGAACAAGAGCTGCGGCGTGTGCGGGGAAGCCGCGTCCGATCCGCTGCTGGCGTGTGTGCTGACCGGTCTGGGGGTCACCTCGCTCTCCATGGGGGCGGCTTCGATTCCGTACGTGCGGACGATGCTGGCGAAGTTCACGCTCGCCCAGTGCGAGCGGGCCGCTGCCGCCGCCCGGGCCGCGGACAGTGCCGAGGAGGCGCGTGAGGCCGCGCAGGCGGTGCTGTCCGGCGAGTAGGGAAGGACAGGCAGTGTTTCGTGGGGCGCCCCATCGGTGGTGGGGCGCCCCTTCTGTGCTCAGTGGTGGTGTCCCGGGGCCGGGTCCTCGTCGCCGAGGTCCGGTGGGTCGCAGTAGTCGACGTTGGACTCCGGGGAGATGAGGTCGCCGGACTCGGCGTCGGTGCAGTAGGCGTCGAAGACCTCCGCCGCGGTGAGCGGGGTGAGGCCGTAGCCGCGCAGGCGCCAGCCGTAGATGCGGTCCGGGGTGGCGGGTGCGCTGGTGCGGATGACGAGGCCGCCGGGGCAGTGGGTGGCCAGGCCCAGGGCGAGGACGCTGGTGAACTCCAGGAGTTCGGCCTCGTCGAGGTGCGGGGTGCCGTCATCGTCGTCGTCCGCGTGGAGGACGGAGAGAAGGGTCTCCGGGGTCGTCGAGACGCTGCAGACCAGGTGGCGCCGGCCCGCGGGGGCGGTGGTGATCACGCGGGTGATGAGGGCACGGGCCCGGTCGTAGGCGGCTCGGCCGAGGTCCTGGCCGCAGGAGACGCAGGAGCCGAGGCGGGCCAGGAGGGTGGCGGCGTACTCCCAGGTGGCCTGCCGGACGGCTTCGTCGATGAGGGTGGGGACGACGTCGGTGAGGGGCTGGCCCTCGTAGGGGACGGTGAGGCCGGTGGCAGCGAGTTCGGCGGTGAAGCGGGTACGGCTGGAGGAGGCGTCGGGGTCGAGGCCCGCTTCCGCGCAGTAGGCGGCGTACTCCTCCGGGTCGAAGAGGGCGATCGTGGTGTGGGCGCCCTGGGCGGCCCGGGTGCGCAGGACCGCCTCGACGTGCCGTAGGTAGGTGGGATGGTCGTCGAAGGTGAAGGTGCGGTAGCGCCGCATGACGCCGAAGTCGTGCTCGTCGGTGAGCAGGCCGATGGTGCCGGCGATCTCGCGGCGCAGGACGCGCCGGGCGGTCCGGTCGGTGTACGTCATGTCTCCCCCAGTACGCGGTCGATCGGTGAACGTCGATCAATGCTCACTCACAGTAACCGCGGGCACTGACAGTGGGGGTCACGGGCGCTTGCGGGACCGGGCCAGTTCCTCGTAGAAGCGGAGGAGGTCGAGGTTGTCGACGGAGCCGGGGTTGACGGCCTTGTCCAGGGGGGTTCCTTGCAGGAGGCGTTTGACCGGGACCTCGATGCGTTTGCCGGTGAGGGTGTGGGGGATGCCGGGGACCTCGATGACCTCGTCGGGGACGTGGCGGGGGGAGAGGTGGGCGCGGATGGTCTGCTTGACGCGGGTGAGGAGCGCTTCGTCGAGGGTGGCTTCCGGGGCCAGGTGGACGAAGAGGGGCATCCAGTAGCCGCCGTCGGGCTGTTCGACGCCGATGACGAGGGACTCGCGGATCTCGGGGAGGCGTTCGACGGCCTCGTAGATGTCGGCCGAGCCCATCCGGACGCCCTGCCGGTTGAGGGTGGAGTCGGAGCGGCCGTGGATGACGACGGAGCCCCGTGAGGTGAGGGTGATCCAGTCGCCGTGGCGCCAGACGCCGGGGTACGTGTCGAAGTAGCTGTCGTGGTAGCGGCTGCCGTCGGGGTCGTTCCAGAAGCGGACGGGCATCGACGGCATGGGGGCGGTGACGACGAGCTCGCCGACCTCGTCGGTGAGGGGGTTGCCGTCGGGGTCCCAGGACTGGAGGTCGGTGCCGAGGCTGGGTGCCTGGAGTTCGCCGCTGTACACGGGGAGGGTGGGGACGGCGCCGGCGAAGCAGGAGCAGACGTCGGTGCCGCCGCTGACGGAGGCGATCCAGACGTCCGCGCCGACCTCGTCGTGGAGCCAGCGGAAACCGTCGGGCGGGAGGGGGGAGCCGGTGGTGGCGACGCACTGGACGGTGGAGAGGTCGTGGTCGCGGGCGGGGTGGACGCCGGCCTTGCGGCAGGTCATGACGTAGGCGGCGGAGGTGCCGAAGAGGGTGGCGCCGGTGCGTTCGGCGATGCCCCACTGGGCGCCGGTGTCCGGGAAGCCGGGGCTGCCGTCGTAGAGGACGATCGTGGTGCCGGTGAGGAGGCCGGAGACGAGGAAGTTCCACATCATCCAGCCGGTCGACGTGTACCAGAAGAAGCGGTCCTCGGGGCCGAGGTCGCAGTGGAGGCCGAGCTGTTTGAGGTGCTCGACGAGGATGCCGCCCTGGGACTGGACGATGGCCTTGGGCAGGCCGGTGGTGCCGGAGGAGTACAGGACCCACAGGGGGTGGTCGAAGGGGACCTGTTCGAAGACGGGGTCGGTGTCGGCGGAGGTGAGGGACGTCCAGTCGAGGGCGCCTTCGGGGGCGGGTGTGCCGAGGAGCGGGATGTGGACCGTCGCGCGCAGGGTGGGCAGTTCGCGGCGGAGTTCCGTGACGACGTCCCGGCGGTCGTGTTCCTTGCCGCCGTAGCGGTAGCCGTCGACGGTGAACAGGACGACGGGTTCGACCTGCTGGAAGCGGTCCAGGACGCTGCGGGCGCCGAAGTCGGGGGCGCAGGAGGTCCAGACGGCGCCGACGGCGGCGGAGGCGAGGAGGGCGACGACGGCCTGCGGGATGTTGGGCAGGTAGCCGCTGACGCGGTCGCCCGGGCGGACGCCGAGGGCGCGGAGTTCGGCGGCCAGGGAGCCCACCTGGCGGCGCAGGTCCGCCCAGGTGACCGGGTGGGGGTCGTGGGTCTCGTCGACGTACAGGAGGGCGGGTTCGTCCGGGCGGTCGGCCGTCGCGCGCAGGGCGTGTTCGGCGTAGTTCAGCTTCGCGCCGGGGAACCACTGGGCGCCGGGCATCGCGCGGTCGCCCAGCACGCGCGCGTAGGGGGCCGAGAACCGTACGTCGAACCACTCGGTGACGGCTTCCCAGAAGGTTTCCGGCTCGTCGACGGACCAGCGGTGCAGGGCCGGGTAACCGCCGTCGGCGGGGGCGCCGTGGTGGTCGGCGGCCCAGCGCTGGAACGCGGTGATCCGGGCCCGGGCGACGCGTTGCGCGTCAGGCTGCCAGAGGGGCTGTGCCTGGGGGTTCTCGGTGGTCATGGTGGCGGCTCCCGGGCTGTGCGGCGGCTGACAGGGACGATGCCATGTGATCGACTTCTGCACCAGAGTGTGCTCCGCGCGGTCCGTGTCGTGAAGATGTGGGCCCGGCACGGGTGAACGGAAGTTGAACGGTGCCCGTGTGCGGGGCGGTCGGTGACAGGGTGAGCAGCATGGACGGTCGTGACCTGGTGCGTTCGGTGAAGTTGGTCGGTTCGGTGGGGACGGGTCAGGGGTTGCGGACCGTGCGGGCGGCGTGGCGCAGGCGGCGTTCCGACGCGGTGGGGCTGGAGCCGCGGGGGGCGGAGCGGGCGCGGGTGCCCGGGCTGCTGCGGGAGGTGGAGCCGGGTGCCGGGGGCGGTGTCATCCGGTTCGACCGCTCGGAGCTGCGGATTCTGGTGGCGGCGAACGGGGCGGTCTTCTGGGGGTGGGACGGGGCCGGTCCGGAGCCCTCGTACGCGTTGGCCGGGCGGTGTCCCGAGCCCGATCCGCGGGCGGCGCTGGAGCCGGACAAGGACGGTGGCTGGCGGGTGGTGGCCGAGCGGGCCACGGTCGCCGTGTCGCGGCACGGCGCGATCGAGGTGCGGACGCCGGGCGGGGTCACGCTGCGGCGGGATCTGCCGCCCCGGTGGTGGGAGCCGGCCGGTGGTGGCCGGGCGCGGTGGATGCAGCGTGCGGAGGTGGCCGCCGACGCGCGGTTCTTCGGGCTCGGGGGGCGGGCGTCGGGTCCTCGGCTGCGGGACGGGCGGTACCGGCTGTGGAACACCGGGCCGGGGAGGGCCTTCGGTCCGAAGGACGATCCGCTGTCCCTGACGATGCCGGTGCAGCTGGTGGTGGCCGACGCGGGGACGCACCTGGTGTTCTACGACAGTTCGTGGGACGGCACGGTGGTGCTGCGGGAGGGCGAGGAGGGCGCCGGGTCGGGTCACGACCGGCCGGGCACCAGTGTGCTGCGGATGGACGGGGGGCCGCTGCGCTGCTGGGTGTCGGTGGGGACGCCCGCGCGGGTGCTGCTGGCCTGGGCGGCGCTGACCGGGGCGCCCGCGCTGCCGCCCGCGTGGGCGCTCGGTCATCATCACGCGCGGTCGGGGTCCGGGGGTGAGCGGGAGGTGCGGCGGGTCGTCGCCGGGTACCGGGAGCACGGGCTGCCGTTGGACGCCGTGCACCTGGGATTCGGTCACCACGATGGTCACCGGGTGTTCAGCGTCGACCAGGAGCGGTTCCCGAAGCTGCCGCAGCTCGCCGCGGAGTTGCGGCAGGAGGGGATCCGGCTGGTGTCGGTCGTCGGTCCGGCGGTGGCGGCCGAGCCCGGCGATCCGGTGTACGACGGGGGCGTGGACGAGGACGCGTTCGTGCGGGACGCCGGGGGCCAGGTCGTGCGGGGGGTGGCGGGGCCGGGGGACGCGGTGTTCCCGGACTTCACGCACGCGCGCGTACGCGCGTGGTGGGGCGGTCGGTACGAGGAGCGGCTGGGACAGGGCTTCACCGGGTTCTGGCACGACATGAACGAGCCGACGTCGTTCGCCGCCTTCGGTGAGCCGACGCTGCCGCGGTCGGCCCGGCACTGGCTGGAGGGGCGGGGCGGCGACCATCGGGAGGCGCACAACGTGTACGCGCTGTGCATGGCCCGGGCCGGTTACGAAGGGCTGCGCAAGCTGGTGCCGGAGCAGCGGCCGTTCGTCCTCTCGCGCTCGGGCTGGGTCGGTGTACAGCGCTACGGCGGCGCCTGGTCGGGAGAGGTGGCCACGGGCTGGCCGGGGCTGCGGGCGTCGCTGGCGCTGGTGCTGGGGCTGGGGCTGTGCGGGGTGCCGTACTCCGGGCCGGACGTCGGGGGCCGCGACGGGAGTCTGTCGCCCGAGCTGTATCTGCGGTGGTTGCAGCTGGGGGCGTATCTGCCGCTGTTCCGGACGCGCGCGGGTGAGCGGGCGGGGCTCGGGGAGCCCTGGGAGTTCGGCGAGTTCGGGGAGTTCGGGGACGAGGTGCTGGAACACGCGCGCGTGGCGCTCGTCGAGCGGCGGCGGCTGCTGCCGTACTTCATGACGCTGGCGCATCTGGCGCGGCGCACCGGGGCGCCCTACGTGCGGCCGCTGTGGTGGTCGGCGCCGGAGGACCGGGCGCTGCGGGACTGCGAGGACGCGTTTCTGCTCGGGGACTGTCTGCTGGTGGCGCCGGTGCTCGGTCCGGGGGCGGACCGGCGTGCGGTGCGGCTGCCGCGGGGGCGGTGGTACGACACGGTGACGGAACGGGCGTACGAAGGGCCGGGGCAGGTGCTGGTCGACGCGCCGTTGGAGCGTATTCCGGTGTTCGCGCGCGCGGGTGCGGTGATTCCGGTGCGTGGCGGTGACGGCGGGCTGGAGCTGGAGGTGTGGGCGCCGGGCCGGGGGCGGACCGGGGGCGGGCTGGTCGTGCCGGACGTGGGCGACGGCTGGGCGGAGCCCGAGATCGAGCGGTACGCCGCGCGGTGGCGGGGGCAGCGGGTGGTCGTCGTGCGGGAGGGTGAGGGGGGCTCGGGTGAGGGCGGCTCGGGTGAGGCGCCCGCGCCGTATCCGGTGCGGGTTCGGGGGCTTGGGGCGGGGCGGGGGCGGGTGTAGGGGGCGTTGGGTTCGGTTCGGGTTCGGGTTCGGGTTCGGGTTCGGGTTCGGGTTCGGGTTCGGGGGTGCGTCAGGCTTAGGGCTGGGGTGGTGGCGGGCGGGTGTGGGGTGGCGGGCCGGGTGAGGGGCGGCGGGCCAGGTGTGGGCGGGCCAGGTGTGGGGGCGCGTCGTGTCGGACGGCGGGCCTGTGGGTTCGGGGGCGCGGGGGGGGGGGGTGGCGGCGCGGGAGGGGCGCTCCGGTTCGGGGGGCTGGGCTGAGGCGGGGCGTTCGGGCGTAGCGGGCGTGCCCCGTACCGCGCGAGGGTCGCAGGAGCCGAGGCGGGGCGTTCGGGGGCAGCGGGCCTGCCCGTACCGCGCGAGGGTCGCAGGAGCCGGGGCAGGGCATTCGGGGGCAGCGGGCCTGCCCGTACCGCGCGAGGGTCGCAGGAGCCGGGGCAGGGCATTCGGGGGCAGCGGGGACGCGCCTGGCGCGGTGACTGCGGGGGACGCGCCTGGCGGGCGGACGCGTCTGCGGTGGGTGCGGTGGGCCGGCGGTCGGATGTGACGCGTTGGGCGTGTTCGAGTGTGGCCGGCGGTCAGCAGTGGCGCGTCGGGCGTGTTCGAGTAGGGCGGGCGGTCAGATGTAGCGGCCGTCGAACCAGGACCGCGCGGCGATGGTGTGCAAGGGGAAGGCGAGTTCCTCGGGACGGCGCAGGAGGTGCCAGCCGTCGGTCTCGTCCGTGGCGGTGGAGGGCGGAAGTCCCTCCACCGGGCGCTCGGGGAGCAGGCCGAACAGGAGCAGGTGGCCGTCGGGCGCGCTCAGGGCGTCCACGAGGCGTACGTCGCGGCTCGCGGCCTCGATGCCCGTCTCTTCTTCGAGTTCGCGGACGACGGCCTGCCGCCAGTCCTCGCGGTCGTCGACGTAGCCGCCGGGCAGAGCCGTGCCCCCGCGCGCGGGGGACACGGTCCGGGTGATGACGACCAGGGCGGTGCCCTGGGTGTCGTAGACGGGCTGGAGGGCGACGGCGACCGGCAGGGGGTTGCGGTAGGCCGTGGTGCCGCAGGCCGGGCAGGTGCGGGGCCAGCCGGAGACGCCCTCTCCGTAGGGCGTGCCGCAGCTCGAACAGTGCGAGCCCGGCACGGGGTGGGGAACGGAGGTCGGGGTTTCGGACACGCGGCGGACTGTAGCCGATGGCGGAGTCGTCGTCTCCGGTGGGCGGTTCAGGGGCTGCCGGTCAAGGACGCTCTGGACACCGGGAAGTCGAAGTAGGTGTCGGGGTAGGCCTCCGGCTTGAAGGTGTAGTGCCACCACTCCTCGGCGAGGTTGGTGAAACCGAGGTCTTCCAGGGTGCTCGCGAGCAGCGTCCGGTTGGCGCGCTGGGCGCCCTGGACGCGGGGGTCGGCGGTGTGGGAGAGGGTGTCGAAGCAGTCGAAACCGGTGCCCATGTCGACGGAGTTGTCGGGGAAGCGCTCGGCCTGGGGAGCGGTGCAGGGCACCAGGGGCTGTCCGGGGTGATAAGGGTGGGTCGGCCGCGCCGGGAGCCGTACGAGGGTGAGGTCGACCGTGGAACCGCGGCTGTGGCCGGATTTCTCCGCGATGTAACCGTCGGCGAACAGCCGGGTCTTGTCGACGTTCGGGTAGAACTCCGCCTTCATCGCCTGGTCGTCGAGGTCCTGGGCCCAGCGGACGAAGTGGTCGACGGCGCGTTGCGGACGGTAGCAGTCGTAGACCTTGAGCGAGTAGCCCTGGCTCAGCAGGCGGGCCTGGGCCTTGCCGAGGGCTTGTGCCGCGGGGCGGGTGAGGATGCACAGGGGCTGCCGGTAGCCGTCGATGGGCTCGCCGACGAAGTTGTGCGGGGTGGAGTAGCGGATCTCCTCCAGGATCGTCGGGGCGACGCTGTTCAGGGCGACGAAGTCCGCGGGGGCCTTCGGTTCCGTGCCGGCGTGTGCGGTGGCGGGCACGGTGGTCACGGCGAGCAGGGCGGCGAGTGTGGTGACCATGCGGCGCGCCCAGGTGTCTCTTGCCTGTCGTGTCATGGCTCTTGCATATCCGGACGGCGTTCCGTCGCGGAAGCGGTTGTATGCGGTCGGGGTGTTCGGCCGGTGGCGTCGGCGACGGCTTGTGGGTGCCGCGAGCAGGCGGAGGATCGGGCTCAGGTGGTGACGGTGCTGCGGCGAACGGCCGTGGACGCCATCGCGTGCTGGACGACGTCGATCAGGACGCTCTTCACCGACTCCCGGTCGCGGGCGTCGCACATCACCATCGGTACCTCCTCGTCCAGGTCGAGGGCGCGGCGGACGGCGTCCACCGGGTAACGGGGAGCGCCGTCGAAGCAGTTCACGCCGACCACGAAGGGAATGGCGCGCCGCTCGAAGTAGTCGATGGCGGCGAAGCAGTCCTCCAGGCGGCGGGTGTCGGCGAGCACCACGGCCCCGAGGGCGCCCTCCGACAGCTCGTCCCACATGAACCAGAACCGCTCCTGGCCGGGCGTGCCGAAGAGGTAGAGCACCAGGCCTTCGCGGAGCGTGATGCGGCCGAAGTCCATGGCGACGGTGGTGGTGTGCTTGCCCTCCACGCCGCTGACGTCGTCGACCGGGCGGCCTGCCTCGGTGAGCAGTTCCTCGGTGCGCAAGGGCCTGATCTCGCTGACCGAGCCGACCAGAGTGGTCTTGCCCACGCCGAAGCCGCCGGCCACCAGGATCTTGAGCGTGACGGGTTCGACCGGCGGCTTGCCACGCTCGGAACGCCCGAAGATCATCGGTCTGCTCTCCTGCTCGGTACTGTCTGTGCTGGATGGGGGTGTACGGCGGTGTACGGCGGTCACAGCGCCCGGAGGCCGGCGATCACGTCGCGCAGAATGCTTTCGTCCGGGAGTTCGGCCGGCGGGACCGGCCGGTTGACATGTACGAATTCGGCGTCGACGAGGTCTCCGACGAGAACCCGTACCACTCCGATCGGCAGATCGAGGCCGGCGGCGAGTTCGGCGACCGACTGGGGTTCGTCCCGGCACAGTCCGACGATATCGACGTGTTCCGGGGACAGGGAGGTGTCCGCCTCCGGATCCTCCGCCCGGTCCTCGGCGACCACCACGGCGATCAGGTCGAGACGGTGCTGGGCCGGACTGGTGGTACGGCCCCGGGTCATGGCGTACGGACGGACGACCGGGCCGGCCTCGTCGTCGAACCAGTGGTGTCTTCCCTGACCGTCTGCGCTCATGTCACCTCACTACCCGCCCGAGGGCAGATCGGTACGGGGCGCGGCGCCCAGGTGCGCACCGACCCGCTTGACGAGCAGGGTCATCTCGTAGGCGACCTGGCCGACGTCGGAGTCCGCGTCGGACAGGACGGCGAGACAGCTGCCGTCGCCGGCGGCCGTGACGAAGAGGAAGGCGTCGTCGAGTTCTACGACCGTCTGCCGGACACTGCCCGCCTCGAAGTGGCGTCCCACGCCCTTGGCGAGGCTGTGGAAGCCGGAGGCGACGGCGGCGAGATGCTCGCTGTCCTCCTGGGTCAAGTCCTTCGAAGCGCCCGTGGCCAGGCCGTCGCCGGAGAGGACGAGGGCCTTGCGGATGCTCGCGACCCGGTCCACCAGGTCGTCGAGGAGCCAGTTCAGCTCCCTGCCGCCGGTCGCGCTGTGGCCGGTCGTCTTCGGTGCGGTCATCGACCGTCCCCCTTGTTCGTTCCTTGTGGTGCGTGTGGTGCTTGTGGTGCGTGTGGTGCTGTTTCGGGTTGTGGTGCTTGTTCTGGTCGTGGTGATCGTTGTGGCTGTGGTGCCGCGCCGTTGAGGGTGTCGTCGGCGGCGTTCTCCCTGCGGCCTCGCTGCCAGCCTCGTTGGAGGGAGGCCATGCGGCTGCGTACTTCCTCGGCGTCCCGGTCAGCGAGGTCGGTGCCGTCGGTGCGGTCCCCGGTGGGGCGCTCGCGCTCCCGTTCGCGCTTCAGCTGGGGGGCGAGGCTGGCCTGGCGTACCCGCCGGGGCAGGGGGAGCGAGCCGTCATCGGTCGCCCCCGGGGCGCCCGGCGTGCCTGCCGTCGCTCCGGGGTCCGTGCGGGGCGTATCGCGGCGGCGGGAGGGCAGGGCGGGCAGTGCGTCGTGGGCCTCGTCCGGCGCGGGTGTGTCGTCCGGTCCGCCCCGGCGGGGCCGTTCGGGGACCGGGCGGCCGTGGGAGCTGACCAGTTTGGGGGGCTGGCGGCGGGGCAGCGGCGCGGGGTCGTCGGTCGCTTCCCGCGGTTCGTGCCGGCCCTGGGTGTCGTGCCGGCCGGGTCCGCCCCGGGGGTCGGGCTCCTCCCGGTGGTGGCGGTCGTGCCGGGCCGGCGGCTCGTCCGGTGCGCCGGTTCCGGCGGAGCCGAGCGGTGCCTCCAGCTCGACCGGGCCGTCGAGCGGCGGCAGGGGTCCGCCGGGCAGCCGTACGGGCACCTCGGACAGGGCCGCTCGGCGGTTCTCCTCGCGAGCGGCGGCGCGGTCGCGGCGGCCGGCACGGTCGGAGCGGTCAGGGCGGTCAGGGCGGTCGAGGCGGAAGCCGACGCCGTTGGTGTCCGGGGCGTCCTCCGTGAGCAGCGCGTCCGGGATGAAGACGACAGCGGTGGTGCCGCCGTACGGGGAGGGCTGGAGGGAGACGCGGACGTTCTGGCGCTGGGCCAGGCGGCTGACCACGAACAGGCCGAGCCGGTCGGTGTCGGACAGCTCGAACTCGGGTGTCTCGGCGAGCCGGAGGTTGGCCTCCAGCAGGGCCTCGGCCGCCATGCCGAGGCCGCGGTCGTGGATCTCCAGGGTGAAGCCGTTGGCGACGCGCTCGCCCAGTACCTGCACGGCGGTGTGCGGGGGCGAGAACACCGTGGCGTTCTCCAGGAACTCGGCGACCAGGTGGGTGAGGTCGGCGACCGCGGAGCCGGTGACGGCGATCCGCGGCAGCCGGCGCACCTCGATGCGCTCGTAGTCCTCGACCTCGGCGACGGCGGCCCGTACGACGTCCATCAGCTGGACCGGCTTGCGCCACTGCCGGGAGGGGGCGGCGCCGGAGAGGATGACCAGGCCCTCCGCGTGCCGGCGCATACGGGTGGTCAGGTGGTCGAGGCGGAACAGGTCGGCGAGTTCCTCGGTGTCCTCGGTGCGGCGTTCCATGGTGTCGAGCAGGGTGAGCTGCTTGTGCAGCAGGACCTGGCTGCGGCGGGCCAGGTTGACGAAGACCTCGGAGACACCGGAGCGGAGTTCGGCCTGCTTGACGGCGGCCTCGACGGCGGCGCGCTGGAGGGTGTTGAGCGCCTGGCCGACCTCGCCGATCTCGTTCTTGTCGTACTCCAGGCGCGGGACCTCGGTCTCCACGTCGACCTGTTCGCCGGCCGAGAGGCGGCGCATCACGCTGGGCAGGCGTACGTCGGAGGCCTCATGGGCCTCCAGACGGAGCTGCTTGAGGTCGCGGATGAGGCCGCGGCCGATGCGTACGGACAGGAAGACGGAGAACAGCAGGGCCAGGACGCCGAGGGTGCCGGCGACGACCGCCTTGGTGATGACGGCCATGGCGACCGGTTCGGCCCGGTTCTCGTAGCGGTCGGCGGCCCCGTCGTCGAGGGCGCCGAGTTCCTCCAGCGCGTCTCCCGCGACGGTGTCCCAGCTCTTGGCGTCGATGCCGCCGGGCATGCCGGCGCTGGAGGCGACGACCGTCCCCTCGGCCGCGCGCAGCGGTGCGGAGGAGGCCTCCTGCCAGAACCGCTCGTAGCGCTTGCGCTCCGCGGCCGGCAACAGCGGCAGCGTCACGTCGTACAGCAGGGTGCGCTGGGCCACCAGGTCGGAGATGTCGTCGATCTCGTCGCTGCCGAGTCCGCCGGTGACCAGGGCCGAGCCGAGGAGGGCGTCCTCGCGGGAGAGCAGCTCACGCGCGCGTGAGAGGTTGACGAGGGCGCGGTACTGCTTGTCCAGCGTGACGTTGTCGATGACGTTGAGGTCGGCGAGCAGCAGGTGGCAGGGATCGACCAGGCGGTTGTAGAAGCCGAGGGCCTGGGACCGGTTCACGACGCCGCCCTCGACGCTGCGGCGGAGCGATCCGAGGCCGGCCAAGGCGTCCAGCGCGGCGGTCAGCCGCTCGTCCTCGCCCTGGCTCAGCGCGTCGCGGACGTCGGGGTCGGCGGCGTGGCGGCGGACCTCGGCGATCGCCTCGTCGGTGACGGTGCGCGTGCGGCGCAGGGTGGAGAGGGCATTGGAGGCGCGCGGGTCGGCGAGGTAGACGAGGGTCTGGCGGCGTTCCTGCTGGAGCACGCGGACGGTGTCCTCGACGGGGTAGCCGACCTTTTCCACCAGGGTCGACACGCTGAACAGCCGGCCGGCCTCCCGTCCGGTCAGCACGGCGGCGTAGGCCCAGACCGCGGTCAGGGCGACCAGCGGCACGAGAAGCAGCGCCACGATCTTCCGGCGGATGGAATTCCCGCGAAAGCGCATGGCCTCCCCCAGTTCGACCCCCACCGGACGGGGGTGCCGATTCACGTCAACAAACGGCGTGAGCCTACTACTGACGGGCTGATGGTTCGAAGACCCGTCCGGAAGCTGCACTTCCGTACCCACGCCGCGAGATCCTGAGTTGTCCGCTCATTTCTGGAGAACGCGGCCTCCGGCCGGGAGCCGGTGCGGGGGTGGGCGTGTCCGGCGTGGCGGAGGGACTGGCCGGATTTCTGCGTCCGGCGGGAATCTTGAGGGGGCGTCGATCGTCATTGTTCGTGGGAGATGGGGGCGGAATCGGCCACAGGTGCCGCATGCCGCATCCACGCGGCGTAGAACAGCGCAAGCCGGGCAGCCACAGGGGAGCCGGGTCTTCGGGGACGGGCGAGCGGTCTGCTGGCGGTGGGGAGTGACACGTTGATGGGCACGGCGGAGCGGCGCGAGGCGCCCGGGAACGACGGGGCGGCGCGACGGGGCGGGAAGACAGGGCTGGAGGTGCCGGATCATGGTGTTCCGGCGGCGAGGCGCGGTGGCGGTACGGGCGGGGCGGCTCGCGGTGCGCGGGCGGCATCCGTGGGCGGTGGGCCGTCGGGGAACGGAGCCGGTGCGATACGGCAGCGGCCGGGCTACCGGCCGTTGTGGGTGGAGGAACCGGCGCGGCGGCGCCGGCTGCCGGACCCCGTGCGGACGGCGGCCGTGCGGGCGGTGATCATCGTCGCCGTGACGCTGATCCAGGCGATGGTGGCCTTCCTGTGCACGATGGCCGGGTCCTGGCTGGCCTTTCCCATGCTGCTCAGCAGCGTGGCCAGCACCGTGGCGGCGACGTGGGGCGTGCTCGACGTGTGGGTGACGCGCCAGGTCTGGATCCAGCGGCACGGCGTGATCTCGATGCCGAACAGCACGGCGCGGGCGCTGCGGCGCGAACGACGCCGGGCCCGGCGGCAGGCACGGTCCGCCGAGCGCGCCCAGGAGCGGATACGGCGCCGGGGCCGCGGCGGGCAGCAGCTGTCGCATCCCTGAGGCCGCGCGGTTCGCGACGGCCGGTGCGCGTGGTGGCCCCGGGCGGGTTCGGGGCGGGGCCGAGGGAGAGTGTCCCGCCCGGTGCGGAAGCTCGCCAGGTGGAGTAGGGGCGGTGGGCCGGCCCGTAGTGGGGTGCGCGTCGCCCCACTACGGGCCGCGAGGAGCTGGTCGGCACGTGGGCGGCGTCCTGTCGTGCGTCGGTGCGTCGGTGCGTCGGTGCGTCGGTGCGTCGGTGCGTCGGTGCGTCGGTGCGTCGGTGCGTCGGTGCGTCGGGGACGGTCCAGGGAAACGCCGCGTGCGGGGAAGGAGACACGCCGAGCCGCTGTTCGAACCGGAGCAGAGCAGATCCGCACCCGCCGCCAGGAGGCGCCCTCGTATGTCCCCCACCTACGACGTCATCGTCATCGGCCTCGGCGGCATGGGCAGCTCCGCCGCCCACCACCTGTCCGCGCGCGGCGCCCGGGTGCTGGGCCTGGAGAAGTTCGGACCGGTGCACAACCGCGGCTCCAGCCACGGCGGTTCCCGGATCACCCGGCAGTCCTACTTCGAGGACCCGGCGTACGTTCCGTTGCTGCTGCGCGCCTACGAGCTGTACGAGGACCTGGAACGAGCCACCGGCCGGGAGATCGCCGTGCTGTGCGGCGGGGTGATGATCGGCCGCCCGGACTCCCGGCCCGTGTCCGGCGCGCTGCGCTCGGCCCGTGAGTGGGACCTGCCGCACGAGATGCTGGACGCCGCCGCGATCCGCCGCCGCTTCCCGACGCTGACGCCCGGTGACGACGAGGTCGCGCTGTACGAGGCGAAGGCGGGACTGCTGCGCCCGGAGAACACGGTCGCCGCCCAGCTGCAGCTCGCCACCCGGCAGGGCGCCGACCTGCACTTCGACGAGCCGGTGACCCGCTGGAAGCCGTACCGGGACGGCGTGATCGTGCACACCGCCGAGAACACCTACACCGCGGGCCGGCTGGTGATCTGCCCCGGCGCGTGGGCGCCCCGGCTGCTGGCCGACATCGGAGTGGACATCACCATCGAGCGGCAGGTCATGTACTGGTTCCGGCCGACCGGAGGCGTCGAGCCCTACCGTCCCGAGCAGCATCCGGTGTACATCTGGGAGGACGCGGCCGGTGTCGAGGTCTACGGTTTCCCCGCGATCGACGGTCCCGACGGCGGCGCCAAGGTCGCCTTCTTCCGCCGGGAGTCGGCGCCCACCACGCCCGAGACCATCGACCGGACGGTGCGCGCGGAGGAGGTCCGGGCGATGGCGGACCAGGTCTCCGGGCTCCTCCCCGGTCTGCCGGGCACCTTCCTCAAGGCCGCGACCTGCATGTACTCCACCACTCCCGACGAGCACTTCGTGATCGCCCCGCACCCGGCGCACCCCGGTTCGGTCACCGTGGCGTGCGGTTTCTCCGGGCACGGGTTCAAGTTCGTGCCCGTCGTCGGGGAGATCCTCGCCGATCTGGCGCTGACCGGCAGCACCGCCCACCCCATCGGGCTGTTCGATCCCGCCCGCTTCGCCACGTCCGGCTAGAGCCCGGGTCAGGCGGGCCGCTTGAACATCCGGGTGGCCGTGATCTCGCTGTGCACGGCCTCGCCCTCGGACTGCTGGGGCAGGCCGGGCCGCAGGTGCTCCTCCACGCTGATGTACTTCAGTCCGGCCCGCAGGTCGGCGTCGTTGCGCAGCCTGATGACCAGCGGGAACTCGGCGAGCGCGGTGGTGTCGAAGAGGCCGGTGGTGTAGAGGAGCTGGACGCCGAGGGCGTCGGAGACGGCCCGCTGCAGTTCCAGCAGGTAGGTGGCGTTGGCGCGGCCGATGGGGTTGTCGAGGAAGAGCGTGCCGGCGTGGCGGTGCTTGTCGCGGCCCCGGTCGTTGCTGCGCAGGGCGGCCATCGTGCAGTACAGGGCGATGGCGGCGGTGAGCAGCTGGCCGCCGGAGAAGACGTCGCCCATCTGTCCGACGGGGACGCGCTCGGCGCGCAGTACCGCGTCCGGCTTGAGGATCTCGACGGCGACGCCGCCCGGCTGGAGGGCGGCGGCGACGCCGCGCAGCAGCAGGGACATGCCGTCACGGCGCAGGTCGGAGTTCTTCTTGACGGCGGCCCGGGTCGCCTCGTCGATCACCTCGCCGAGCCGCTCGGTGAGGGTGGCCTGGTCGGGTTCCTCGAAGCGGATGCGCAGGAACTCCTGCCCGGACCACTCCCCCAGCCCCTCCGGAAGCCGGGACAGGCGCTGGGCGGAGCGGAGCGTGGCGAGGGCGGACTCGACCAGGCCGCGCAGCCGGTCCACGATCGAGTCGCGGTTGCGCTCCAGCTGGGCCAGTTCGTCGGTGAGGACGCGCAGGCGGGGGGCGAACGCGTCGGCCCACTTCTGGGCGTGCTCGGGCAGGGCGGCGGCGGGCAGTTCGCGGATCTGCTGCCGGGCGGGGGTGCGGACCTGCTCGTAGCGGGTGGAGTTGGCGTGCCGGACCAGGATGTCGCTCGCCTCGCGCACGGCGCCCTCGGCGGCGGACAGGTCGGCGGCGCAGCCGCGCAGCGAGCGGCGGGTCTCGGCGGCGGACTGCCGGGCCTCCTCCAGGGTGCCGGGGTACGGCTCGGGGTCCTCGTGCTCCTCGTCGGCGGGCTGCTCGCGCAGCAGGTCGCGCAGGAGGGCGGCGATCTCGTCGAAACCGCCGGCCGCGTCCTCGGCGGCACGGTGCGCGTCGAGGAGTTCGGCGTGCGCCTCGCGGGACTGGTTCAACGCCTCGGTGCGGGCCGCCAGTTCGGAGGTGGCGGTGCGCAGCAGCGCCTGGGCGTGCTCGGCGTCCCGCGGGACCAGTTCTCCGGGCAGGTCGGTGTGCGCCTCGGCGTCCTCCGGGGCCAGCCGCTCCGCCTCGCCGCGCAGCCGGCCGAGCTGCTCGCTGGCGGTGGACGTACGGGTCTCCAGGAGCTGCACCAGCTCCTCCGCGCGGGCGGCGGCGGCCTGCCGGGAGGGCCCGTCCGAGCCGTCCGGTGACTGGAGGAGCTGCTCGGCGCGGGTGCGGACCTTGTTGCTGAGCCGGTCCAGCTCGGCGCGGGCCGCGCTCTCGTCGCTCTCCGCGCGGGCCTGCTCGGCGCGCAGGTCGGCTCCGACGCCGACCTTCTCGTACAGCTGGGAGGCGGCCCGGTAGGCCTCGCGGAGCGCGGGCAGCGACGCGGTGGGCGCCTCGGCGCCGTCCTCCGGTACGTCATCGGGGGCGCCGGCGATCTCGGCGCGCTCGGCCCGCAGCGCGCGGGCGGTGCGCCGGGCGTCGTCGGCGGCGCGCTGGGCGGCGCGGCGGTCCTCGTCGGCGGCGCGGGCCCGCTCGAGACAGAGCTGGGCGCGGGCCTCGGCCTCGGCCGCCTCGTCGGCCAGTTCCCGCATCTTCGCCTGCCAGCCGGCGCGTTCGCGCAGCCGGAAGGCGAGTCCGGCGAGGGCGTCGGCGGCGCGGCGGGCCTTCTGTGCGGCCTCCTGCCGTTCGTCGCGTACGTGGACGGCCTCGGCGGCGGTCTCGTCGGCCTCCGCCCGTGCGGTGCGGGCCTCGGCCAGCTCGGCCTCGCACTCCTCGGCGAACGCGTCCGCCTCCTCGGCGGCCCGGACCAGCTCGGTGAGGCGGCCGGCCGGGCAGCCGGTGCGCCAGGAGGCGAGCCGCGCGGCCAGCTCCCGGTCCTTGCCGAGCCGGGCGGCCAGCCGCCGGATCTCCTCGTCCCGCTCGGTCGCCCGCGCGCGCAGCGCCTGCCGCTCCTCGTCGGCGGCGTGCTCGTCGTGCATGGCGGGGTTCGGCGGTACGAGGAAGACGTCCTCGTCGGCCGAGTCGGCGGCCGGGGCGGGGGCGAGCAGGGCGGCGGCGGTGCCGACGGCGACGGTGGAGCGCGGCAGCAGGGCGGCGTCGCCGAGGGCGGCGCGGGCGCGGGCATGCGAGCCGGGGTCGGTGATGATCACGCCGTCGACCAGCTCGGGCCGGGCGGCGAGCACGCGCGCGTGGTCGGCGGGGTCGACGGCCTGGGCGAGGTAGCGCCAGCCGGGCAGGGCGGGGATGCCGTGCTCGCCGAGGAACTCGACGGTGGCCAGCACGTCCGGGCCGGGCGGCAGCAGTCCGCCGTCGCCGAGGGCGCCGAGGATGCGGGCGTCGTCGGCGGCGGCGGTGCGCAGGTCGAACAGCTGGCGTTCGGCGGAGGAGACGGAGTCGTCGAGGAGTTCGCCCAACTCGTCGGCGAAGCGGTCGAGCTGCTCGGGGGTGAGGGGGGCCTCGCCGGGGGCGGGCGGGTCGGACGGGGCGCCGTGGGTGGCGTCGGGGCCGGAGTCCGGCCGGTCCCGACGCGGCCCCGGGATGCCGGGGCGGGTGCCGGCGGCCAGGCCCAGCAATTCGGCCAGGCGTTCCTCCGCCGCGAGGGCCCCGGCCGTACGGTGTTCGGCGTCCCGGGCCTGCCGGGCGGCGGTGGCGGCGTCCGCCGCGCGGGCCGCCGTCAGTTCGGCGCGGCTCTCGGCGGCGGCCGCCTCACGGGCGTGTTCGGTGGCCCGGCGGGCCGCCTCGCGGGCGGTGTCCCAGGCGGCGACGGCGGTCTTCTCGGCGTCGCTGGCGGCGAGGGCGGCGCGGGCCGGGTCGGCGTCGGGCGCGCTGTCGTCGAGCCAGCCGGCCCGGACCGCCTCGGCGGTCTCCTGCTCGACCTCGGTCAGCCGCTGGCGCAGGTGTCCGGCCTCGCTGCGGGCGCGCTGCGCCTCGGTGGCGGCGGCGGTGGCGTCCCGGTGGGCGGCGTCGCCGGTGTCCTGGAGGGCGGCGGACCGCTCTTCTTCCTCGTTGGCGTGGTTCTCGGCTTTCCCGGCCGCCGCGTGCAGGGCGCGGACCAGGTCGACGGCGGCCTTGGCGCGGGCGGCGAGCGCGGGTGCGGCGTCTCGCTCGGCCTCCTGGATGGCAGCGGAGACGCGGGTGACGCGGTCGGTGGCGGCGCGGTGGCGCAGTACGGCCTCGGCGGCCTGCCAGGCGGAGTACAGGGTGCGGGCGTCGGCCAGCTCGCGCTTCTGCGCGGCGGCGGACTTCTCGGCGGCGGCCAGGGCGAGGGAGGCGTGCCGGTAGGCGAGTTCGGCGGCGACCAGGGCGCTTCGCTCGCGGGCGGATTCGGCGTGGGTGACGGCGTAGGCGGCGGCCGTGACCCGCTGGGCCAGGTCGGCGGCGCGGGCGCGCTCGCGGGTGCCGCGGGCGGAGAGGCGGCGGGCGAGGGTGCGGGTGCGGCGCTCGGCGGCGGTGTGGATCTCCCGGGCGCGGGCGCGGGCCTCGGTGGCCTCGACGATCCGGCCGAGCAGGTCGACGGAGCCCGCGGTGAAGTCCCGTTCGGCGATCAGTTCGGCGCGCCGGCCCAGCTTGTTGCCGAAGCCGCTGACCAGGTCGGCGAGTCCGTCGGTGTCGCGGGTGTCGGTGACGGCGCGCAGCAGCAGGTCGGTGAAGTCGGCGTCCTTCTTGACGGCGAAGAGGCCGGCCGCCTCGCCCTCGTCGGCGTTCATCTCGCGCTGGTAGCGGAAGAGTTCGGGGTCGAGTCCGAGGTCGCCGAGGTGCTCGATCCAGCGGTCGTGGATCTCCTCCCAGTGCACCTCCAGGTGCGGGTACGCCTTCCCGGCCTCGGTGAGCGCGTCCCGGAAGCCCTTCATGGTGCGCCGTCGGCCCTGCGCGCCGGAGGCGCCCTCGACGGGCGGGCGTACGGCGGTGGACTCGGCGACCGGGAGGTTGTCCAGGGTCAGTCCGGGGCCGGGCCGGAAGGAGTACCAGGCCTCGGCGAACTTCCGCGGGTCGTTGGAGACCTGGCGGCCCCGCCACTCGCTGACCTTGCCGACGACGACGCACTCGCCGGTCTGCACGTGCTGCCACTCCAGGGCCACGTGTCCGCAGTCGTCGGCGAGCAGGAACTTGCGCAGCACGCCGGAGCTGGCGCCGCCGAGGGTGTTGCGGTGGCCCGGCAGCATCACCGAGAAGATGAGCTTGAGCAGGACGGACTTGCCGCCGCCGTTCTCCAGGAAGAGCACGCCGGCGGGGGCGGGGCGGCGCGGCGGGCCGACCGGCTCCTCCTCGAAGAACTCCGCCTGCGTGGGCGCCGGGTCGGGCACCGGCCGGCCCACTCCTCGCAGGTCAAGCACGGTGTCGGCGTAGCGCGCACCGGCGGGTCCGATGGAGTAGAGGCGGACCCGGGACAGCTCGTACATGGCGGACTCTCGTGGTTCTTCGGGGAGTTGGCGGGGCGGTGGTCAGGCGGAGTGGAACGGCAGGCCGGCGTCGGCGACCAGCTCCAGGTCGTCGGTGTCCTCGGCGGGCAGCAGGGTGGGGGTGCCGTCGGTGACGGGGACCACGCCCAGGTCCAGCAGCTCGGCCATGGCTGCGCTGCCGGCCAGGTCGCGGACCTGGAGCTGGTAGCGGGCGGTGGTGCGGTAGGTGCCGCCGTGGTCGTCGCCGGTGCGCTGGAGGAAGCCGGAGTCGGTGAGGAACGCGACGGCCTTGGCGACGATGCCGGTGGTCGAGCCGGGCAGCCGGCGGGCGTCCTTGGTGGCGCCGGTGGCGCTGCGTCTGACCCAGATCCGCCAGGCGGACTCCAGGCCGGGGGCGTCGCTGACGGGGTCGGTGTTCTCGCCCTGTTCTTCGGCGCGTTCCTCCAGGCGATGGCAGGCCTGGCGGACGAAGCCGTCGACGCCGTTGACCGTGACGCGGCCGATGTAGCCGTCGTCGGCGAGGTCCTCGGGGCGGGGGAAGGCCATCGCGGCGACGGCCAGGTGGGCGAGGCCGTGCAGGAAGCGGTCGGCGGAGTCGGTGGCGGCGCGGCGCGCGTAGTCGCCCATGCGGACGGCGAACACCGAGTCCTCGGCAGCGGTGACGGCCATGCCCGCGCGCGGGGACACCTCGAGCACGATCAGGCCGAGGCCGGTCGCCACGGCGTCGGCGAGCCGGGCGAACGGGGGGTCCTCGCGGTAGCGGCGCAGCAGGTCGGCGTACTCCTGGTCGCGGGCGGGCAGCAGCTTGGGCTGGAGGCCGAAGGCGACCAGCCGGGCCGCGTCGGCGGCGTCGGCGGGCGTGACGGCGGGGGCCTTCTCCGCGGCGGCCGGCTCGGCTTCGCTCCAGTCGACGGGCTCGGTCACGGTCGGTACTCCTCGGTGTGCTTGCGCTTCTGTGCGGTGATGCCGCTGCCGTCCGGGGTGACGCCGCGCCGGTCACGGCGCCCGGGGCACCTCGCCACCCGGCGGGCGGAATCAA
>NZ_JBIVWS010000009.1:22946-272447 GCF_044768905.1 Streptomyces sp. NPDC090994
AACGCCTCGGGGCCAGGCGGCCGTCCCGTCCCCCACGGACGGACCGCTCCCGCCGCACCGGTCACAGCACCCGGGGCTCCCCGCCACCCGGCAGGCACCTGCCACGCGTCGGGACCAGGCGGCCGTCCCCTCACCCACGGACAGACCGCTCCCGCCCGGCACGGCAGCGCGCCTGTCACGGCGCCCGGGGCACCTCGCCACCCGGCGGGCGGAATCAACGCCTCGGGGCCAGGCGGCCGTCCCGTCCCCCACGGACGGACCGCTCCCGCCGCACCGGTCACAGCACCCGGGGCTCCCCGCCACCCGGCAGGCGCCTGCCACGCGTCGGGGCCAGGCGGCCGTCCCCTCCCCCACGGACGGACCGCTCCCGCCCGGCACGGCAGCGCGCCGGTCGCGGCTGGTGATCACCGCCGCCCGCTCGCCCGCTCGTCCGGCCCCGGTCACGCCGCCTCCGTCCGGTCCGCCGCCATGCCGGCCGCGTCCAGCAGCGCCGTGCCCACGATGAGGTCGGCGCCGCCGAACTCGGGGTCGTCCAGCTCGGTGCCGTCGTCCACGGCGAACAGCAGCTTCTCCTCGCCCTGCCGGTAGGCGGTGCCGACCGGCGGGCTCGCGGCGTGCACCGCCAGCAGGGCGACCAGGTACGCCAGGTCGGAACCCTCGCGGCGGCGGGCCTCGGCCAGCAGGCCGGAGAGCCGGCGCGGGGCGTCGTGCGGCAGGTCGAGCAGTTCCTTGGCCGCCGCCAGCTGCTCCTCGGTGAAGCGGCTGTCGTCCGGGGTGGCGATCAGGTCGGGCTCGGGCATCTCGGCGCCCAGGTGCTCACGCTCGACGGGCGGGGTCAGCAGCAGGTCGACGAGGTCGCCGACCCGGACCGAGACGGGCGTGCGCAGACCGGTGCCGCGGGCGAAGAAGGCGTCGGTGACGCGCAGGGCCCGCTCCACGGGCAGCGGCAGCACGGGGGCGACGAGGTGGCCGTAGAGGTCGATGCCCGAGGAGGCGAGGGGGGTGGCGAAGGCCTGCCGGTCCTGTTCGGCGCGGAACAGCGGGCCCGCTTCCAGCAGCCGGGACTGGAGCTGGGTGTGGCGGCGGATGCAGTCCTTGACGATGTCGACCAGCTCGGCGGCGCGGCGCTTGTGCTCGGGTTCCTCGGACTCGTCGCGGGCCTTGCGGATGTTGGTGAGGATCGCGTTCTCGTGGCGGTAGCGGTCGGCGACGTGGTCGAGGGCCTCGGCGATCATGTCGGGGACGGCTTCCAGCCAGTCCACCGCGCGGACGTTGCGCCGGGTGGCGTCCAGGGCGCGGCGCAGGGTCTCCGAGTACTGCACGGTGCGGTAGCGGGCCTGCTCGGCGGCGAGCTGGGCGTCGGCGAGCCGGCCGCGGCTGATCAGCACCTCCAGCTTCACCTCGGCGGCGATCTGGGCGCTGGTGACATCGGTGTCCAGGGCGCCGACCAGGACGTTGACCGCCTCGTCGGTGGTGCGCAGATAGACGGTGCCGCCGGGGCCGGGGACCTCCTCGATCAGCTTGAAGTCGTAGTCGCGGCGCACGTAGCTGCCGTCCGGCTCGAACGTGCCGTACACCGCGCGGAAGCCGCGGTCGACGCTGCCGACGTTGATCAGGTTCTCCAGGACCCAGCGGGCCACCCGCTCGTGCTCGGCGGCGGGCCTGCGGGGGGCCTGGGCGGCAACGCGCGGGACGAGCCGGGCCACTATCTGGTCGTGGTCGGCGCCCGTGTCGAAGTCCATGTTCAGGGTGACCAGGTCGATGGCGGCGAGGGCGACCTCCGCCATGCCGTACACCGAGTACTCGCCCGCGAGGTTGGCCTTGCGCGCGTCGAGGTCGTGCAGCGGGGCGGTGCAGGCGAGGGCGCGCAGCCGCCGCGCCAGCCCCTCGTCGGCGGCCGGGCCCATGGCGGGGCGCGGCGCCGCGCTGAGCTGGGGCGGAGCACTGTCCGTCGATGCAGGCGAAGTCACGGTGCACAGACTAGGTCCTAGGTCTGACAACGACCCAAACGACCGTAGACGTCCCCGGGCGGACGGGCCCGCGCCCACGCCCACGCCCGCGCCCAGCGGACCCGCGCCCGGCGGACCCACGCCCGGCGGAGCAGTGCCCCGCCCTCCCCCCTCGGCAGCCCCCGCCCCGCCGCCCCGGTCAGCCGTCCTCGCCGACGCGTCGCCGGTAGACCTCCAGCACCCGCTCCAGCGAGGTCGCGAGGTACCCCGCGAGAAGCCGCTCGGCGGCCTCCCGGTCGCCGGCCTCCAGGGCCTGGAGGACCTCGTGGTTGCGCGCGATGTACGGCTCGTGCAGGCGGCGCGGGTCGTCCACCACGTGGAAGGCGAGCCGCAGTTCAGCGAAGACGCTGCGCATCACCTCGTCGGTGCGCTCGCTGCCCGCCAGGGCGACCAGTTCCCGGTGGAAGTGGATGTTGGCCGTGCCCACCCGTTTCCAGTCGCCTTCCCGGGCCGCCCGCCGCCCGTCCTCGACGGCCCCGGCCAGCCCTTCGAGCCGGTACGGCGGCTCGCCGAGCCCGCGGACCACGGCGCACTCGACGAGGGCGCGGGTGCGGTAGATGTCCTCGACGTCGTCGACGGTCAGGACCCGGACGAAGACGCCCCGGTTCAGCTCGTGCACCAGCAGGCGTTCATGGGTGAGCAGCCGGAACGCCTCCCGCAGCGTGTTGCGGGAGATCCCGAGCGCGCCGCCGATGCTGTCCTCGGACAGCCGGGTGCCGGGTGGGAAGAAACCGTCGGCGATCCGGCTCCTGAGGATGTCCGAGACCCGCTCGGCGGTACTGGTGCGCCCCAGGAGGGCGCGGTCGTCGGCGAGTTGCGCCAGCTGCTCTGCCATGCCCGGAATTCAACCTCAGACACAAGAACGAAACAACAGGGGTATTGAGGGATCGTTGAACAATCCCCTACGGTGCTGGACATCAGCTCATCAGCAAGCACCCTCCGTCCTCCTTCTGCGAGGTGCCCATGAGCACGACTCCTCCACCGCAGGCCCCGCTCACCGTCGTCCCGCGCCCCGACCACGACGGTCGCGGCGCCGACGACGGGGCCCTGGGCTGGCTGCGCGCCCTCGGCCCGCGGGGCCGCCGGGCCTTCGCCGGCGCGTTCGGCGGCTACGCCCTCGACTCCTACGACTACTTCACGCTGCCGCTGAGCATGGTCGCGCTGGCCGCGTACTTCGGCCTGGACAGCGGCCAGACGGGACTGTTCACCACCGTCACGCTGGTCGTCTCCGCGGTCGGCGGCGCCCTCGCGGGCGTACTGGCGGACCGGATCGGCCGGGTCAGGGCGCTGCTGCTCACGGTGATCACGTACGCCGTGTTCACGGTGGCGTGCGGTTTCGCGCCTAACTACGAGACGCTGCTGGTCTTCCGGGCGCTCCAGGGACTCGGTTTCGGCGGTGAGTGGGCGGTCGGCGCGATCCTGGTCGCCGAGTACGCGAGCGCCAAGCACCGGGGGCGCACCCTGGGCGCGATCCAGAGTTCCTGGGCGGTGGGCTGGGCGCTGGCCGCGATCGTGTACACGGTCGTGTTCTCGGTGGCCGACGAGGCACTGGCCTGGCGGATCATGTTCTGGACCGGCGCGCTGCCCGCGCTGCTCGTGGTCTGGGTGCGCCGCAGTGTGCACGACGCCCCCGAGGCCGCCGCCGCGCGCGAACGGAGCCCCGGCAAGGGCTCGTTCCGGGCGATCTTCGCACCGGGCGCGGGCGACGCCCCCGGACTGCTGCGGACCACGGTCTTCGCCGCGCTGCTGTCCACCGGTGTCCAGGGCGGCTACTACACGCTGGCCACCTGGGTGCCGACGTACCTGAAGGACGAGCGCGGCCTGTCGGTGGTGGGCACCGGCGGGTACCTGACGTTCCTGATCTCGGGTGCCTTCACCGGCTATCTGACCGGGGGTTACCTCACCGACCGCCTGGGGCGCCGGCGCAACATCTGGCTGTTCGCCCTGCTGTCGGCCCTGTGCATCCTGGCGTACGCCAACATCCCGGCCGGCGCGGACACCCTCCTGCTCGTGCTCGGCTTCCCGCTCGGCTTCTGCATGTCGGCGATCTTCAGCGGCTTCGGCTCCTACCTGGCCGAGCTGTACCCGACGGCGGTGCGCGGCACCGGGCAGGGGTTCACCTACAACACCGGACGGGCCGTGGGCGCCGTCTTCCCCACGACGGTCGGCTTCCTGGCCGACAGCTGGGGCGTGGGCGGCGCGCTGGTCTTCGGCGCGATCGGCTACGGCGTCGCGGCGATCGCGCTGCTCGGACTGCCCGAGACGCGCGGAAAGGAGCTGGCATGAACAGCACGCACCAGGTGACGGAGGACCGCGCGGTCACGCTCGTCGACGCGCACGCGCACGCGTGGCGGCCGGAAACGGCCCGGGCCCGCTTCCGGGAGGGGCTGACCGGCGCCACGGCGGGGGTCGCGGCCGGTCACACCCAGGCCAACCTGATCTCCGTACCCGCCGACTGGGCCTACGACATGCTGTTGTTCTGCACCCGCAATCCGAAGCCCTGCCCGGTGCTCGACGTGACGGACGCCGGCGGGTGGACGACCTCGCTGGCCGACGGCGCCGACCTGCGCACCGACCTGCCGCGCTACCGGGTGTGGCGGGACGGCGAGCTGGTGGACGAGCCGGCCGACGTACGCGCCCACTGGCGGGACGACCTCGTCTCGTTCCTCATCGGATGCAGCTTCACCTTCGAGTCGGCGCTGTCCCGGGCCGGCGTCCCGATCCGCCACGTCGAGCAGGGCCGCAACGTGCCGATGTACGTCACCGGCCGGCAGTGCGCGCCCGCCGGGCGGCTGCACGGGCCGATGGTGGTGTCCATGCGTCCGGTGCCGCCGCGGTACCTGTCCGCGGCGATCCGGGAGACCAGCCTGCTCCCTGCGGTGCACGGCGGCCCGGTGCACTGCGGTGACCCGTCGGCGCTCGGCATCGAGGACCTGGACCGGCCCGACTTCGGCGACGCGGTGGACCGGGAGCCGGACGACATCCCGGTGTTCTGGGCGTGCGGGGTGACCCCGCAGGCGGCGGTCATGGCCTCGCGCCCGCCGTTCGCGATCACCCACGCGCCCGGGCAGATGTTCATCACGGACGCGCGTGACGAGCAGTACCGGGTGGTGTGACCAGGGCGCTGCCGGTCGCGGACGCCCTTCACACGGCAGCAGTACCGGGTGGTGTGACCACGGCGCTGCCGGTCGCGGACGCCCTTCACACGGCACTGACCACCGGGGGACGCCCACGACAAGCGAGCACCCGGTGGATCGGCCAAGGCGACCGGCGCCGTCCCCGCCGTCCCACCGGAGGCACACCACCCCACTGGCGGCACACCACCCCTCGGTGTCCTCAAGCGGCCTCCCTGCGGTCGGTGACCGACAGGGCCGCCAGGGCCGCCGAGACCGCCGCGGACGCGCGCAGGTCGAGCCGGGCGCTCGTCCCGCGCGCGCGGTGGCGCAGTTCGTCGGCGGCCAGGGTCAGCAGCTGCGGCAGCAGGTCGGTGGAGCGCCGGGCCACCCAGCCGGTGCCGGCGGTGGCCAGCCACCACAGGCTCGCCGACCGGCTGGGCGCCGGGGACCCGGGCTCGGGCGAGGGCGCGGGCCCCCGGGCGAGCCCGTGCGCGGCGAGCAGCGCGTGGGCGCGCACGGCCAGTTGCCGGTGCCCCCGCTCACCGGGGTGCAGCCGGTCCGCGCTCCACATCGCGCGGTCGGTGACCCAGTCGCCGTCGCCCGCGTGCAGGTGCAGGGCGCCGTACCGCTCGGACAGCGCGTGGACCACCGTGTTGACGGCTCGCTGCCGCCGGGCCAGCGGCCGGGCCAGCGCTCCCGGCAGCCCGAGCATGGTGCCGGGGTCGGGCAGACAGGCCGTCAGCAGGGCGGCCCCCTGGGCGCTGAACGCCGCGTACACCTCGTCCAGCCGGGCGGCCACGGCGTGGATGTCGAAGGTGCGGCGCAGGGTGTCGTTGACGCCGACCACGACGGAGACGAGGTCGGGCCGCAGCGCCAGCCCGGCGGGCAGTTGCGCCTCCAGCACGTCCCGGGTCTGCGCTCCGCTGACCGCGAGGTTGCGGAACTCCACCGGCCGCTCGTCCTCCGCGGCGAGCGACCCGGCGAGCAGCGCCGCCCAGCCGCGCCGGCCGCCCGCGACCGGGTCGCCCACCCCCTCGGTCAGCGAGTCGCCGAGCGCCACGTACCGCGGCCGTCTCATGCCACGCCCTCCGCCACGCCCCGGCGGGAGGGCGCCACCGCCGTCGCGTCGTGCGCGGCGAGGAACGCGGCGACCGCCGTGTCCCAGCCGAAGCACTCCGCACGCGCGCGTGCCGCCGCCCGCCGCTCCGTCTCCGGGCGCCCGGCCAGCAGGTCCACGGCGTCGGCGAACGCCTCCCCGTGGTCGGCGGCGACGGCCCCGGCGGAGCCGATCACCTCGGGCAGCGCGGACGAGGCGCTGACCGCCACGGGCGTGCCGCAGGCCATCGCCTCCAGCGCGGCGAGCCCGAACGTCTCGGCGGGTCCGGGCGCCAGGCACACGTCGGCGGAGGCCTGGAGCGCGCCGAGCAGACCGCGGTCGCCCACGTGCCCGAGGAACTCGACGGGCAGCCGCCGTTCGCGGGCCCGCTGTTCGAGCCGGGCGCGCAGCGGGCCGTCCCCGGCCACCACGAGGACCGCCCGCCGGTCGCGCCGGCGCAGCGCCTCCAGGGCGTCCAGGGCCGTCCCGGGCCGCTTCTCCACGGACAGCCGGGAGCACATCACGAGCAGCGTCTCGTCCTCGCGCGCGTACCGCGCCCGCACCCGCGCGTCGCGCAGCGCCGGGTGCCGGGCGGCGAGATCGACGCCCAGGGGGGCGCGTACGACGTTGCGGGCGCCGATCCGCAGGAACTCCCGTTCGGCGAACTCGGTGGTGCACACCACGCGCGCGTACGTGTGCGCCGTACGGGTGTTGAGCGCGTCGGCGGCACGGCGGGCCGCCCCCTCGGACAGGCCCCAGGTGCGCAGGACGCCGTCGGCGGTCTCGTGGGAGACCATCACGGCGGGGATCCGGGCCCGCCGGGCCCACTTGCCGGTCCAGCGCAGTGTGGTGCGGTCGGAGACCTCCAGGCGGTCGGGGGCGAGTTCCTCCAGCAGGGCGGCGACGCGCCGCCTGTCGGTGAGGACGCGGTAGCCGCCGGTGCCGGGCAGCAGCGGGCCGGGCACGGTGATCACCCGTCCCTGCTCGGTCTCCTGGTCGCTCGCGCGCTCGCCGGGGACGACGAGGACGGGCTCGTGTCCGGCGGCGAGGTATCCCTTGCCCAGCTCGCGCAGGGCGGTGCGCAGGCCGCCGGAGGCGGGGGCGACGAAGTTGGCGAGCCGGACGATCCTGAGGGCGCTCATGCGGCCAGCACCGCCTTCCGTGCGGCGAGGACGTCCGTGTAGTGGCCGATCAGCCGGTCGCCGACGGCCGCCCAGGTGCGGCCTTCGACGGCCGCCCGTCCGGCGCTCCCGCAGGCGGCGCGCAGCGCCGGGTCGGCGGCCAGCGCCGCCACCGCGTCGCGTACGGCGTCCGCGTCCCGGGGCGGCACCAGCAGCCCGGTGCAGCCGTGGTCCACCAGGTCCAGCGGGCCGCCCGCGGCGGGCGCGACGACGGGGACCCCGCTGGCCATGGCCTCCTGCACGGTCTGGCAGAAGGTCTCGAAGGGGCCGGTGTGGGCGAAGACGTCCAGGGAGGCGAAGACCCGGGCCAGGTCGTCGCCGGTGCGGCGGCCGAGGAAGACGGCGCCGGGCAGGGCCTGCTCCAGGCCGGTGCGGCTGGGTCCGTCACCGACGATCACGACGCGTACGCCGTCCAGTGCGCAGACACCGGACAGCAGCTCGACCTGCTTCTCGGGGGCGAGCCGGCCGACGTAGCCGACGATCAGCTCGCCGTTCGGCGCGAATTCGCGGCGCAGCGCCTCGTCGCGCAGTTCGGGACGGAAGCGGGCGGTGTCCACCCCGCGCGGCCAGAGCCGGACCCGGGGCACGCCGTGCGCCCGGAGGTCGTGCAGGGCGGCGCTGGAGGGGGCGAGGGTGAGGTCGGCGGCGGAGTGTACGGAGCGGATGCGCCGCCAGGCCGCCGCCTCGCCGGCCCCCATGTACGTACGGGCGTATCCGGCGAGGTCGGTCTGGTAGACGGCCACGGCGGGGACGCCGAGCCGGGCGGCGGCGGCCATGCCGCGGACGCCGAGGACGAAGGGGCTGGCCAGGTGGACCACGTCGGCACGGTGCGCGGCGATCGCGGCGGCGAGGCGTCGGCTGGGAAGGGCGACGCGGACCTGGGGGTAGCCGGGGAGCGGAAGGGAGGGGACGTGGACGACCGGGCACGGCACCGCGAGGGGGTCGGGCCGGGTGCCGGGCGCCGGAGCGGGGGCGACGACGAGGGGAACGTGACCGCTGTCGACGAGGTGTCGGGCGGTCTGGAGCGCGCAGTGAGCCACGCCGTTCACATCGGGGGGGAAGGACTCGGTCACGATGACGACACGCATACCCGTGTTGTCGCCGGGCTGGACGTGGTCGCGTCAACGTGGATCTGTCCGGCCGAGGAACGGCCCGTGAGCGTTGGACTGCCCGCCCGAGCAGGTCAGACCGTGTCCACGCCCGCCTGACCCGGGGGCCACCCCTCGTTCACCCGGTGCGCGCATGCTTGTCCCGTCACCCCCGGGCGCCCCCGTGCGCGACAGCGCGCTCCCCGTTCACGCGGGCGTCTCCGGCGTACGGAGAGCCCGGCGTACGGACAGCCCCACGCACGGCGTACGGAGAGCCCGGCGCCCGGCGCCCTGGAGGGACTCCTCACGGGACTCCTCGCGCCCCTTCACGGAACTCACTGGACGAAGCTCATGCCACAACCTCACACCGCGGACGCGTCCGGCCCGATCCGGCTCCGTACGGCGGTCTGCACCTCGGCCTCCTCGGCCGGGTCGGCGGCGAGCCGGCGCAGCCGTTCGACGACGCGGTTGTCACCGGTCTCGGCGTGCCGGGCGGCGAGTTCGCGGGTGGTCTCCTCGCAGTCCCACAGGCACTCCACGGCGAACCCGGCCGGGAAGGACGGGTCGGTGGCGGCCAGTGCCCGGGCGGCCCGGCCGCGCAGGTGGGAGGAGCCGGTCTCCCGGTAGACGTGCCGCAGTACGGGGGCGGCGCAGCCGATGCCGAGCCGCCCGGCGCCGTCGACGAGGGTCCACAGGGTCGGCGCGTCGGGACCCTCGCCCCGTACCGCCTCGCGCAGCGCGGCCAGGACCAGGTCACGGTCGGCCGCGCCGCCGCGACAGGCCAGTACCCGGCCGGCGGCGGCGCCCAGCGCGTCGGGCCGGCGGGCCCAGCCGCGGGCCCGGTCCACGGCGGCGGGAGCACTCATCCGTTCGAACGCGGCGACGGCGGCCTCCACCACCCCCGCCGTGCCGGTGGCCACGGCGTGTTCGATCAGGCCGAGGGCGCCGGGATCGTCGCTGTCCGCGAGATAGCGCAACGCGGTGCAGCGGGCGCCCTCGGCACCGGACCGGGCGGCCTCGACGATCTCGGGCCGGTCCTCGGGACCGGCGACGGCGGTGAGGCACCGGGCGGCCGGCACATGAAGTGCGGTGCCCCGCTCCAGGCCCTGCTGGGCCCACTCGAAGACGGCGGCCACGCTCCAGCCCGGGCGGGGCCCGGTGGGCCGCAGCTGCCGCTGCCAGCGGTCGAAGCAGCCGGCCTCCTGCGCGGCACGCACGCGCGTGGCGATCGCTTCGCGGCTGTCCTCGGCCCACAGCCGCCAGGGCCTGGGTTCGAAGGCGTCCCGCACGGCGGCGGCCAGCTCGGCCTCGCCCTCGGGATCGGTGGTGAACCGCGCCAGCACGGGCTCGGCGAGGGCGCGCAGTCCCGCGTCGTCGTCCCGCAGCGCCAGCTCGTCCAGGGCCCAGGCCCAGTTGGTGCCGCGGGCGGCGTACCGGCGCAGCAGGTCGAGCGCGTCCCGCCGGCCGTAGGAGGCGAGGTGCCCGAGGAACGCCAGGGCCAGCCCCGTACGCGACTCCTCGGGGTCGAGGACGTCCTCGGTGTCGAAGAGGTGGGCCTCCACGGCGTCCAGCTCGCCGTCGAGGTCGAGGAAGAGGCGGGCGTAGTAGAGGGAGCGGTTCTCCACCTGCCAGTCGTGGCGCGGGTCGTGCAGCACGCAGTGGTGCAGGGCCGCGAGCGCCTCGGCGCGTGGCGCGGTGAGCGCGTGCAGCGTGCCGTCGCCGCGGCCCCGCTGGAGCAGGCCGAGCAGCGTACCGCTGGGCGCTATGACCGGATCGAACATGGGAAACAGCCTCACATCAAGACATCAAGCGTCGACGCAACCGGGTGAGCACGCGTTCACCTGACCGCGCGACAACACGTCGGAGCGCCCGCCGTCTCTTGCTTGCCGAAGACCATTTTCCTCTGCCTCTCGTCGGTGGCCCTTGCGGACCGGGTCACGGTCCGCGCGGTGCGGCAACACCTGCCCAGCCGTCACGTCCGTGAACCACGTCGTCATGATGACCCCGCGCTTCGTCCCGCCGCGACCGAAATATCGACGGCCCCCGTACGGCCGGTCCCCGTAGGGCCCCCGTGCCGCCTCACCGCGCGCCGAAGAGCTCCAGCAGTTCCTCGCGGTCGAACATGCGGGCCGTGTCGACGGCCGAGGGGGTGCCCGCCGCGGGGTCCGCGCCGGCCTCCAGAAGGGCCTTGACGACCTCGGTCTCACCCTTGAAGGCGGCCCCGGCGAGCGGGGTCTGCCCCCGGTCGTTGACCCGGTCGGCCTCGGCGCCGCGCTCCAGCAGTGCGCGCACCGTGCCGGCGTGGCCGTGGTAGGCGGCGAGCATCACCAGGGAGTCGCCGCGGTCGTTGGTGAGGTCGGCCGGGACGCCCGCGTCGACGTAGGCCGCGAGCGGCTCGGTCTGCCCTTGCCGGGCCAGATCGAAGATCTTGGTCGCCAGTTCGACGACCTCGGGGTCAGGGGCTTCGGTCATCGGCGGACCACCTCTCTCGTCTCTCGGACGCTCATCCATGGGCGCGCGGCCGCGAGCGGGGCGGCCGTGCGAGTGAATCGCCAGGGTACTGGCTCGTGGGACACATGGCCGGGGGCACCCGAGGTAAAGATCACCACGGCTCGACCGGCTCAAGAGGCGCTCCGCCACGCGGGGCAAAACGCCCGATTTTCACCCACTTGCACCTTTAATCATATGGATACATGCTGTGATCCTGGAAGTACTCATGGTGACTGTCCCCGCGAACCAGGAGAACTCACATGATCCTCTCGATTTCAGGCGTCATCCTGCTCGGCGTCGTCGTCTTCATCTACTTCCGCAAGGACGGCCTGAAGGCGTCGCACGCCGTGGTGGCCATGCTGTTCGGCTTCTACCTGTCGAGCACCGCCGTCGCCCCGAGCATCAAGGCGGGTGGCGAGAGCCTGGCCGGCCTCCTCGGCGGACTCAAGTTCTGACCGCCCGTACCCCCGTCCGCACCTCCAGGAGGCAGCAGTGGCCCGGCGCCCCCTCCCCCGCATTCTGAGCAACGGCGGCGCACAGCTCGCCCGGAGCCGGGAGCTGGCCCGGACGGCGGCCGACAGCGCCACCGACGTCCTCCAGCCGCTGATCACGATCGCCCGCGGCTTCGGCCGGCTCGTCGCGGCCGCGCGGCACAGGTGGACCGAGACCCCCAAGGACCGGCGCGGCGCGCTGCTGTTCCTGGTGGCCTCGGTCGTCCTGGTCGTGGGCCTGATGCCGTACGGCCCGCTGCTCGCCGCCGTCACGCTGATGGCGGCGGCGGCCTGGCAGGGCAGGAACCGCGCCCCGGCCCCGCCCGAGGAAACCGACGACGCCCGGACCCGGCGCCTGACCTCGCTCTACGAGGCCCTGGTCCCCTATTTCTCGCTCGCCGAGGACCCCGATCCCCTGTACACGCACGGCGGCGGCTGGGAGAAGGCCTTCCCGGCCTACGAGTTCGACGACGACGGCCGTCTCGCGCACCTGGTGGTCCACTACCCGGCGTACTTCACCGACGGCGAGGCCGCCGCCCGCGCCCGGATCGAGCACCTGCTCACCGCGAAGGCCGGGCGGGGCCGCGAGTACCGCTTCACCTGGGACGAGGAGGCCAACGACCTCACCCTCACCGTCCTCGCCCCGCTGCCCACCGACATCGCCGCCCAGCGCTTCGTCACCGCGCCCGGCGAGACGGTCCTCGGCTTCACCGACCCCACCCGGGTGCAGCGCACCCTGCCGCTCACCCACGGCGAGGAGCGGCGCGACGTACCGCCGGTCGTCTGGCGCACCGGCGTGCGCTCCACCGAGCCGCACCTGCTGGTCCTCGGCCGGCCGGGCACCGGCACCTCCACGCTGCTGCGCTCCGTCGCCCTCCAGGCCCTGCACCACGGCGGCGACCTGGTGATCGTCGACGGCGGCGGCACCGGCGAGTACGCCTGCCTGACCGGGCGCGACGGCGTGCTGGCCGTCGAGTGCGGCCTCACCGGGGTGCTGACCAGCCTGGAGTGGGCCGCCCAGGAGACGGAGCGCCGGCTGATCGCCGTCAACCAGGCCCGGCAGGAGGGGCAGCCGCCGCCCGAGGACACCCGGCGGCCGCTGTGGCTCCTGCTGGACCGGCCGAGCGCCTTCACGCACCTGGCCGGCGTGGACGGCCGCAAGGATCCGCAGGCCCTGCTCCAGGTCCCGCTGCGGCACGGCCGGGCCGCGCACGTGACGGTGGTGGTGGCCGACCAGCTCGACGCCCTCGACACGCTCGGCGACGCCGTACGGCAGCACACGCGCGCGCGGGTGGTGCTCGGCGCGGCCGGTTCCGACGAGCTGACGGCCGCGCTCGGCGCTCCCCCGGGGACCACGCCCGTCGACCAGGTCCCGCCCGGCCGCGGTTACGCCCGGCTGGGCACCGGCCCGGTCCTGCGCCTTCAGGTACCGGCCACCCCGGACCCGTACGACGACGCCACCAGCGACAGCCACCGGCAGGCGGTCCTGGACCTGCTCCCGCCGCGCACCACGCCGGCCGACGGGGAGCACGTGCCCGACGTGCCGGGCAGCGAGAAGGAGGCACCCGCGGAACCGGCTCCGCCGGCCGAACGGGCCGAACCGGCTGAACCCGGCGAACCCGGCGAACCGGAAGCAGACGCCCCCGAGCCGGACCCGGCCCCGGCGCGGCCGGTCCCAACCCTCGCCGGTCCGGAGGAGGAGACGAAGAGGCGAGGAAAGCGGCGGGGGAGGAAGTCGGTGCCCACGCTCATCAAGCCGTAGCCGCGGCCATAGCCGTGGCCGTGGCCGTAGCCGTGGCCGTGGCCGTAGCCGTACCTCCCGGCTGTCCCCGCGCGGTCGCCCCCCTCCACTGGGGGGGGCGCCGCGCGTCACGCCACGAAGGTCCGGGGCGCCTCCGCCCCGCCGACGCCCCCGCTCTCGACCAGCCGCGCCGCCGCGGCCAGCCGCAAGGCCGCCTCGTCGGCCACCGCGCCACCGACCGTGAACGGCAGCCGCGCGTACCCCTCGAAGGCCCCGTCGACCCCGAACCGCGGCCCGGACGGCACCCGGACCCCGACCCGCTCCCCCGCCTCGGCGAGCCGCGACCCCGACAGGCCGCCCGTGCGCACCCACAGGGTCAGCCCGCCCGCGGGCACCTCGAACTCCCACGCGGGCAGCTCCCGCCGTACCGCCGTGACCAGCGCGTCCCGGTTCTCCCGCGCCTGCGCGCGGCGCAGTTCGACGGCCCGTTCCCAGCCGCCGGTGCCGAACAGCCAGTTCACCGCCAGCTGTTCGAGGACGGGGGTGCCCATGTCGGCGTAGGCGCGGGCGGCGACGAGGCTGCGGATCACGTCGGGGGCCGCCCGCACCCAGCCGATGCGCATCCCGGCCCAGAACGCCTTGCTGGCCGAACCGACGGTGACCACGGTCGAACCGGCCGGGTCGAAGGCGCACACCGGGGGCGGCATCGCCACGTCCTCGTCGAGCAGCAGCTCGCTCATGGTCTCGTCGGCCACCAGCACCGTCCCCGCCGACCGGGCCGCCTCCACCAGCTGCCGCCGCTGGTCCTCCCCGGCGAGCGCGCCGGTCGGGTTGTGGAAGTCGGCGACGACGTAGGCGAGGCGGGGCGCGGCCTCCCGCAGCACCTGGCGCCACCGGTCCAGGTCCCAGCCGTCGAGGCCGCCGGCCATGGCGACGGGCACCAGCCGCGCGCCCGCCTCCCGCATCAGCTGGAGGATGTTGGCGTACGAGGGCGACTCGACGGCGATGCGTTCGCCGCGGCCCCCGAACAGGTGGCAGATCGCGTCCATCGCGCCCATCGCGCCGGTGGTCACCATGATCTGCTCGGGCATGGTCGGGATGCCCCGCGCGGTGTAGCGGTCGGCGAGGGTGGCGCGCAACGCGGGCAGCCCGGCCGGGTAGTCGCCGTGCGTGTGCGCGTACGGCGGCAGTTCCTCCAAGGCGCCCTGGACGGCGCGGGTGAGCCAGGGTTCGGGCGCCGGGAGGGCCGCGCAGCCCAGGTCGATCACCGAGCCGAGCGCCTCGGGCGGCAGCGGCTCCAGGCCCCGGGCCGGCACCGGGTTCCCGGGCGGGACGGCGGTCCAGCTGCCCGCGCCGCGCCGGGACTCCAGGAAGCCCTCGGCGCGCAGGGCTTCGTAGGCGGCGGCGACCGTGGTGCGGCTGACCGACAGGGCGAGGGCGAGTTCCCGCTCGGCGGGCAGCCGGGCGGCGACCGGTACCCGTCCTTCCAGCACGAGCAGCCGGACGCCGTCGGCCAGCGCCCGGTAGGCGGGCGGGCGGCGGGTGCCGGGTCCGGCCGGGCGCTCCTGCTGCGAGCCGAGCAGCCGCGCGAGCTGCGCGGCTCCCACGGCCGAAGTCCACTGCCCCATGCGAATCAGTCCACCTTCCGCGAATTGGCCCTGGATGGCTTCTGCTTCCAGGCCACAGGGTGACACAGGTCAAGCCACGTTTTCACCCCAGGGGGCACAGCATGTCCGCACGGCAGTCCACCCGGAGCCACCTCACCCGCCGGCTCACCCAGCTCTACGGCGGCCTGCTGCTCTACGGGGCCAGCTCGGCGCTGCTGGTCCGCTCGGGCCTCGGTCTGGAACCGTGGAACGTGCTGCACCAGGGCCTCGCGGAGCGCACGAGCCTGTCGATGGGCGTGGTCCTCACCGTCGTCGGCGCGGCGGTCCTCCTGCTGTGGATACCGCTGCGGCAGCGGCCGGGCCTGGGCACCGTCTCCAACGTCCTGGTGATCGGGGCCGCGATGGACGCGACACTGGCGCTGGTCCCGGACGTCCATGCCACGGCGGCGCGGATCGCGTTCCTGGCCGCGGGGATCGTCCTCAACGGCGCGGCGACCGGCCTGTACCTCGCGGCACGGTTCGGCCCCGGACCGCGCGACGGCCTGATGACGGGCCTGAACCGGCGCACCGGCCTGTCCGTGCGCCTGGTGCGTACGGCGGTGGAGATCACGGTCGTGGTGACGGGCTTCGCCCTCGGCGGCACCGTCGGGATCGGCACCCTGCTGTACGCGGTGACGATCGGCCCGCTCGCCCAGCTGTTCCTGCGCGTGTTCGCCGTCCCCCCGGCATCCGGCGGCAGCACGGTGGTTGCCACCGGTCAACCCCGGGCGGCCATACTGCGTCGGTGACCACCCCCATACGCCACCCCTACCTCGACCATCCCGGTCCGATCGCCTTCGCCCACCGGGGCGGCGCGGCCGACGGCCTGGAGAACACGCTGCGCCAGTTCCGGCGCGCGGTCGAGACGGGCTACCGGTACATCGAGACCGACGTGCACGCCACCCGGGACGGCAAGCTGGTCGCCTTCCACGACGCGACGCTGGACCGGGTGACCGACGGCACCGGCCGGATCGCCGGGCTGCCGTGGTCCGAGGTGAGCCACGCGCGCGTGGCGGGCAGCGAACCGCTCCCCCTCTTCGAGGAACTGCTGGAAACCTTCCCCGAAGTCCGCTGGAACGTGGACGTCAAGGCCGAACCGGCCCTGCTCCCCTTCCTGAACCTCGTAGGGCGCACCAACTCCTGGGACCGGGTCTGCCTCGGCTCGTTCTCCGAGGCGCGCGTGGCGCGCGCCCAGCGGCTGGCCGGCCCCCGCCTCGCCACCTCGTACGGCACCCGGGGCGTGCTGGGGCTGCGGCTGTGCTCCTGGGGCGTGCCGGGTGCGCCGCGCCGCCCGGCGGTGGCCGCGCAGGTGCCCGAGGCCCAGTCGGGCATCCCGGTGGCCGACCACCGCTTCGTGCGCGCCGCCCACGCGCGCGGGCTCCAGGTGCACGTGTGGACGGTGAACGAACCCGAGCGCATGCACCGGCTCCTGGACCTCGGCGTGGATGGCATCATGACCGATCACATCGACATACTGCGCAAGGTCATGGAGGACCGCGGCGTCTGGGTCTGAGACCCGCGTCCGGTCCGGGCACCGCGCGTCACGGGGAAGGCGAGGGCACGGGTGGGCACCGACACCGTGCGGACACAGGCGGCCGACGAGGCCGCCGGGCGCCGGCGCGAACAGCGCGGCTGGTACTTCTACGACTGGGCCTGCTCGGTCTATTCGACGAGCGTGCTCACCGTGTTCCTGGGCCCCTATCTCACCTCGGTCGCCGAGGCGGCGGCGGACGGGGACGGATTCGTCCATCCGCTGGGCATACCCGTGCGGGCCGGGTCGTTCTTCGCGTACGCGGTCTCCCTGTCGGTGATCGTGGCGGTACTGGTGATGCCCCTGGTGGGTGCCGCCGCCGACCGCACGGGCCGCAAGAAGCCGTTGCTGGGCGCGGCGGCGTACGTCGGCGCGGCGGCCACGGCCGGCATGTTCTTCCTGGACGGCGACCGCTATCTGCTCGGCGGCGCGCTCCTGGTGATCGCCAACGCGGCCCAGTCGGTCGCGACGATGCTCTACAACTCCTACCTGCCGCAGATCGCGCCGCCCGAGGAACGCGACGCCGTCTCCTCCCGCGGCTGGGCCTTCGGCTACGCGGCCGGGGCACTGGTCCTGGTCGTCGACCTGGTGCTGTACACCGCGCACGACTCCTTCGGGCTCACGGAGAGCGCGGCGGTCCGGATCTGTCTGGCGTCGGCGGGCCTGTGGTGGGGCGCCTTCGCGCTGATCCCGCTGCGCCGGCTGCGGGACCGCCGGGCCCCCGCGCGGGAGGCGGCCCTGCCGGGCCTGCGGCAACTGGCGGCCACGGTGCGCGGCATGCGCCGCCACCCGCTGACACTGGCCTTCCTGCTGGCGTACCTGGTCTACAACGACGGCATCCAGACGGTGATCTCCCAGGCGTCGGTCTACGGCTCCGAGGAGCTGGGACTGGGCCAGTCCACGCTCATCGTGGCCGTCCTGCTCGTCCAGGTACTGGCCGTGGCGGGGGCACTGCTGCTGGGCCGGCTGGCCCGGCGGTACGGCGCCAAGCGCACGATCCTCGGTTCGCTGGCGGCCTGGACGGTCACCCTCGCGGCCGGGTACTTCCTGCCCGCCGGGGCACCGGTGTGGTTCTTCGCCCTGGCCGCCGGGATCGGCCTGGTCCTCGGCGGCAGCCAGGCCCTGTCCCGCTCGCTCTTCTCCCACCTCGTGCCGCCCGGCAAGGAGGCCGAGTACTTCTCCGCGTACGAGATCAGCGACCGCGGCATGAGCTGGCTGGGGCCCCTGCTGTTCGGGCTGACCTACCAGCTGACCGGGAGCTACCGGGACGCGATCATCTCGCTGGTGGCGTTCTTCGTCATCGGCTTCGTGCTGCTGGCGCGGGTGCCGGTCGGGCGGGCGATCCGCGACGCGGGCAATCCCGTTCCCGAAAGGATTTAGCACTTGGCGGGAAAGGGCGGTAGTGTACGCCTTTGGCCTGCCAGGCGTACCGTTACTGCGCGTCAAAGATGCCGAAACGTCGGGTGACATCTCCGAGGAGAGGTGACATACCGGACGCCGGTGGGTACTGCACTGGTTGACAAAGGCTGCGGCCACGACGGCGACACATGGCCCCGGAACGGGACTCGGGACGGGAATCTTTACCGCCGACCGGACGTTGACCGGATGACGACGACAGCGACACCTGTCCTGTGGGCGACAAGCCCGGGAGGCACGATTCATGAGTGAGCGAGCTCTTCGCGGCACGCGCCTCGTGGTGACCAGCTACGAGACGGACCGCGGCATCGACCTGGCCCCGCGCCAGGCCGTGGAGTACGCATGCGAGAAGGGGCACCGGTTCGAGATGCCCTTCTCGGTCGAGGCGGAGATTCCGCCGGAGTGGGAGTGCAAGGTCTGCGGGGCCCAGGCACTCCTCGTGGACGGCGACGGCCCTGAGGAGAAGAAGGCCAAGCCCGCGCGTACGCACTGGGACATGCTGATGGAACGACGCACTCGCGAGGAACTCGAAGAGGTCCTCGAGGAGCGGCTGGCGGTTCTGCGCTCCGGCGCGATGAACATCGCGGTGCATCCGCGGGACAGCCGCAAGAGTGCGTAGTCCCTGCGGGGCCTGAGGGCCCGATGCAGCGCACGTGAGTGACCGCGGGCGCCGTACGTCTCGACGTACGGCGCCCGCGGTCTGTGCTGTGACGTACGGCGCCGCAGTCTTCGCGGTACGGGGCGGGTGGTGGCGCCCCGCCCCTCGGACGTCAGCGGGTCAGGGGCGGGCGCGGGTCCTGGTCCGCGGGGCCTCGCTCGTCGTCCCGTACGACCTCGCCCGGGACGACCTTGCCGTCCGGGCGGTGCATACGGGCCTGGCGGAAGGCGTCGCCCAGGGTGCCGGGGCCCGCCGCGCGCAGACGGCGCTCGAAGGTCCGCTCCGCGTACCGGCTCACCGCCTTCTGGACCGGGGGCAGCAGCAGGAGCAGGCCGGCCGCGTCGGAGACCAGGCCGGGGATCATGACGAGCAGGCCGCCCAGCATCATCAGGCCGTTGCCCTCGCTGTTGGGCCGGGCCGCCGGCGTCGTCCCGCCCTGCTGCTGGCGCAGCGTCTCCTGGAGGCTGCGGAAGGCACGGCGTCCCGCCCGCTTGATGATCACTGAGCCGAGGACGATGCCGGCCAGCAGGACCAGGAAGACCACCAGGCCGTTCGACGCCCCCGCGACCAGCGTCAGCAGCCAGATCTCCAGCACCAGCCAGGCGGCGACGCCCAGCGGCAGGAACGTGCGCAGGCGGGAGCGGCGGGGCCGGGTGGCGGGGTGGCTGGGGGTGTGCGCGCCAGTCGTCATGTCTCCAGTGTGCCCGGGCCCGGCTCAGCGCGGGATAAGGGCCCGGTCACGGGGTCCGGGACGACGGCCGGTGCGGCGCGCGGTCCGGCTTGTCGCGGTCCGGCTTGTCGCGGTCCGGCTTGTCGCGGTCCATGATCTTGCCGACCCGCTCCCCGACGCCCCAGGCGGTGACCCGCCAGAGCGCCTCGACCAGGATGTCCTTGCTCATCTTGGAGTCGCCCAGCTCGCGCTCGACGAAGGTGATCGGCACCTCGACCACGTGGTAGCCGGCCTTGACCGCGCGGCGGGCCAGGTCGACCTGGAAGCAGTAGCCCTGCGAGGACACGTCCCCCAGGCCGAGGCCCTCCAGGGTCTCCCGCCGGAAGGCCCGGTAGCCGCCCGTGATGTCGCGCAGCGGCAGGTCCAGCGCGAGGCGCGAGTAGAGGCTGCCGCCGCGCGAGATGACCTCGCGGGACTTGGGCCAGTTCACCACCCGGCCGCCCGGCACCCAGCGGGAGCCGAGGACCAGGTCGGCCCCCTTCAGGGCGGTCAGCAGCCTCGGCAGTTCCTCGGGCTGGTGGGAGCCGTCGGCGTCCATCTCGATCAGGACGCCGTAGTCGCGCTCCAGGCCCCAGCGGAACCCGGCGAGGTAGGCGGCGCCGAGCCCTTCCTTGCCCTTGCGGTGCAGGACGTGTACGTGGTCGTCGGCGACGGCGAGTTCGTCGGCGAGCTTGCCGGTGCCGTCGGGGCTGTTGTCGTCGGCCACCAGGACGTGCGCCTCGGGGACCGCCTCGCGCACGCGGGCGACGATCGCCTTGATGTTCTCCGACTCGTTGTAGGTCGGGATGATCACCAGGGGCGTGCCGAGGGGGCCGAACCTTCTCTCCTGGCCCGCTGCCGCTCGCGTCCCGTCACCGTCGTTCACTGCTGCCCCTTCGAGTCCGTACGCAGAGCACCACCATAGTGGCCGGGGCCTGCGATGACGTGACAGGACGTTCGTATGGTGGTGTCGTTTCCACAAGACCTGGGTAGTAATCGGTCTTTTGGGGCAGGACCCGCGGGCGGAAGTCCGCGGACACCGTGGGACTCCGCGGTACTCCGGCGGTACTCCGTGGGACTCGACTGCGGATGGGGGCCCGGCGCCCTTCGGGCCGACCCGGGACCCGCTGGCTGCGGATCGACCTAGAGCCGTTGTCTACTGAGCGCCCGGGCCCCACCCGGGTCACACCTCCCGACCGGCCGGAACGTTCCCTCGCCTGGCGCGAGTGCTGGGCCTGGCTCACAGTGACGGCGCGCCGGTGCGGCACACCGTCCCTGACCCAGCGGCGCCGCGGCGTGTGCGCGGTAGTTCCCCGGTCGGGCGTCCGGTGGTGGACTCCGCCGAACCTACCGGCCCGGCTCCGTCGCCTGTCAACAGCCGTTTGACCTGCGGTGATCAGATCAATGCCCTGGTCAGCGGCGAGGCGGGCCGGGCGGTGCGACACAGGGACGGAGGAAAGATCGTCGCCCCGTCGGGGGTGGGGATCACTCGCCCGGCCGTACGAAGACCGTCCGTCCGCCGACGACGGTGCGCAGACAGACGGGCAGGTCACGGCCCGGGGTGAGGTCGGGCAGGCCGGGGGTGCCGGAGCGCGGGTCGGTCGACCAGCGGGCGACCCGGTCGTCGGGGGCCTGGACCACCAGGTCACCGGTGCGCCAGACGGCGTAGTCGGCGGGCGCGCCGGGAACCAGGACGCCCGCGTCGTCCCGGCCGACCGCCCGCCAGCCGCCGCGCGTGTGCGCGGTGAACGCGGCACGCACCGAGACCCGGTGCTCCGGCGTGCGGTGGAAGGCGGCGGCGCGGACGGTGCCCCAGGGATCGAGGGGGGTGACGGGGCTGTCGGAGCCGAAGGCGAGCGGGACGCCGACGCGCAGCAGGGCCGCGAAGGGGTTCAGGGTGCGGGCCCGGTCGGCGCCCAGGCGGCGGGCGTACATGCCGTCCGCGCCGCCCCACAGCGCGTCGAAGGCGGGCTGCACGGAGGCGGTCAGACCGAGTTCGGCGAAGGCGGCGATGGTCTCGGGGGTGAGCATCTCGGCGTGCTCGATGCGGTGGCGGGCGGCGCGGACGCGGGCGAGGCCGAGCTTCTCGGCGGCGGCGCGCACGCCCTCGACGACCACGGTGACGGCGGCGTCGCCGATGGCGTGGAAGCCCGCCTGGATCCCGGCCTCGGTGCAGGCCACGACGTGCGAGGCGACCGCGTCGGCGTCGAGGTGGGCGAGGCCGGTGTGGTCGGCGTCGGCGTAGGGGTGGTGCAGGCAGGCGGTGTGGGAGCCGAGGGAGCCGTCGACGAAGAGGTCGCCCGCGGCACCGGACGCGCCCAGCTCCCTCGCCTTGTCGACGTCCTGTTCGGCCCAGTAGCCGACCACCCGGGGGCCGTCCCCCTCGGCCGCCAGCCGCAGCAGGCCGGTCAGGTCGTCCTCGGAGGAGATCTCCGGGCCTGCGCATTCGTGAACGGTTCCGATGCCGAGCGAGGCGGCATGGGCGAGGGCGGCGCGCTGGGCGTCGGCGCGCTGGGCCGGGGTCACGGCACCGAGGGCCGTGGCGCGTACGGCGTGGTGGGCGTCGCCGGTCAGGGGGGCGTCCGCCCGGCCGGGGGCGCCCGGCGTCAGGTCGAGCAGGGCGGTGGTGACGACGGCCGAGTGGACGTCGATGCGGCTGAGGTAGAGGGCACGGCCGCCGGTGGCCTCGTCCAGTTCGGCGCGGGTCGGCGGGCGGCCCTCGGGCCAGGCGGCCGAGTCCCAGCCGTGGCCGAGCAGGACGCGGTCGCCGGGGCGGGCGGCGGCGAACTCCCGTACCCGGGCGAGGGCCGCCGGCAGGGACGGCGCGTCGGACAGGTCGAGGCCGGTCAGGGCGAGGCCGGTGGTGGTCGTGTGCACATGTGCGTCGGTGAACGCCGGGGTGACCAGCGCGCCGTCCAGGTCGACGATCTCGTCCACGCCGTCGGCGAAGGCGTCCGCGGCCCCCTCGGAGCCGACCCAGGCGACCTGGCCGCGTTCGACGACCATGGCGGTGGCGAAGGGGTCGGCGGGACTGTGGACCTCGCCGCGGCGCAGCAGGACGGTCTCGGTCGGGGCACTGGACTCACTCATGGACACCAGTCTCGCCCCTCGCCGGGGTCACCCCGCACACAGGTCCGTCAGATCCGGGGCGGCCGCGCCTCGTACGGGGTGGACAGCACCACCGTCGTGCGCGTGGACACCCCGGCCAGGGAGCGCAGGCGAGCGAGGAGTTCCTCCAGCTCGTGGGGGGTGGCGACGCGCACCTTGAGGATGTAGTTCTCGTCGCCGGCCACGCTGTGGCACGCCTCGATCTCGGGGACACCGGCCAGCCGGTCGGCGATGTCGTCGGGGGCGCTGGGGTCGAACGGCTTCACCGAGATGAAAGCGGTCATCGGCAGCCCGACGGCCTCCGGGTCGACGACCGCGGCGTACCCGCGGATGACGCCACGCTGCTCCAGCCGCCGCACCCGCTGGTGCACGGCCGACGTGGACAGGCCCGTGGCCTTGCCCAGGTCGGTGTAGCTCATCCGCCCGTCCTTGACGAGCAGCTGCACGATCTGTCGGTCCAGCTCCTCCATGGCGCAAGAACCTACAGTGCGCTTGACCTCCTCGGACACTTGAATGTCCTGGACCCCGACCGGTGCCCGGAGGCACAGGGCACCTGCGGGCGGCATGTGACGAACGCCACAGGTCTCGAACAGTCTCCGTGATGTTCTCGTGATTACCGCCGATGGGTGACGGGAAGTGCTTGCTGTGGTCGAGGCCGCAGCGCCTTCACGGCCCAGCCCGAGGGGGAGAATCCCATGCAGAGTCTTCAGCGCCCTGGTCGTACCACGCCCAAGCGGCAGCAGCCGGCCGTCGAGCCCATGCCGGAGGGTGTCGAACCCGACGCCTACGACGAGGACGAACTCGACGCCTACGACACCTTCGAGATGTACCGGGTGATCTGCCCGGACTGCGCGCAGCCCATCGCCCTGCTGGCGGACGAGGAGGTCCTGCCGGAGCACGCGCTGTGCGCCTCGCCGTGGAACCCGTTCGGGCTCACGGTCTGCGCCGGCACCGGCCGCCGGGCGACCGACGCCCGCCCCGCGGACGAGTCCTTCCGGCCCCAGGAGCAGGACACCGCCCTGCTGTTGACGCTGCCTCAGGGCCTGGACTGGCGGATGCAGCCCTTCTCGCACGTCGGCGGCCCGGGTTCGCGCCCGATGCGCGTGCCGGTGATGCGGCGCCAGGCCGCCTGAGCCGCGCGCGGCCCTCGGCCGGCCGGTCCTCCACCCGGCCAGCCGGAGGGCCGCGGAACCGTCACCGGGGGCGCACGCCCGGACCCCGGTGAACTCACACGCGATTCCACGCGCCGGTGACCTGTCCGGGGTTTCGTACGTTGCCCTGGTATGACCCCCACGTTCACGGCGACCGGGCGCCGGCGGCGCGTGTTCGTCCCGGTGCCCGCCGGAGTGCTGCCGCCGGCGCCCCAGCCCCCGGACCCGCCGATCTACCGCGAGCTGATGCGGGCCTGGGCCGACCGCGGCCGCACCCTGCCCGGGCGCCACGACCCCGAGTGGGCCGAGCTCGCGGCGCCCCCGGGCGGACCCGGCGATCTCAGCGCTCCTCCGGCCCCGCGAGATGGCGGGCGATGACCATCCGCTGGATCTGATTGGTGCCCTCGACGATCTGCAGGACCTTCGCCTCCCGCATGTACCGCTCGGCCGGGAAGTCCGCGGTGTAGCCGTAGCCGCCGAGGATCTGCACGGCGTCGGTGGTCACCCGCATCGCCGTGTCGGTGCAGTGCAGCTTGGCCATCGCCGACTGCCGGGCGAACGGCCGTCCCGCGTCGCGCAGCCGGGCCGCCGCCAGGTACAGGGCGCGGCCGGCCTCGATCTGGGTCGCCATGTCGGCGAGCATGAAGCGCAGCCCCTGGAAGTCGGCGATCGGCCTGCCGAACTGCCGGCGCTCGGTGGCGTAGCGCACGGCCTCGTCGAGCGCCGCCTGTGCCACCCCGATCGCGCAGGCGGCGATGCCGAGGCGCCCCGAGTCGAGCGCGGACAGGGCGATCGAGAAGCCCTGGCCCGGCTCCCCGATCCGCCGCGCGTCCGGCACGCGTACGCCGTCGAAGTGGACCTGCGCGGTGGGCGAGCCCTTGAGCCCCATCTTCCTCTCGGGCACCGCCGCGCTCAGCCCCTCGGCGTCCCCGGGAACCAGGAAGGCGGTGATGCCGCGCGGGCCCTCCTCCCCCGTGCGCGCCATGACGGTGCAGAAGTCGGCGGCACCGCCGTGGGTGATCCACGCCTTGGTGCCGGTGATCAGCCAGTCGTCGCCGTCGCGCACGGCGCGGGTGCGCAGCGAGGCGGCGTCCGAGCCGGCGGACGGCTCGGAGAGGCAGTAGGCGCCGAGCAGGCCGCCGCCGAGCATCGCGGGCAGGTGCTCGACGCGCTGCTCCTTGGTGCCGTGGGCGGCCAGCGCGTAGCAGGCGAGGGTGTGGACGCTGACGCCGAGGCCGACGGTGAGCCGGGCGGCGGCGAGTTCCTCCAGGACCTGGAGGTAGACCTCGTACGGCTGGTCGCCGCCGCCGTGTTCGGCGGCGTACGGCAGGCCGAGCAGGCCGGAGGCGGAGAGCAGGGTGAAGACCTCGCGCGGGAAGCGTCCGGCGTCCTCCTCCTCGGCCGCCTTCGGCGCGATCTCGCGCTGGGCGATGTCGCGGACGAGCGAGATCAGGTCCCGGGCCTCGTCCGTGGGCAGGTGACGTTCCACCGGCTGCGGGGCGCGGTCGTGCATGGCGACGCTCTCCTCCCTGTGGGGCGCACCGGCGGGCGGCGCCGTGGGTGGGCGGCTCGCCGGGTCGGTCGGCCGTGGCCAGAGCGCGCACTTCCGGGTCTCGGAAGCCGCTGACCAGCGACTGTGCGGTGAGTATGCCCGATCCGCGGCAGTCAGTCACCAGTTAACGACCGCTCACTTCAAGAAATGCTGAGGCCGCCTTGCGGGGACCGCAAACGGAACGCGTCCGTTCGAAAATGGTCCGAACCATTGACCCGACTGGTCTAGTCCTCCTACGGTGACCGCCCGACGCGTTACCGCGTTCATGCCAATCGGCGCGTTCCCCTCTTCCCCCCACGAGGAGCCACCCCGATGCACTTCCCGAACCACCCCCGCCTGAGGAGAGTCGTCTCCGCGCTCTGCACCGCCGCGCTCGGCGCCGGGCTGCTGGCTGGCGCGGGCACCGCGAGCGCCGCCCCCACGGCCGAGCGGGCCGCCGCCGGCTCCAAGGCCGTCGGCTACTTCACCGAATGGGGCACCTACGACCGCGAGTACTACGTCAAGAACATCGAGACCTCCGGCTCGGCCGAGAAGCTCACCCACATCAACTACGCCTTCGGCAACGTCACCGGCGGCGAGTGCGCCCTGGGCGACTCCTACGCGGCAACCGACCGGGCGTACACGGCGGACGAGTCGGTCGACGGGGTCGCCGACACCTGGGACCAGCCGCTGAAGGGGAACTTCAACCAGTTGCTGAAACTGAAGCAGAAGCACCCGGACCTCAAGGTCCTGTGGTCCTTCGGCGGCTGGACCTGGTCCGGCGGCTTCGCCGAGGCGGCGAAGGACCCGGCCGCGTTCGCCCAGTCCTGCTACGACCTGGTCGAGAACGCGAAGTGGGCCGGTGTCTTCGACGGCATCGACATCGACTGGGAGTACCCCAACGCCTGCGGCCTGACCTGTGACACCAGCGGCCGGGAGGCGTTCGGGGAGCTGATGGCCGCGCTGCGCGCCAAGTTCGGCGGCGACTACCTGGTCACCGCGGCGATCACCGCCGACGCGACCTCCGGCGGCCGGATCGACGCCACCGACTACGCGGGCGCGGCGCAGTACGTCGACTGGTACAACCCGATGACGTACGACTTCTTCGGCGCCTGGGACGCCACCGGGCCGACCGCCCCGCACTCGCCGCTGACCTCCTACGACGGCATCCCGAAGGCGGACTTCCACACCTCGGCGACGATCGCGAAGCTCAAGGGCCTCGGCATCCCGTCCGACAAGCTGCTGCTCGGCATCGGCTTCTACGGACGCGGCTGGACCGGCGTCACCCAGGAGGCTCCGGGCGGCAGCGCGACCGGCCCGGCGGCGGGGACGTACGAGCAGGGCATCGAGGACTACAAGGTGCTGAGGGAGAAGTGCCCGGCGACCGGCACCGTGGGCGGCACGGCGTACGCCAAGTGCGGTGCCGACTGGTGGAGCTACGACACCCCGGCGACCGTCGCGGGCAAGATGACGTACAAGGACCAGGAGGGTCTGGGCGGCACGTTCTTCTGGGAGCTGAGCGGTGACACGGCGGACGGTGAGCTGATCAAGGCGATCAGCTGACCCCCGTACCTCACGGAGCCCGTCCGTCTCGGCGGGCGGGCTCCGGTGCGTCGCGGCGGGCGGGCTCCGGTGCCGGATGGGCCGGGTCCACTTCCTCGATGGCGCGCAGGGTGCCGCCGAGAGTCTTCACCAGCAGGGCGCACATGGTCTCGCGGGACAGTTCGGGGCGGCCGATCCAGTCCAGGGTCGCGCCCTCCACCCCGCACACCCAGGCGAGCAGGCCCATGCGGGCCGGCGGCGAGATGTCGGCGCGGCCGTAGGCGCCCTCGGCGAGGGTGGTGACGATCGCCTCGCGCACCTGGTCCCGGACGGCGTGCACCTCGGCGTCGAAGCCGACGCCGCCGCAGACGATGGTGCGGTACGCGGCCTGGTTGTGCTCGGCGTAGCGCAGATAGCCGTCGACGGTGCGGTGCACCCGGTCCACCGGCGCGAGGTCGAGGCCGCCGGCCGCGAAGGCCACCAGGTCGGCCACCGAGTCCTGGACGATCGCCAGGTAGTAGCCGCGCTTGGAGCGGAAGTAGTAGTAGATCAGCCCTTTGGCGACGCGGGCCTCGCGGGCGATGTCGTCCATCGAGAGCGCGTCGTAGGGGGTGTCGGCGAACAGGCTGCGGCCGATGGCGATGAGTTCGCCGCGGCGGGCCAGCGAGCGCTCGGTGCCGCGGGCCCTGGGCGGGGCGTGTCCGGCTCGCGGAGCCGTGGTGGGCGGTTCGGCGCTCTGCTGGCTGGTATCCAAGATCGACCCTGGTCTGCTGCGGGCTGCGGACCTTGGCAGTATGGCAGCCGGGACGTGGGTCAGGTCACAGCAGGCCGAGCTGGACCACGAGCATGGCGACGACCACGACGAGGGTCCAGCCCATGACGTGCTCAAGGATCTGGGGGCCGTCTTCCCGGGGGCCGCCGGTGCGGACGCGGGTGGCAGTGGCGCTGTGTGCGGTCATGGCTTCTCGCAGAGGTCGGACGTACCGGATGGCTCCCCCCACCGATCCGTCCACCTTGCCACCGAAAAGCGCCGTCGCGGCAGAGATGTCCGTCACAGGGCTGCCCCCGGCCCACGCGGCCGGGGAGCGTCGCGGGCGGTCTCAGCGCACGCCCACCGCCGCGAGCGCCGCGCGCTGGCGCGGGGTCGGGCGGGCCGGGAAGAACAGGTAGCAGACGCCGCCGGTGCCCGAGGCGACGTTGCCGGAGGCGTTGTACCGCTTGGTCCTGAGCCAGATGTTCTCCCACTCGCGCCGCCGGTAGACGCGCCGCACCTCCTCGTTGCCGGCGGAGGCGGGGTCGTTGGCGATCACGTCGCCGTCGGCGGTGAAGCCGATCACCGTCATCAGGTGCCCGGCGGTGCCGTAGCCGGCGCCGGTCAGCTCCTCGGCCAGGAACGACTGGGACGTGATGACCGGGATGCCGGCCGCGATCAGCTGCTCCAGGTCGGTGAGCGAACCGAGGCGGGTGACCACGCCCTGGAGGCCGTCGAAGGTGGCCGCGTAGGCGGCGTTGAACGGCCAGTTGCCGCAGCCGGCGTACTGGTGGTCGAAGGTGTGGCGGGCCGCGTGGCACACCTGGGGGTCGGCGTACGAGGGGTCGACCCAGGCCAGTTGCTCCTCGGTGAGCCGGCCGCCCCAGTACTCGATGACCATCTGGGAGGAGGTGGGGCTGCACCAGGCCTCGCCGCCGTTGTCGTACTCGGGGTACTGCCCTTTGTGGATCTCCTGCGAGTAGCGCGGGACGGCCAGTTCCCGGGCGAGGCCCGGTGCGGAGGCGGGGACGGTGAAGCGGTCGGGGATGTCCGAGCCCATCGCGTCGAGCCGCAGGACGGTGGGGGTGGTGCGCGTGCCGGGCCGGCGGTACAGCGTCAGGCGGAGCCGGCAGGAGGCCAGGCGCAGGCCCGTCGAGGCGTCGTCGACGGCGAAGGTGTCCGTCCAGATGCTGCTCCTGCCGTCGCTCTGGCCGTCCACCGAGGTGCGCCGGATGTCCTGGTCGCCCGCGGCCCAGCGGCCCATCACGTACCAGGGGGTGGCCGTGCCGTCGGAGTAGGTGCCCTTCAGTTCGGCCTGGAGCCAGGTGCCGTCCGGGGTGCGGGCGTTCCAGGAGACGACGGCCTCGGTCGCGGGCACGGCGAGCCGGTGGACGGGCGAGGTCCAGGTCGCGTACTCCCAGTCGGCACTCCGGCCGGTGTGCGGATCGGTGTAGGACACGGTCCCGGCGGGGCTGCCGAGCACGAGGCCGGGGCGGTCGCCCGCGACGGCACGGGTACCCCGGGCGGTTCCGTCGCGCCAGTCGCGGTACGTCGTCCAGGACCGGTGGTCGACGCGGCGGGCGGTGTCGGCCGCACCGGTGTCCGCGTCGGCCGCGGGGGCGGCGGGGGCCGGGACCGCCGCTGCCGAGGTGGTGGCGGTGCCCGTCACCGCGGCGGCGACCGCGACGGCCAGGACGCTTCTGCGGGACGGCTGTTCGGCTCTGCTCATGGGCGGAAGACCCCCAGGTGTCCGAGTCGGGGCAGGTCCTTGCACGGTTGTGCGCCCACTATGGCCCGCCGCCGCCCGCCACTGCCAGCGTTTCGCGCACGCCACGCCCGTGCGTACCGCCCTTCGCCACAGGCGCCCCAGGGGGTGCGGGACGGCGGCGGTTAGAGTGCTGCGCGACCGACCGCCGCCCACTCCCCCGGGACCCGTCATCCACGCACTAGCCTCCCGCCTCCGCCGGCTGCCCCCGTCCTGCGGCCCGGTCCGTCTGATCGGTGTCGACGGACACGCGGGCTCCGGGAAGTCCACGTTCGCCGGGCGGCTGGCGCGGGCCCTGGGCGGCGCGCCGGTGCTGCACCTCGACGACATCGCCAGCCACGAGGAACTGTTCGACTGGACCGGCCGGCTCCTCGACCAGGTGATCGAGCCGCTCAGCCGGGGCAGGACCGCCCGCTACGCCCCCTACGACTGGCGCACCCGGCGCTTCAACCCGCCCCGCGCGCTGCCGCCGGCCCCGGTGGTCCTGCTGGAAGGGGTGGGCTCGGGCCGGCGGGCGCTGCGCCCCTGGCTGGCCGCGCTGCTGTGGCTGGAGCTGCCGCCCGAGGAGGCGTGGGCGCGGGGGCGGGCCCGCGACGGCGAGGAACAGCGGGAGTTCTGGGACGGCTGGGTCCCGGCCGAGCGCGAGCACTTCCTCCGTGACCCTTCGCGCCCCCATGCCGACCTCCTGGTGCTTTCGAGACAGAAGGAGCAAGAGGGGTACGAGGTGCTCGCCGGGCCTGCCGGGACGGGGCCGCAGGGGCCGGACCCTCACGCCGAGTGACCGGTCGCCATCATTGTGTGGAACTCGTGAAGACGCCTTCCAGGCAAGTTCCCGGGATGCCCCAACTCGGCTTGACCCAAGGGCCGTACAGGTCTTACGTTCTCAATGTGCGGCCTTTCGAGGTTGCCGACGGACACGAAGCCCCCGGTTGTTCCCCCGTGATCGGGGGCTTCGTTCTGTCCACATCACCCCTTTTCTGAGTGCCCGGCGACGCCGCCCGCTTACCCTCGGTTACCGCGCTCCCCTGCGCCCCGCCTGCTCCCACCCCGCGCAACCGCATGTCACGGCCCTCTTCGGAGGGAAGACCCCCGCGGGTACGATGCCCTCGGTGCGGCCTGCGGACGACTGCCCCGGGCACCTGGCAACTCCGTTCCGGGGCACAGCGGTTCAGCGGTCGGAGCAAGGCGGGCCACGGCCCGGTGGCATACCGACGGGGGCACGGTTTGTGGGGGACGTGATGGACTTCGGCACGCAGGGCCCGCCGGCCCCGGCCGACCTCGCCTGGCTGCGAGGCGTGGACGCCTACACGATGGGCGCCTATCCGCAGGCGGAGGAGGAGTTCCGGACCGCGGTGCGGATCGATCCGGGCATGGCCGACGGATGGCTCGGACTGCACGCGCTGCGCGTCGACACGACGGCCGCGCTGCTCAGGATGTTCCGGCACCGGGACCGCTTCGGCGAGCAGCGCGCCCGCCACGGCCGCACGCTCAACTCCTGGTACTGGCTGGGCTGGTGGGTGCAGCCCGTACTGGAGAGCCCGCGCGACCTGCTGCTCGCGCACGCCTCGCACTGGCTGGACGGCCGCCACGTACCGGAGCTGGACCGGGCGCTGGCCGGGCTGCCGCCGGTCGACACCGACCAGCACGTCCGTTTCCTGCACGCCTGCCGGGCCTATCTCGTCAAGGACTGGGAGCAGCTCGTCCGGCACACCGATCCGCTGCTCGGCGACCCGCTGCTGGGCATCGAGGCGGGCCTGTTCGGCGGCATGGCCCGGGTCCGCCTGGAGATGTACGGGCAGGCCGAACCGCTGCTGGCCGGGGCGCTGATGCGGTGCCGCAGCGAGCAGCCGCAGCGCAAGGAGCTGCGCTACTGGCTGGCCCGGTCCCGCGAGGGCACCGGCCGCAGCGCCGCCGCCCTGCCGCTGTACCGGGCGGTGCACCGGGTCGACCCCGGGTTCATGGACACCTCGGCGCGACTGGCGGCGATCGCCGAGGGCGACGAGTACGAGGACACCGGGGACATGGCGGCGCTGACCCTGTCCGGCGCCGGGCAGGACTCGGTGGACGGCATCGAGGGCCCCGACAGCCTCGACCCGCTGTTCGGCACCGAGGAACGGGATCTGAGACTGTCCGCCTTCGGACCGCCCGCCGCTGCCCCGCCCGCGGCGGCCGACCCCTCGGTACGGCGCAAGACCGCGGCGCCCGACCCGTCCCTGCCCACCGGTCCCACCGATCCGCGTTTACTGGAGCAGGCGCTCGCCGAGCTGGAGCGGATGGTCGGCCTGGAACCCGTGAAGCGGCAGGTCAAGGCGTTGTCGGCACAGCTGAACATGGCACGGCTGCGGGCCGGGCAGGGGCTCCCGGTCCAGCCGCCGAAACGGCACTTCGTCTTCTCCGGCCCCTCCGGCACCGGCAAGACCACCGTGGCCCGCATCCTGGGCCGCGTCTTCTACGCCCTCGGACTGCTCGGCGGCGACCACCTGGTGGAGGCGCAGCGGGCCGACCTGGTCGGCGAGTACCTCGGGCAGACCGCCGTGAAGGCCAACGAGCTGATCGACTCCGCGCTCGGCGGCGTCCTCTTCGTCGACGAGGCGTACGCGCTGTCCAACTCCGGCTACGGCAAGGGGGACGCGTACGGCGACGAGGCCCTCCAGGTGCTGCTGAAGCGGGCCGAGGACAACCGCGACCACCTCGTGGTGATCCTGGCCGGCTACCCGGAGGGCATGGACCGACTGCTCGCCGCCAACCCGGGGCTCTCCTCCCGGTTCACCACCCGCGTGGACTTCCCGTCGTACCGCCCCTCCGAGCTGACCGCGATCGGCGAGGTGCTGGCCGCCGAGAACGGCGACCTGTGGGACGAGGAGGCCCTGGACGAGCTGCGCTCGATCGCCGGGCACGTCGTCGAGCAGGGGTGGATCGACGAGCTGGGCAACGGGCGGTTCCTGCGGACGCTGTACGAGAAGAGCTGCGCGTACCGGGATCTGCGGCTGTCCGCCTATCCCGGCGCGCTCACCCGCGAGGACCTGGCGACGCTGCGGCTGCCGGATCTGATGCAGGCGTACGGGGAGGTGCTCTCCGGGCGCGGGCCGCAGGACCCGTCGGCGCTGTGACGCGCATGACTCAAGCGAGCACCTCCTCGGGGGACCCGCTGGTGCGCGGCTCGGCCACCGTCGCCTCGGTCGTATCGACCGCCTCGGTCGTATCGACCGCCTCGGCCGTCTGGGCCGCCTCGACCGTCTGGGCCGTCTCGACCGTCTGGGCCGTCTGGGCCGTCTGGGCCTTCTCGGTCGTCTCCCGGTGCGCCGGGTCCCGCACCTCGCCGACCAGCAGCTCCAGTACGTCCTCAAGGGCGACCAGGCCGAGCACCCGGCCCCCCGTGTCGACCACCTGGGCGAGGTGGGTGGCCGCCCGGCGCATCACGGTGAGCGCGTCGTCGAGCGGCAGTTCGGGGCGCAGGGTGGTCATCGGGCGCCAGACCTGCTGGGGCACGGCCCGGTCGGAGTCCTCCAGGTCCAGGACGTCCTTGACGTGCAGATAGCCCATGAAGGCGCCGTTCTCGGCAGCGACCGGGAAGCGGGAGTACCCGGTGCGCGCGGTCAGCTCGACGATCCGGCCCGGGGTGACCGACGGGCTGACCGTCACCCAGGACTCGCCCTTGAGGAGCACGTCCGTCACCGGGCGGGAGCCCAGCTCCAGGGCGTCCTCCAGGCGCTCCTGCTCCTCGGGGTCGAGGAGACCGGCCTGTCCCGCGTCCTCGACCAGCCGGTTGAGCTGCTCGCTGGTGAAGACGGCCTCGACCTCGTCCTTGGGCTCGACCCGGAACAGCCTGAGGATGCCCTGGGCGCAGGCGCCGAGGGCGGCCGTGACCGGCCGGCAGAGGCGGGCGAAGGCGACCAGGCCGGGGCTGAGCCACAGCGCGGCCTTCTCGGGGGCGGCCATCGCCAGGTTCTTCGGGACCATCTCACCGATGACCAGGTGGCAGAAGACCACGAGGGCCAGCGCGATGACGTACCCGAGCGGGTGGATCACGCCGTGCGGGAGGTGGATCCAGGTGAAGACCGGCTCCAGCAGGTGGGCGACGGTCGGTTCGGCGACGGCGCCGAGGGTGAGCGAGCAGACGGTGATGCCGAACTGGGCGGCGGCCATCATCTGCGGCAGGTGCTCCAGGCCGTGCAGCACCTGGCGGGCGCGGGCGGTGCCGAGCGGTTCGATCTGGCTGCGGCGCACCGAGACCAGCGCGAACTCGGCGCCCACGAAGAAGCCGTTGGCGAGCACCAGCAGCGCGGCGAGCAGGAGTTGGAGGACGCTCATCGGACGGCCTCCGCGGTCTCCACTGGCTCCACCGGCTCCGCTGACTCCACCGGCTCCGCTGACTCCGCTGACTCCGCGGCCGGTACGGCGGCGGGTGCCGTGCGGACGAGCCGTACCCGCTCGGCGCGGTAGTGCCCGACCCGGCGCACGGACAGCCGCCAGCCGGGCAGTTCCGCCCGGTCGCCGACGGCGGGGATGCGGCCGAGCAGGTCCGCGACGAGGCCGGCGACGGTCTCGTACGGCCCCTCGGGCACTTCCAGGCCGATGCGGCGCAGGACGTCGACGCGGCAGCTGCCGTCGGCGTCCCAGGCGGGCCGGCCGTCCTCGGGCGGGGCCGCGGCGAGTTCGGGCAGGTCCTGCCCGTCGTGCTCGTCGCGGACCTCGCCGACGATCTCCTCGACGATGTCCTCCAGGGTGACGACGCCGGCCGTGCCGCCGTACTCGTCGACGACGACCGCGATGGGCTGCTCGCTGCGCAGCCGGGCCAGCAGTGGCCGCACCGGCAGGGTCTCGGGGACCAGCAGCGCCGGGCGGGCGATGCTCGCGACGGGGGTGCGCAGCCGTTCGTGGGCCCGCACCGCGAGGGCGTCCTTGAGGTGGACCATGCCGACGACCTCGTCGATCCGCCGGCGGTAGACGGGGAAGCGGGACAGCCCGGTGGCGCGGGTCAGGTTGACCACGTCCTCGGCGGTGGCCGAGGAGTGCAGGGCGCTGACCTTCACGCGCGGGGTCATGACGTGCTGGGCGGTCAGCTCGCCCAGGGACAGGGTCCGCACGAACAGGTCGGCGGTGTCCTGTTCCAGGGCGCCGGCCCGGGCCGAGTGGCGGGCCAGGGATACCAGTTCGCCGGGGGTGCGGGCGGAGGCCAGTTCCTCGGCCGGTTCGACGCCGAGGGTGCGCACGAGCCGGTTGGCGACGGTGTTCAGCGCGGCGATCACCGGGCGGAACAGCCGGGCGAAGGCGTGCTGCGGGCCGGCCACGAAGCGGGCGACCTGCAACGGCCGGGACACCGCCCAGTTCTTGGGCACCAGCTCACCGATCACCATCTGTACGGCCGAGGCGAGCAGCATGCCGACCACGACGGCCACGCCGGGCACCGCGCCCCCGGGTATGCCGAGGGCGGTGAACGGGCCGTCCAGCAGCTGGGCGAGCGCCGGTTCGGCGAGCATGCCGACGACGAGGGAGGTGATGGTGATGCCGAGCTGCGTTCCGGAGAGCTGGAAGGACAGCTCCTTCAGGGACTCGACGACGCGGTGGGCCCGCCGGTCACCGTCGGCGGCGGCCCGTTCGGCGTCCGCGCGCTCGACGGTCACCAGGCCGAACTCGGCCGCCACGAAGAATCCGTTGGCGAGGATCAGCAGGAGAGCGGCTGCCAGGAGCAGCAGGGGGATGGTCATGATGCCGCCGCCTGTGTCGTGTCACGACCGGGGGCGGCGCAGGTACTGCAGGACGATCCGTCCATCGCCGGAGGGAGTCACTCCTCGGGTAGCAGGAACCCCTGTGCACCGGGCGGAGCGACAGGGACGGAGGCGCTCCTGTCGCGCCGCCGCCCTCCAGATTAATCACGAACGGGGTGGGTGCGGCAGGGTGGACGACCCCGATCGGTCCCCGATCCGCCCCCGGGACGCTCCGGAGCGCACCTCGGGGGCGCCCGGGAGCGGGTGGCTCACGCCCCCGGGTGGCCGGCCGAGCGGGCCTCGGCGAGCGCCCGCAGGGTGCGGGCGTCGGCGACGGCCCGCTGCTTGGCGATGCCGGGCTGGATGCCGAGCACGGGCAGGCTGGTGCCGTCGCTCAGGTCGAGGAAGACCCAGGGGTCGCCGGAACGGAGGTTGACCCGGACGATCTCCGCCCAGTCCAGCCGGCGCCGGCGGGTGAGGTTGACGACGGTGACGCCGGACTCCTCGGCGACGGCCTTGGGCCGGGCGAGGATCAGCAGCACGGCGTCCAGGAGCAGCGCGGTCAGCACGAAGCTGGCGCGCTCGCCCGGACCGAGGCCCTTGAGCAGCATCGCGACGGTCGTGAGGACCACGAACAGCACGACGGCGGCGGCGAGCAGGACGGCGCGGGTGCGGCCCGGCCGGAAGGTGACGGGCAGGGCGGGCAGCTCCGGCTGCCCGCCGGTGGTCCGCCCGGGGGTGGCGTCCGCCATGAGATCGCTCCGGAGGTGGTCAGAGGCGGCAGGCGTGGATGGCCGTGGTGAGGATGGCGCGGGCGCCGATCTCGTACAGGTCGTCCATGATCCGCTGGGCGTCCCGGGCGGGGACCATCGCGCGGACGGCGACCCAGCCCTCGTTGTGCAGCGGGGAGATGGTCGGGGACTCCAGGCCGGGGGTGAGCGCGACTGCCTTCTCCAGCTGCTCGACCCGGCAGTCGTAGTCCATCATCACGTACGTCCGGGCCACCAGGACGCCCTGGAGGCGGCGCAGGAACTGCTGGGCCTTGGCGTCCGCCGTCTCGTCGGCGGTGTCACCGGTGCGCCGGATGACGACCGCCTCGGACTTCATGATCGGCTCGCCGAAGACCTCCAGACCGGCGTTGCGCAGCGAGGTGCCGGTCTCGACGACGTCCGCGATGACCTCGGCGACGCCCAGCTCGATGGCGGTCTCGACGGCGCCGTCGAGGTGGACGACGGAGGCGTCGACGCCGCTGTCGGCGAGGTGCCGGGCGACGATGCCCTCGTAGGAGGTGGCGATCGTCTTGCCCTTGAGGTCCTCGACGCCGGTCGCCGCGCCCGGCTTGCCGGCGTAGCGGAAGGTGGAGCGGGCGAAGCCGAGGGGGAGGATCTCCTCGGCGTCGGCGCCGGAGTCGACCAGCAGGTCGCGGCCGGTGATGCCGATGTCGAGCCGGCCGGAGGAGACGTAGATCGCGATGTCGCGGGGGCGGAGGTAGAAGAACTCGACCTCGTTGCCCGGGTCGACGATGCGCAGTTCCTTGGACTCGCGGCGCTGCCGGTAGCCGGCCTCATGGAGCATGTCCGCCGCAGGGCCGGAGAGGGAACCCTTGTTGGGGACGGCGATGCGCAGCATGAGGTCGGCTTCCTTTGCTCAACGGGGGGTGGTGGGTCGGTTCACAGGTGGGCGTAGACGTCGTCCAGGGAGATGCCGCGGGCGACCATCATCACCTGGACGTGGTACAGCAGCTGGGAGATCTCCTCGGCGGCCGCTTCCTTGCCCTCGTACTCGGCGGCCATCCAGACCTCGGCGGCCTCCTCGACGACCTTCTTGCCGATGGCATGGACGCCCTTGTCGACCAGCTCGGCGGTGCGGGAGGTGGCGGGGTCGCCGTGGGCGGCCTTGTGCTGGAGCTCGGTGAACAGCTCCTCGAACGTCTTCTTGGACATGGTGGCGTCCACTCTACGGGTTGTGCGGGCCGCCCTGGCGCCAGGGTTCGGATACCGAGCGCAGCGTCGCCGCCGTCGCCACCGCCGCCGTCACCGCCTCGTGGCCCTTGTCCTCGCTGGAGCCCTCGATGCCGGCGCGGTCCAGGGCCTGTTCCTCGGTGTCGCAGGTCAGGACGCCGAAGCCGACGGGGACGCCGGTGTCGACGGAGACCTGGGTGAGGCCCTGGGTGACGCCCTGGCAGACGTACTCGAAGTGGGGGGTGCCGCCGCGGATGACGACACCGAGGGCGACGATCGCGTCGTAGCCGCGCTCGGCGAGGCCCTTGGCGACCACCGGCAGTTCCCAGCTGCCGGGGACCCTGAGCAGGGTCGGCTCGCTGATGCCCAGGTCGTGCAGGGCGCGCAGCGCGCCGTCCACCAGGCCGTCCATCACCTTCTCGTGCCACTGCGCCGCGATGACGGCGACCCGCAGGTCACCCACATTGCGTACGGACAGTTCCGGTGCGCCCTTGCCGCTCACGTCTCTCCTCGGTGTGTCTGTGGTGCTTTGTTGCTGTGCTTTGTTGCTGTGCTTCGTCGTGCTCACTGGTTGCCGCAGGTGGACACGGTGGTGGTGTCCAGCCAGGGCAGGTCGTGTCCCATCCGGTCCCGCTTGGTGCGCAGGTAGCGGAGGTTGTGCTCGCCCGCCTGGACAGGCATCGGTTCGCGACCGGTGACGGTGAGGCCGTGCCGGACCAGCGCGTCGCTCTTGTCGGGGTTGTTGGTCAGCAGGCGGACGCCGCGCACGCCGAGGTCCTTGAGGATCTGGGCGCCGGCGCCGTAGTCCCGGGCGTCGGCGGGCAGTCCGAGTTCCAGGTTGGCGTCCAGGGTGTCCCGGCCGCGCTCCTGGAGCTCGTAGGCGCGCAGTTTGGACATCAGGCCGATGCCGCGGCCCTCGTGGCCCCGGAGGTAGACGACCACGCCCCGGCCCTCGGCCTGGATGCGGGCCAGCGAGGCGTCCAGCTGGGGGCCGCAGTCGCAGCGCTGGGAGCCGAAGACGTCGCCGGTCAGGCACTCGGAGTGGACGCGGACGAGGACGTCGGTGCCGTCGCCGAGGTCGCCGTGGACCAGGGCGACGTGCTCGACGCCGTCGACGGTGGAGCGGTAGCCGTACGCGGTGAAGGTGCCGTGGGCGGTGGGCAGGTGGACCTCGGCCTCGCGGCGGACGGTGGGCTCGGCGCTGCGCCGGTAGGCGATCAGGTCCTCGATGGAGATGATCGTCAGGCCGTGCTTGCGGGCGAACGGGATCAGCTCGGGCAGCCTGAGCATCCGGCCGTCCTCGCCGGCGATCTCGACGATGGCACCGGCCGGGCGCAGGCCCGCCAGGCGGGCGAGGTCGACGGCGGCCTCGGTGTGGCCGTCGCGGACCAGGACGCCGCCGGGGCGGGCGCGCAGCGGGAAGACGTGGCCGGGGCGGACCAGGTCGGTGGGCTCGGCGGTGCCGCTCGCCAGCAGGCGGAGCGTGGTGGCGCGGTCGGCGGCGGAGATGCCGGTGGTGACGCCGTGCGCGGCGGTGGCGTCCACGGAGACCGTGAACGCGGTCTTCATCGACTCGGTGTTGTCCTCGACCATCTGGGGGAGGCGGAGCCGGTCCAGTTCGTCGCCCTCCATGGGGGCGCAGATCAGGCCGCGGCACTCGCTCATCATGAAGGCGACGACCTCTTCGGTCGCCTTCTCGGCGGCGATGACGAGGTCGCCCTCGTTCTCCCGGTCGGCGTCGTCGACGACCACGACCGGGCGGCCGGCGGCGATGTCGGCGACGGCCTGTGCGACGGGGTCGAGGATCAGGTCCTCGGGACCGTCGGCGCTGTAGAGGATAGGTGCCGCGCTCATGCGGGCGCTCCTTCCATGACGGGCCGCGGACCCCTGCGGGAGCGCAGCCACCAGTCGCGCAGGCCCCACAGGACGAGCGCGCCGTAGATGACGTAGACGAAGCCGGAGAAGGCGAAGCCGTTGGCGAAGTTCAGCGGGACGCCGACGAGGTCGACCAGGAGCCAGGCGAACCAGAACTCGACCATGCCGCGCGCCTGGGCGTACATGGCGACGACGGTGCCGACGAAGACGTAGGCGTCCGGCCAGGGGTCCCAGGACAGGCTCGGGTAGGCGGTGAACAGGCCGCCGACGGCGAGGGTGCCGACGGCGGCGGCGCCGAGCAGGGCGGCGCGCTCGCGCCAGGTGGCGAACCGGACGGCGACGCTGCCGTCCTGCGCCTGCCGGCGGCCCCGGTTCCACTGCCAGTAGCCGTACGCGGCGACCACCATGACGACGATCTGCTTGCCGGCGCTGCCGGAGAGGTGAGCGGTGGCGAAGGCGGCGAAGAGGATGAGTCCGGAGAGGAACTGCACCGGCCAGGTCCACAGGGAGCGCCGCCAGCCGAGGGCGAGACCGAGCAGACCGATCACGTTGCCGATCATGTCCGACCACTTGATGTGCTGGTCGAACAGGACGAACGCCTCGGAGTTGAGCCAGTTCACTTGGTCTCCCCCTGACCGGTGAGCAGCCGCTCGACGTACTTGGCGATGACATCCACTTCGAGGTTGACCGGGTCGCCGGGCTGCTTCACGCCGAGCGTGGTCAGGGCGAGGGTGGTCGGGATGAGGCTGACGGTGAAGAAGTCGGGGCCGGCCTCCACGACGGTGAGGCTGATGCCGTCGACGGTGATGGAGCCCTTCTCGACGACGTAACGGGCGAGCTGGGCGGGGAGGGAGATCTTGACGATCTCCCAGTGCTCGGAGGGCTCGCGTTCGATGATCTCGCCGGTGCCGTCGACGTGGCCCTGCACGATGTGGCCGCCGAGGCGGGCGCCGACCGCGGTGGGGCGCTCCAGGTTGACGCGGGAGCCGACGGCGAGGGCGCCGAGGCTGGAGCGGCTCAGGGTCTCGGCCATCACGTCGGCGGTGAACTCGTCGCCCTCGTGGTCGACGACCGTGAGGCAGACGCCGTTGACGGCGATGGAGTCCCCGTGCCGCGCGCCCTCGGTGACGACGGGGCCGCGCAGTCGGAAGCGACAGGCGTCGCCGAGGGTCTCGACGGCGGTGATCTCGCCCAGCTCTTCGACGATTCCGGTGAACACTTCCCGGGTCCTCCTGCCTCTTGGGCACGGACTCCGGGGCATCTGTCGACAGCCGACAGGACGTACGGACGACGACACCGGTACGGCGTTCGTCGGTCGGACCTGTCCCTCGGGGACGGGTCCGAAACAGCCGGCGACGCGCACATGGGCTCGTCCGCCGCGCACTGCCTCCCATCCGGACTTTAACCGTCGGTCCAGGAATTTCACCTGGTCAACCGGCCGCTGGAGGCGACCGGGTCGCGGACTGTAACCGCCGGTTCGGACTTTCACCGACCCCGGAGTGCGCTGCTTCTGGTACAGAGCCAGTGTGCCACGTCTGATCGTCACCCAGACGGGCGGGGGCTGTGGGGTGACTCACACCTTCCCGCCTTCTCGCCTCCTCGCCTCCTCGCCCGCGACAGGAACGTACCCACAGGAACGTACCTATTGACGCTGTGGTCTAGTCCTCTCTAGTGTCTGCGCGACCTCCCCCTTGTGACCGGTCCGGCGGCGGTGACGACGGCCCTTGCCCGCCGCCGGGCCACCCCGTCCGCGGTGAACGCGGCCGACGGCGGGGAAGGCTTACCGCCGTGCGGTGGACGATCGGACGTGACGGGCGTGACCGGCGTGACGGGCTGGTGCGGGCGGGGCTCGGGGTGCTCGCCGGCACCCAACTGGTGCTCGGCCTGTGGGTGCTGCTGCTGCCGGAGCTGTTCTGGAAGTGGCCCTGGGTGTCGCATCTGCCGCCCTACAACGAGCATCTGCTGCGGGACTTCGGCGGGGCCGGTCTCGCGCTCGCCGTGGTGCTGTGCGCGGCGGTGGCGACGATGGAGCGGCGGCTGGTCCTGACCGCGCTGGTGGCCTATCTGGCCTCCTCGGTACCGCATCTGGTCTTCCACGCCGGGCATCTGGCGCCCCTGTCGGCGGCGAGCGGCGCGGGGTTCATGGCGCTGCTGGGCACGGCGGTGGTGCTGCCGACGGTACTGCTGTGGCTGGCGGCGTCGCGCGGGGGCGCGGAGGCCGGCTGACGGTTCGGTCTGGTGCGGGGCGGCTGTTCGGGGGTGCGGGGTGGGGGTACGGGCCGGCTGTTGGGGGTGGCTGTCCGGTGGTGCGGGGCGGCGGTGCCGGGCAGCGGGGCGGGGGTGCGGGGCGGCTGCCCGGTGGTGCGGGGCGGTTCAGCTCCCCGGCGGTGTGAACAGTTCGTCCTGCGCGCGGTCGCGAGCCGTCAGCAGCGCCCCGCGCAGCACGGCCTCGCCGCCCAGCAGACCGGCCCGTACCTCCGTGGGCAGCGGGGACATGCGGGCCAGGGCGCGGTGGACGCGGCCGGCCAGCACGTCGCCGCCCGCGCGGCCGACCTCCCCGGCCAGCACCACGCAGCCGGGGTCGAGGACGGAGACCACGGCGGCGACGCCGAGGGCGACACGGTCGGCGAGGGCGTCGAGGAAGCGCCCGGCGGCCGGGTCCGTGCCGTGCGCCGCGGCGCGGACCAAGGCGGGGGCGTACGTCGCGGCACGGACCGGATCGGGGCCATGCATCGCGGCACGGACCGAATCGGGGGCATGCGTCGCGGCACGGACCAGGTCAGACGCGTGCGTCGCGGCACGGACCAGGTCAGGCGCGTGCGTCGGGTCGGAGGGTGCCGCCCGGTCGCCGTGCGGCAGCGTCAGCCCGTGCTCCGCCGCGAGGGCGACGATCGCCGACGCCGAGGCCAGGGAGTGGAAGCCGCCGTCGCAGTCGGTGGCCGACGGCAGGCCGGTCGTGCCCGGCACCGGCAGGAAGCCGACCTCGCCGGCGCCCCCGGAGGCGCCCCGCCGCAGCGTCCCGTCCAGGACGAGCGCGGCGCCGATGCCGAGGTCCAGCCAGAGCAGTACGAACGTGTCCCGGTCCCGGGCGGCGCCGTCGCGCTGTTCGGCCAGGGCGGCGAGGTTGGTCTCGTTCTCGACGCTGACCCGGGACTCCGGGAACCGCTCCTGCACGGCGGCCATCAGGCGGCGGTGCCAGGCGGGCAGCCCGCCGGAGTCGCGCAGATCGCCGCTGGCCGGGTCGATCAGGCCGGGGGCGCCGATGCCCACCGTGTGCAGCCGGTCCGCCCCGGCCTCCTTGGCGGCCTGCTCCACCAGCGCGACCGCCTGTTCCACCGCCGGTCCGGTCCCGGCGTCGTCGCGGATCGGCCCGGACGCCTCGGCCAGCACGCCGCCGACCAGGTCGGAGACGAGCACGGAGACGCCCTCCGTGCGCACGTCGAGGGCGGCCAGGTGGGCCAGCCCGGCGACGATCCCGTACAGCTTGGCGTTGGGGCCGCGGCGCTGCTCCCCCGCCTCGCCGACCACCTCGATCAGGCCGGCCGCGGTGAGCCGTTCGACGAGGTCGGCCACGGACGGCCGGGACAGGCCGGTGAACTGCTTGAGCTGCGCGGCCGTCAACGGGCCCTCCCGCTGGAACAGGCTGAGGGCGAGCCGGTCGTTGATGGCCCGGGCGGTGCTCGGAGTGGCGGGCATGCCGGGATCCTTCCAGATGGACGGGCGGAACGGCCCGCGGAGGATACCCACTATCTATAAGGCAACCTTCCTGATAGTTTACGCCCCGCGGTCGGCCCGTGGCACGGCCGCGCACGCTCGCCGCCGCACACCCGGTGCGGGGAGCGGAGACGACGGAGGGGCCCGAGAATGAGTGCGGTGGTCTACCAACTGCGTGAGGTGCGGCGCGCCCGCTACGCCGTGGCGGCCGTCTTCGCCGTGCACGGCTCCGTCACCGGCTCGTTCGCGACCCGGGTGCCCTGGATCCAGGACCACGCCGGGGTCAGCGCGGGCCAGCTGGGCCTGGCCCTGGCCTTCCCCGCGCTCGGCGCCTCCCTCGCCATGCCACTGGCCGGCCGGATCAGCCACCGCTTCGGCGCCCGCACCGCCCTGCGCGGCCTGCTGGCCCTGTGGACGCTGTCCCTGACCCTGCCCTCGCTGGCCCCGAACCTCGCCACCCTCTGCCTCGCCCTGTTCGTCTACGGGGCCACCTCGGGCATGTCCGACGTCGCGATGAACGCGCTCGGCGTCGAGGTCGAGAACCGTCTCGACAAGTCGATCATGTCGGGGCTGCACGGCATGTGGAGCGCGGGCGCCCTGATCGGTTCGGCGGGCGGCACGCTCGCCGCCCACCTCGGCGCGGACGCCCGGCTGCACCATCTGCTGGCCGCCGCCGTCCTGACGGTGCTCGGCCTGGTCATGTGCTCCTGGGTGCTGGATCTCCAGCCCGCCGAGGGCGAGGAGGCCCCGCCGAGGTTCGCGCTGCCGCCCAGGTCGGCGGTGCTGATCGGCGCGGTCGGGTTCTGCGCGGTCTTCGCGGAGGGCGCGAGCCTGGACTGGTCGGCGGTCTACCTGCGGGACCAGCTGGACACCTCGGCGGGGCTCGCGGCGGCGTGCACCACCGGGTTCACGCTGACCATGGCCCTGTCGCGGTTCGCCGGTGACCGGATCGTGGACCGGTTCGGCGCGGTGCGCTCGGTCCGGGTGAGCGGCGTGCTGGCCGCGCTCGGCGGCCTGCTCGTGGTCGTCGGCGGCCACCCGGCGGTGGCGATGACCGGCTTCGCGCTGCTGGGCCTGGGCATCGCCGTGGTCGTCCCGCTCTGCTTCGCGGCGGCGGGCCGCAGCGGCAGCAACCCGTCCCTCGCCATCGCGGGCGTCGCCACCATCACGTACACCTCCGGGCTGATCGCGCCCAGCGCGATCGGCGGGCTGGCCGAGGCCACCAGCCTGGTGGTGTCGTTCGGGCTGGTGACCGTGCTGGCCTGCGGCCTGGTGGCGTTCGCGGGAGTGCTGCGCGCCGGGGACCGCACCCCGGTGCAGGTCAGTCCGCCGGACGCAGCAGTTCCCGGCCGACGGCCCTGAACTCCTCGCTCCACGGCGCCGGCCGCATCGTCGCCGCGTCCAGCCGGACCAGGACCCGGGTGCCGTGGGCGTAGGTGGTGGCCCCGTCCGCCGAGCAGAACCGGAAGCCGTACGTCAGCCCGGTCCGGCCCAGCCGCTCCAGCCACAGGTGGACGGCGTACCCGCCGGGCCGGGTGACCGGCGCCTCGTAGGTGATCCGCAGTTCCTTCACCGCGTTGCAGGCGTCGCCGGCCGCCGCCCAGTCACCCGCGTACCGGTAGCCGTGCCCCTCCCACAGCTCGCCCCAGGCCCGCTCGACCAGCACCGGGTAGCGGGCGTTGTGCAGCAGGCCGAGGGCGTCGAGGTCGTCGAAGTGGACGGTGACGGGGACGAGCCGGCCGTACGAGAGGGCGGGTATGGGCGCGGCCGGGGCTTCGGCGGTCATGGGTGGTGCTCCTGGGGACGTACGGGATGATCGCCGCCGTCAACCACCAGCGGCCCTGCTCATCCTAAGCAGGCGCTCACCGGGCGAACCGCCGGCGGCCGCCTGTGCACCGCGCGGCGTTCCCGCTCACCGGGAGGCGCGGTCAGCCGGCGCTGCCGTCGGTGGTCGGCGAGCGATTCGCCGTCGTGGCCCGGTACCGTCCCGGCGTGGTACCGAATTGCCGCTCGAAGGCGTGCGACAGTGCGTACGGAGTGCCGTAACCGACGCGGTCCGCGATGGCCGACACGGTTTCCGAGGTGTCCCGGAGGAGGGTGGCGGCGAGGGTCAGGCGCCACCAGGTGAGGTAGGCCATCGGAGGCCTGCCGACCAGGGTGGTGAACCGGCGTGCCAGGGTGGGGCGGGAGACTCGCGCCGTCGCCGCCAGGCTCTCATTGGTCCACGGCGCGGCGGGCTCCGCGTGCAACGCGCGCAGGGCGGTGGCCGTCACCGGGTCGCTCAGCGCCCGGGGCCATGCTCCGTCGGTGTCCTCGGCCATCCAGGAGCGGATCATGTAGACGAAGAGCAGGTCGAGCAGGCCCGGGAGGGCGACGCTGGAGCCGGGCCGTGTCTGATCCAGCTCGCCGGCGAGGAGGTCGATCGCGGCGCGTAGTTCGAGGTGGCTGCCCATTCGATTGACAAGGCGGACGACCTGCGGGAGTTCCTCCATGAGCGGATGCCGGCTGCTGTTGTCCAGGCGGTAGCTTCCGCAGAGCAACTCCGTGTCGTCGTCGGGCCGGACCGGCCAATCCGTCTCCGCCAGCCACTGCTCCAGCGGCACCGCCTTCCGCGCCGCGGCCACCGGGTCGACGGGAGAGTCGGTGATCAGGTAGCCCGTACCGTGGGGCAGCATCACCGCGTCACCGACACCGAGGTGTACGGGGGTGCCGTCGTCGGGCAGCAGCCAGCAGCCGCCCTTCATCACGACGCCCACACCCGCGCCGTGGTACGGGTCCAGCCGCACGCACCAGCTGCCCCGCATCCCCACCCGGCGGAACGAGGGGTGCCCGAGACGCACCGCGGAGATCGCGTCGCTCACCACATCCACCGGGAGAGGATAGGTGGCGTGTGCGCGCCATCGCGCGGGTACAGAGCCCGGGGTGCCCTGGGACGGCGGCCGCTGCGACGGCCCGTCGGCTGTTGCGCGAACCCTCATGGACGCTCTACTTCGTCTGGTCGAACGCGGCCCATGGGCCGAGGGCGAACCCGCCGCCCTCTCGACGGACCTCAAGGGCTCCCGCGCCGCCGAAGTGCGCGGGGATGAGCAGCTCCCGTTCGTCGGCGGCCCGTTCGAGGATCCTGCGGCGGCTGGCCACCGCCCGCGCCGGGTCGAGGCAAGAGCCGCTGTTGCAGCAGGGGTCGAGGATCTGCACCGGGCTGTGCAGAATGTCTCCGGCGAAGACCGCCCGGTCGGTACCGGAGGCGAGTCGCACCACGGACGCGCCGGGAGTGTGGCCCGGCGCGGACTCCAGAGTGAGATGTGCGTCGATGTGGTGCAGGCCGTCCCACAGAACGGCCTGTCCGGCTTGGTGGACGGGCGCGATGCTGTCGTCGTAGATCATGCGGTCGACTTCCGGCAGTTCCTGCCTCCGCGTGTTGTCCGGACCGTAGTAGGCATCGTCGGCGCCCGGAATGAGGTACTGGGCGTTGGGGAAGGTGGGCACCCACTGTCCACCCACGTCGGTGGTGTTCCAGCCCACGTGATCGACGTGAAGGTGCGTGTTGACGACGACATCGACATCTCCCGGGCGTACACCGGCGCTCTCCAGCACGTCGAGGAAATCGCTCGGGCGCCGGTGGAAGTACGGCGCCATGCCCGGCCGCTCGCGATCACTGCCCGCCCCGGTGTCGATCAGTACGGTCCGCCCGCCGCTGCGCAGAACCCACGACTGCAGTGCGACCACCGTCCTGCCGCTGTCCGGCTCGAAGTGGTCCGGTGCCAGCCAGTCCTTGTTCCCGGTCCATGTGCCGGCGCCGACCTCGGGCAGGAACACGGAGGCGGGCAGGAACGGTTCGTGCCACTCGACCACCCGGATGATCTCGAGATCGCCCAGCATCATGGTTTGCACGCGGTTGTCGTTGTCCGTCATGCGCCAGACCTTAAGAAGGCTGGAACGATCGTCTCAATGCTCGGGTTGCTCAGGAAAATAACCGAGCGTCTCATGTACCTGCTGTTTCCAGGCTGGGGAGGTCATCGGGGGCGGCCGGTGCGGCGTCGGCGGGCCGGGCAGGGAGGCACCGCCTTCCGGCGGGTCACTTCTGGGTGACGTCGGTGCAGTAGACGTCCTTGTCCGGCAGGTGGCCGGTGGCCAGGAAGCCGAGGGTGGCCTTGTCGGCGCAGGCGGAGCCTTCGCCGTAGACGTAGTGCCCGCCGTTGTCGACGCCTACGAGGGCAGAGCCGGCGCCGAGGGACTTGTGCAGTCCGACGGCGCCTTCCCACGGGGTGGCGTTGTCCCGGCGGTTCTGCAGGATCAGGGTGTTGCGCGGGCCGCCCTTCGCCACCTTGACAGTCGGCTCAGCCGGCTTGTCCCAGTAGGCGCATGCCCAGATGTTGGCGGGCATGCCCGCGGTGAGCGGCCACTTCTCCCGGTCGGCGGCGGTGCGGGCGGCGTAGCCGTCGATGTCGCGCGGCCACTCGGCGTCGCCGCAGGTGAGAGCCATGAACATGGTGGCCTGGTTGTCCGCGGGGACGCCCGGGGACAGCGGTGTGTCGGCGAACACCTCCTTGAGAACCGCGAGGTCAGCGGCCGTGGTGCTGCCGTCGGACAGGTTGTCGGCGGCCTTCCAGAACTGGGTGAGCGCGGGAAGGTTGTCGTTGTGCAGAAGCAGGGCGTAGGTCATGTTCCGCAGCAGCGCCCCGTCCAGCGACACCGATGTGCCGGGAATCGCCGCGGGAGTGCGGTCGAGCCGGTCGGCGAGGGCGAGGTAGGTGCGGGTCACCTGCTCGACGTTCGTGCCCAGCTCGAGGGTGCTCGCCTGGGCGGCGGCGACGCGGGCGGCATCGGGGAACCGGTCGGCCATGCCCTTGCCCCAGGTGTCCGCCACCAGGTCGGCCCATACCTTGGTGGGGTCGACGTTGCCTTCCAGGACCATCCGGTCGGTGCGGTCCTGGAAGAGGGAGCGGTAGACGGCGCCGAGGTAGGTGCCGTAGGACTGGCCCCAGTAGGAGATCTTCTTCTCACCGAGCGCCTGGCGGACGCGGTCCATGTCGCGGGCGGTGTTGGCGGTGCTGTAGTACCGCAGGTTCTCGCCCACCGTGTCGGCGCACTGCTCGGCGGCGGCTTTGGCGAGCGCCACGTTCTTGGTGATCGAGCCGTCCGCGGCGGGATAGGGGAAGAGCCCGGCCACGCCGGGGTCCCGCAGACCGCAACTCTGCGGGGTGCTGTGTTCGACACCGCGCGGGTCGAAGCCGATCAGGTCGTAACGGTTCAGCACGGACTTCGGCAGTGCGGACGCCATGGTTCCGGGCATGTCGAGACCGCCCAGGGCCGGCCCGCCGGGGTTCAGCAGCAGAACGCCACGCCGCTTCCCGGGTTTTGCGGTGGACAGCCGGGAGACCGCCAGGTCGATCTTCTCGCCGCCCGGGTTCTGGTAGTCGAGCGGCACCGTCAACGTTCCACAGGCCAGGCGGGGGTCACGGGTCCGTCCCTCGGCCAGGGCCGGGCACTCGCCCCAGGTGATCTCGGCGTCGCCCGCGGTCCCGTCGAGGCTCCTGCCGGAGGCCTTGGCCGGTTGCGAGCCCTTGGCGTCCGCGCCGCACGCGACCAGTGCGGTTCCCGCCAGCGTGGAGACCAGCAGGGTTGCGGCGATGCGGCGGCCTTTGGGGAAACCGCGCTGCGCGGAACTGCGTGTCGTGGTCATGGTGTTGTCCTCGGCTACTGGGCTGGTCGGCCTTGTCCGGCCGTCGTGTTGACGGTTCGAGTCAACAAGAGACCACCGGAGGCGCGCGTCACCCCGGAGAGGACAGGCGGGTAGCTCGCTCGGGGGACCCTGGGGTGGTCCCGAGAACGGAGCGGCCGCCCAGGGGCGTATCGGATGAGCTGTGGGCGGGAACGAGCCGGTGCCGCCGGCCCGCCCAGGTGCTCCCGGCCTTCAACACGCACCCGACCGCCCCGCCCGCGGAGACGACAACGGGCGCGAACCGCGGCTGGACAGCCCCGCTCACGCCCGATGCGCCCGTTCCGTCAGCGGGTCTGCCCGCTTCCCCGGTCCGTGTCGGTGTCGTCGTAGCTGGTCGTCCCGGCGTCCAGGAGCCCGCCCCGCGAGGTGCCCGCGGCCTTCGAGAGCCAGCGCAGCGCGTGGTAGCCGGTCAGCACCACGAGGGTGCCGAGGGCGATGCCGTTGAGTTCGAAGTTGTCGGTGAACTCCAGCGTCACGCCGCCGATACCGACGATGACGCCGGCGGCGGCCGGGATCAGGTTGAGCGGCTGGCCGAAGTCGACCTTGTTGCGCACCCAGATCTGGGCGCCGAGCAGGCCGATCATGCCGTAGAGGATGACGGTGATGCCGCCCAGCACTCCGCCCGGGATCGCGGCGACGAACGCGCCGAACTTCGGGCACAGGCCGAAGAACAGGGCGACGATCGCGGCGCACATGTAGGCGGCGGTCGAGTACACGCGCGTGGCGGCCATGACGCCGATGTTCTCGGCGTACGTGGTGGTGGCGGGGCCGCCGGCGACCGTGGAGACCATGGTGGCCGCGCCGTCCGCCGCGATGGCGGTGCCGAGCTTGTCGTCGAGGGGGTCGCCGGTCATCTCGCCGACCGCCTTGACGTGGCCCGCGTTCTCGGCGACCAGGGCGATCAGCACCGGGAGGGCCACGACGATCGCCGACGCGCTGAACGAGGGCGCGTGCGTGTCGGGGAAGCCGACCCAGGCGGCCTCCTTGACCGCCGTCAGGTCCAGGCGCCAGTGGTCCACCACCTTGCCGCTGCCGTCGATGGAGTGGATCTTGCCCAGGGTGAGGTCGAGGATCCAGGAGAGCAGGTAGCCGAAGACCAGGCCGAGGAAGATGGCGATGCGGGACCAGAAGCCGCGCAGGACGACCAGGGCGAGGCCCGTGAAGAGCATCGTGGCGAGCGCCGTCCACTGGTCCTGCGGCCAGTAGCTGGAGGCGGCCACCGGGGCCAGGTTGAAGCCGATCAGCATGACGACGGCGCCCGTCACCGCCGGCGGCAGCACCGCGTGGATGACCTTGGCGCCCAGACGCTGGACCACGAGACCGACCACGGCCAGGGCGAGCCCCACGACGAACAAGGCGCCGGTGAGTTCCGCCGGACCGCCGCCCTGGCTGCCGATGACGGCGGCGACACCGACGAAGGAGAGCGACGAGCCCAGGTAGCTGGGGACCCGCCCGCGCGTCAGGACGAGGAACAACAGGGTCGCGACACCCGAGGCCATCAGGCCGAGGCTCGGGTCGAGACCCATGAGCACCGGGGCGACGAAACACGCGCCGATCATCGAGACGACGTGCTGCGCGCCCAGCCCGATCGTCCGGGTCCAGGTGAGCCGCTCGTTCGGCCGGACGACCTCACCTGGTGCCAGGGTCCTGCCGTCTCCGTGCAGCTTCCATCCGAAACCGGACATTCGTTACTCTCCGTTCTGTACTTACCGAACGGAAAAGTACAAGATGAGCGGCCAATCGTTCACATCGACCCGAGAGCGGAGAGCGCTCGGATCACTGTCCGCGTGACCTGGCCCCTCTCTTCGGAGGATCTGCTGGTTCACGCCTCAGAGATGGTACGTGTCGCCCGGCGCACGACGCGGGAGCCGCTGCTCGACGGGGGCTACGAGGAGGAGTCGCCGCGCGCCAGGTCGTAGGCGTAGGAGGGGCTGAACGTGCCGGGGCTGCCCTTGCAGCCGTCCGACTCCCCCGGCAGCTTGACCCACAGGTAGGCGTCGATCCGGTCCTCGCCGGTGGCCAGCGTCGGGGCGCGGCCGATCCGGCGCCCGGCCGGGTCGCACCAGGCGCCGTCGGCCGGGGCGCCGTTGCCGTTGCGGCTGGTGTCGACGACGGCGCCCAGGTGCGCCGGTCCGCCGAGGGCGTCCAGCACCGCGCGGTCGTAGGCGGTCTCGTCGGCGGTGGTGTGGAAGTTGGAGACGTTGCTGAAGACGCCGTCGGAGGAGGCGGCCGAGGCGGCGCCCGCCTGCCGGAGCCAGCCGGCCTGCTTGCCGGGCGCGTGCCAGCCGGAGTGACCGGCGTCGTAGTAGACCCGGGTCCGGGGGCCGGCCTCCTTGAGGACGCGGCCGGCGCGGGCGAGGGAGGCGAAGCGGTCGGCGCGGTCGGCGGCGGACAGGCAGCCGGCCTGGGCGACCGAGTCGGGCTCCAGGATCACGATGACCTCCTCCCTGCCCAGTCCGGCGGCGAAGCGGTCGATCCAGTCGTCGTAGGCCGCGAGGTCGGGTGCCCCGCCCTCGGAGTGGCCGCCGCAGTCGCGGTCGGGGACCGCGTACGGCACGAGGACCGGGACCCGGCCCTGGGCCGCTCCGCCCGAGGTGACGGCGCGGACCCGGGCGGTGATGGTCTCCGGCGTGAAGTCGGCGAACCAGACGGCGGCGGGCCGGCCGGCGATCCGGTCGGCGATGACCGCGTGCCGCGGGTCGTCGGGGTGGGCGGTCACCCAGTCGAGCACCTGGGAGTCGGGGTGGCGGTAGAGCCGGGCGGCCGGGGCGGCCGTACGCGGCTCCCCGGCGGTCTTCGTCGGCGCGGGCGCGGGTGCCGGGCCCGTCCGCGGCGCGGACGACGCGGACGCGGAGCGCGAGGCCGGCGCTGAGGGCGACGGCGACTGCGGGACGTGCTCGTGGACGGGCCGGAACGACCGGGTCACCGACGGCCGGGCCTCGTCCGCACGGCCGCCGCCGGTGTCGGCGTCCTCCAGCGCGGACAGGGTCCCGGCGACCGTGCCGGTCACGGTGACGACGGCGGCCACGGCGACCATGAGGCCGCGGCGGGCGGCACGCCGGCGCGCGGCCCTGCGCGCGGCCAGCCGCCTGGTACGAAGGCCGGACACGATACGGATCCCCTCCCCCACGCGGCGGGCGCGTTACCCCGTTCCGGGGAAGCGACGGGCCCGCCGTTCCTTCCGTCCCCCTGAAGCTGCGACTCTGCCCCCATGGCGCACTGTCGACACGTCTCCACGGCCATCGACTCGATGGACACCGTCCTCGCCCGGATGCGCGCTCTTGACGCGACGCTGCCAGCCCGGGACGGGGTGGCGGTCTTCAACCGGGTCTATCTGACCGTAACCGAAGCCGTGGACCGGGACATCGACACCGGCCGGTTCCCGGACGCCCTGGCCGCGAGCACGCTGGACGTACGGTTCGCCGAGCGTTACCTCGGCGCCGTCGACGCGGTGGAGGTCGGGCGCCGGCCGCCTGCCTGCTGGCGGCCCCTGTTCCAGTTCCGCCGTCATCCCCAGGTACGTCCGCCGCAGTTCGCGCTCGCGGGCATCAACGCGCACATCGGGCACGACCTGGCGCTCGCCGTCGTGGACACCTGTCGTACGCTCGACTGCGAACCCGGGGACCTGGAGGATGAGTTCGACCGGGTGGGCGAGATCCTCGTGTCGCTGGAGGAGCGCGTCCGCGAAGATCTGATGCCGGGTCCCGATCTCCTCCAGATCGCCGACCCGCTGACCCATCTGCTCAACTCCTGGTGCCTGGAGCGGGCCCGCGACGCCGCCTGGGTCGCCGCCCGCACCCTGTGGACGATGCGCCGGCTGCCCGACCTGGTCGGGGAGATCACCGAACGGCTCGACGAGGCGGTCGGCTTCGCGGGCCGCATGCTGCTCACACCACTGCCGGGCTGACTTCCGTGTCAGTCAGTCCTCCGGGAGTTCCACGGGAGCGATGGCGTCGTAGACGTCACCGGGCCCGGGGTTGCCGGGGTCGGTCGTCCCGCCGAAGTGGCGCATGACGCCCCAGACCGCGTTCAGCGCGGTCTGGACGGCGCCCTCGGCCCAGCCCGCCGTCCAGGAGATGTCGTCGCCGGCGAGGAAGACGCCCCGCTTGTCCGCGGGGAGCCGGTCCTGCATGAAGTGCGTGAACAGGCGCCGCTGGTAGCGGTAGTGGCCGGGCAGGTTGGCCTTGAAGGCGCCCATGAAGTACGGCTCGTTCTCCCAGGAGACGGTCACCGGGTTGCCGATGACGTGCTTCCTGATGTCGACCTTCGGGTAGATCTCGCCGAGCGATTTCAGCATGACCTCCATCCGCTCGTGCGCGGACAGCGGCAGCCACTTCAGGCTGTCGTCGCACCACGTGTACGAGAGGCAGATGACGGCCGGCCGGTCGGGGCCGTCGTCGAGGAGGTACGTGCCGCGCGTCATGCGGTCGGTGAGCGTCATCGACATGACGTCCCGGCCGGTCTCCTCGTCCTTGTCCAGCCAGAACGGCCGGTCGACCGGCACGAACAGCTTGCTGGACTCCATGTAGTGGGTGCGCTCGATGGCGGTCCAGTGGTCGATGGGGAAGAGCGCGTCGTCGCAAGCGATCTTCGACAGCAGCATCCAGGACTGGGCGGTGAAGACGGCCGCCCGGTAGGTGCGGATGTCACCGGCGGCGTCGGTGACGGTGACGCGGTCGCCGGCGGTGCGGTCGAGGCGGGTCACGGCGGGGCGGGGCGAGCCGTCGGCGTGCAGGGACCGCAGCGAGGTGCCGTGCGGCCAGTGGACGGTCTTCTCCGGCGCCCGCTCCCACAGCCGCAGCGGCAGTTGCTGCGAGCCGCCGACGATGCCGCGGTGGTGGTCGTCGGCCTCGGTGTAGACGACGCGGAGGATCTCCAGGATGGAGTTGGGGAAGTCGGTGTCCCAGCCGCCGGTGCCGAAGCCGACCTGGCCGAAGATCTCACGGTGCCGGAAGGACCGGAACGCCTCGGAGTCGCAGAGGAAGCCGTAGAAGGTCTGGTTGTCGAGCTTCTCGACCAGCCGGGACCAGATCTCCCGGATGCGCGGCACGTCCCGCTCGCGCAGGGCGCGGTTCATGGCGGAGAAGTCGGCGCCCTCTTCGAGGCAGCGGGCCCAGGCGTCGGCGACGTCCCGGTAGACCCGGGGCAGGTCGGCGAGGGTCTCGGCGTAGTGGGTCTCGCCCTTGAGGTCGACGACGGTGGAGGGCGTGGCCTCGGCGAGCGGGTTGGGGAAGGGCCGGGTCTCCAGGCCGACCAGGTCGATGTAGTGCCGCAGGGCGGTGGAGGACGGCGGGAAGCGCATGGCGCCCATCTCGGCCCGCAGCTCCGGGTCGCAGCCGTCGAAGCCGACGGTGCGCAGGCGCCCGCCGATCCGGTCGGCCTCGTACACGACCGGCTTGAGGCCCATCTTCATCAGTTCGTACGCCGTGATGACGCCGGACAGTCCGCCGCCGATGACGGCGACCTCGGTGCCGTGCTCGGTCGCGGGTATCTGGCCGAGCCCGGCCGGGTGGGCGAGGAAGTCGTCGTAGGCGTACGGGAAGTCCGGGCCGAACATGGTGATCGGCGGCTGCTGCCCGTCGGTGTGCTCGACGGCGTTGGGCACCGTGGACGTCATGGGGTGCGGACTCCTTGTGCGGACGTGCCGGGAAGTGCGGGGGAGGTACGGGGCGGACGGATGCCGGTACTACCAGGGTGTACCGGGGAGTACCGGGTGTCAGGCGAGGGAGCCGTACAGGCCGGGGCGGCGGTCGGTCAGGTACGGGTTGGCCGCGCGGGAGGCGGCGAGGAGGGCCGGGTCCGCGTCGGCGAGGACCAGTTCCTCGGCGCGGCCCGCGCGGGCGCGGGCGGTGCCGTCCGGGCCGGCCAGGACGGACAGGCCGACGAAGTCGAACTCGCCCTCCGCGCCGGCCCGGTTGACGTACGCGACGTACATCTGGTTCTCGAAGGCGCGCACCGGGACCACGGACTCGGCGACGAACTGGAACGGGTGCATCTGCGCGGTCGGCACCAGGAGCAGGTCGGTGCCGGCCAGGGCGTGGGCGCGGACGTTCTCCGGGAACTCGACGTCGTAGCAGATCATCAGGCCGACGGTCAGACCGTCCAGCTCGGCCTGGACGACGGTCCGGTCGCCGGGGCTGAAGTGGTCGCGCTCGTAGCGGCCGAAGAGGTGCGTCTTGCGGTAGCCGGCGAGCCGGGTGCCGTCGGCGGAGATCAGCTGGGCGGAGTTGAAGACGCGGTCGCCGTCCCGTTCGGGGTAGCCGTAGGCGACGGCGAGGCCGTGCCGGGTGGCCGTCCGGGCGATCGCGTCGGCCGCGTCGCCGTCGGCGGGCTCGGCCAGCCGGGCCACCTCGTCGCCGATGGCGTACCCGGTCAGGAACAGCTCCGGCGCCACCAGCAGCCCGGCGCCCGCGGCGGCTGCCCGGCCCGCGGCCTCGTCGAGGACCCCGAGGTTCTCGGCGACGGAGCCGGGGCGGCCGGAGCTCTGGAGCAGGGCGGTGCGCATGGGTGTTCCTCACCGGGGACGGAGGGGTGACGGAGGGGGAGGCGGGAGCCAGGAAGACGCTACGGTCGCCGCTCCCGCCGGGACAAGGAGCAGGCGTTGCGCGCGGGTGAGCGGTTCGTTGCGTCACAGGGCCGGTTCACGGTGATTCGTTGCGCGCCTCCTTTCCCGGGGCGGCCATCGCCTCCGCCGGACCGTGGCCGCCAGCACTCCCGCCGTCAGCAGGTACGGCACCGCCGCCCAGGCGAAGGCGCCGTCGTGGCCGGCCGCCGACGCGGTGGCCGCGTAGGCGCCGTACACCGCGACGGTGCCCAGCTCCGTGCCGAGCCCCGCGACCGAGGTCAGGGTCGCCCGGCCGGTCGCGTCGATACGGCGCTGGAGGCGGGCGTCGGCGAGCACGGTGGCCAGTTGGAAGCCGCCGAAGGCCAGGCCGATCAGGACGATCCCGGCCGGGCCGCCGGTCAGCGCGCCCAGGGCCAGCGCGCCGGCGGCGCCGGTGAGCAGCGCGGCGAGCCCGGTAGTGCCGAGGCGGCGTTCGCCGACGCCCGCCAGCAGGCCGCCGGCCATGGCGCCGGACCAGACCACCAGCAGCAGCCAGGGGACGGTCGCCTCGGCCACGCCGGTGTCGCGGACCAGCAGCGGCGTGTACTCGTCCAGCGCTCCCCACACCGCGGTGACGGCCGGGACCAGCAGCAGCGCGCCGCGCACGGACCGGTCGGCGCGGGCCCCGGCGAGCCCGGCGCGCAGGGTCGCCGTCCAGCCCGCGCCCGTGTCCCGGGCGGACGGTGCGTGGTGTTCGGGGAGCCGGGCCGCCGTGGCCGACGCCAGCAGACAGGCGAGGACGCCGGCCGCGCCGACGGCGTGGTACCCGCCCCAGGCGAGGACCGGCCCGGCGAGGCCCATCGAGGCGGCGGTGGCCGCCGGGCCCACCGCGCGGACCCGGCCCATGACCCGGGCGTAACGGTCGGCCGCGCCGAGCCGCTCCAGTTCGTCGTGGGCCAGTGCCTCCAGGGCACCGGAGCCGAGCGCTCCCCCGGCGCCCCACAGCACGAAGCCGAGCGCGAAGGCCGGGTACGAGGGCACGAGCACCCACAGGGCGAAGCCGGCGGCCGTGAGCAGCGGACCGAGCCGCAGCAGCCGGCGCCGCGAGACGGCGTCCGCCCAGGCGCCGGAGGGCACCTCCAGGACCACGCCGGTGACCGACCACAGGACGAAGAGGGAGGAGATCTGCCCGAGGGAGAGTCCGGCGTCGCTGAAGAGCAGCGCGTACACCGGGTAGAGGAGGACGAAGTCGTCGCAGAACGCGTAGGCGCAGAGGACGGTCGAGAGGCGCCGCACACCGCCGGGGGCGGGCACGCGCGCGGGTGGAGGTGTCATGAGGCCTTCCCGGGGAGCCGCTGCGGACGTCGGAGGTACGGCGTCCGGGGCGGTCCGCGGGAGGCACGGGCGGTGGATCAATGTCGGCGGGTCATGGCAACGAGGGTAGTCGCCTGCCCCGCGGCACGGACACCCGCGGCACGGACACCCGCGGCACGGACAGTGGCGGTCGCGGGGGACGGGGCCGGGGTTCAGCGGGGCACGCGGCGGCGGGGCGTACCGAGGGCTCAGCCGGAAAGCGGGCCGAAGCCCGGGGGCGGCTCGCCGCCCGCCGACGGGTGGCCGTGCGCGGCCCGCAGGATCCTGGCGGCGCCGCGGACGGCGGCGGTGTGCGGCGCGGGAACCACCCGCAGCGGTGCCCTCAGCCGGTCGATGAGCCGCCGGGTGAGGTCGGGGCGCAGGGCGCCGCCGCCGGCCAGGAGGGCACCGCGGCTGAGGGCGTCGGCGGTGAGGAACGTACGGTCCTGCCGGAGCATCGAGGTGACCATGGTCGCGACGGCCTCGCCGATCTCCGCCGAGGCGTCCGTGCCCGCGTCGGCGTCGGCCAGATCGACGGTGCCCAGGGCGGTGCGGCGGGCGTCGAAGACGGCACCGTCGGAGAGGAGGACGACCTCGGTGAGGTGCGCGCCGATGTCCACCACGAGCAGCGGGCGGGCGAGGTCGGCCGCCGCGGCCAGGGCGACGGCACGGGCGGAGGGGACGGTCAGCACCGCACTCGGACGCAGCACCCGCACGGCGGCGCGGGCGCGTTCCCGGTAGACGGGGCCGTCCAGCACGGGCGTGGTGACCACCACCAGGGGGCGGGTGAGCCGGGGCAGCCGGTGGCCGAGCAGCCGGTCGAGCATGCGGGCCGTCCCGGGGACGTCGACGATCGCGCCGCGCTGGACCGGGTGGTGGGCCCCGGCGCCGGGGAAGGTGACGGTGGGCACGTCGAGGAGCGCGCCGCGGCCGGAGATCCAGGCGCGGGTACGGGCGCTGCCCAGGTCGAGGGCGAGGCCGCAGCAGCGCCGGCACAGCGGCCAGGGCCGGTGCCGGGCCCCGGGGCCGGTGCGGGGGCGGCGTACGACGGTCATCGCCCGGGCTCCCGTACGTGCCGGCACCGCGCGCAGTAGCGGGCCTGCTCCACGACCATCAGGCGGTCCCGGCCGACGGGCCGCCGGCACAGGTGGCAGATGCCGTAGCGGCCCTCGTCGATCCGCTGGAGCGCCGCCCGGACGTCGGCGAGGACCATGCGGGTGGAGGCGGAGAGTGGGACGGGGGCCCGGCCCGGGGCCGCGGGGCGCCGGGCCGGGTCCCGTTGTTCGCACAGGTTCCGCCGCAGCTCGGCGAGGTCCTCCGGCGACAGGTGCAGGGCGCCGTCGCCGATGGTCTGGTGGTTCACCACTTCACCACTTCACCACTTCGTACCTCCCTGCCTTCGTGCGAGGCGGGAGCGGGAGAGGAAGACGGACCGGATTCACGCGGTGGCACGGCTCTGGCAGCCGACGCAGTACCGGGTGTAGGGCAGGATCTCCAGACGCTCCACGGGGACCGGCTTGGCGCAGCCAAGGCAGGTGCCGTAGGAACCGTCGTCGACACGGGCGAACGCCTCGTCGATCTCCTTGAGGACCTTGCCGATCGCCTCGGCCTGCGTGGCGTGCAGGTGGTCCGCCGCGGTGCCCCCGCTCTCGTCGAGGGCCCGGAGCTGGGCCACCCGGCTGCTGCGGGCGTGTTCGAGGCGTCGGCGCGCGTCGTCGGCGGTCAGCCGTCCGGCGCGGGGGTCGGTCCGGGAGGTATCGGGAGGCACGGGAGGGGTCCTTTCCAAGGGGCACCGGGCACGGCTGCCGCCGCCCGGTCGCCTTCGGCTCTGCTCGTCCTCGACTCTGCTCGTCCTCGCGGCGGAAACCCATCGGGCGCGGTCCCCATTCACTGCGGAGCGCGGTAACCATGTGGCGACGGCGGATGGGTGCCCGAGGCCTCGGATATGGGGGTCAAGACCCATCGACCGCGCGCAGGAAGCAAGGCAGAGTGAGCCGGAATCGATCGTGATCGCAGGCTGTGGCGCCCACCTGGGGGCGGTACGGAACGAGGAGTACTTCCCGGTGTCGCTGTTCTGGCGGATCTTCGGGCTCAACGCCCTGGTGCTGGGCACCGCGACGGCACTGCTGCTGTGGGCGCCGGTGACGGTCTCGGTGCCGGTGCTGCTGACCGAGGCGGTCATCCTGGTGGGCGGTCTCGCCGTCATGCTGGTCGCCAACGCCGCCCTGCTGCGCTGGGGACTGGCCCCGCTGGGCCGGCTGACGAAGCTGATGGCCACGGTGGATCTGCTCCGCCCCGGGCAGCGGCTGCCCGTGCCCGGCGGGGGCCGTGGCCCCGGTGGTGACGGCCCCGGCGGTGGTCGCGGGGGCGAGGTGACCGAGCTGATCCGCACGTTCAACGCCATGCTCGACCGCCTGGAGCACGAACGGGCCACCTCCAGCGCGCGGGTGCTGCTCGCCCAGGAGGCGGAACGCCGCCGTATCGCCCAGGAACTGCACGACGAGGTCGGGCAGAGCATGACCGCGATCCTGCTGGTGCTGGGGCGTGCCGCGGATGACGCCGACGAGCCGCTGCGCGAGGAACTGCGGCAGGCCCAGGAGATCACCCGCGACAGCCTGGACGAGGTCCGCCGTCTGGTACGCCGCCTGCGCCCGGGTGTGCTGGAGGACCTGGGGCTGGTCAGCGCGCTCACCTCGCTCACGGAGGACTTCGCCGTCCACACCGGGCTGTACGTGGCACGCCGCTTCGACACCGACCTGCCCGCCCTGGACCAGGAGACCGAGCTGGTGCTGTACCGGGTCGCGCAGGAGAGCCTGACCAACGCGGCCCGGCACGCCGACGCGCGGCGCGTCGAGGTGGGGCTGCGCCGCGCCGGCCAGGCGGTGGTGCTGGAGATCGCCGACGACGGGCGCGGCATCGAGGCCGCCCGCGAGGGCGCCGGCATCCGCGGCATGCGCGAACGGGCCCTGCTCGCCGGGGCCACCCTGAACCTGACCTCCACTTCCGGTTCCGGCACCCGGATCCGTCTCATCACCCCCGTCCCCAGGAAGTCCTGACCATGTCCGATCCGGCCCAGCCCCCTGAACCCACCCCGGCCCCGGCGCCGTTCGCGGCCCCGGCGACGCCGATCCGCATCCTGCTCGCCGACGACCACGCCCTCGTACGCCGCGGCGTACGCCTGATCCTGGAACGGGAAGCGGACCTACGGGTCGTCGCCGAGGCCGGGGACGGCGCCGAGGCCGTCGAGGCGGCCCGGGGCACGGACGTCGACCTGGCCGTCCTGGACATCGCCATGCCCCGGCTGACGGGCCTTCAGGCCACCCGGGAACTGGCCGCGCTCAAGCCGGGCCTGCGCATCCTGATGCTCACCATGCACGACAACGAGCAGTACCTGTTCCAGGCGCTGAAGGCCGGTGCCTGCGGCTACGTGCTGAAGTCCGTCGCCGACCGCGATCTGGTCGCCGCCTGCCGGGCCGCGATGCGCAACGAGCCGTTCCTCTACCCGGGGGCGGTCACCGCCCTGATCCGCAACTACCTGGACCGGGTCCGGCACGGCGAGGAGAACCCCGACCGGCTCCTCACCCCGCGCGAGGAGGAGATCCTCAAACTGGTCGCCGAAGGCCACTCCTCGAAGGACATCGCCGAGATCCTGTTCATCAGCGTCAAGACGGTGCACCGCCACCGGGCCAACCTGCTGCACAAGCTCGGCCTGCGCGACCGCCTGGAGCTGACCCGGTACGCCATCCGCGCCGGGCTCATCGAGCCCTGACGCCCACTCGGCATCCCGTGTCCGATCACCCCGGAAAGGGACGGCGCGTGCGCCCGACGCCCGGCGCCGTCCCGACCGCCGCGCACCGGCTCGCGGCGACGTTTCCCGCGCTCCACGCACTCCTCGCGCTCCTCGCGCTCCTCGCGCTCCTCGCCGTCCTGCTGACACCGACGCTCCCCGCGTACGCCGGCCCGGGCGCCGGCGCGCTGCCCGGCCCGGCCGCGACGGCCGAACGTACGTCCGTCGGCCCTGGCCGGCCCCCGGACACCGCCGCCACACCCACCACATCCATCACATCCACCACATCCGACCCCGAGCGTGCGGACGACGCCCCCCGCGCCGACGACCCCTGTGCCGTCGGCTGCGTCCCCCAGCTCAGGACCCGGCACCCCCACCCGGCCGAGCGCCCGTCCCCGCCGGACCACCACACCGCCGGCCCGCGCGGCCCCGTCGCCCCGGCCGCCGCCCGCCCGCACATACCGGCACCCTCAGCGTGTCCTCCCCTCTCCCCCGGCCGCCCGGCCCACGACCGCGTCCGTGCCCCTCCCACCGCTTCCGGCACCTGACACCTCACCGCCCCACCCTTCCTTCTTCCGTCGCGGTCGCGCTCGCGGCCGCCGCGGCATGCCTGCCGGAGGCTCGCGTTGAAACGCCGGAACCATTCATCACGCCGAAAAACAAGCACCCGCACCCGCGCACTGCTCGCCCTGGCCGTGATCGCCGTATCCCTGGCCATCGCCCTGACCGCACCGGTCCTCCTGGGTCTCGACCTGCGCGGCGGCACCCAGATCGTGCTGGAGACCCGCCCCACCCCCGCCACCGACGCCGGCCCTGAGGCCACCGACCGCACCCTGGAGGTGCTGCGCGGCCGGATCGACGCGCTCGGCGTCACCGAACCCACCCTCGTCCGCTCCGGCGAGAACCGCATCCTCGTCGAACTGCCCGGCGTACAGGACCCGGAGAAGGCCGCCGACGTACTGGGCCGCACCGCACAGCTCACCGTCCATCCCGTCCTCGGCGAGGCCGACACCTCAGATGCCTCAGGTGCCTCAGGCGCCTCAGATGCCGCAGAAGCCTCAGATGCCTCAGGTGCCTCAGGCGCCTCAGATGCCGCAGAAGCCGCAGAGACCTCGCGCACCCTCCCCGACGAGTCCGGCCGCCCCCTGCGCCTCGCCGACGCCGCTCTGACCGGAGAGGACGTCAAGGGCGCCGCCGCCCGGTTCGACCAGCAGAGCGGTGCCGGCTGGCACGTCACCGTCGACTTCTCCGACACCGGCCGCGACCGCTGGACCCGCCTCACCGCCGAGGCCGCCTGCCACCCGGCGGGCGCCGCCGAACGCCGGGTCGCCATCGTCCTCGACGACGCGGTCATCTCCTCCCCGCAGGTCGACCCGAGCGTGGCCTGCGGGACCGGCATCCCGGGCGGCTCCACCCAGATCACCGGCTCCTTCGACGACGCCGAGGCCCGCGAACTGTCCCTGCTCATCTCCGGCGGCGCCCTCCCCGTACCGGTCGAGACGATCGAGCAGCGCACCGTCGGTGCCACCCTCGGCGACGCGGCCCTCAGCGCCGCGGCGCGGGCCGCCGTCATCGGCACCGCCCTGACCGCGCTGTTCGTGATCGCCGTCTACCGGCTCCTGGGCCTGCTCGCGATCGCGGCCCTGGCCTGCTACGGCCTGATCTCCTACGCCGCGCTGGCCGCGCTCGGCGCGACCCTGACCCTGCCCGGACTCGCCGGGTTCGTCCTCGCCATCGGCATGGCCGTGGACGCCAACGTCCTGGTCTTCGAACGCGCCCGCGAAACCCACGCCGCCGCCGGACGCCCGAGTACCCGCTCGGCGCTCAGGGCCGGGTTCCGCGGGGCGCTCAGCGCCATCGCCGACTCCAACATCACCACGCTGATCGCCGCGGCCCTGCTGTTCCTCTTCGCATCCGGCCCGGTGCGCGGCTTCGGCGTCACCCTGGGCATCGGCGTCCTCGCCTCCATGATCAGCGCCCTGCTGATCACCCGGGTGCTCGCGGAGTACGCGGTGGGCCGCCCCGCCGTGCGCCGCCGCCCCCGTATCACCGGGATCGCGAGCACCGGCTGGGTCCGCGACCGGCTGCTGCGCCGCGACCCGCAACTGATGCGGCATCCGCGCCGCTGGCTGGCCGCCTCCGCCGCCGTTCTGGTGCTCAGCGCCTCGGGCATCCTGGTCCGCGGCCTGGACCTGGGCATCGAGTTCACCGGCGGCCGGCTCGTCGAGTACTCCACCAGCGCCCCCGTCGACCCCGACCGGGCCCGCACCGCACTCGCCGACGCCGGTTTTCCCCGTACGCTCGTCCAGTCCTCCGGCGACCGGCGGCTCACGGTCCGCGCCGAGCAGTTGAGCGCCGCCGAGACGGCCACCCTCACCGAGACCGTCGGGCGGCTCGGCGGCACGGCGGAGAAGGTCCGCGACGAGCGGATCGGCCCCAGCCTGGGCGACGAACTGCGCCGCAACGCCCTGATCGCCCTCTGCCTCGCGCTCGGCGCCCAACTGCTGTATCTCACGGTCCGGTTCCGCCGGCGGTTCGCCGTCGCGGCCGTCGGCGCGCTCGCCCACGACGTGCTGATCCTGGCCGGGGTGTTCGCCTGGCTCGGCAAACCGGTCGACGGGGTCTTCCTGGCCGCCCTGCTCACGGTCGTGGGCTACTCCGTGAACGACTCCGTCGTCCTCTTCGACCGCGTCCGCGAACTCCTCGCCCGCGACCGCACCCCGCTGCCGCTGCTGACGAACCGGGCGATCCTGCAGACCCTGCCCCGCACCGTCAACACCGGCATGGGCGCGGCCCTCGTCATCACCGCCCTCGCCGTCCTCGCCGACGGCGCCCTCACTGACTTCGCCCTCGCCCTGCTCATCGGTCTGGCGGTGGGCACCTGGTCGTCCGTCTTCACCGCGGCCCCGCTCACCCTCGCGACGAGCCCGCGCGGAGGCGGGACGAGCCCGCGCGGAGGCGGCCCGACCGGTGGTTCAGGCCGGTGAGCCCGACGAGAAGCGCCGCAGCAGCGGCGACAGCACCAGGACGGACTTGGTGCGCTCCACGAAGGGCTCACCGGCGATCCGTTCCAGCACCCGTTCGAAGTGCCGCATGTCGGAGGCGAACACCTGCGCGACCGCGTCCGCGTCCCCGGTGACCGTGGACGCGGCGACGACCTCCTGGTAGCGCTCCAGACCTCGCCGGATGGTCTCCGGCGAGGTGTTGCGGCGGCAGTGGATCTCGACGAAGCCCTCGGTCTCCCAGCCGAGGGCGGCGGGATCGACCCGCACGGTGAACCCGGTGATGGCGCCGGTGGCGCGCAGCCGGTCCACGCGCCGCTTCACGGCGGGCGCGGACAGCCCGACCGACTGCCCGATGTCCGCGTAGGAGCGGCGGGCGTCCTCGGCGAGGGCGTGCACGATGCGTTCGTCGAGATCGTTCAGCACTGGACCACGTACCCGACCGCTCAGCTCCAGCTCGCGTGCAGCGGCTTGCCCTCGGCGTAGCCGGCCGCGCTCTGGACGCCGACGACGGCCCGCTCCGCGAACTCCTCCAGGGAGCCGGCACCGGCGTAGGTGCAGGAGGAGCGGACGCCCGCGATGATCGAGTCGATGAGGTCCTCGACTCCGGGGCGGGCGGGGTCGAGGAACATCCGGGAGGTCGAGATGCCCTCCTCGAACAGCCCCTTGCGGGCCCGGTCGTACGCCGACTCCTCCGAGGTGCGGTTGCGCACCGCGCGGGCGGAGGCCATGCCGAAGGACTCCTTGTAGGCCCGGCCGTTCGCGTCGTGCTGGAGGTCGCCCGGGGACTCGTAGGTGCCCGCGAACCAGGACCCGATCATCACGTTGGACGCGCCGGCGGCGAGCGCCATCGCCACGTCACGGGGGTGCCGGACGCCGCCGTCGGCCCACACGTGCTTGCCGTACTTCTTCGCCTCGGCGGCGCACTCCAGGACCGCGGAGAACTGCGGGCGGCCGACGCCGGTCATCATGCGCGTGGTGCACATGGCGCCGGGGCCGACACCGACCTTGATGATGTCCGCGCCGGCCTCGATCAGGTCGCGCACGCCTTCGGCGGAGACGATGTTGCCCGCGACGATCGGCACCTTCGGGTCCAGGTCGCGGACCAGCTTGACGGCGCTGATCATCGACTCCTGGTGGCCGTGGGCGGTGTCGATGACGAGGGTGTCCACGCCGGCGTCGAGGAGCTGCTGGGCCTTGCCCGCCACGTCGCCGTTGATGCCGACGGCGGCGGCGACGCGCAGCTTGCCGTCCGCGTCGAGGGCCGGGGTGTAGAGCGTGGCGCGCAGGGCGCCCTTGCGGGTGAGGATGCCGGCCAGCTTGCCGTCCGCGCCGACGGCCGGGGCGAAGCGCCGGTTGGCGGCGTCGAGGGTGTTGAACGCCTCGCGCGGGTCCATGGCCGCGTCCAGCAGCAGCAGGTCCTTGGACATGACCTCTTCGAGCTGGGTGAAGCGGTCCACCCCGCTCAGGTCGCTGTCGGTGACCACGCCGACGGGCCTGCCGTCCTCGTCGACGACGACCCCGGCGTCGTGCGCCCGCTTGGGCAGCAGGGAGAGCGCGTCGGCGACCGTCTGGTGCGGGGCCAGCACGATCGGGGTGTCCAGGACGTGGTGCCGGCTCTTGACCCAGGTGACGACGTCGGTGACGACCTCGATCGGGATGTCCTGCGGGATGACCACGAGGCCGCCGCGCCGGGCCACCGTCTCGGCCATGCGGCGCCCCGCGATGGCGGTCATGTTGGCGACGACCAGCGGGATGGTGGTGCCCGTGCCGTCCGGGGAGCGGAGGTCCACGCCCTGCCGCGAGCCGACGGCCGAGCGGCTCGGCACCATGAAGACGTCGTCGTACGTCAGGTCGTACGAGGGCTGGATGTCGTTGAGGAAACGCACGTGCTGCACATCCCAGTCGATCAGAGGTGGCCCCCGGACAGGTCAGCCAGGGGGAAAGAGCACGTACTTCATTCTCCCATGCCGAACGCGTGTCCCGCCCCGGGCAGAACGTCCAGGCTGTCCGCAGGACCGTTGGGAGGAACCTCCGAAACCCGGGGGCGGAAGCCACCGGGAGCCGCGGGCCCGCCGGGAGCCGCGAACCCCCAGGAAGCCGCTGGCCCCCAGGAAGCCGCAGGCCCTCAGGGAGCCGCAGGTCCTCCGGGACCCAGGGTGACGAAGAGGCCGGGGCCGCGGTCGGTGGCCTCGGCGAACACCTCCTCGGCGATCTGCCACTCCTCGGGCCGCGCCTCGGCGTACTCCCGCCAGTTCTCCACGACGAGGAGCAGCCCCCGCTCCCCGGCGTCCTCGGGCCAGACGGAGGGGTCGGCCAGGGAGTCGGCGAGGGCGTCCCAGTTGCGGCCGAACCACTCGGGCAGGCCGAGCGACCGGGCGCAGCGGTCCATCAGGCCGGCCTTGTCGGTGACCCCGGCCAGGTCCAGCGTGACCACGATCCGGCCCGCCGGGTCCCGCGTCGCCCCGCTGCCGCCCTCCGTCATGCGCACTCCCTCGATCCCTGATGCTTCGTCACATGCCGTCCGGGTCGGCCCGGTTGAGCGCGGCCTTGGGGGCCGGTCCCGCCGCCATCAGGTAGTCCGCGGCGGAGGTGTCCGTCACCAGGCTGGTGACCAGGCCCGAGCGCAGCACCGCGTCGATGGCCGCCGCCTTGCGCTGCCCGCCGGCGATCGCCACCACCTCGGGGATACGGCGGAGCTGGTCGGCCTTGACCGTGATGCACCGCTCCCCCAGGTCCCGGCCGACCCGGCGCCCCTCGGCGTCGAAGAGGTGCGCGGACATCTCGGCCGCGACGCCGAGCGAGGCGTAGTGGCCGCGCTCCTCGTCGCTGAGCATGTCGTGCACCGTGGAGATGCCGGGCTCCCAGGAGCCGATGGAGACACAGGCGACGGTGACCTTGTCGAAGTACTCGAAGGCCCGCGCGATGCCGGTCTGGTGGCGCAGCGCCTCGGCGGTCGCCGCGTCCGGCAGCAGCATCGGCGCGTAGATCGGGTGGGCGTCGCCGCCGGAGACCTGGGCGGCGCGGCGCACGGCCTCCACCGAGCCGCGCTCGGCGGTCCCGGCGTCGTACACGCCGGTCAGCTGCACCACCGTGCACGGCGGCAGCCGGTCCAGCGCCGCCGCCATGTGGATGGTGGAACGGCCCCAGGCCAGGCCCAGTACGTCGCCCTCGTCGACCAGCTCGCCGAGCAGGTCGGCGGCGACCTCCCCCAGGTTCTCGGGGTCGGGGGTCTCCTCGGCGTCCGCCGGGGACTCCACGACGACCGCGTTGCGCAGGCCGTAGCGGGCGCGGAGCGCGTCGGAGCGCTCGGCGTCCAGCTCGGCCGGCACCCTGATCTCGATGCGTACGAGGTCCCGTTCCAGGGCGGTCTCCAGGACCCGGGCCACCTTGAAGCGGCTGACGCCGAACTCCTCCGCGATCTGGATCTTGGACTTGCCCTCAAGGTAGAAACGGCGGGCCATGGCCGCCGCCTGGACCAGCTCAGCGGGTCCCATCCGCATGGCTGCGCGGCCCGCCGACATACCCGACACGGCGCTCTCCTCACTGCTGTTCACACTCTGGATTCGCCGTTCATCCTCGCAGATGCGGCGCACTCGATCAGCCCTGACGGGAGCCGTTCACGTTCTCGTTCTTCAGTAGTCGTCGTCAGCGGTCACCGGTCGTCGTCCGCCGTCACTCTTGGTCGTTCTCCGGCGTTTCTCAGTGAGCGCACGCCCAGGACGCGGCGGCGGTCGCCGACTCCGCCTGCCCGCGCAGGGCACGCACCGCCTCGGCCGGGTCCGACGCACCGTACACGGCCGAGCCCGCGACGAAGACGTCGGCGCCCGCCTCCGCGCACCGCTCGATGGTCGAGGCGGAGACCCCGCCGTCCACCTGCAGCCACAGCTCCAGGCCGTGCTTGGCGATCAGCTCCCGGGTCCGCCGGATCTTCGGCAGCATGATGTCGAGGAACGCCTGTCCCCCGAACCCCGGCTCCACCGTCATGATCAGCAGCATGTCCAGCTCGGGGAGCAGGTCCTCGTACGGCTCGACGGGCGTCGCCGGCTTGAGCGCCATGGAGGCGCGGGCGCCCTTGGCCCGGATCTCGCGGGCGAGGCGTACCGGGGCGGCGGCGGCCTCGGCGTGGAAGGTGACGGAACCGGCCCCCGCCTCGACGTACTGGGGCGCCCACCGGTCGGGCGCCTCGATCATCAGGTGGCAGTCCAGCGGGGTGTCCGTCGCGCGGGCGAGGGACTCCACGACCGGCACACCGAGCGTGAGGTTGGGGACGAAATGGTTGTCCATGACGTCGACGTGGAGCCAGTCGGCTCCCTGCACCGCCTTCGCCTCGTCCGCGAGGCGGGAGAAGTCGGCGGACAGGATGCTGGGGTTGATCTGCACGGCCATGGTCCAAGCCTGCCATGCCCGGCCCCGCCGGGTCTCTCCGGTACGGACCTGACCCGTCCCGGCGCTCTCCGGGTGTGCGGCGGGCGTCCGGTACACGGCGCACGGGGACACGGACATCGGGCAGCCGGTGCCCGGGCCTGCGCCGTGCGCGCGGCAGCTCACCGGCCGCCCCGAGGCGCCGGCGGCCGGGCCGGCGGGGCCTTCCGGACGACCCTCGGTGGCCGAAGCCGTCACACCGTCAGGCCCTCGGACCGGTCCCGGCAACGGTCGACGTGACCAGCCCCGCCCGTACGACGGTCGCACGACGAAGGCACGCGAACACGCGAACATGTGCACGAGCGAACGCACGACGACCGTACGCCGCACATGACCTGACCGGGCGGGCACCGAGGGCGACCCCGCCGTCGCCCGGGGCTCAGCCGGTCCGGCGAATGAGCGCCAGATACATGGCATCGGTCCCGTGCAGATGCGGCCACAGCTGCACGTCCGGCCCCTCGCCCAGCTCCGGCACGCCGGGCAGCAGCGGCCGGGCGTCGACCAGTTCCGCGCCGGGGACCTGCTTGAGCACGTCGGCGACGACGGCCCGGGTCTCCGCCAGGTGCGGTGAGCAGGTCGCGTACCCGACGATCCCGCCGACCCGCACCGCGTCCAGGGCGTTGCGCAGCAGCCCGCGCTGGAGCGGCGCGAACCCGTCCAGGTCCTCGGGCCGGCGCCGCCAGCGCGCCTCGGGCCGGCGCCGCAGGGCGCCCAGCCCGGTGCACGGGACGTCGACGAGCACCCGGTCGAAGGTGCCGGGCCGCCACCCGGGCCGGGTGCCGTCGGCGGCGATCACCTGGTACGGCCCCGGATTGCCGGCCAGCGCCCTGGCCACCAGCCCGGCGCGGTGCGGCTGCTTCTCCGAGGCCAGCAGGAAGGCCCCCCGCTCGGCGGCGAGCGCGGCGAGCAGCGCGGCCTTGCCGCCGGGCCCGGCGCACCCGTCCAGCCAGCGCCGGTCGGGCCCGTCGAGCGGCGCGTTCGCGACGGCGAGCGCGACGAGCTGGCTGCCCTCGTCCTGCACCCCGGCCCGGCCCTCCCGCACGGCCTCGACGGCCCCGGGCTCCCCGCCCTCGGTCAGCCGCACGGCATACGGCGACCAGCGCCCCGCCACGGCCGCCTCCTCGCCGAGCAGTTCCTCCGTCGTGGCCCGGCCGGGGCGGGCGACCAGCGTCACCTCGGGCCGCTCGTTGTCGGCGGCCAGCAGTTCCTCGATGCCGGCCCGGGAGCCGCCGAGCGAGTCCCACAGCGCGGAGACGACCCACCGCGGATGCGAGTGCACGACGGCGAGGTGGTCCTCGGGATCGTCGTCGTAGGGCGGCGCGACCTTCCCGATCCACCTCTCCAGATCGTCCCGCGCGACCTTCCGCAGCACGGCGTTGACGAACTTGGCCCGCCCGTCCCCGAGCACGACCCGCGCCAGCTCCACGGTGGCGGACACGGCCGCATGACTGGGGATCCGCGTCCCCAGCAACTGGTGCACTCCCAGGCTCAGCACGTCCAGGACCGGCGGATCGACCTCGCGCAGCGGCCGGTCGACGCACTCGGCGATGATCGCGTCGTACGTCCCCTGCCGCCGCAGCGTCCCGTACACCAGCTCGGTGGCGAGCGCCGCGTCCCGCGCGTCGAAGTCGCTGTTCTCCCGCGCTGTGCGCAGCAGCGGCGGCAGCACCAGGTTGGCGTAGGCGTCCCGCTCGTCCACGGCTCGCAGCGCCTCGAAGGCGAGGATGCGGACGGGGTCCTTCTGGGGCCGCCGGTAGGGCTTGCCGGGCTTGCGGGGACGACGAGGCTGATCGCTCACGAAAAGGTGCTCCGGGTGTGGGAAGGGGTGCACCCGTCAGCCTACGTCGGTCCGGTCACTGCCCCCTGCCGAGGTCGGCTCAGCCGCCCAGCCGCTCCCCGTCGGCGATCCGCACCCCGCGCGCCCAGTCCGCCGCCCGCATCGGCTTCTTGCCCTGCGCCTGCACCCACAGCAGCTCGACGGCGTACGAGCCGGTGCCGACGTACACGTTGTTCTTGCCGACGCCGAGCCGGCCCGGGGCGAGATCCGTCCGGTCGGCCACGGGCACCGCCTGCACCAGCTTGAGCCGCTCGCCGCGGAAGGTGGTCCAGGCACCGGGTGCCGGGGTGCAGCCGCGTACCACCCGGTCCACGCGCAGCGCCGGGGCGGTCCAGTCGACCCGGGCGTCCTCGACGGTGATCTTCGGAGCCAGGCTGACCCCCTCCGCGGGCTGCGGTACGGCCTTCAGGGTGCCGTCCTCGATGCCGTCCATGGTCGCGGCGAGCAGGCCGGCGCCCGCGAGGGCGAGCCGGGTCAGCAGGTCGCCGCTGGTGTCGGTGGGCCGGACGGTCTCGGTGAGCGTTCCGTAGACCGGCCCGGAGTCCAGGCCCTCCTCGATGAGGAAGGTGGAGGCGCCGGTGATCTCGTCGCCGGCCATCACGGCATGCTGCACCGGGGCGGCGCCCCGCCAGGCGGGCAGCAGCGAGAAGTGCAGGTTGACCCAGCCGTGGACGGGGACGTCGAGCGCGACCCGGGGCAGCAGGGCACCGTAGGCGACGACGGGGCAGCAGTCGGGCCCGACCTCCCGCAGCCGCTCCAGGAACTCCGGGTCGCGCGGCTTGGCGGGCTTGAGCACCTCGATCCCGGCCTCCTCGGCCCGCTCGGCCACGGGCGAGGCGACCAGCCGGCGCCCGCGCCCGGCCGGCGCGTCGGGCCGCGTGACGACGGCGGCCACCTGGTGCCGCTCGGAGGCGATCAGGGCGTCCAGGGCGGGGACGGCGACCTCGGGGGTACCGGCGAAGACCAGCTTCATGAGTGGGACGGGCCTCTCGGGCGGGAACGGTCGGCAAGCAGCGCACCAGTCTACGAGGCGGACCACCGCGGGCCGCCGACGGCGCCCAGCCCCCGCCAGCGACGCTCACCTCTTGTCCGTTGTCCGACCGGAAACGGTGGTGTGCGGGAGAGAGAAAGCCCCCGAAGGCCGCAGGCCGAGGGGGCGCGCACACCAACCCCCCACGCCCCACCCCGTGACCCACGGAGCGATCCCGCGTTGGTCAAGAAAGAGTTGACCACACGGGTCGCCCGCGCGGCCCGCTCCCTTTCAACGCCGGTTCGAGAGGCTTGTTCATGGCCGACCACGCAACTCACGACGCCCAGGCTCGGGCCAGCCTGCACCTGCTGGTGCGGGACATCGAGCGGGTCCGCCGGCAGGTGGACGCGCTGCGCACGCTCACCGCCCAGCTGGGCAACGTCTACCGCCCGCGCCGCTCCGGCCCCTCCACGGGCTTCGTCGTCTACGGGCGCGCCCCCGCGCCGACGGTCCGTCTCGCCCAGGAGCTGCGGGACAGCGTCGAGACCCTGGTCACGGCCGCCGTGGACTTCGACCGCTCGCTCGGCTTCTCGTGGGACGCGGTGGGCTCCGCTCTCGGGGTCACCAAGCAGGCGGTGCACCGCCGGTACGGCGCCCGCCGCCCCACCGCCCAGCCCGCCCCGGCGCAACCCGAGCACACCCCGGAGGCCCCGGGCGCCCGCACGGTCAACGTGGGCGCGGGCATCTCCCCCGTCCCCACGGTCCCCGCCGCCCGCGCCATGCCGACCCAGCCGACGGCGGGCAGCCCCGTGCTGCGCGAGGACCCCAGGCCCACCGCGTTCCCCGGCCCGCGCAACGGCTGACCGGCGCGCCTCCCCCGCTCTCTGCCCTCCCGTCTCCTTCCGGGAGGGCAGCGGTGTGTCTCCACCCGGCGCTCCACGCCCCCTCACCCGATGTCGGGCGGATCGACCCGCACCCATACCCGCGCCGCGCCGCTGCCACCCCCGCGCGCCAGCCGCGCGGCCTGCGCGGCCTTCAACGCCGAGGTCAGCGCCGCCCCGCGCCCCGGCGGCACGCGCACCAGGGCCCGTTCCCACTGCTCCCCGGGCGGCGGCGCCCCCGGCCGCCGCGCCCGGCCCACGGCGGTGACCGGCAGCGGAACGGGGCCCAGCACCTCCGCCTCGCCCGGCAGTTCCACCGCACCGAGAAACTCCGCCACCGCCTCCGCCGGCCCGGAGACGGCGGCCATCCGCGACACCGGAGGAAAGCCCAGCTCGGCCCGCTCCGCCAGCTCCCGCACGGCGTGGCCGACGGGGTCCCACCGCACCAGCGCCTGCACCGGCCTGAGTGTCGGCTCGGCGACGACGACCACGGTGCCGCCCGCCGACTGCGGCCGGACCAGCGCGGCGGCCGCGATCCAGCGCCGCAGCGCGTCCTCACCGGCCCGCAGGTCGGGACGGCCGAGCATGGCCCAGCCGTCGAGCAGCAGCGCCGCCGCGTACCCGCCCTCGGCGACGGGTTCGGCCCCCGGCGTGCTGACGACGAGCGCGGGCGCCCCGGGCACGGTGTCCAGCACATGCTCCCGCCCGGAGGTGCGCACCGGTACGGCGGGAAAGGCCCGCCCCAGCTCCTCGGCGGTGCGCCGCGCCCCCACCACCTGGGCGCGCAGCCGGAACGACCCGCACTCCGGGCAGTGCCACCCGGCCTCCTCCCGTCCGCACCACCCGCAGCGCGACGCCGCCCCGGCCTCCTGCCCCTCCAGCGGCCCGGAACAGTGCCGGCACCGCGCCGGCGCCCGGCAGACGGCACACGCCATCCGCGGTACGTAACCGCGCCGGGGCACCTGCACCAGTACCGGCCCGTGCCGCAACCCGTCCCGGACGGCCTGCCAGGCGAGGGTCGGCAGCCGGGCGGCCCGGGCGGCCTCGTCCCGGGCCAGGTCCTGGTCGCCGACGGTCCGCACCAGCGGAGCGGCGGCCCGCAGCTGTTCCCGGCCGGCGACCAGCGGCCTCGCCCAGCCGCTCTCCACGAGCTGGGCGGCCTCCACGGTGCAGCTCCAGCCGCCCAGCAGGAAGGCGCACCCGTCCTGGGCCGCCCGCAGCAGCAGCACCTCCCGCGCGTGCGGCTGCGGGGCGTGCTGCTCGCTGTGACTGTCGTCGCCGTCGTCCCACAGGGCGACCAGCCCCAGCTCCCGCACCGGGGCGAACATGGCCGCGCGGGTCCCGATCACGGCCCGTACGGAACCCCGCCGCACCGCCAGCCACTGCCCGTACCGCTTCTCGGGCCCGGCGTCGGCGGTGAGGACCGCGTGCCGGCCCTCCCCCAGGACGCCGGTCAGCGCGGCGTCGAGTCGGGCGACCGCCCGCCCGTCCGGCAGCACGACGAGCGCCCCCCGCCCGGAGGCCAGGGCCGCCGCCACCGCCCGCGCCAGCTCCTCGGCCCACCCGGGACCCGGCAGCGCGTTCCACACGGCGCGCGGTGTGCCGCCCGAGGCCAGTGCGGCCAGGAAGGCCGGCCCGTGCGCGTACCGCTCCCAGGAACCCGGCGCCGGCGCGGGCGGCGGGGGCAGCGGGTCGGGCGAGGCCCGCCGCTCGGCCCGCGCGTTGCGCGGCGGCACGGCGAGCTGGAGCACATCGGCGAGGCTGCCCGCGTACCGGTCGGCGACGGCGCGCGCGAGCCCGAGCAGTTCCTCCCCGAGCACCGGCTCGGGCGAGACCACCTGGGCCAGCGCGGCCAGCGGCCCGGAGTAGTCGGACTCGGCCCGCCGCTCGACGAGGAAGCCGTCGATGAGCCCGCCGCCCTCGCGCCGCCCGTCCCTGACCCGCCCCCGCCCGGCCCCGAACCGTACCCGCACCCGCACGCCCGGCTGCGCGTCGGCGTCCAGCTCCTCGGGCACGGCGTAGTCGAAGTAGCGGTCGAGGTGGAGCACACCCTTGTCGACCAGCACCCGCGCGACCGGCAGCTTCGGGGCGAGCGCCGCCCCGCGCCAGGTCCGCGGCTTGGCCCGGGGCACGGCGGCCTTGCGCACGCTCTCCCGGATGAGCGCGAGCTGCTCGGGCGGCGCACCCTGCGCGCCGCCGCCCGTCTGCTCGTTCTCGCTGCTCACACCTGCATTCTTACCAAAGCCCACTGACAGCCGACGGCGACCGGTCACCAGTCCCGGTCACCAGTCCTGGACGGTCCGGGACACACCGAGGCCCGGCGTCCCGAAGGGACCGCCGGGCCTCGTGCGCGACGTGATGAGACCGCCGTGGGCCTACAGGCCCGTGGCCTCGCGCAGCGCCTCGACGCGGTCCGTGCGCTCCCACGTGAAGTCGTCCAGCTCGCGGCCGAAGTGACCGTACGCCGCGGTCTGCGAGTAGATCGGGCGGAGCAGGTCGAGGTCGCGGATGATGGCGGCCGGGCGGAGGTCGAAGACCTCGTCGATCGCCTTCTCGATCTTCTCGTGGTCGACCTTGGCGGTGCCGAAGGTCTCCACGAACAGGCCGACCGGCTCGGCCTTGCCGATGGCGTAGGCGACCTGGACCTCGCAGCGGGAGGCGAGGCCCGCGGCGACGACGTTCTTGGCGACCCAGCGCATCGCGTACGCGGCGGAGCGGTCGACCTTGGACGGGTCCTTGCCGGAGAAGGCGCCGCCGCCGTGGCGGGCCATGCCGCCGTAGGTGTCGATGATGATCTTGCGGCCGGTCAGGCCGGCGTCGCCCATCGGGCCGCCGATCTCGAAGCGGCCGGTGGGGTTCACCAGCAGGCGGTAGTTCTCGGTGTCGAGCTTGATGCCGTCGTCGAGCAGGGCCTTCAGCTCCGGCTCCACGACGAACTCGCGGATGTCGGGGGCGAGCAGCGACTCCAGGTCGATGTCGGAGGCGTGCTGGGAGGAGACCACGACCGTGTCGAGGCGGACGGCCTTGTCGCCGTCGTACTCGATGGTGACCTGCGTCTTGCCGTCGGGGCGCAGGTAGGGGATCGTGCCGTTCTTGCGGACGTCGGAGAGGCGCTTGGACAGCCGGTGGGCCAGGAAGATCGGCAGCGGCATCAGCGTCGGCGTCTCGTCGGAGGCGTAGCCGAACATCAGGCCCTGGTCGCCGGCGCCCTGCCGGTCCAGCTCGTCCTCGTCGCCCTCGACGCGGTTCTCATAAGCGGTGTCGACACCCTGCGCGATGTCGGGCGACTGGGCCCCGATCGACACCGAGACGCCGCAGGAGGCCCCGTCGAAGCCCTTCTTGGAGGAGTCGTAGCCGATCTCCAGAATCTTGCCGCGCACCAGGGTGGCGATGTCGGCGTAGGCCTTGGTGGTGACCTCGCCGGCCACGTGCACCAGGCCGGTGGTGATCAGGGTTTCGACGGCGACCCGGGAGGTCGGGTCCTCGCGCAGGAGCGCGTCGAGAATGGTGTCGCTGATCTGGTCAGCGATCTTGTCGGGGTGGCCCTCGGTCACGGACTCCGAGGTGAACAGGCGACGGGACACAACGCTCCCTGGGGTTGCAGCGGCTGCTGGCTGATCATGGTCGGACGGCACGGGGAGCTGCACCCGGCGACGTCCGTGAACAGTTTATCGGTCGCACTCGGTCGCGGGCCCACCCGTCTCGACTCTCAAGAAGGCTGTGACCTGCGGCACCCGCATTGTGCCCAATGAGCTGCACCCTTGGCCAGGGCCGCCACGGACGAATGTACGAGGTGCGAGTGGGCCGGGAGGCGGACGGGACGGTCATGCGAGCCGCCCGGCCACCAGGTCCCACACGGTGTCGGCCAGGGCTTCCTTCGGCCCGTGCGGTACGGGGGTCTCGGTGCCGTCGGAGCCGAGCACCACGGCCTCGTTCTCCTCGGCGCCGAACGTCTTGCGCTCCCCCACCTCGTTCACCACCAGCAGGTCGCACCCCTTGCGCTGCAGCTTGGCGCGCCCGTTGGCCAGGACGTCGTCCGTCTCGGCCGCGAAGCCGACGATCACCTGTCCGGGGCGGGTCCGGCCGGCGGAGATCTCCGCGAGGATGTCCGGATTGCGCACCAGGGTGAGGGGTTCGGGTTCCTGACCGTCCCGCTTCTTGATCTTCCCGGTCGCGTAGGCCGCCGGGCGGAAGTCCGCGACCGCCGCCGCCATCACCACCGCGTCGGCGTCCGGCAGGGCGGCCAGCACCGCCTCGCGCAGTTCCACGGCCGTCCCGACGGGGACCACGTCCACGCCGGCCGGGTCGGGCAGCGCGGCGTTGGCCGAGATCAGCGTCACCCGGGCGCCCCGGGCGGCGGCGGTGCGCGCGAGGGCGTAGCCCTGCTTCCCGGAGGAGCGGTTGCCGAGGAAGCGGACCGGGTCGAGGGGCTCTCGGGTGCCGCCGGCGCTGACGACGACGTGCCGGCCGGTGAGGTCCGGCGTGCTCACGCCCCGGGCGAGTACGCGGCGGCACGCCTCGAAGATCTCGGCCGGGTCGGGGAACCGGCCCTTGCCGGTGTCGACGCCGGTGAGGCGGCCGACGGCGGGGTCGATGACGACGGCGCCGCGGCGGCGCAGCGTCGCCACGTTCTCCTGGGTGGCCGGGTGCTCCCACATCTCGGTGTGCATGGCGGGGGCGAAGACGACCGGGCAGCGGGCGGTGAGCAGCGTGTTGGTGAGGAGGTCGTCGGCGAGGCCGTGGGCGGCCTTGGCGAGCAGGTCCGCGGTGGCCGGGGCGACCACGACGAGGTCGGCGTGCTGGCCGATGCGGACGTGCGGCACCTCGTGGACGTCGTCCCACACCTCGGTGGAGACCGGGTGGCCGGACAGGGCGGACCAGGTGGCGGCGCCGACGAAGTGCAGCGCGGAGGCGGTGGGGACGACCCGGACGTCGTGTCCCGACTCCGTGAACCTGCGCAGCAGCTCACAGGCCTTGTACGCGGCGATGCCGCCGCTGACCCCGAGCACGACCTTGGGCTTGTCCACCATCTCTCCCGACCGACCTCGAAGAACGTATGTCCCCTACGTGTGTCCCCATCACACACCACAGGCCCGGCGGTCGCGCCGCCGGGCCTGTGGTGGAGGAGAAACGGTTACTGCGCCGGGCCCTCGACGGCCTCGGACGTCAGCAGCCCCGCGTTGATCTCGCGCAGCGCGATCGAGAGCGGCTTCTCGTGCACGTGCGTGTCGACGAGGGGACCGACGTACTCCAGGAGGCCCTCGCCGAGCTGCGAGTAGTACGCGTTGATCTGGCGGGCCCGCTTGGCCGCGTAGATCACGAGGCTGTACTTCGAGTCCGTGGCCTCGAGGAGCTCGTCGATCGGCGGGTTGATGATGCCCTCGGGCGCGGAGATGGAAGAGGACACGCTCTACCTTCCGATGGATGGGAAAGATGAAGCCGGGATGATCGCAGGCTGACCAGTGACCATCACACGACGTTCGTCAAGGCTAGCAGCTCGCGTGCCACGTCCTCGACGGAGGTGTTGACCAGGGTGCTGTCGAACTCCGGCTCGGCCGCCAGCTCGATCCTGGCCGCCGCGAGACGGCGTTCGATCACCTCGGGCGGCTCGGTGCCCCGGCCGGTGAGCCGGCGCACCAGCTCCTCCCAGGAGGGCGGGGCGAGGAACACCAGCTGGGCCTCCGGCATGGACTCGCGCACCTGCCGGGCGCCCTGGAGGTCGATCTCCAGCAGGACCGGTTCCCCGGCCTCCAGCCGCTCCAGCACGGCCGCGCGCGGCGTGCCGTAGCGGTTGCCCGCGAACTCGGCCCACTCCAGCAGCTCGCCGTTGGCGATCAGCTTGTCCATCTCCTCGTCGGTGACGAAGAAGTAGTGGACGCCGTGCTGCTCGCCGGGGCGCGGCCGGCGGGTCGTCGCCGACACCGAGAGCCAGACCTCGGGGTGTTCCTTGCGCAGATGAGCGACGACCGTGCTCTTGCCGACCCCCGAGGGGCCGGAGAGCACGGTCAGCCGCGGACGTGATTCCGGGGGTACGGGGGTCGTCCCCCGGGGTGTTGCAGCCATGCGGCGATTATTCCAGCAATACCGGGGTGGTCCGGACTCAGTTGCCGGTGCTGCCGAACTCGCGCTCCAGGGAGGCGATCTGGTTGGAGCCGAGGCCACGCACGCGACGGCTCTCGGAGATGCCCAGTCGCTCCATGATCTGCTTGGCGCGGACCTTGCCCACGCCCGGCAGGGACTCGAGGAGGGCGGAGACCTTCATCTTGCCGATGACGTCGTTCTCCTGGCCCTGCTTGATGACCTCGTGCAGGGAGGCGCCGGAGTGCTTGAGTCGATTCTTGACCTCGGCCCGCTCCCGGCGAGCCGCGGCGGCCTTTTCGAGCGCGGCTGCGCGCTGTTCAGGGGTAAGGGGCGGAAGAGCCACGCCTACGTCACCTCGGATGTCGAACTGTCGGATACGGACCGGTGAGGAACCTAGTCGCCCCACACCAGGGGAGCTACGAGCAACACGCTTGCCCGTTGACTCTTCCCGGAGACTAGCGGTCAAGGCCGCAAGAGTCAGCGAGAACAGCGGAAAAGTCCTGGTCAGCCTCTGCGAGGACGGACATTTACCACATACTGCCTCGGATTTGAGGATGTATCCAGGCTCAAGCGGTCCCGGACCCCGTCCGACGGGACCGCTCGGTGAGCACCGGGAATGCGGCGAGAGTCACACCGCGGCCACCGCGGCCCGGATCTCCTCGGCGAACCGGTCCGCGGACGCGCGCAGCGCACTGATGTCCGGACCGTGACGAAGGACACCCCGGCTGACGTTCGGCACCACATTGCGCACCGCCGCCCCGAAGACCCCGGGGAGATCGGCCGGCGTGGCCCCCTGGGCGCCGATGCCGGGCGCGAGCAGCGGACCGTTGACGTCCAGGTCGTACGAGGAGAGGTCGCCGAGCGTGGCGCCGACCACCGCGCCGAAGGAGCCGAGGTGCTCCTCCCCCGCGTTCTCGGCCGCGAGGTGGGCCAGCACCGTCGCGCCGACGCTCCGTCCGTCGCCCCGTACCGCGTGCTGGACCTCGGCGCCCTCCGGGTTGGAGGTCAGCGCCAGCACGAACAGGCCCGCTCCGTGCTCGCGCGCCATGTCGACGGCCGGCTTCAGCGAGCCGTAGCCGAGGTACGGCGAGACCGTCAGCGCGTCCGAGAACAGCGGGGCGTCCCGGTGCAGGAAGGACTCGGCGTACGCGGCCATGGTGGAGCCGATGTCGCCGCGCTTGGCGTCCATGACGACCAGCGCGCCGGCCGCCCGGGCCTCCTCGACGGACTTCTCCAGGACGGCGACACCGCGGGAGCCGAACCGCTCGAAGAAGGCGCTCTGCGGCTTGAGGACGGCGACCCGGCCGGCCACCGCCTCCACCACCGTGCGGCTGAACCGCTCCAGACCGGCGACGTCGTCGTCCAGGCCCCACTCGGCGAGCAGGGAGGCGTGCGGGTCGATGCCCACGCAGAGCGGGCCTCGTTCGTCCATGGCCCGCCGCAGACGCGTACCGAAGGGCTCGGTCATGGCTTCTTCCTCACATCGGCGCCGACCGCGTCGGCGAGGGTGGCGTAGGGGCTCTGGCGCAGGCGCGCGGCGAGTCCCTTGTGGATCGCCCGGCTCCAGAACGGGCCCTGGTAGATGAAGGCGCTGTACCCCTGGACCAGCGTGGCACCGGCCAGGATGCGCTCCCAGGCGTCCTCGGCGGTCTCGACGCCGCCGACCCCGACCAGGGTGATCCGGTCGCCCACGCGCGCGTACAGCCGCCGCAGCACCTGGAGGGAGCGTGCCTTGAGCGGGGCGCCGGACAGGCCGCCGGTCTCCTTGACGACGGAGAGCGGGGAGGTCAGGCCGAGGCCCTCGCGGGCGATGGTGGTGTTGGTGGCGATGATGCCGTCCAGGCCCAGTTCCACGGCGAGGTCGGCCACCGCGTCGACGTCCTCGTCGGCGAGGTCGGGCGCGATCTTCACCAGAAGCGGCACCCGGCGGGTGGTGACCACCCGGTCGGCGGCCTCGCGGACGGCGGTCAGCAGGGGACGCAGCGCCTCGGTCGCCTGGAGGTCGCGCAGGCCGGGCGTGTTGGGCGACGACACGTTGACGACCAGGTAGTCGGCGTACGGCGCGAGGCGCTCGGCGGACTTCACGTAGTCGCCGGCGGCCTCCCCCTCGGGGACGACCTTGGTCTTGCCGATGTTGACGCCGACCACGGTCCGGAAGACGGGCTCACGGGTGGCCAGGCGGGCGGCGACGACGCGGGAGCCGTCGTTGTTGAAGCCCATGCGGTTGATCAGCGCCCGGTCGGGGACGAGGCGGAACAGCCGCTTCTTCGGGTTGCCGGGCTGCGGCTCGCCGGTGACGGTGCCGATCTCGACGTGGTCGAAGCCGAGCATCGCCATGCCGTCGATCGCGACGGCGTTCTTGTCGAAGCCGGCGGCGAGGCCGAAGGGGCCGTGCATGCGCAGGCCCAGGGCCTCGGTGCGCAGCTCCTTGTAGCGGGGCGCGAGCACGGCGGCGACGAAGGTGCGCAGGACGGGGACGCGGGCGGCCAGCCGGATCCAGCGGAAGGCGAGGTGGTGGGCGCGCTCGGCGTCCATCCGTTTGAAGACGAGGGAGAAGAAGGTCTGGTACATGGTGGTGTGGTGTCCTCGTGAAGAGCCTCATGAAGAGGGGGACACCGTTTCCGGTGTCCCCCTCGGGGCTGCTAGTCGCGGGCCGCGGTCAGGAATTCCGCGTGTTCCTGGAGCGATCGGACGCCCACGTCGCCGTGGTTGAGGGCGTCGATGCCCTGGACCGCGGCGGCGAGCGCCTGGACGGTCGTCAGGCAGGGCACGGACCGCGCCACCGCCGCCGTACGGATGTCGTAGCCGTCGAGGCGGCCGCCGGTGCCGTACGGGGTGTTGACGATGAGGTCGACCTCGCCGTCGTGGATGAGCTGGACGATGGTCTTCTCGCCGTTGGGGCCGGTGCCCTCGGACTGCTTGCGCACGACGGTGGCGTTGATGCCGTTGCGGCGCAGGACCTCCGCGGTGCCGGAGGTGGCCATCAGTTCGAAGCCGTGGGCGACCAGCTCGCGGGCGGGGAAGATCATCGAGCGCTTGTCGCGGTTGGCGACCGAGATGAAGGCGCGGCCCTTGGTGGGCAGCGGGCCGTAGGCGCCGGCCTGCGACTTGGCGTACGCGGTGCCGAAGACGGAGTCGATGCCCATGACCTCGCCGGTGGAGCGCATCTCCGGGCCGAGGACGGTGTCGACGCCGCGGCCGTGGATGTCGCGGAAGCGGGACCACGGCATCACGGCCTCCTTGACGGAGATCGGCGCGTCCAGCGGCAGCTCGCCGCCGTCGCCGGTGGCCGGGAGCAGGCCCTCGGCGCGCAGCTCGGCGATGGTCGCGCCGAGCGAGATGCGGGCGGCGGCCTTGGCCAGCGGCACCGCGGTCGCCTTGGAGGTGAAGGGCACGGTGCGCGAGGCGCGCGGGTTGGCCTCCAGGACGTAGAGGATGTCCCCGGCCAGCGCGAACTGGATGTTGATCAGGCCGCGTACGCCGACGCCCGCGGCGATGGCCTCGGTGGAGGCGCGCAGCCGCTTGATGTCGAAGCCGCCGAGCGTGATCGGGGGCAGGGCGCACGCCGAGTCGCCGGAGTGGATGCCGGCTTCCTCGATGTGCTCCATGACGCCGCCGAGGTACAGCTCCTCGCCGTCGTACAGCGCGTCGACGTCGATTTCGATCGCGTCGTCCAGGAACCGGTCGACCAGGACCGGACGGGACGGGCTGATCTCGGTCGACTCGGCGATGTAGGACTCCAGGCGGGTCTCGTCGTAGACGATCTCCATGCCGCGTCCGCCGAGGACGTAGGAGGGGCGGACCAGGACCGGGTAGCCGATCTCGTCGGCGATGGCCTTGGCGCCGGCGAAGGTGGTGGCGGTGCCGTGCTTGGGGGCGGGCAGGCCCGCCTCGGCGAGGACCCGGCCGAAGGCGCCGCGGTCCTCGGCGGCGTGGATCGCCTCGGGCGGGGTGCCGACGATCGGTACGCCGTTGTCCTTGAGCGCCTGCGACAGGCCCAGCGGGGTCTGGCCGCCGAGCTGGACGACGACGCCGGCGACCGGTCCGGCCTGCTGCTCGGCGTGGACGATCTCCAGGACGTCCTCCAGGGTGAGCGGCTCGAAGTAGAGCCGGTCGGAGGTGTCGTAGTCGGTGGAGACGGTCTCCGGGTTGCAGTTGACCATCACGGTCTCGTACCCGGCGTCGCTCAGCGCGAAGGAGGCGTGGACGCAGGAGTAGTCGAACTCGATGCCCTGGCCGATGCGGTTCGGGCCGGAGCCCAGGATGATGACGGCCGGCTTCTCGCGCGGCGCGACCTCGGTCTCCTCGTCGTAGGAGGAGTAGAAGTACGGCGTCTTCGCGGCGAACTCGGCGGCGCAGGTGTCGACCGTCTTGTAGACCGGGCGGACGCCGAGCGCGTGCCGCACCTCGCGGACGACGTCCTCGCGCAGGCCGCGGATCTCGGCGATCTGCTGGTCGGAGAAGCCGTGCCGCTTCGCCTCGGCGAACAGGTCGGCGGTCAGCCCGGGGGCGGCGGCGATCTCGTCGGCGGTCTCCTTGATGAGGAAGAGCTGGTCGACGAACCAGGGGTCGATCTTCGTGTAGTCGAAGATCTCCTCGGGGGTGGCGCCCGCGCGGATGGCCTGCATGACGGTGTTGATCCGGCCGTCGGTGGGCCGGACCGACGCCTCCAGGAGCTGCTGCTTGTCGCCGGGGTCGCCGACGAAGGTGAACTGGCTGCCCTTCTTCTCCAGGGAGCGCAGCGCCTTCTGGAACGCCTCGGGGAAGTTCCGGCCGATGGCCATGGCCTCGCCGACCGACTTCATGGTCGTGGTCAGCGTCGAGTCGGCGCTCGGGAACTTCTCGAAGGCGAACCGGGGCGCCTTGACGACCACGTAGTCGAGGGTCGGCTCGAAGGAGGCCGGGGTCTCCCGCGTGATGTCGTTGGGGATCTCGTCCAGCGTGTAGCCGACGGCCAGCTTGGCGGCGATCTTGGCGATCGGGAAGCCGGTCGCCTTGGAGGCGAGCGCGGAGGAGCGCGACACACGCGGGTTCATCTCGATGACGATGACCCGGCCGTCCTCGGGGTTGACCGCGAACTGGATGTTGCAGCCGCCGGTGTCGACGCCGACCTCGCGGATGATCGCGATGCCGACGTCGCGCAGCACCTGGTACTCGCGGTCGGTGAGCGTCATGGCGGGCGCGACGGTGATCGAGTCGCCGGTGTGCACGCCCATGGGGTCGAAGTTCTCGATGGAGCAGACGACCACGACGTTGTCGTGCTTGTCGCGCATCAGCTCCAGCTCGTACTCCTTCCAGCCGAGGATGGACTCCTCCAGGAGCACCTCGGTGGTCGGGGAGAGCGTGAGGCCCTGGCCCGCGATGCGGCGCAGCTCCTCCTCGTCGTGGGCGAAGCCGGAGCCGGCGCCGCCCATGGTGAAGGAGGGGCGGACGACGACCGGGTAGCCGCCGAGCGCCTCGACGCCCTTGAGGACGTCGTCCATGGAGTGGCAGATGTAGGAGCGGGCGGACTCGCCGTGGCCGGTCTTCTTGCGGACCTCCTCGACGACGCCCTTGAACAGGTCGCGGTCCTCGCCCTTGTGGATCGCCTCGACGTTGGCGCCGATCAGCTCGACGCCGTACTTCTCCAGCACGCCCTGCTCGTGCATGGAGATCGCGGTGTTCAGGGCCGTCTGGCCGCCCAGGGTGGGCAGCAGGGCGTCGGGGCGCTCCTTGGCGATGATCTTCTCGACGAACTCGGGGGTGATCGGCTCGACGTAGGTGGCGTCGGCGATCTCCGGGTCGGTCATGATCGTCGCGGGGTTGGAGTTCACGAGGATGACCCGCAGGCCCTCGGCCTTGAGCACGCGGCACGCCTGGGTGCCGGAGTAGTCGAACTCGGCGGCCTGGCCGATGACGATCGGGCCGGAGCCGATGACCAGGACGGACTGGATATCGGAGCGCTTAGGCACGCTGGCCCTCCATCAGAGAAACGAAGCGGTCGAACAGGTAGGCGGCGTCGTGGGGACCCGCGGCCGCTTCCGGGTGGTACTGGACGCTGAAGGCCGGCCGGTCGAGGAGCTGGAGCCCCTCCACCACGTTGTCGTTGAGACACACGTGGGAGACCTCGGCGCGGCCGAAGGGGGTGTCGGAGACCTTGTCGAGCGGGGCGTCGACGGCGAAGCCGTGGTTGTGCGCGGTGACCTCGACCTTGCCGGTCGTACGGTCCTGCACCGGCTGGTTGATGCCGCGGTGGCCGTACTTCAGCTTGAAGGTGCCGAAACCGAGCGCCCGGCCCAGGATCTGGTTGCCGAAGCAGATGCCGAACAGCGGAGTGCCGCGCTCCAGGACCGCCCGCATGAGGGCGACCGGGTGGTCGGCGGCGGCGGGGTCACCGGGGCCGTTGGAGAAGAACACGCCGTCCGGCCCGGCGGCGTAGATGTCCTCGACGGTCGCGGTGGCGGGCAGGACGTGCACCTCGATGCCGCGCTCGGCCATGCGGTGCGGGGTCATGCCCTTGATGCCGAGGTCGATCGCGGCGACGGTGAACTTCTTCTCGCCGATCGCGGGGACGACGTACGCCTCCTGGGTGGCGACCTCCTCGAAGAGGCTGGCGCCCTTCATGTGCGGCTGCTCCCGCACGCGCGCGAGGAGCGCGGCGTCGTCGGCGAGGGCGTCGCCGGAGAAGACACCGGCCCGCATGGAGCCGCGCTCGCGCAGGTGGCGGGTGAGGGCGCGGGTGTCGATGCCGGAGATGCCGACGATCCCCTGGCGGGTCAGCTCGTCGTCCAGGGAGCGCCGGGAGCGCCAGTTGGACGGCACGCGCGCGGGGTCGCGCACGACGTAGCCGGAGACCCAGATGCGCCGGGACTCGTCGTCCTCGTCGTTCCAGCCGGTGTTGCCGATCTGCGGGGCGGTCGCCACCACGATCTGCCGGGCGTACGACGGGTCGGTCAGGGTCTCCTGGTAGCCGGTCATGCCGGTGGAGAAGACGGCCTCGCCGAAGGTCTCCCCCACGGCCCCGTAGGCGCGGCCGCGGAAGACCCGGCCGTCCTCCAGGACGAGTACTGCGGGAGTCTTGCCGGCTCCCCTTGTGGAGGTCGTCATCGCGCGCCTTCCGTTTCCCTCTTGTTGATCATTTCGTTCAGGGTGTCGACCCACTCGTTGTGCTCGGCCGCGTGGTCGGAGCGGAAGCCGGAGTCGATCAGTTTGCCGCCGTGTTCCCAGGTCAGGACCAGCAGTCCGCCCTCGGTGAGGACCTTGCCTGCGATGCCCTTGTCGAGCCGGGCCCCGCGCAGGGCGGCGGCCGGGACGAAGAAGTCGGTGGCGCCGGGGCGTACGACGTCGACTCCCGCGTCCGTCAGCGTCAGCTCGGCCCGGCTACGGGTGCCCAGGCCGCGGGCGACGATGCGGTCCAGCCACTGACCGGCGGTGGTGGAGCCGTGGTAGCGGCCACTCATCGACAGCACAGCCAGTCTCGCCTTACCCGGAGATTCCGGCGCGGTGGGAAGTTCCGGCAGGTCCCCCTGGAGGGTGCCGCGCCACTTCCAGCCCTCGCGCATCAGCCAGTAGACGAGCGCGACGAACAGGGCGAGGCCGACGACCCAGCCGATGCGGGCGGCCCAGTCGGTCACTTCCGCCGATTGCTTCTCGGCGGCCAGCAGGATTACAGGTGTCACGTGAGCTTCCCGTCGACGAGCGTGGCCTTGCCCCGCAGCCACGTGTGCGTCACACGGCCCGGCAGCTCGCGCCCCTCGTAGGGGGTGTTGCGGCTGCGCGAGGCGAAGCCCGCGGGGTCCACCCGGCCACGGTATTCCGTGTCGACGAGGGTGAGGTTGGCGGGCTCACCTGCCGAGACGGGACGGCCCTGGCCGGCTGCCTGTCCGATCTGCGCGGGCTTGACGGACATCCGGTCGGCGACGCCGGCCCAGTCCAGCAGACCCGTGTCCACCATGGTCTCCTGGACCACTGACAACGCGGTCTCCAGGCCGACCATGCCCATGGCGGCGGCGGCCCACTCGCAGTCCTTGTCCTCGTGCGGGTGCGGGGCGTGGTCGGTGGCGACGATGTCGATCGTGCCGTCCGCCAGCGCCTCGCGCAGCGCCATGACGTCACGCTCGGTGCGCAGCGGCGGGTTCACCTTGTAGACCGGGTTGTAGGACCGGACCAGTTCGTCGGTGAGGAGCAGGTGGTGCGGGGTGACCTCGGCGGTGACCTGGATGCCCCGGGACTTGGCCCAGCGGACGATCTCGACGGACCCGGCGGTCGACAGGTGGCAGATGTGGACGCGGGAGCCGACGTGCTCGGCGAGCAGGACATCCCGGGCGATGATCGATTCTTCGGCCACCGCGGGCCAGCCGCCGAGCCCCAGTTCGGCGGAGACGACGCCCTCGTTCATCTGGGCGCCCTCGGTGAGGCGCGGCTCCTGGGCGTGCTGGGCGACGACGCCGTCGAACGCCTTCACGTACTCCAGGGCGCGCCGCATGATCACCGCGTCGTGGACGCACTTGCCGTCGTCGGAGAAGACGGTGACGCCGGCCGCGGACTCGTGCATGGCGCCCAGTTCGGCGAGCTTCTCGCCCTCCAGGCCGACGGTGACGGCGCCGATGGGCCGTACGTCGCAGTAGCCGGACTCGGTGCCGAGCCGCCAGACCTGCTCGACCACGCCCGCCGTGTCGGCGACCGGGAAGGTGTTGGCCATGGCGAACACCGTGGTGTAGCCGCCGGACGCCGCCGCGCGGGTGCCGGTCAGGACCGTCTCGGAGTCCTCACGGCCGGGCTCGCGCAGGTGGGTGTGGAGGTCGACCAGGCCGGGCAGCAGCACCTTCCCGGCCGCCTCGACGACCTCGGCGCCGTCGGCGGCCAGGTCCTGGCCGACCGCCTCGATGGTCTCGCCGTCGATCAGTACGTCCCGCTGCTCGCCGCCGAGCACCTTCGCACCACGGATCAGGATCTTGCTCATGGGTCTTACTTCTCCTCAGTGCGGGTCTGGGCGGGCTCGTTGCCGCCGAGCAGCAGGTACAGCACGGCCATGCGGATGGAGACGCCGTTGGCGACCTGCTCGACGACGGTGCAGCGGTCGGAGTCGGCGACCTCGGCGGTGATCTCCATGCCGCGGACCATCGGCCCGGGGTGCATCACGATGGCGTGCCCGGGCATCTTCGCCATGCGGTCGCCGTCGAGGCCGTAGCGGCGGGAGTACTCGCGCTCGGTCGGGAAGAACGCGGCGTTCATCCGCTCGCGCTGCACGCGCAGCATCATCACGGCGTCGGACTCGGTGAGCGTGGAGTCGAGGTCGTAGGAGACCTCGCAGGGCCAGGTGTCGACGCCGACCGGCAGCAGGGTGGGCGGGGCGACCAGGGTGACCTGGGCGCCGAGGGTGTGCAGCAGGTCGACGTTGGAGCGGGCGACGCGGCTGTGCAGGACGTCGCCGACGAGGGTGACGCGCCGCCCGTCGAGGTCCTTGCCGAGCCCGGCGTCCCGGCCGACCAGCCGGCGGCGCATGGTGAACGCGTCCAGCAGGGCCTGGGTGGGGTGCTGGTGGGTGCCGTCCCCGGCGTTGATCACATGGGCGTCGATCCAGCCGGAGGTGGCCAGCCGGTACGGGGCTCCGGAGGCGCCGTGCCGGATGACGACCGCGTCGACGCCCATGGCCTCCAGGGTCTGGGCGGTGTCCTTCAGGGACTCGCCCTTGGAGACGCTGGAGCCCTTGGCGGTGAAGTTGATGACGTCCGCGGACAGCCGCTTCTCGGCCGCCTCGAAGGAGATCCGGGTCCGGGTGGAGTCCTCGAAGAAGAGGTTGACGACGGTACGGCCGCGCAGGGTGGGCAGTTTCTTGATCGGCCGGTCGGCGACCCGGGCCATCTCCTCGGCGGTGTCGAGGATCAGGACGGCGTCGTCGCGGGTGAGGTCGGCGGCCGAGATGAGATGACGCTGCATCTGTCAGGCTCCGTAAGGCAGTTCATTCGGGAGGTTTCGGGCAGCTCGGCGCATGCGTGGGCACGCCGAAGCGGCCCGGCGCCCGAGGTGCTACTGGCCGGTCTTGGCGCCGAGCAGCACGGTGTCGCGACCGTCCTCCTCGGCGAGCAGGACCTTGACCGTCTCCCGCAGCGACGTGGGGAGGTTCTTGCCGACGTAGTCGGCGCGGATCGGGAGTTCGCGGTGGCCGCGGTCGACGAGGACGGCAAGCTGGACCGCGCGGGGCCGGCCGATGTCGTTCAGGGCGTCGAGGGCGGCGCGGATGGTGCGGCCGGAGAAGAGGACGTCGTCGACGAGGACGACGAGGCGGCCGTCGAGACCGTCACCCGGGATCTCCGTGCGGGCCAGCGCACGCGGCGGGTGCATGCGCAGGTCGTCGCGGTACATCGTGATGTCGAGCGAGCCGCAGGGGACCTTGCGCTCGGTGATCTGCTCCAGCTTGGCGGCGAGTCGGCGGGCGAGGAAGACGCCCCGGGTCGGGATGCCGAGGAGCACCACGTCGTCGGCGCCCTTGGCGCGTTCGACGATCTCGTGGGCGATACGGGTCAGCACCCGCGCGATGTCGGGGCCTTCCAGCACGGGCCGCGCGTCGGACGGTGAACCGGGCTGGGTGTCCTGCTTGTCCATGGGAAACGGACCTCCTTCTCCGCCTCACGGGACGGACCTTAAAGGACGTCGGATTTGCGCCATCCACGGTAGCAGGTGCCGACTGGCACCCTCACCGCACCCCATCGCCACCCCGATCGCACCTCTGCCACCCCATCGGAGTACGTCAGTCACTCGGATGGCCTAACGTGTCGCCATCGGCCCGGAAGAGTCGGGGCGGACCGTTCGGCTTGACGCGGCAGAGTAACGCTGCGTAACCTCACAGTGAGTTACCAGCCGCGCGGCAGGAAACCGAGCCCGTCGCGTCGACACAGTGTCCGGGGAGCCATATGTCCAGCGAATACGCCAAACAGCTCGGGGCCAAGCTCCGCGCCATCCGCACCCAGCAGGGCCTTTCCCTCCACGGTGTCGAGGAGAAGTCCCAGGGCCGCTGGAAGGCCGTCGTGGTCGGTTCGTACGAGCGCGGCGACCGTGCCGTGACCGTGCAGCGCCTCGCCGAGCTGGCGGACTTCTACGGCGTTCCGGTGCAGGAGCTGCTTCCGGGCACCACGCCCGGCGGTGCCGCCGAGCCGCCGCCGAAGCTGGTCCTGGACCTGGAGCGGCTGGCCACGGTGCCGGCCGAGAAGGCGGGTCCTCTCCAGCGCTACGCGGCGACGATCCAGTCCCAGCGCGGTGACTACAACGGCAAGGTGCTCTCGATCCGCCAGGACGACCTGCGCACACTCGCCGTGATCTACGACCAGTCGCCCTCGGTCCTCACCGAGCAGCTGATCAGCTGGGGCGTCCTGGACGCGGACGCACGCCGCGCGGTGGCGTCCCACGAGGAGGTCTGAGCACCGCCCGTACCAGCAGAAACGTGCCGCCGGGGTGGCCGGAACCAGTCGGTTCCGGCCACCCCGGCGGCATGTGCGGGGCTACTTGTCCAGCCCGGTGAGGGCAGCTCCCCCAGGGGCGCGGGGAACGGCGCGGGCAACCACGTGCTGCCCGCACGTCACTCGAATGCCGCAGCCCCGCGGCGCCCCTCGCCGGTCAAGCCCGCCGCAGCGTCGGCTTCAGCTCCTTGAGCCGGCCCAGCAGCCCGTTGACGAACGACGGCGACTCGTCGGTCGAGAACTCCTTCGCCAGCTGCACCGCCTCGTCGAGCACGACGGCGTCCGGCGTCCCGTCGACCCAGATCAGCTCGTACGCGCCGAGGCGCAGGATGTTGCGGTCGACGACCGGCATGCGGTCGAGCGTCCAGCCCACCGCGTACTGGGCGATCAGCTCGTCGATACGCGTCGCGTGCTCCGCGTACCCCTCGACCAGCTCCATCGTGTACTCGCTCACCGGCGGCTGCCGGGTGTCGGACCGGGAGTGCCGTACCCAGTCCGCGAGGACGGTCAGGACGTCGGCGCCGCGCTGGTCGCCCTCGAAGAGGATCTGGAAGGCGCGCTTGCGGGCCGTGTTGCGGGCGGCCACGGTTAGCTGTTCACCCGGCCGAGGTAGTCGCTGCTGCGGGTGTCGACCTTGATCTTCTCACCGGTGGTGATGAAGAGCGGGACCTGGATCTGGTGGCCGGTCTCCAGGGTGGCGGGCTTGGTGCCGCCGGTGGAGCGGTCGCCCTGGACGCCGGGCTCGGTCTCCTGGACGGTCAGCTCGACGGCGGCGGGCAGCTCGACGAAGAGCACCTCGCCCTCGTGCTGGGCGACGGTGGCCTCGAAGCCCTCGATGAGGAAGTTGGCGGCGTCGCCGACGACCTTGCGGTCGATGTGGAGCTGGTCGTAGGTCTCCATGTCCATGAAGACGAAGTAGTCGCCGTCCATGTACGAGAACTGCATGTCGCGCTTGTCGACAGTGGCCGTCTCGACCTTGACACCGGCGTTGAAGGTCTTGTCGACGACCTTGCCGGAAAGCACGTTCTTGAGCTTGGTGCGCACGAAGGCCGGGCCCTTGCCGGGCTTGACGTGCTGGAACTCGACGACGGACCAGAGCTGGCCGCCTTCGAGCTTGAGCACCAGGCCGTTCTTGAGGTCGTTCGTGGAAGCCACGGTTGCGGAATCTCCTGGACTGGACTGTGACGTGGACGACCCCGGGGCAAGCGCACAGCGCGAGGCTAGAGCGCGAGCAGCTCCTTGGTCGTGATGGTGAGTAGCTCGGGTCCGCCGTCCGCCTCGGGGCGTACGACGAGCGTGTCATCGATCCGGACACCGCCCCGGCCGGGGAGGTGGACCCCCGGTTCGACGGTGACCGGCACACAAGCGTCCAGTTTACCCATGGCCGCCGGGGTCAATTGAGGGTCCTCGTCGATTTCGAGTCCGACGCCGTGGCCGGTGCGCACGGGAAGGTTCTCGGTGTACCCCGCGGAGTCCAGTACCTGGCGGGCCGCGCGGTCCACGTCACGGTGGGCGGCGCCGGGCACCAGGGCCTCACGGCCGGCCCGTTGCGCGGCGAAGACGAGGTCGTACAGCTCGATCTGCCAGTCGGCCGGCGAGGTGCCGATGACGAACGTACGGCCGATCTCGCAGCGGTAGCCGCGGTAGGTGGCGCCGAGGCAGACGGAGAGGAAGTCGCCCTCCTCCACCCGCCGGTCGGTGGGCCGGTGACCGGGGCGCCCGGAGTTCGGGCCGGTCCCCACCGAGGTGGGGAAGGCCGGGCCGTCGGCGCCGTGGTCGACGAGGCGGCGCTCCAGTTCCAGGGCGAGGTGCCGCTCGGTACGGCCGACCAGGATCGATTCCAGCAGCTCGCCGAGGGCCTGGTCGGCGATCTCCGCGCCGATGCGCAGGCAGGAGATCTCCTCCTCGTCCTTGACCACCCTCAGCTGTTCGACGGCCTGGCCCAGATCGGCCAGGCGGAGCCGGGAAGCGACGGAGCCGATCGCGCGGTGCCGGGCCACGGTGAGGTGGTGCTCCTCCACCGCGAGGGAGTCGGCACCCTGGGTCACGGCGAGGCCGCCCGCGGCGACGGCGGGGTCGGCGCCGAGACCGGGCAGGACCCTCAGCCGCAGGGTCTCGTCGGGCCGCCCGTCGGTGGGACGGTCGTCCGGGGGCTCGCCGCACAGCAGCAGGTCCTCGGTGGCACCCAGCAGCAGGACGGCACCGCGCGGGGCGGCACCGGCGAGATAGCGCACGTTGGCGGGCCGGGAGACCAGCGCCGCCGCGCTGCCGCCCGCATTGCAGCGTTCACGTAGGCGCGTCCGGCGGGCCGCGTACACCTCTGACATGAGCCGAGCGTAAGAGCTTCGCTCGGGGGGCGCCGCTCAGGAGAGGCCGAGTGGGCGGTGGGGGCGCCCGCCGCTCAGTGAGAGGGGACGGACGGGTGTGGTGTGCCGGCCGGTGGGGGCCGGGTGCGCCCACGGCGGAGTCCCGCAGTGATACGGCCCCGCGCCCCTCAGGTCGCTCCAGTCCCCCGCGTCACCAGCTCGGCGGGCTCGCCATCGAGCGGGTCAGTACGTCGTCCAGGACGCGGGCCGTCTCGGGGACGTCGATCTGGGAGTTGTCGATGATCGGCAGACCGGAGCCGTACCAGCCGGCCATCCGGCCGTGGATGCGGGCGACCTCCTCGTCGGTGAGGCGGCGGTTGCCCGCCCGCTCGGCATTGCGCTCCAGGACGACGTCCAGGCCGGGCAGCAGGACGACGGGGAGCAGGCCGGGCCCGACGTGCCGTTTCCAGCCGCCGAGGCCGACGACCGGGCGGTCGGGGAAGACGGCGTCGTCGAGGATGCAGGAGATGCCGTTGGCCAGGAAGTTGCGCGCGGCGAAGCCGCAGGTGCGGCGGGCCAGGCGGTACTGCGCCTCGGAGTGCTCGTTCCACCCGGACTGCGGGTCGGCGAAGCCCGAGCGGACCCACTCACGCACGTCGTCGAGGCTGATGTGGGCGGTGGGCACCCGGCGGTGGTCCGCCCAGTACTTGGCGACGCTGGTCTTGCCGGCTCCGGCCGGGCCGATCAGCAGTACGGCGAGGACGGTGGTCGCCGGGTCGGAGGCGGCCGCCGGGACGGGCGGCACGCTGGGCGCGGCCACGGGCGGGCCGGGGGGCAGCGGGACGTGCCCGGTGGGCTCCGGCGGGGGCGGGGTGTGCTGCGCGGTGGGCGCGTGCGGGGGTGGCGGCGCGTGCGGCGGGACCGGCGGGGTCGCCGGGGGCGGGCCCGGGTAGCCCGGTGCCGGGGGCGGTGGCACGGGGGCGGACGCCCGGTGTACTCCCGGAGGCGGTTCCGGGTGGTGTGCGGCCGGTGACCAGCCGGTGGCCGGTCCGTGCCCCGGCTGGTGGGGCGGCGGCAGCGGAGAACCCACTGCGTGCTGCATCCGGTGCCACTCCGTCTCGTTCTTGGGCTCGGTCCGCCGCCGGGGCGCTGCGGCCGGTGCCGGAGGTCGGCACCGGCGCGCCCCCTTCGGCTCACTCACCGCGGGCGATGGGCGCTGACAGCGGGGCCGGCCCCGCCTCTGTCGCAGAACGGTACCGCCCCCGGCCGTCGTTTGGTGAACGGCCGGAGGCGGCCCCAAGTGCCCGGCGCGCGGGGCGGATCGGGCGGATGGTGCGCGGTGGTACCTACTGCCCCACTTCGCCGTAGGCGGCGAGGAGGACGGCGGGGTCGGGGCCCTCCAGGACGGTGGGCTTGGCCAGGCCGTCCAGGACGATGAAGCGCAGCAGGTCGCCGCGGGACTTCTTGTCGAGCTTCATGTTCTCCACCAGCTTGGGCCACTGGTCGTACCGGTAGTGCAGCGGCAGCCCCACCGCTTCGAGGATGCTGCGGTGGCGGTCGGCGGTGGCGTCGTCCAGGCGGCCCGCGAGGCGGCCCAGTTCGGCGGCGAAGTGCATGCCGACCGCGACGGCGGCGCCGTGCCGCCACTTGTAGCGCTCGTTCTTCTCGATGGCGTGGCCGAGGGTGTGGCCGTAGTTGAGGATCTCCCGCCGGCCGGCTTCCTTCAGGTCGGAGGAGACGACCTCGGCCTTGACCCGGATGGCCCGCTCGATCAGCTCGGCGGTGTGCGGTCCTGCCGGGGTGCGGGCGGCCTCGGGGTCGGACTCGATCAGGTCGAGGATCGCCGGGTCGGCGATGAACCCGGCCTTGATGATCTCGGCGAGCCCGGAGACGTAGTCGTTGACCGGGAGGGAGTCCAGCGCGGCGAGGTCGCAGAGGACCCCGGCGGGCGGGTGGAAGGCGCCGACGAGGTTCTTGCCCTCGGCGGTGTTGATGCCGGTCTTGCCGCCGACGGCCGCGTCGACCATGGCCAGCACGGTGGTCGGTACGGCGATCCAGCGCACGCCGCGCAGCCAGGTCGCGGCGACGAACCCGGCCACGTCCGTGGTGGCGCCGCCGCCCACGCCGACGATGACGTCGGTGCGGGTGAACCCGGACTGGCCGAGCGCCTTCCAGCAGTAGGCGGCGACCTCGGCGGTCTTGGCCTCCTCCGCGTTGGGCACCTGGATGGCGATCGCGTCGTAGCCCTGCCCGGCGAGGTCGGCGCGCAGCGCGTCGCCCGTCTCGGCGAGCGCCTCGGGGTGGATGACGGCGACCCGCTTGGCCTTGGGCCCGACCAGGCCGGGCAGCTCGTCCAGGAGCTGCCGGCCCACCAGGACCTCGTACGCCTCGCTGCCCGCGGTGGCGCCGACCTGGACGCGGGTGACTGCCTCGCTGCTCATGCTTCCTTCAACTCCAGTGCGTCCAGGGCGGCTTCGGCGACCTCTTCGGGGGTGCGGCCGTCGGTCGGTACGGCGGCCACGGCGACGCTCTCGTACAGGTGCCGTCTGGCCTCCATCAGCTCGCGCCACTGCTTGCGCGGGTTGACCGCGAGCAGGGGACGGGCCGCGTTGAGGCCGGTGCGCTTGACCGCTTCCTCGACGTCCATCGAGAGGTAGACCACCCGGTGTCCGGCGAGCAGCGCGCGCGTCTCCTCGTCCAGGATCGCGCCGCCGCCCAGGGCCAGGACGCCGTCGTGCTCGGCGAGCGCCCGTCGCACGGCCGCCTTCTCGATGGCCCGGAAGGCGGCCTCGCCCTCGTCCACGAAGATCTCGGCGATGGCGCGGCCCTCGGCGGCCACGATGTCCTCGTCGGTGTCCCGGTAGCCGGTCCCGAGCCGCTCGGCGAGCAGTGCGCCGACGGTGGACTTGCCGACCCCCATCGGGCCGACCAGGACGAGCAGCGGTGCGCTCATCGGATGGCCAGGGCGTCGAGGAACGAGGTGACGTTGCGCCGGGTCTCGGGCACGCTGTCGCCGCCGAACTTCTCCGCCACCGCGTCCGCCAGCACCAGCGCGACCATGGCCTCGGCGACGATGCCGGCCGCCGGGACGGCACAGACGTCGGAGCGCTGGTGGTGGGCGGCGGCTTCCTCGCCGGTGGCGACGTCCACGGTCTTCAGGGCGCGCGGCACGGTCGCGATCGGCTTCATCGCCGCCCGCACCCGCAGCAGCTCGCCCGTGGTCAGCCCGCCCTCGGTGCCGCCGGAGCGGCCCGACGCCCGCTTGATGCCCTCGGGGGTGGTGAGGATCTCGTCGTGCGCCTTGGAGCCCGGCACGCGGGCCAGGTCGAAGCCGTCCCCGACCTCGACGCCCTTGATCGCCTGGATGCCCATGAGCGCGGCGGCGAGCCGGGCGTCCAGCCGCCGGTCCCAGTGCACGTGCGAGCCGAGGCCGACCGGAACCCCGTACGCCAGCACCTCCACGACACCGCCCAGGGTGTCGCCGTCCTTGTGGGCCTGGTCGATCTCCTCGACCATCGCCTTGGAGGCGTCCGCGTCCAGGCAGCGCACCGGGTCGGCGTCCAGCTTCTCCACGTCGGCCGGGGTCGGCAGCACGCCGTAGGGCGCCTTGGCGGCGGCCAGCTCGACGACATGGCTGACGATCTCGATGCCGGCCGTCTCCTTCAGGTACGACCGCGCCACCGCGCCGAGCGCGACGCGTGCGGCGGTCTCCCGCGCGGAGGCACGCTCCAGGATCGGCCGGGCCTCGTCGAAGCCGTACTTCTGCATGCCCGCGAGGTCGGCGTGGCCGGGCCTCGGCCGGGTGAGCGGGGCGTTGCGGGCGAGCCCGGCGAGGACCTCCGGGTCGACCGGGTCGCCGGCCATGACCTGCTCCCACTTGGGCCACTCGGTGTTGCCCACCATGATCGCGACCGGGGAGCCCAGGGTCAGGCCGTGCCGGACACCGCCGAGGAAGGTGACCTCGTCCCGCTCGAATTTCATCCGAGCGCCGCGCCCGTAGCCGAGCCGCCGCCGCGCCAGGTGGTCCGCCACCATCTCCGTGGTGATCGGCACGCCGGCGGGAAGGCCCTCCAGCGTCGCGACGAGTGCGGGGCCGTGCGACTCCCCCGCGGTCAGCCAGCGCAACCTGCTCAACAGTGCTCCTCGGTGTTCGCGCCCTGTCCATCACGGCGCGACCGGGTGCGCGGCCCTGATCCGCCGCTCCCAATCCTCCCATGTCCCCCGATGTGACCTGGGCGGCGGTCCACCAACCGGACAGCGGACCGTCCGCGGACGCCTAACGCTCCGCCAGCGCCCGCTCGCCCGCGGTGCGCATGGCGGCCAGCGGTGCCGGTCCGCGCCCCGTCATCTGCTCCACCTGCAGCACCGCCTGGTGCACCAGCAGGTCGAGGCCGCTGACGACGGCGCCGCCGTGGGCCGACCAGCGGGCGGCCAGCGCGGTGGGCCAGGGCTCGTAGAGCACGTCGAACAGGGTCGTGGGCATCTCCGGCACGGCGGCGGCCAGCGCGTCGGTGGTGCCGGCCGGGGTGGTGGCGACGACCAGCGGGGCGCGCAGTGCCTCCTCGGCCCGCGACCAGTCCACGACGCGCACGTCGACGTCGAGCCGCTCGGCCCACTCGCGCATCTCGGCGGCCCGGGCCTCGCTGCGCACGTAGACGGCGACCTCGCCGGCGCAGATACGGGCCAGCGCGGCCAGCGCGGAGGAGGCGGTGGCGCCGGCGCCCAGGATCGCCGCGGACTCCACCTTCTCGACGCCGTGCTCGCGCAGGGCGGCGACCATGCCGGGGATGTCGGTGTTGTCGCCGGTGCGGCGGCCGTCCTCGGTGAGGACGACGGTGTTCACCGCGTCCACGGAGGCCGCCGTGTCGCTGACCTCGTCGAGCAGCGGGATCACGGCCCGCTTCAGCGGCATGGTCAGCGACAGCCCGGCCCACTCGGGCCCCAGCTTCTCGACGAACCCCGGCAGGGCCGCCTCGTCCACCTCGAAAAGGTCGTACGTCCATCCCTCCAGGCCCAGCGCGGCGTACGCGGCGCGGTGCAGCACCGGGGAGAGGGAGTGGGCGATCGGGGAGCCGAGGACGGCGGCCCGGCGGCCGTCAGTCGCCGGTACTGGCATTGAACTTGTCCTTCAGTTTCTCGAACTCGGCGTTGGTCTTGGCGAACTCCGTGTTGCTCACGCCATCGGTGGCGACGAAGTAGATCCAGCCGTCGTCCGTGGGTTTGAGCGCGGCCTCCAGCGCCTCGGCGCCCGGATTGCCGATGGGACCGGGCGGCAGACCCTTGTGGTAGTAGGTGTTGTACGGGTCCGGGTTGCTGTTGATCTCGGACTCGCTGATGTGGATCTCGCTCTGACCCATCAGGTAGTTGAAGGTCGAGTCGAACTGGAGCTTCTGGTTGGTCTCGTAGTTGTCGGGCTTGAGGCGGTTGTAGATGACCTCGGCCATCTTGCGGAAGTCCTCGTGGGTCTTGCCCTCGGCCTGCACCAGGCTGGCGACCGTCACGAGCTGCCAGGGCCCGTCGAGCCCCAGTTCCTTCGACTTCTTCTCGAAGCCGAGCTCCTCGTACTTGTCGGTGGCCCGCGCCACCATCTCCTTGAGCACCGCCTCGGGCTTCTGCCCCTTGGCCACGGAGTAGCTGGACGGGTAGAGGAAGCCCTCCAGCGGGTCTTTGACGTCGGCGTGGTTCATCGCCCAGTCGGGCAGGCCGAGGTCCTTCCACTCGGACTTGGCCACCTTGGCGGTGGTGCCCTTGTCGACCTCGAGGCGTTCGTCGATGAGCTCGTAGACGGCGGCGCTGCGCTTGCCCTCGGCGATGATCAGCGTGTTGCGGCTCTCGGGGCTGAGCATCAGCTTCACGGCGCTCTCGGCGGACATCTCCTTCTGCAGCGTGTAGACGCCGTCCTGGATGCCCTTGGCGTTCGGGTTGCTCTGCAGCGCCGCGACGAACGCGTCGACGCTCTTGACCACGCCCTTGCGCTTCAGCTCCTGGCCGATGGCCGAGCCGCCCGCCCCCTTGGGGACGGTGATGGTCACCTGGGTGCCGTTGCCGTCGCCGGCGTAGTCCGGGGCCGCGCCGAAACGATCCTGGTAGAACTGGTAGCCGAAATAGCCGACTCCCGCCACACCGCCGCCCAGCACCAGGCAGACCACGAGGCACGCACAACCGTTCCGCCGCTTCTTCGGCTTGCCCCCGCGGTTCCTGCGGTCACCGCGGCCGGGAGCGTCGTCGTCGGCCCCGTCGGCGTCGTCCCCGTCGCCGCCCGCGAAGAAGGCGTGTTCCCCCTGGTCGGGCCCCGGGTCCCAGTCGGTCTTCTCCGGCTCCGGCTCGGTGCGCCGCCGGTTCGGCGGCTCGGGGGGCGGATACGCCTCCGGGGTGCCGTAGTGGTCGGGCTGCTCCGCGCCGTAGGAGGCGGCCGCCTGCTGGGCGTACGGGTCGGCGGGATCGGCCGGGTACACGGGCTGCTGCTGTCCGGTGCCCCAGCCCTCGCCGCCGTACTGCTGCTGGTCCTGGTGCTGCTGCGCCGGGTACTGCTGTCCGCCGTACTGCGGGTCGTACTGCTGCTGGTCGTACTGCTGCTGACCCTGCCCGCCGTCGTACTGCTGCCCGTCGTACTGCTGTCCGCCGTGCGGGTACTGCTGCTGGGCCTGGCCGTACCCGGCCTGGCCTCCGCCGTCGCCCCAGTCACCGTGCTGCTGATGCTGCGGTCGGTGCTGCGACTGGCCGCCGTCGAAGGGCTGCTGTCCCGCGTGGGCCTGCTGCCCTCCCCACCCGCCGTCCCCGTACAACGGGTCCTCCGGGTGCCACGGTTCGGAGCCCTGGCCCCGGCCATACTCAGTCATGGATCCCCTAGAGCCGCGAGGCGGCGGTCACGCGGCTTTCACGGACCACTTACCGTTCCGCCTCTCTCTGTGCGGAGGCTGTTCGAAGACCGCCGCATCGCGCGGAACGTTACCGTACAGCGATCAGATGACCACTTCGACGCCCTCGCCAGGAGGATTACCTGACACCCGTTCGGATTCAAGCGCCTGCTGAAGGATGATCACAGCGGCGGCCTGGTCGATGACCGAACGGCCCTTCTTGGAATTCACCCCGGACGCGCGCAGGCCCTGGCTCGCCGTCACGGTCGTCATCCGCTCGTCGAGGAGCCGGACCGGGACGGGGGCGATGCCCTGGGCCAGTTCCTGGGCGAACCGGCGGACCTTGGCCGCCGCCGGGCCCTCGCCCCCCTTGAGGGAGCGGGGCAGGCCGGCGACGACCTCGATCGGCTCGTACTCCTCGACCAGCGCGCGCAGACGGCGGTGGGCCGCCGGGAGGTCCCGGCCCGGGACCGTCTCGACGGGGGTGGCGAGGATCCCGTCGGGGTCGCACGAGGCGACCCCGATCCGGGCGTCCCCGACGTCGATGGCGAGCCGACGTCCTCTGCGCATTACTTGGCCGTCTCCGCGACCAGGCGCTCCACGGCGGCCACGGCGTCACCGATGGCGGCCGGGTTCTGGCCGCCGCCCTGGGCGACGTCCGGCTTGCCGCCACCGCCGCCGCCGAGGGTCTTGGCGGCGGTGCGCACCAGGTCACCGGCCTTGAGGCCGCGGTCGCGGGCGGCGTCGTTGGTGGCGATGACGGTGAGGGGCTTGCCGTTCACCGTCGTGAACAGGGCGACCACGGCGGCCCGGCCGCCCTGGATGCGGCCGCGCACGTCGAGGACCAGCTTGCGCAGGTCGTCGGCGGTGGTGCCGTCCGGGACCTGGCCGGTGACCAGGGCGACGCCCCGTACGTCCTTGGCGGACTCGGCGAGACCCGCCGCGGCCTGGAGGACCTTCTCGGCGCGGAACTTCTCGATCTCCTTCTCGGCGTCCTTCAGCTTGCCGAGCATGGCGGAGACCTTCTCCGGGAGCTCCTCCGGACGGCCCTTGATCAGCTCCTGGAGCTGGGCGACGACCGTGTGCTCACGGGCGAGGAAGTTGTAGGCGTCGACGCCCACCAGGGCCTCGATACGGCGCACGCCGGAGCCGATGGACGACTCGCCCAGCAGCTTCACCAGGCCGAGCTGGGCGGTGTTGTGCACGTGGGTACCGCCGCACAGCTCCTTGGAGAAGTCGCCGATGGTGACGACGCGCACCCGCTCGCCGTACTTCTCGCCGAACTCGGCGATGGCGCCCTGCTTCTTGGCCTCGTCGATGCCCATGACGTCGGCCCGCACGTCCAGGTCGCGGGCGAGCACCTCGTTGATCTTCTGCTCGACGTCGGTCATCACGGCCGTCGGCACGGCGGACGGGGAACCGAAGTCGAAGCGGAAGCGGCCGGGCTGGTTCTCGGAACCGGCCTGGGCGGCCGTCGGGCCCAGCGCGTCGCGCAGGGCCTGGTGGGTGAGGTGGGTGGCCGAGTGGGCGCGGGCGATGGCCTTGCGGCGCCGGTCGTCGATGGCGGCGTGGGCCTTGGCGCCGACGGTGATCTCACCGACCTGGACGACGCCCTTGTGGACGTAGACGCCCGGGACCGGCTTCTGGCAGTCGCGCACCTCGATGACGGCACCGGAGTCGGTCCTGATCCGGCCGGTGTCGCCGATCTGGCCGCCGCCCTCGGCGTAGAAGGGGGTGCGGTCGAGGACGATCTCGACCTCGTCGCCCTCGGTGGCGGCCGGCGAGGAGACGCCGTCGACCAGGATGCCGACGACGGTGGACTCGCCCTCGGTGTCGGTGTAGCCGATGAAGTCGGTCTGTCCGGCGCGGTCGGCGATCTCGCGGTAGGCGCCGAGGTCGGCGTGGCCGGTCTTCTTGGCCTGGGCGTCGGCCTTGGCGCGCTCCCGCTGCTCCTTCATCAGGCGCCGGAAGCCGTCCTCGTCCACGGACAGGCCCTGCTCGGCGGCCATCTCCAGGGTGAGGTCGATCGGGAAGCCCCAGGTGTCGTGGAGCAGGAACGCCTTGTCGCCGGAGAGGACCGAGCCGCCGGCGGCCTTGGTGTCGGCGACGGCGGTGTCGAGGATGTTGGTGCCGGCCTTCAGCGTCTTGAGGAAGGCGTTCTCCTCGGCGACGGCGACCTTCTCGATCCGCTCGCGGTCGGTGATCAGCTCGGGGTACTGCTGCCCCATCATCTCGATCACCGTGTCGATCAGGTCCTTGACGACCGGACCGGTGGCGCCGAGCAGGCGCATGTTGCGGATGGCTCGGCGCATGATGCGGCGCAGCACGTAACCGCGGCCCTCGTTGCCCGGCGTGACGCCGTCACCGATGAGCATCACGGAGGTGCGCATGTGGTCGGTGACCACGCGCAGGGAGACGTCCGAGTCGTGGGCGTCGCCGTAGGAGACACCGGTCAGGTCGGTGGCCTTCTGGATGACGGCCATGGAGGTGTCGATCTCGTACATGTTCTGCACGCCCTGCAGAATCATGGCGAGCCGCTCCAGGCCGAGCCCGGTGTCGATGTTCTTGCTCGGCAGCTCCCCGAGGATCTCGAAGTCCTCCTTGGAGATGCCCTCGCCCCGCTCGTACTGCATGAAGACGAGGTTCCAGATCTCCACGTACCGCTCGTCGTTGACGGCCGGGCCGCCCTCGACGCCGAACTCGGGGCCGCGGTCGTAGTTGATCTCGGAGCAGGGGCCGCAGGGGCCGGGCACGCCCATCGACCAGTAGTTGTCCTTCTTGCCGAGGCGCTGGATGCGCTCGGAGGGGACACCGACCACGTCGTGCCAGATGCGCTCGGCCTCGTCGTCGTCCTGGTAGACGGTGATCCACAGGCGCTCGGGGTCGAGGCCGTAGCCGCCCTTGTCCTGGGGGCTGGTGAGCAGCTCCCAGGCGTACGTGATGGCGCCTTCCTTGAAGTAGTCGCCGAAGGAGAAGTTGCCGCACATCTGGAAGAACGTGCCGTGCCGGGTGGTCTTGCCGACCTCTTCGATGTCCGGGGTGCGCACGCACTTCTGCACGCTGGTGGCGCGGTCGAAGGGCGGCTTGACCTCACCGAGGAAGTACGGCTTGAAGGGCACCATGCCGGCCGGGACCAGCAGCAGAGTCGGGTCGTCCGCGATGAGCGACGCCGACGGGACGACGGTGTGCCCGCGCTCCTCGAAGAAGCTCAGCCAGCGGCGGCGGATCTCGGCCGACTCCATCAGTGGTCCTCATTCCGGTTGTACGAGTACGTCGTCCTGTCGATGTACTTCGAAGTGGGCATCGGGTCGTTGCGGTTCTCGATGGCGGCGTACCGCCGGGGTGCCGGGAGCTCCCGGTCGGCGGGGGCGTCGAGACCGAGGGCGTCGCCCAGTTCGGCCTCCCGCTGGGCCATGTTGTCGCGGACGTCGAGCGCGAAGTCCACGGCGCGGTCCCTGAGCCGGCCGCCGGCCTCGATCGCCTTGTTCGCCGCGGTCACGGCGAGGTTCTCGGGGGTGAGCTGCTTCAGCTTCCGGTTGACCTTGGTGGTGGCCCACACTCCGGCGGCGACGCCGGTGGTGAACCAGAACGTACGGCGGAACATCGCTGGGTCAGTCCTTCTTCCGCTTGGCCCGCCGCGTCGCCGGGACGGTACGGCCCACCACGACGGTGCGCCTGGCTGTCTTGGCCGGCACGTCCTCCTTGCGGCCGCCCATCGCCCGGCGCACGCCGTAGCCGAAGGCCGCGACCTTGACCAGGGGGCCGCCGAAGGTGGAGGCGACGGTGGTGGAGAGCGCCGAGGCGTTGGAGGTGACCTCCTGGACGTCGGAGGCGATCGCGTCGACCCGTTCGATCTGGGTCTGCGCCGAGCGCACCGCCGTGGAGGCGTCGGCCAGCAGCGGGACGGCCTGGTCGGTCACGTCCGCCACGAGCTTGGTGGTCGCCTTGAGCGTCTGCGCCAGCCTCACCAGTGCGACGGCGAGGAAGGAGACCAGGATCGCCCAGAACACGGCCACCAGGATCCCGGCCACCTCGCCACCGGACACTGTGTGCACCCGCTCCCTGAAACGTGCCAGAACTTCGCTACGTCGACTTCACGTCCGTCATGACCGTCGAGACCATCGAGAACACGGAAAGTCGTGCACCGAGCCTATCGCGCCGGGGGTGGAGGTCCGTACCGGATTACCGTCCGCGTGCGGCGCGGGTGTGCGAGACGTTTGTACGCACCGCGCACGCTTCAGTACGCTGCGTTCCCTATGCGTGATCAACGGCATGACGAAACGTTCCCGGCCGGGAATCTGCCGCTGGAACTGGACGCCTTCGTCGGACGCGCGGCGGAACTCTCCGAGCTGGACGACGCGCTGCGCGGCGCGCGGCTGGTGACGGTCACCGGGGTGGGCGGGGTCGGCAAGTCGCGGCTGGCGGAGCGGGCCGCCGCGCGGTCGGCTCCGCGGGACGGGGTCTGGCGGGTGGAGCTGGCTCCCGTGCGCGACCCGGAGTTCGTGGACTACGCGGTGGTGGAGGCGCTCGGCCTGACCGACCACACCACCCGGACGCCCCGCGAGACCCTGCTCGCCCACCTCGCCGACCGCGAGGTCCTGCTGCTGCTCGACGGATTCGAGCACCTGGTGGACGCGTGTGCCCGGCTGGTGACGGAGCTGCTGGGCCGGGCTCCCGGGCTGCGGGTGCTGGCGGTGGGGCGCCGGCCGCTGGCCGTCTCCGGCGAGCGGCTGTTCCCGCTGGCGCCGCTGAGCGGGGAGGAGGCGGTGGCCCTGCTGACGGTGCGCGCCGCCCAGCACGGGGTGGAGATCGGGGGCGGGGACGGCGCCGAGGTGCGGGAGCTGTGCCGGCGGCTGGACGGCATCCCGCTGGCGATCGAGCTGGCCGCGGGACGGCTGGGCGTGCTGACGCCGGAGCAGGTGCTCGGCCGGCTGGACGACCGGTTCCGGCTGCTGGCCGGGGAGAACCGGACGGCGCTGCCCCGGCACCGGGCGCTGCGCACGGCGATCGGCTGGAGCCATGAGCTGTGCACGCCCGGGGAGCGGCTGCTGTGGGCGCGTCTTTCGGTGTTCGCGGGACGGTTCGACCTGGAGGCCGTGGAGTACGTGTGCGGCGGTGACGGCCTGCCCGCCGACGACGTGCTGGACGTGCTCTCCGCGCTGCTCGCCCAGTCCGTGCTGACCCGCGAGGAGACACCGGCCGGGGCGCGCTACCGGATGCTCGGCACGGTGCGGGCGTACGGCGCCGAGTGGCTGGCGGCGACGGGGGACGCTCCGCGGCTGCGGCGGCGGCACCGCGACTGGTACGTGGGCCTGGCGACCTGGTGCGAGCTGGAGTGGTTCTCGCCGCGCCAGTCGGAGGTCGCCGCGCGCGTCGAGGCCGAGCTGCCGAATCTGCGCGTCGCCCTGGACCACTGCCTGTCCGATCCGTGCGGGGCGCACCTGGGCCAGTACCTGGCGGGCTCCCTGTGGTTCCACTGGGCGGGCTGCGGGCGGCTGGCGGAGGGGCGGCACTGGCTGGAGCAGGTGGTGCGGCTGGACGCGGAGCGGACCGCGCACGAGCAGTCCCGGCTCAAGGCGCTGTGGGTGCTGGCGTACGTGGCGGTCCTGCAGGGCGACACGGTGTGCGCGCGGGCGACGCTCGAGGAGTGCCACCGGGAGGCGGAGCGGGCCGGCAATCCGACGGCGCTGGCGTACGCGGTGCACCGCTCGGGCTGTCTGGCGCTGATCACCGATGACGTGGCGGGCGCCGAGACGCTGCTGCGCTCCGCGCTGGCGCGGTACCGGGAGACCGGCGAGCTGAACAGCAATGTGCTGATGGCCCAGGTGGAGCTGGCGATGACGCGGGCCTTCCAGGGTGATCTGGCGGAGGCGGTGCGGCTGTGCGAGGACGTGCGCCGGGTGTGCGACGACCACGGCGAGCGCTGGGCCCGCGCCTACGCGCTGTACGTGCTGGCGTACGCGGCCTGGAGCGACGGTGATCCGGGCAGGGCCCGGCGGCTGCTGACCGTCTGCCTGGGCGACGCCCACGGCTTCCGTGACCTGCTGGGTGCGGTGCTGTCGCTGGAACTGCTGGCCCTGGTCACGGTGACGGAGGGCGACGCGGCGGAGGCGGCGGTGCTCCAGGGGGCGGCGGGGCGGATGTGGCCCGCGGTGGGGCTGCAACTGTTCGGCTCGGCGCACTACAACGCGCCGCGCGAGCTGTGCGAGGCGGCGGCCCGCGACCGGCTGGGCGACGGGGCGTACGAGGAGTGCCTGCGGCGGGGGGCGCGGCTGGGCCGGGAGGAGGCGGTGGCCCGGGCGCTGCGGCGGTCCGAGGGGCCGGCGGCGCTGCCGGGGCCGCGTCGTCCCGCGCGGCCGACGAGGACGCCGGGGACATGACGAGGCCCGCCGCCCCGCCCGCCCACGGGGCGGGGAGACGGCGGGCCCGGGTACCGCGGCCGGCTGGGATCAGCGGGCGTAGTACTCGACGACGAGCTGCTCGTCGCAGATCACCGGGATCTCCTTGCGGTTCGGCTCGCGGTCCAGGCGGAACGCCAGGGCCTTGAGGTTCACCTGGAGGTAACGCGGGGTCTCGCCGTCGGGGGCGAAGCCACCCTCACGCGCGACCTGGAACAGCGTCTTCTCCTTGGAGCGGTCGCGGACCTGCACGACGTCGTCGGGGCGGACGCGGAAGGACGGCTTGTCGACCTTCTGGCCGTTGACCGCGATGTGGCCGTGGACGACCATCTGGCGGGCCTGGTAGATCGTGCGGGCGATGCCCGAGCGCAGGACCAGCGCGTCGAGGCGGCGCTCCAGCTCCACGATCAGGGCCTCACCGGTCTTGCCCTGGACCTTGGAGGCACGCTCGTAGGCGCGGACGAGCTGACGCTCGGACACGTCGTACTGGGCACGCAGACGCTGCTTCTCCAGCAGACGGACCTTGTAGTCCGAGTTCTGCTTGCGGCCGCGGCCGTGCTCACCCGGCGGGTAGGGGCGGGCCTCGAAGTACTTGACGGCCTTCGGCGTCAGCGCGATGCCGAGGGCACGCGACTTCTTGACCTTGGGGCGGGACTGGTTCGCCACTGTCTCTCATTTCCTAGTGTTCGGCTTGCCAGGGTTGAGGGAGGTCGCATCCGCAGCCGGGGAAACCCGCCGGGTCCGCGTGGGACCTGTCGGGCAGCCGCTCCCTGGTCTGGGCACATACGTGCAGCACGCGAGTGGCCCACCGACCGGTCCCGTCCTGCGACGAGGGGTGGTGGGCTGCCCGCGACACCTTCGACGGTGCGCGACGCTCCTGGAACCCGCTGGGGTTCCGGCCGGTTGTCCCGCTCTGACGGCACGGGACTCGGCACTCCGATCGAGTTTACAGGGTGCTCAGGGCCTCTTTCGACCGAGGTGCTTCCTGGTCCACTCCACGGCGTCCGCGTACCGCGCCTCCCCGCCGTGCCGGGTCGGGGTGTAGTACTCGCGGTCCTTCAGGGCGTCGGGGGCGTACTGCTGGGCGGCGATGCCCTCCGGCAGGTCGTGCGGGTAGACGTACCCCTGCCCGTGGCCGAGCTTGCCCGCGCCCTGGTAGTGGCTGTCGCGCAGATGGGCCGGGACGGTCCCGGCGTGCCCCTTGCGTACGTCGTCCAGGGCGGCGCCGATGGCGGTGGTCGCGGCGTTGGACTTGGGTGCCAGGGCGAGGGCGATGGTGGCGTGACTGAGGGTGAGGGCGGCCTCGGGGAAGCCGATCATGGCGACGGCCTGGGCGGCGGCGACCGCGATCGGCAGCGCGTTCGGGTCGGCGAGGCCGATGTCCTCGCTGGCGGAGATCATCAGGCGGCGGGCGATGAAGCGGGGGTCCTCGCCGGCCTCGATCATGCGGGCCAGGTAGTGCAGGGCGGCGTCGACGTCGGAGCCGCGGATGGACTTGATCAGGGCGCTGGCGACGTCGTAGTGCTGGTCGCCGTCGCGGTCGTACGTGACCGCCGCCCGGTCGACGGTCTCCTCCAGCGTGGCCAGGGTGATCTCCGGCTCGCCCTTGTCGAGCGCGGCCCCGGCGGCGGCCTCCAGGGCGGTCAGGGCGCGGCGGGCGTCGCCGCCGGCGATGCGCAGCAGGTGGTCCTCGGTGTCCTCGGGGAGGGTGACGGCGCCCTTGAGGCCCCGGTCGTCGGTGAGGGCGCGGCGGAGCAGGCCGCGGACGTCGTCGTCGGTGAGGGGTTCGAGGGTCAGCAGGAGGGAGCGGGAGAGCAGGGGGGAGATCACCGAGAAGTACGGGTTCTCGGTGGTCGCGGCGATCAGCGTCACCCAGCGGTTCTCGACGGCGGGCAGCAGGGAGTCCTGCTGAGCCTTGCTGAAGCGGTGGATCTCGTCGAGGAAGAGGACGGTCTCCTTGCCGTACCCGCCGACCGCGCGGCGGGCGCCGTCGATGACCGCGCGGACCTCCTTGACGCCCGCGGTGATCGCCGACAGTTCCACGAACCGCTTGTTGGTGGCCTTGGAGACGACGTACGCCAGGGTCGTCTTGCCGGTGCCGGGCGGGCCCCAGAGGATCACCGAGGAGGGGCCGGCGGGGCCGGCGGCGCCCTCGCCCACCAGGCGGCGCAGCGGGGAGCCGGGCTTCAGCAGGTGCTGTTGGCCCACGACCTCGTCGAGGGTGCGCGGGCGCATCCGGACGGCCAGGGGGCTGCCGGAGGGGTCCTTCTCCTGGCGTTCTTCTGCGGCGGCGGTGAACAGATCGGGCTCCACGCTCGAAACCCTAAAGGACCGCACTGACAACGCGACGGGCGCCGTCGGCCGGGCCCGTGGGTCCGGTCGGCGACGCCCGGGGGGGCGGTGCGGGTCAGCTGGTCCAGAAGTCCCACCAGCGGGTCAGGATCAGCATGCCGATGATGCCGATGTGCAGGACCGGCAGCACCCAGGTGAACTCGCCGAAGAAGCCGCGCAGCCAGTTCGGCGCGGGCAGGAAGCCCTTGCGCACGTTGAACGAGGTCACGTACCAGAACATGACGATCGTGGCGACCCAGGCCAGCGAGCACCACAGGCACAGCGCGTTGATCCGGTACAGGGACTGGAACTGCAGCCAGGTGCAGAAGCCCACGCCGAAGAGCGTGCCCGCGTTGAAGGTGAGCCAGTACCAGCGCGGGAAGCGGGCCCGCGCGAGCAGGCTCATGCCGACGCAGATCACGATGCCGTAGCAGACCAGGCCGAGCATCGGGTTGGGGAAGCCGAAGACGGACGCCTGGTCGCTCTCCATGACGCTGCCGCAGGAGACGACGGGGTTCAGGCTGCACCCGGGGACGAAGGTGGTGCCGGCGACCTTGGCTTCGAGCAGCTTGAACTTGTCGATCGTGATGACCCACGCGGCGAGCAGTCCGGCGGCGCCGGTGATCACCAGCATCACGGCGAACGCGCGGCTGCCGCCCGCCGCACCCGGCGCGACGGCACCGGCTCCGGACGCGGGCTCGGGGTCCGTGGAGACGTCTCTGACTGTCGTCTTGCTCATCACGCCGATTCCGTCACTTGAGGTCTCATCTTCTTCGGGCACGGTCATTGTGCCGCACGCACGCGCGTGTCCACCGTTCGGTGGACATAAGGAAGGACGCTCGGTCCTCCCCGGGGGCGTGGTTCCGGACAACGCGTGAACCACGAGCGCACAGGCGAACGAACCGGCCGTGCTCGGGCCCGACGGCGCGGGCACGCACTGTGGCGGGGATCCTCCAGGGCAACCGTGCCCGGGGACGGCGGCGAGGTCCGGATGCCGGGCGCGGACCCGGCGCGCGGCACGCGCGTGTGGCGCTCTCGGATCGGGTTCGTCCGGCAGGACGAATCGGCGCCCGCGGGGTTGACGGACCTCGACGGCAACCCCGCGCGCGATGCGCGTCGACGACCGCACGGCGGCCGGCACCGGCGCCGTGCGGCACGGGCTGCTGGAGCAGTGACCGTGCCGCACCGGGCGAGGGGCGGGCTCAGCCGAGCCGGGACTCCAGCTCCGCCACGATCTCGTTGACGCCGATCGCGGTCTGCTCGCCGGACTCCATGTCCTTGAGCTGGACGACGCCCTCGGCGAGGTCGCGTTCGCCGGCCACGATCGTGTAGCGGGCGCCACTGCGGTTGGCGTTCTTCATGGCGCCCTTGAGGCCCTTGCCGCCGTAGGCGAAGTCGGCGGCGACGCCGTTCTTGCGCAACTCGGTGACCTTGGCGAACAGGACGCGGCGGGCCTCCTCGCCGAGCGGTACGGCGAAGACGGAGGTGGTGGCGGGGAGGTCCAGCTCGACGCCCTCGGCCGCCAGGGCGAGGACCGTGCGGTCGACGCCGAGGGCCCAGCCGACGGACGGCAGCGCGGGGCCGCCGATCATCTCGGAGAGGCCGTCGTAACGGCCGCCGCCGCCCACCGCGGACTGGGAGCCGAGCCCGTCGTGGACGAACTCGAACGTGGTGCGCGTGTAGTAGTCCAGGCCGCGCACCAGCTTCGGGTCGTCCTCGAAGACGACGCCCGCCGCCGTGATCAGCTCGCGGACCTCCTCGTGGTACGCCTTGCAGGCGTCGCAGAGGTAGTCGCGCAGCAGCGGCGCGTCCCCGAGCTGCTTCTGCACCGACTCGCGCTTGTCGTCCAGGACGCGCAGCGGGTTGATGTCGGCGCGGCGCAGGGTGTCCTCGTCCAGGTCCAGGCCGCGCAGGAACTCCTGGAGGGCGGCCCGGTAGACGGGCCGGCACTCCTTGTCGCCCAGGGAGTTGAGCAGGATCCGGAAGTTCCGCAGGCCCAGCGAGCGGTACGCCTGGTCGGCCAGGATGATCAGCTCGGCGTCGAGCGCCGGGTCCTCCGCGCCGATCGCCTCGGCGCCGACCTGCGAGAAGTGGCGGTAACGGCCCTTCTGGGGGCGCTCGTAGCGGTAGTAGGAGCCGGAGTACCAGAGCTTGACGGGGAGGTTGCCCGTCTTGTGCAGGCTGGCCTCCAGCGTCGCGCGCAGCACGGAGGCCGTGCCCTCGGGGCGCAGGGCGAGCCGGTCACCGCCCTTGGTCTCGAAGGCGTACATCTCCTTGGTGACGATGTCGGTGGACTCGCCGACACCGCGCGCGAACAGCTCGACGCTCTCGAAGCCGGGCGTCTCGATGTAGCCGTAGCCGGAGTCGCGCAGCGGGGCCGCGATCGCCTCGCGGACGGCCAGGTACTTCGCGGAGTCGGGCGGCAGCAGGTCGTACGTGCCCTTGGGGGCCTTGAAGGTGCTCACGGAAGGTCTCTCGTCACATTCCTCGTCGGGAAGCCCCGGGGGCTTCCTGGCCGGAAGCCGCCTGCCGCAGATACGGGTTGGCGGCGCGCTCCTGGCCGATGGTCGTCTGGGGGCCGTGTCCGGACAGCACCACGGTCGTGTCGTCGAGCGGCAGGACCACGCGGGTCAGGGACTCGACCATGTCGTCCATGGAGCCGCCGGGCAGGTCGGTGCGTCCGACGGAGCCGGCGAACAGCAGGTCGCCCGAGAACAGCACCGGCGGGATGTCCGCCGCCTCGGGCAGGCCGAAGGTCACCGACCCCTTGGTATGGCCCGGCGCGTGCGCCACGGTCAGCTCCAGCCCCGCCAGCTCCAGCTTCGCGCCGTCGGCCAGCTCCCGTACGTCGTCCGGCTCCCCCACGCTCAGCTCGCCCATCAGCGGCATCCCGATGGACCGGCCGAGGCCCTTCTCGGGGTCGCTCATCATGTAGCGGTCCGCCGGGTGGATCCACGCGGGTACGTCGTTCGCTCCGCACACCGGGACGACCGACGCCACGTGGTCGATGTGGCCGTGCGTGAGGACGACGGCGACCGGCTTGAGCCGGTGCTTCTTCAGCGCCTCCTCGACTCCCTGGGCGGCCTGGTGGCCGGGGTCGATGATCACGCACTCCTCACCGGCGGCCGGGGCGACGAGGTAGCAGTTCGTCCCCCAGGCCCCGGCGGGGAACCCGGCAATGAGCACGATCGTCCTTCGTTGTGTCGATACGGGTGGCTTGTGAGCGGGCTGCGCCCGTGGTCAGAGCCTACCGGCGGTGCCGATTCCTCAGCGAACCCATATACGGTACGGGGCTAGCGCAGGCGGTCGGCCCACGGGCCCGCACGCGTACCGGTCGGCACACGAAGACGCATAGGAGACAACCCGGTGGTCAGCCAGGAACAGCGGCGGCGTCAGCTCGCCCGGGAGAAGTTCTTGCGGCAGCAGCAGCGGCGCACCGCCGCGCGACGCAAGGCGCGGGTGCGGAACTCGGTGATCGCGTCGGTGCTCGGCGTGGTGCTGGTGGGCAGCCTCGCGCTGTACACGACCGGCACGCTCAAGGGCGACGACGACAAGGAGAACGCGAGCGCCGAGGCGTCGCCCAGCGCGTCGGCGTCCGAGGCTCCCGACCCGTGCGACAAGGCGGCGGCGGGCAAGGCTTCGACGAAGACCTGGAAGAAGGAGCCGGCGATGTCCATCGACAAGTCGGCGGACTACACGATGACGCTGGACACGACGTGCGGCGAGATAGACATCGCCCTGAAGACGTCGGCGGCGCCGCACACGGTGAACTCGTTCAACTTCCTGGCCGGCAAGGGCTTCTTCGACCACTCCACGTGCCACCGGCTCACCACCAGCGGCATCTACGTGCTCCAGTGCGGCGACCCGACCGGGCAGGGCACCGGCGGTCCCGGCTACACGATCCCGGACGAGAACCTGAAGGACAAGAGCCTGAAGGACAACATCTACCCGGCGGGCACGGTGGCGATGGCCAACACCGGTCAGGCGGACTCCGGCGGCAGCCAGTTCTTCCTGGTGTACCAGGACAGTGAGCTGCCGCCCAGCTACACACCGTTCGGCACGATCTCGGACGCCGGCATGAAGGTGCTCAAGAAGATCGCCGCCGCGGGCGAGAGCACCGGCGCCGGTGACGGAGCACCGAACGCGACGGTCGTGATCGACAAGGCGACCGTCGCGAAATCCTGACTGTCAACTGCGGAATTTCGGTCGTGCGGGATGCGGACAGGCCCCCCGCCGGTCGCCTATGTTGGCGGTGACGAAACTGTGGACGATGCCCGGGGGTGGGAAAGCCCTCCGCAGGCATCATGTGGAGGAGGCGCTGTGAGCAGCGACCCGTGGGGCCGCGTCGACGAGACGGGGACCGTGTACGTGCGTACGGCCGACGGCGAGCAGGTGGTCGGTTCCTGGCAGGCCGGCTCGCCCGATGAGGCGCTGGCCTACTTCGAGCGCAAGTACGAGGGCCTGGTGGTCGAGATCGGCCTCCTCGAGAAGCGGGTGCGGACCACCGACCTGTCGTCGAAGGACGCCCAGGCCGCGATCCAGCACCTGCGCGAGCAGGTCGACGCGCACCACGCGGTGGGCGACCTGGACGCGCTCAGGAAGCGGCTGGACCAGCTCGTGGGGCTGGTGGACAAGCGGCGCGAGGAGCGCAAGGCGCAGCGGGCCAAGCAGTCCGACGAGGCTCGCCGGGCCAAGGAGGAGCTGGTCGCCGAGGCCGAGCAGCTCGCCCAGTCCGACCAGTGGCGGGCCGCCGGTGAGCGGCTGCGGGCGCTGGTGGACACCTGGAAGGGGCTGCCCCGGCTGGACCGCAAGTCCGACGACGAGCTGTGGCACCGCTTCTCGCACGCCCGGTCGGCGTTCTCCAAGCGGCGCAAGCAGCACTTCGCGCAGCTCGACGCGCAGCGCGAGGAGGCCCGCCGGATCAAGGAGCGGCTGGTCGGCGAGGCCGAGGCGCTGTCGGGTTCGACGGACTGGGGTCCGACGGCCGCCCGCTACCGCGAGCTGATGGCCGAGTGGAAGGCGGCGGGCCGCGCCCAGCGCGAGCACGAGGACGAGCTGTGGAACCGCTTCCGCGGTGCCCAGGACGTCTTCTTCGCCGCGCGCAGCTCGGTCTTCGCCGAGCGGGACGCGGAGCAGTCCGAGAACCTCAAGCTCAAGGAGGAGCTGGCCGAGGAGGCCGAGAAGCTCCTGCCGATCACGGATCTGAAGGCGGCCCGCGCCGCGTTCCGCGCGGTCAACGAGCGCTGGGAGGCCATCGGGCACGTTCCGCGCGACGCCCGGCCGAAGGTCGAGGGCCGGATGCACGCGGTCGAGCGGGCGCTCCAGGAGGCCGAGGAGTCCGAGTGGCGCCGTACCAACCCGGAGGCACGCGCGCGTGCCGAGGGGCTGACCGGCCAGCTCCAGGCCGCCGTGGACAAGCTCCACCAGCAGATCGAGCAGGCCCGCGCACAGGGCAACAACGCCCGCGCGGACAAGCTCCAGCGTGAGCTGGAGGGCCGCCAGGCGCTGCTGGACCAGGCGCTGAAGGGTCTGCAGGAGTTCGGCGGCTGACCGCCGTACCCCGAAAGGGGCTCCCGTACGCGCCGTACGGGAGCCCCTTTCGTGTGTCCGTGTCTCCGTGTGTCCGTGTGTCCGCGTGTCCGTTTGTCCGTGTGTCCTGGCGGTGCTTACGACGGCCTGCGCGCCGAGGTCACCCGGTACACGTCGTAGACGCCCTCGACGCCCCGTACGGCCTTCAGGACGTGCCCGAGGTGCTTCGGGTCGCCCATCTCGAAGGTGAAGCGGGAGGTGGCGACGCGGTCGCGGGAGGTCTGGACGGCGGCGGAGAGGATGTTGACGTGCTGGTCGGACAGGACGCGGGTGACGTCGGACAGCAGCCGGGAGCGGTCGAGCGCCTCGACCTGGATGGCGACCAGGAAGACCGAGGACTGGGTGGGCGCCCACTCGACCTCCAGGATGCGCTCGGGCTCGCGGGAGAGCGAGTCCACGTTGACGCAGTCGCTGCGGTGCACGGAGACGCCGCTGCCGCGGGTGACGAAGCCGATGATCGGATCGCCGGGGACGGGCGTGCAACATCGGGCGAGCTTGACCCAGACGTCGTCGACGCCCTTGACCACCACGCCCGGATCGGCGTTGCTGCGCCGCTTGCGGCCACGGCCCCGCGACGGCGGCACCGCTTCGTCGATCTCCTCGCTGGCCGCCTCCTCGCCGCCGAGGGCCTGGACGAGCTTCTGCACGATGTTCTGCGCGGAGACATGGCCCTCGCCGATCGCCGCGTACAGCGCGGAGATGTCGGAGTAGCGCATCTCGTGCGCGAGCGTGACCAGGGAGTCGCCGGTCAGGATGCGCTGGATGGGGAGGTTCTGCTTGCGCATGGCGCGGACGATGGCGTCCTTGCCCTGCTCGATCGCCTCGTCCCGGCGCTCCTTGGAGAACCAGGCGCGGATCTTGTTGCGGGCCCGCGGTGACTTGACGAAGCCCAGCCAGTCGCGGGACGGTCCGGCGCCGGGTGCCTTGGAGGTGAAGACCTCCACCAGGTCGCCGTTGTCCAGGGTGGACTCCAGCGGGACGAGGCGCCCGTTGACCCGTGCTCCTATGGTGCGGTGGCCGACCTCGGTGTGGACGGCGTAGGAGAAGTCGACGGGGGTGGCACCGGCCGGGAGCGCTATGACGTCGCCCTTGGGGGTGAAGACGAAGACCTCGTTGCGGGACAGGTCGAAGCGCAGGGACTCCAGGAACTCGCCGGGGTCCTCGGTCTCCTTCTGCCAGTCGAGCAGCTGGCGCAGCCACGCCATGTCGTTGAGGTGGTCGTCCTTGCCGGTGGTGCGGGGGGCGTCGGAGCGCACCTTGGAGGCGCCGGCGACGGCCTCCTGCTTGTACTTCCAGTGCGCGGCGATGCCGTACTCGGCGCGGCGGTGCATGTCGAACGTACGGATCTGGAGTTCGACCGGCTTGCCGCTGGGCCCGATGACCGTCGTGTGCAGCGACTGGTACATGTTGAACTTGGGCATCGCGATGTAGTCCTTGAACCGCCCCGGAACCGGGTTCCAGCGGGCGTGGACCGTGCCCAGCGCCGCGTAGCAGTCGCGGACGGTGTCCACCAGGACGCGGATGCCCACCAGGTCGTAGATCTCCGCGAAGTCCCGGCCGCGGACGATCATCTTCTGGTAGACGCTGTAGTAGTGCTTGGGGCGGCCGGTGACGGTCGCCTTGATGCGGGCGGCGCGCAGGTCCTGCTGGACCTCGTCGGTGACGACGGCGAGGTACTCGTCGCGCTTGGGGGCGCGCTCGGCGACCAGCCGGACGATCTCGTCGTACATCTTGGGGTAGAGGATCGCGAAGGCGAGGTCCTCCAGCTCCCACTTGATGGTGTTCATGCCCAGGCGGTGGGCGAGCGGCGCGTAGATCTCCAGGGTCTCGCGCGCCTTCTTCTCCTGCTTCTCGCGCTTGAGGTAGCGCATGGTGCGCATGTTGTGCAGCCGGTCGGCGAGCTTGATGACCAGGACGCGGGGGTCCTTGGCCATGGCGACGACCATCTTGCGCACGGTCTCGGCCTGTGCGGCCTCGCCGAACTTGACCTTGTCCAGCTTGGTGACGCCGTCGACGAGGAGGGCGACGACGTCGCCGAAGTCGCGGCGCAGGTCGTCGAGGCCGTACTCGGTGTCCTCGACGGTGTCGTGCAGCAGCCCCGCCATAAGGGTGGCCGGGTCCATGCCCAGCTCGGCGAGGATGGTGGTGACGGCGAGCGGGTGCGTGATGTACGGGTCGCCGCTCTTGCGCTTCTGGCCGCGGTGCCAGCGCTCGGCGACCTGGTAGGCGCGCTCGATCTGGCGCAAAGTCGCCGTTTCGATCTTGGGATCGTTGCCGCGGACTATGCGCAGCAGCGGCTCCAGGACCGGATTGTACGGGTTGGCGCGCTGGACGCCGAGGCGGGCCAGACGGGCGCGGACGCGGTTGGAGGAGCCGCTGCGGGCGGGCTGGCCCGCGGGGGCGCGCACCACGGGCGCGTTCTGCGGGCGCTCGGGTGGGACCGGCTTGGGGCGTGCCTGCTGGTCCGCGGTCTTGTCGACGGGCGCGGACTGGGTGTGCTGGAGCGTCCCGCGGCTGTCGTTCTTCGCGTGCGGGGTGCTGGGCGCGGGCTTGGCCGCGGGCGCCGAGGCGGACTCGGGCTTGGCGGCTGTCAGTGGCTGGGCCTCGTCTGGCAAGAGGACTCCTCGTGCGCGATCCGGGTCCCCCGGTCAGGCTCCGGAAACCCCATGGTAGCCATCCCGGGTCCCGGGATGACCCGCAGGCCGCTGTGAGGCCCGTCTACGGGAGGAACGCGTGGGGCGGGCGCCGGATTCCTCCGGGCCCGCCCTCTGCCCTGTCCGGCCGGTGTCCTGGCGGCCGCGCCGGGGTTATCCGACGGTGAGCAGCGCGTGCAGCGGGGCGCCGTCCAGCTCCGGCTCCAGACGGGCACGCCCGTCCAGGAAGCCCAGCTCCATCAGGACGGCCACACCCGCGGTGCGCGCGCCGGCCCGCCGGATCAGCTGGAGCGACGCCTGTGCGGTGCCGCCGGTGGCCAGGACGTCGTCGACGACCAGGACGCGGTCGTCGGGGCCGAGGTCCTCGGCGTGGATCTCGATCTCGGCCGAGCCGTACTCCAGGTCGTACGCCTGGCCGAGGGTGGCTCCGGGGAGCTTGCCGGCCTTGCGTACGGGGATGAAGCCGAGGCCGGCGCGGACGGCGACAGGGGCGCCGAGGATGAAGCCCCGGGCCTCCAGACCGACGACCTTGGTGGCGCCGGTGTCCTTGGCGATGGCGGCCAGGGCGTCGGTGAGGGCGCCGAACGCCTCCGGGTCGGCGAGCAGCGGGGTGATGTCCTTGAACACCACGCCCGGCTCCGGGTAGTCCGCCACGTCCCGGATGCGGCTGAGCAGCAGCTCCTGGATGTCGGTCATCGGCGCTTCCCGGAGGGTCGACCGCGGCCCCGGGTGCGGGACGCGGGCTGGTTGCGGGGGCCGACGACGGCGGGGGCGGCGTCCTCGGGGTCGTCGTCGTACGGCCCGTCCGCGTGGGCGTCGGTCTCCTCGACGGACTCGCCCTTCGAGGCGGCCTGGGCGCGCTTGGCCAGGACGCGCTTCTTGAGCGCCTTCATCTGCGGCTCGCGCTCCTTGAGGTCGGCGACGAGCGGCGTGGCGATGAAGATCGAGGAGTACGCGCCGGCCGCGAGGCCGACGAACAGCGACAGCGAGATGTCGTTGAGCATGCCGGCGCCGAGCACGCCGCCGCCGATGAAGAGCAGGCCCGCCACCGGCAGCAGCGCCACCACCGTGGTGTTGACGGAGCGGACCAGGGTGCTGTTGATCGACCGGTTGGCGATCTCCGCGTAGGTCCAGCGGTTCTGCTTGGTGATGTCCCTCGTCTGTTCCTTGAGACTGTCGAAGACGACCACCGTGTCGTACAGCGAGTAGCCGAGGATGGTCAGCAGACCGATCACCGTGCCCGGCGTGACCTCGAAGCCGACGAGGGCGTAGATGCCGACGGTGATGGTGATGTCGTGGATCAGGGCGACGAAGGCGGCGAGCGCCATCCGCCACTCGAAGGCGATCGCCAGGTAGATCACCACCAGGACCAGGAAGATCCCCAGGCCCTGCCACGCCTTGTTGGCGATCTGGTCACCCCAGCTGGGGCCGACCAGTTCGGCGTTGATCTGCTCGGCGTCGACCTTCAGGTCCTCGGAGAGTTCCTTCTTGATCTGGTCCGACGTGCCGGTGTCGATGCCGGCGATCTGGATGCGCAGGCTGCCGTCGCCGAGCTTCTGGACGATCGCGTCGTGGCCGGAGGCCGTCTCCGCGTGCTCCTCGGCCTGGGAGACCGAGACGCTGGTGTTCTTCGGTGTGGTGAAGACCGCGCCGCCCTGGAACTCGATGCCCATGTGCAGGCCGCGCACCGCCAGGCCGACGATGGCCGTGATGGTGATCAGGATCGAGATGCCGTACCAGAGCTTGCGGTTCTTGACGAAGTCGTAGCCGACCTCGCCGTGGTGCAGCTTGGCGCCGAGCTCGCCGAGTTTCGACATCGCTCACGCCTCCTTCGGGTCGACAGGGCCGGCGGGACGGGGGTGGCGCGTGCGGCGGATCGGCGGCTTGGCGCCGAGGCTCTTCGGGTCGAGCCCGGACCACTTGTGGCCGCTCGCGAAGAACGTGCGGCGGGCCATGAGCGTCAGCAGCGGCTTGGTGAAGAGGAACACGACCACCACGTCGAGCAGGGTGGTCAGACCCAGCGTGAACGCGAAGCCCTGGACCTTGCCGACGGAGACGATGAAGAGGACCGCGGCGGCGAGGAACGACACGAAGTCGGAGACCAGGATGGTGCGCCGGGCGCGCGGCCAGCCGCGCTCGACCGCGGGGCGCAGCGAGCGGCCCTCGCGGATCTCGTCCCGGACCCGTTCGAAGTAGACGATGAACGAGTCCGCCGTGATGCCGATGGCGACGATGGCGCCGCAGACGGCCGGCAGGTTCAGCGCGAAGCCGATGGTCGGGCCGAGCAGCGACATGATGACGTACGTCAGGATCGCGGAGACCAGCAGCGAGAGCAGGGCGATGAACGACAGGCCCCGGTAGTAGAAGAGCAGGTAGAGCACGACCAGGGCGAGGCCGATGGCGCCGGCGATCAGGCCGGCCTCCAGCTGGTCACCGCCGAGCGCGGCGGTGACGGTGGTGACGCTGTCCTCCTTGAAGCTCAGCGGGAGGGCGCCGTAGGAGAGCATGTTGGCGAGGTTCTGCGCCTCCTCCTGCGTGAAGCTGCCGGAGATCTCGGCGTTGCCACCGGTCAGCGCCTGGCTGACGTACGGGTCGGAGACGACCTCGTTGTCCAGGACGATCGCGAACTGGTTCTGCGGCGACTGGTTCTGCGCCAGCTTGCCGGTGATGCTCGCGAACTTCTTGGCGCCGCCGTCGGTGAAGTCCATCGTGACCGTCCAGCCGGCGGCGGTCTGCGTGTTGAAGACGGCCGAGGCCTTGTCGACGTCCGTGCCGTCGACCTCGGCGGGGCCGAGGATGTACTTCTGCCACTGGCCCTGCGCGTTCTGGCCGCAGGCCACCATGGACTCGTCGTCCTTGGCGCCGTCGCCGGCCTTGGCGCGCTGCGCCTCGTCGGTGCAGTCGAGCTTGGTGTACGCGGCCTGCAGCGCGCTGTCGTCCGCGGAGGCGGACGCCGACGCGGAGGCGCTCGGGGACGCGGAGTCGGAGGCGGCGGCGCTCGCGGAGTCGGTCGTCGACGGGGTGGCGTCGGCCTTCAGGGCGTCGGTGAGGGCGCGGCCCTGGGAGGTGGCGGACGCCGAGGCGCTGTCGGAGGGCGAGGCGCTCTCGTCGCCGTCGGTGGCCTTCTCCGAGGTGCTCTCGGAGGCGTCGGGCGACGCGGAGGCGCTGCCGGAGGCGCTCGCCGAGGGGCTGGCCGTGGCGGCCACGCCGGAGACCTCGGTGGCGAGGACCGGGCGGAAGTAGAGCTTGGCGGTGGTACCGACCTGCTTCCGGGCGTCCTCGGAGTTCGTCCCCTTGGGAATGTTGACGATGATGTTCCGGTCGCCCTGGGTCTGTACCTCGGCCTCGGAGACACCCAGACCATTGACACGGCGTTCCATGATCTCGACCGCGGTGTCCATGTTGGTCTTGTTGATCGCGGATTCCTGGCCGGGCTCCGATTCGGCCCGGAGCGTGATGCTCGTGCCGCCGGCCAGGTCGATACCGAGACGCGGAGTGGTGTGCCCGGAGGCGAACATCCCTCCGGTGAGCGCCACGATGGCGATCAGGATCAGGGCCAGCGAGCGCCCCGGCTTGCTCTGGGCGCTCGCGTTCCGGCCCTTTTTAGGTGCTGCCACCTTCTCGTACTCCCTCTCGGGCCGCCTCGCGCGTCGGTGCGCCGACGGCCATGACATGGTGTCGGGATCCCGCGGGAACCGCGCATGTCCAAGGGCACGCGGGCACGGCCCGCGCGCCCCGGGGCACGGTTACTTCGCCTCGGAGTCGCCCTCGGACTTCTTCAGCGGCTCGTCCGTCGCCGCCTCGGCGGGCGCGGCGTCCGCGGCGGGCTCGTCCTTCTTGCCCAGCTCGACCTTGTCGTCGGGGGCGTCGGAGGCGGCGGCGGAGTCGTCGGCCCCGGTGAGGGAGGAGGCGTCGTCCGGGACGAGGTCCTCGTCGGACTTCAGGTCGTGCTCGATGCCGTGGACGATGCGGTTGTACTCGTCGTCGCTCAGGACGGCACCGATGGCGTTCTTCGCGAAGAGCAGTTCGACGCCCGGACCGGCGTCGAGGAGGACCGTGTCCTCGCTGACCTCCTTGACCGTGCCGTACATGCCCCCGATGGTGCGGACACCGGAGCCGGGCTGCATCTGGTTCCGCATGTCGGCGGCCTGCTGCTGCTTCTTCTTCGCCGACCGGGTCATCAGGAACATGGCCCCGATGAGCACGATGAACGGGAGGAGGGTCATGAGACTCACGGGTCGGTACTTCCTTCACACGACCGCGCTGTGAGCGGCCTGATGGTTGGGGGTGTCGTACGCAGCCGACAAGGGCGGCATCGGCGGAGTCTAAGCGAGTCCGCGCGCAGGGAACAACGCACAGGATGGCACCGGGGTTCCCTCTCGGGCCAATGCCCTCGCCGTCACGGCTCCCTCACGCTTCTCTCACTCCTCTCCCGGGCCCCTCCCGGACACCCGCCGGAGCCCTCTCATGCCCCGAACAGGTCGCCTTGTCCGTTTCCCGCGGCCGCCGGGCGGGGCGGGGTGAGGCCGAGGTGCGCCCAGGCGGCGGGGGTGCCGATCCGGCCACGCGGCGTACGGGCGAGCAGGCCCTCGCGGACCAGGAACGGCTCGGCGACCTCCTCGACCGTCTCGCGCTCCTCCCCCACCGCCACCGCCAGCGTCGACAGCCCGACCGGACCGCCGCCGAACAGCTTCAGCAGGGCCTCCAGGACGGCCCGGTCGAGGCGGTCCAGGCCACGGGCGTCGACCTCGTAGACCGCCAGGGCCGCCGCCGCGATGTCACGGGTGATCACACCGTCGGCCTTGACCTGGGCGTAGTCGCGGACCCGGCGCAGCAGGCGGTTGGCGATGCGGGGGGTGCCGCGGGAGCGGCCGGCGATCTCGGCGGCGCCGTCGGTGTCGATCTCGACGTCGAGGAGGCCGGCCGAGCGGTGGATCACGCGCCGCAGTTCGGCCGGCTCGTAGAACTCCATGTGGGCGGTGAAGCCGAAGCGGTCGCGCAGCGGGGGCGGCAGCAGGCCGGCCCGGGTGGTGGCGCCGACCAGGGTGAAGGGGGGCAGCTCCAGGGGGATGGCGGTGGCGCCGGGGCCCTTGCCGACGATGACGTCGACGCGGAAGTCCTCCATCGCCATGTAGAGCATCTCCTCGGCGGGCCGGGACATGCGGTGGATCTCGTCGAGGAAGAGGACCTCGCCCTCCTGGAGGGAGGAGAGGATCGCGGCGAGGTCGCCCGCGTGCTGGATGGCGGGTCCGGAGGTGATCCGGATCGGGGCCTCCATCTCGGCCGCGATGATCATCGACAGGGTGGTCTTGCCGAGGCCCGGGGCGCCGGAGAGGAGCACGTGGTCGGCGGTGGCTCCGCGCGCGCGGGCGGCGCGCAGGACGAGGTCGAGCTGCTCGCGGACCTTCTCCTGGCCGATGAACTCGTCCAGGTCCTTGGGGCGCAGGGCGGCCTCGACGGCCTGGTCCTCGCGGTCGGCGGCCGGGCCCACCAGCCGCTCGGCGGCGGCGCCGGTGTCGCCGGCGGCGGTGTCGTCGTCCCAGTTCATGTGTGGTCTGCCTCGGTTCTCGCTACGGTCGCTACGGCGGGGGGCAGCCGGCGGGGCGGCTGTCCGGGCGGCTATCGGGCGCGGTTCAGCGTCTGCAGGGCCGCCTTGAGCAACGCGCCCACCTGGGGCGTACCGCCCGCCGCTGCCGCCTGGGGGGCGACGGCGGTCACGGCCTCGTCGGCCTCGCGGGTGGCGTACCCGAGCCCGATGAGGGCGGCGTGCAGCTGGTCGCGCCAGCCGGTGGAGACCGGGGCGCCGACGGCGGGGGCGCCGACCGGCTCGCCGAGGCGGTCCTTCAGCTCCAGCAGCAGCTTCTGGGCGCCTTTCTTGCCGATGCCGGGGACGGCGGTCAGCGCCTTCTCGTCGCCGGTGGAGACGGCTCTGCGCAGGGCGTCCGGACTGTGCACGGCCAGCATGGCCTGGGCGAGGCGGGGGCCGACGCCGCTGGCGGTCTGGAGCAGTTCGAAGACCTGGCGCTCGTCGTCGTCGGCGAAGCCGTACAGGGTGAGGGAGTCCTCGCGGACCACCAGGGAGGTGGCGAGTTTGGCGGACTGGCCGACACGCAGCGTGGAGAGCGTGTTCGGCGTGCACTGGACGGCCATGCCTACGCCGCCGACCTCGACCACCGCGGCGTCGGGGGCGAGGGCGGCGACCGTGCCGCTGACGAAGGCGATCATGCGGGGCGGCCTTTCGGTACGGAGCGGGTGTGCAGGGCGACGGCCTGCTGGAGCCGGTTCTGCGCGGGAGCGCGCCAGATGTGGCAGATGGCGAGGGCGAGGGCGTCGGCGGCGTCGGCCGGCCTGGGCGGGGCGGCGAGCCGCAGCAGCCGGGTCACCATGGCGCCGACCTGCGCCTTGTCGGCGCGTCCCGAGCCGGTGACGGCGGCCTTGACCTCGCTGGGGGTGTGCAGGGCGACGGGGATGCCGCGCCGGGAGGCGCACAGGATGGCGACGGCGCTGGCCTGGGCGGTGCCCATCACCGTGCGCACGTTGTGCTGGCTGAAGACGCGCTCCACCGCGACGTACTCCGGGCGGTGCTCGTCGAGCCACTGCTCGATGCCCTGCTCGACGGCGACGAGGCGGTGGCCGAGGTCGGCGTCGGCCGGGGTGCGCACGACCCCGACACCGATCATGGTCAGCGGGCGGCCCGCGACTCCCTCGACCACGCCGACCCCGCAGCGGGTCAGTCCCGGGTCGACTCCCAGTACGCGCACGCCGCTCCCTCCCCTCGATCACCTGTTTGTGCAGGCTATCGGGTGCCACTGACAGAGCGACGGGCCGACGGGGTGTGTCCCGCCGGCCCGCTCAAGCCCGTACGCGCGTTACGCGTCGACCTTCTCCATGACCTCGTCGCTGACGTCGAAGTTGGCGAAGACGTTCTGCACGTCGTCGCTGTCCTCCAGGGCGTCGATCAGCTTGAAGATCTTGCGCGCGCCCTCCTCGTCCAGCTCGACCTGCATGGTCGGGACGAAGTTGGCGTCCGCCGACTCGTAGTCGATGCCGGCGTCCTGGAGGGCGGTGCGGACCGCGACCAGGTCGGTGGCCTCGCTGATCACCTCGAAGGTCTCGCCGAGGTCGTTGACCTCCTCGGCGCCCGCGTCCAGGACGGCGCCGAGGACGTCGTCCTCGGTCAGCTCGCCCTTGGGGACGATCACGACGCCCTTGCGGTTGAACAGGTACGACACCGAACCCGGGTCGGCCATGTTGCCGCCGTTGCGGGTCATGGCGACGCGCACGTCGGAGGCGGCGCGGTTGCGGTTGTCGGTCAGGCACTCGATGAGCACCGCGACGCCGTTCGGCCCGTAGCCCTCGTACATGATCGTCTCGTAGTCGGCGCCACCGGCTTCGAGACCGGCGCCGCGCTTGACCGCGGAGTCGATGTTCTTGTTCGGGACCGACTGCTTCTTCGCCTTCTGGATGGCGTCGTACAGCGTCGGGTTGCCGTCGACGTCGGCACCGCCCATGCGGGCCGCGACCTCGATGTTCTTGATCAGCTTCGCGAAGAGCTTGCCACGCTTGGCATCGATGACGGCCTTCTTGTGCTTCGTCGTGGCCCATTTAGAGTGGCCGGACATCTGCCTGTCTCCTTCGCGTAACCCATCTACTGAACGAACCCCAGAGATCCTACAAGGCATCCACCGCGCCCCGGGCGCGCACCATGTCGGTGAACAGGCGGTGCACGCGGTGGTCGCCGGTCAGCTCCGGGTGGAACGAGGTGGCCAGCGCGTTGCCCTGGCGGACCGCGACGATGTGGCCGTCGTGCTCGGCCAGCACCTCGGCCGCCGCGCCGACGGACTCCACCCAGGGCGCGCGGATGAAGACGCCCTCCACAGGATCGCCGTCCACGCCGCGGATGTCGACCGCCGCCTCGAAGGACTCGTTCTGCCGGCCGAAGGCGTTGCGGCGCACGATCATGTCGATGCCGCCGATGGTCTCCTGGCCGGAGCGCGGGTCGAGGATCTTGTCGGCGAGCAGGATCAGGCCGGCGCAGGTTCCGTAGACGGGCAGGCCGCCGCGCACGCGCGCGCGCAGGGGTTCCATCACCCCGAAGAGGACGGCCAGTTTGGAGATGGTGGTGGACTCGCCGCCGGGCAGGACCAGGCCGTCGACCTCGGCGAGTTCGTCGGGGCGCCGCACGGGCCTGGCCTCCGCGCCGGCCGCGGCCAGGGCGGCGAGGTGCTCCCGTACGTCGCCCTGGAGGGCCAGGACGCCGATGACAGGTGTCTCGCTCACGGTGCTCACCAGCCGCGGTTGGCGTACCGCTCGGCCTCGGGGAGGGTGTCGCAGTTGATGCCGACCATGGCCTCGCCGAGGTCGCGGGACGCGTCCGCGATGACCTTGGGGTCGTCGTAGAAGGTGGTCGCCTTGACGATGGCGGCGGCGCGCTTGGCCGGGTCGCCGGACTTGAAGATGCCGGAGCCGACGAAGACGCCCTCGGCGCCGAGCTGGCGCATCAGGGCGGCGTCGGCCGGGGTGGCCACACCGCCGGCGGAGAACAGCACCACCGGGAGCTTGCCCAGCTCGGCGACCTCCTTGACCAGCTCGTAGGGGGCGCGCAGCTCCTTGGCGGCGGCGTACAGCTCGTGGTTGTCACAGCCGCGCAGCCGGGCGATCTCGTTCTTGATCTGACGCAGGTGGCGCACCGCCTCGACGACGTTGCCGGTGCCGGCCTCGCCCTTGGAGCGGATCATCGCGGCGCCCTCGGCGATCCGGCGCAGCGCCTCGCCGAGGTTGGTGGCGCCGCAGACGAAGGGGGTGGTGAACGCCCACTTGTCGGAGTGGTTGACCTCGTCGGCCGGGGTGAGGACCTCGGACTCGTCGATGTAGTCGACGCCGAGGGACTGCAGGACCTGGGCCTCGACGAAGTGGCCGATGCGGGACTTGGCCATCACGGGGATGGAGACCGCGCCGATGATGCCCTCGATCATGTCCGGGTCGGACATCCGGGCCACGCCGCCGTCCTTGCGGATGTCGGCCGGGACGCGCTCCAGGGCCATGACCGCGACGGCACCCGCGTCCTCGGCGATCTTCGCCTGCTCCGGGGTGACGACGTCCATGATCACGCCGCCCTTGAGCTGCTCGGCCATGCCGCGCTTCACGCGCGCGGTGCCGGTCTCGGGAGCCTGGTTCTCGGAGTGGGTGCTGGACACGGAAGACCTCGCTGAAGAGATGAAGGGTTTCTGCAGCACTGAGGAAACGTGAACGGAGCAGGCCACAGCAAGGGCCAATGGGAAGACGGTGGATCGTTTTCCGGCGATTCCGGTCAGGCCGCCCGGTCGACCAGGGCGGTCGGCGGCTCGTCGTCCATCTCGAAGGCCAGCGGGAACGGCGCGTGGCCGGCCAGCCGGAACCAGCGGACCTTGCGGTGCTCGCGCAGCCGCCGGGCGGCGCCCACGGCGTCGTTGTGGAAGCGGCGGGCCATGGGGACGCGGCGCACCGCCTCGGTCAGCTCACCGGCCGCCTCCTCGCCGCCGGGCGCCTCGCGCAGGGCCGCCACCTGGTGCGCGTCCCCGAACACCGCCCGCAGCGCCTGGCTCAGCTCGCTCTCGGCGACCTCCCGCTGCTCCTCCTCGCTCTGCCGGGCCGCGTGCGCGGCCTCGTACAGGACGATCGAGGCGGCCGGGTCCAGGACACCGGCGGTGGCCAGTTCCTGGGCGACGGAGGCCCGGCGCAGCAACTGGGCGTCGAGCGCGGCGCGGGCGGCGTCGATCCGGGCGTGCAGGCGGTCGAGGCGGCCCGCCGTCCAGCTCAGGTAGAGGCCGATCGCCACGAGGGCCACGGCGATCCAGATCAGGGTTGCGGTCACGCTGCGCTAACTTACCTGGCGCCGTACCGGCCCGGACGGCCTCGTCCTGGAACGCCGGCCGGGCTGCCGCTGCCGGCCCGCCAGTCAGTCCCGGGCGAGCCCGAACCGCGCCCGCAGCCCCGTCGCCCGCTCGTCCGCCGCCACCGCCGCCGCGCCCGCCGTCACCGTCTCGTAGACGGACATGATGTCCGCGCCGACCGTCGACCAGTCGAAGCGCCGCACGTGCGCGCTGCCCCGCTCCCGCAGTTCCGCCAGCCGCGCCGGGTCCTCCAGGAGCCGTACGGCCGTGGCGGCCAGCGCCTCGGCGTCCTCGTTGGGGAACAGCTCACCGGCCGCGCCCCGGTCCAGGACCTGGGCGAAGGCGTCGAGGTCGGAGGCGAGCACGGGAGCGCCCGCGGACATCGCCTCGACCAGGATGATCCCGAAGCTCTCGCCGCCGGTGTTGGGAGCCACGTACAGGTCGACGCTGCGCAGGAAGCGGGCCTTGTCCTCGTCGCTGACCATGCCGAGGAACTCCACCCGGTCGCGCAGCCCGGCGGGCAGGGAGGCGACCGCCTCCTCCTCGTCGCCGCGGCCGGCGATCAGCAGCCGGGTCCCCGGACGGGCGGCGAGGATCTTCGGCAGGGCCTTCATCAGCACCGGCAGGCCCTTGCGGGGCTCGTCGATGCGGCCGATGAAGCCGATGGTGCCGCCCTGCCACTCGGGCCGGGGCTCGGCCTTGGCGAAGAAGTCGACGTCGACGCCGTTGGGGATGACGACCGCGTCGCCGCCCAGGTGCTCGACGAGGGTGCGGCGGGCGTACTCGCTCACCGCGATCCGGGCGCTGATCTTCTCCAGGGCCGCCTGGAGGATGGAGTACGCGGCGATCATCGCGCGGGAGCGCGGGTTGGACGTGTGGAACGTGGCCACGATCGGGCCCTGCGCCGCCCAGCAGGCCAGCAGGCCCAGCGACGGCGAGGTCGGCTCGTGGATGTGGATGACGTCGAACGCGCCGTCGTGCAGCCAGCGCCGTACCCGCGCGGCGCTCAGGAACCCGAAGTTCAGCCGGGCCACCGAGCCGTTGTACGGCACCGGCACCGCGCGGCCCGCGGAGACCACGTACGGCGGCAGCGGGGTGTCGTCGTCGGCCGGGGCCAGGACGGACACCTCGTGGCCGAGCCGGATGAAGTACTCGGCGAGGTCGCGGATGTGGAACTGGACGCCGCCCGGCACGTCCCAGGAGTACGGGCAGACGATGCCGATCCTCATGAGGTCCCCTTGGCGGGCCCCAGGTCGGCGAGCCACAAGCGCTGCAGCATGTGCCAGTCCTCCGGATGCTCGGCGATCCCCGTGGCGAAGGCGTCGGCCAGCGCCTGTGTCATGACGGACGCCTTCTCGCGCCGGTTGCCTGACTCGGGTACCCCGACGGGCGGATGGACCCGGCCCCGCATCACGGGCGAGTCGTCGTACCAGAGGGTCACGGGCAGCAGGGCCGCGCCGGTCTGCTGGGCGAGCAGCGCCGGGCCGCCCGGCATCCGGGCCGGCTCGCCGAAGAACTCGACCTCGACGCCGGAGGCGGACAGGTCGCGGTCGGCGACCAGGCAGACCAGGCCGCCGGCCCGCAGCCGCCGGGCCAGCGTGCCGAACGCCGCGCCGCCGGTGTGCGGCAGGACCTCCATGCCGAGGCCCTCGCGGTAGGCGACGAAGCGGTCGTAGAGGGTCTCCGGCTTCAGGCGCTCGGCGACCGTGGTGAAGGGAATGCCCAGCTCGGTGGTGAGCCAGGCGCCGGCCAGGTCCCAGTTGGCCAGGTGCGGCAGGGCGACGACCGCGCCCTTGCCCGCGTCCATGGCCTCGGTCAGGTGGTGCAGGTCCTTGACGGTGACGCCGGCCGCGATCCGATCGCGGCTCCAGGCGGGCAGCCGGAAGGACTCCATCCAGTACCGCAGGTACGAGCGCATGCCCGCGCGGGAGAGCGCCGCGAGCCGTTCGGGGCTCGCGCCGGGCACCACGCGCGCGTAGTTGCGCTCCAGCCGCAGGACGCCCTGGCCGCGCCGCTTCCAGGTGAGGTCCGCGACGGTGCGGCCGAGCCGTGCCGCGACGGGCTCGGGGAGCTTCTTCACGGTGCTCCAGCCGGCGCCGTACAGCGCGTCGGTCAGCCGCTCCTGGGCGCTCACTTGGCCGCCTCGCTCCCCCGCGCCTCGCGCGCGGCCGCGGCCTCCGCCTCGGCGGACTCCCGGCGGACCGTGACGACCCGCTGGACCAGCGTGACGAGGCTGCCGACGGCGACGATCCACAGCGCGACCGGCAGCAGGTACTGGATGCCGGGCACGCCGAACGCGTGCAGGCCCGCGAAGCCGGCCGCGACCAGGGAGATGACGAGCCGCTCGGCGCGCTCCACCAGTCCGTTGACGGCGACCGGCAGGCCGATCGACTCGCCGCGCGCCTTGGTGTACGACACCACCTGGCCGCTGGCCAGGCAGAAGATCGAGACGGCGCAGAGCACGTTGTCGCCGCCGCTGCCCGCGTACCAGAGCGCGAAGCCGCCGAAGATCGCCCCGTCGGCGACCCGGTCGAGAGTCGAGTCCAGGAAGGCGCCCCAGCGGCTGGAGCGGCCGAGCTGGCGGGCCATGTTCCCGTCGACCAGGTCGGAGAAGACGAAGAGGGTGATCACCACCGTGCCCCAGAAGAACTCGCCCCTGGGGTAGAAGACCAGCGCTCCCGCGACCACACCCGCGGTCCCGATGAGCGTGACCGTGTCCGGGCTGACCCCCCGGCGGATGAGAAACGCGGCGAACGGTGTGAGGACACGCGTGAAGAATGCACGCGCGTACTTGTTCAGCATGGCCTTCCCGACGGTCGGTGTCGCCGCGCGGCCCCTGCTGGCCGCCGGCTGGCCCATCGTAGCCACGCGCGCGCGTGGGCGACGGACGGGCACCCGGACCGCCGTCCGGGCCGGACGCGCGACGGGGCCGGGTCCTTCGTATGGACGCGGCGTGACGGGAGTGGAAAGCTCGAAGGACCGCGGGCGTCGCCGGAGCCGCTCGCACGCGGCCGACGCGTGTCCGCGCCCACAGTGACCTCACCGTGCACGGGAGGCAGGGTTATGGGCGACAAGGCACACACACATCCCGGAGCCGCCGGCAGGGCACAGGCGGCCGACCATCCCGCGTCCGTACGGAATGTGGTGCTGGTCGGCCACTCCGGATCGGGCAAGACGACTCTGGTGGAGGCCCTCGCGCTGACCGCGGGGGCGCTGAACCGGGCGGGCCGCGTGGAGGACGGCGGCTGTGTCTCCGACTACGACGAGATCGAGCACCGGCAGCAGCGCTCCGTACAGCTCTCGCTCGTCCCCGTCACCTGGGACGGCATCAAGATCAACCTTCTCGACACCCCGGGGTACGCCGACTTCGTCGGTGAGCTGCGGGCCGGTCTGCGGGCGGCGGACGCGGCCCTCTTCGTCGTCTCGGCCGCGGACGGCGTGGACGGCTCGACGCGCATGGTGTGGGAGGAGTGCGCGGCCGTCGGCATGCCGCGCGCCCTCGTGATCACGCACCTGGAGGCCGCGCGGGCCGGCTTCGAGGAGACGACCCGGAGCTGCGCCGAGGCGTTCGGGGCCGACGACCCCGACGCCGTACTGCCGCTCTACCTGCCGCTGCACGGCCCGCGGCACCCCGACGGCCACGCGCCCGTAACCGGTCTGATCGGTCTGCTGACGCAGAAGCTGTTCGACTACTCGACCGGCGAGCGCAAGGAGTCCGAGCCGGGCGAGGACGAACTGCCGCTGATCGAGGAGGCCCGCGACCGGCTGATCGAGGGGGTCATCGCGGAGAGCGAGGACGAGACCCTCATGGACCGCTACCTGGGCGGCGAACCGGTCGACGTCAAGACGCTCGTCCAGGACCTGGAGCGGGCCGTGGCGCGCGGGGTGTTCTTCCCCGTGCTGGCCGCCGCCCCCGCCGCCGAGGGCGCCCGGCAGGGCCTGGGCACGGTGGAACTGCTGGAGCTGATCACCCGCGGCTTCCCGACGCCGCTGGAGCGCGAGGCACCCCGGGTGACCACCCCCGACGGCCGGCCCCGCGCGCTGCGGCCGTGCGATCCCGGCGAGTCACTGGTCGCGGAGGTCGTCAAGACGTCCTCCGACCCGTACGTCGGCCGGATCTCCCTGGTCAGGGTGTTCTCCGGCACCCTGCGCGCCGACCAGACGGTGCACGTCTCCGGGCACGGGCTGGCCGACCGCGGGCACGAGGGCCGCGCCCTCCACGAAGCCGACGAGCGCGTCGGCGCCCTGTCGACCCCCTTCGGCAAGCAGCAGCGTCCGGTCTCCCACGTCATCGCGGGCGATCTGGCGTGCGTGGCGAAGCTGGCCCGCGCGGAGACCGGCGACACGCTGTCCGCGAAGGACGACCCGCTGCTGATGGAGCCGTGGCAGATGCCCGACCCGCTGCTGCCGCTCGCCATCCAGGCGCACAGCAAAGCCGACGAGGACAAGCTCTCCCAGGGGCTGGCCCGCCTGGTCGCCGAGGACCCGACGATGCGCCTGGAGCAGAACCAGGACACCCACCAGGTGGTCCTGTGGTGCCTGGGCGAGGCGCACGCGGACGTCGCCCTGGAGCGGCTGCGCGGCCGGTACGGCGTCCAGGTCGACGTCGTACCGCACCTGGTGGCGCTGCGGGAGACGTTCGGCGCGAAGGCGGCCGGGCGCGGCCGGCACGTCAAGCAGTCCGGCGGGCACGGGCAGTACGCCATCTGCGAGATCGAGGTCGAGCCGCTGCCGGGCGGCTCGGGCATCGAGTTCGTCGACAAGGTGGTCGGCGGCGCGGTCCCCCGGCAGTTCGTGCCCTCCGTCGAGAAGGGCGTGCGCGCGCAGGCCGCCAAGGGCGTCGCCGCGGGCCATCCGCTGATCGACGTGCGGATCACGCTGGTGGACGGCAAGGCGCACTCGGTGGACTCCTCCGACGCCGCCTTCCAGACGGCCGGCGCGCTGGCGCTGCGGGAGGCCGCCGCCGACGCGAAGATCCATCTGCTGGAACCGGTGGCCGAGGTCGGTGTGCTGGTCGGCGACGACTACGTGGGCGCGGTGATGAGCGACCTGTCCGGGCGGCGCGGCCGGGTGCTCGGCACCGAGCAGACGGCGGGCGGACGCACCCTGGTCCGCGCCGAGGTGCCGGAGATCGAGATCGGCCGGTACGCGGTGGACCTGCGCTCCCTCTCCCACGGCACGGCCCGTTTCGACCGCCGCTACGCACGGCACGAGCCGATGCCGCCGCAGGTCGCGGCGCGGGTCGGGGAAGCGGCGCGCGGCGGCGGCTGACCGGCGCCGGGCGCACTCCGGCGGTCCGTGCGCCCCGTGCCGCGCTCCAGGTCGGCGGGCGGCTCGCACCGTCCGCCGACGGGCACCCGCGCCGGGAGATACGCTGATGACCTGATCAACAGGTGTGCGGAGCACGGAAGTCGGGAAAGCCGCTTGAGCGAGAGCGGCTTCGATCTGGGGGCGGGAATGACCGACGGCGGTTACGCGGACTTCTTCGGGCCTCAGGTGCCCCGGGCGGGAGACGCGAGCCAGACGGCCACGCTGGCGCTGGCGTCGGCGGCCTACCGGGACAGCCCTGTGGAGGACATCAAGAAGGCCGACAACGAGTGGCACCAGACGGCCGTCAACGCGGGCCGTTCCTGGGCCACGATCTTCAAGCCCAACCTGGGCGAGGCGTTCGCCCAAGCGGTGGTCGGCCGCATGCTGGGCAGCGGGCGCAAGCCCCTCATCCAGTCCTTCGGCACCGAGCCGCAGGTCGTCGTCGAGCACTGTCTGGCGGCCAACCGCATCCGCAAGGAGCGCGACCGGAAGCTGACCGCCGTCATGGCGGTGTGCGGGCTGCTCTTCCTGCCCGGGCTGCTGGTCTGGCTGCTCGTCTTCCAGATCCGCAGCACGGTCGCCAAGTCGGAGAACAAGCAGGCCGGCGCCCTCGGCACCGCCGTGCTCGTCGCGGTGGGCGCGCTGGCCGTGCTCTTCGTCCTCAAGATGCCGTTCGGCGGTTTCTGGGGCTGGTACGGGCGGCTGGCGGCCGTGATGCCGGTGGTCGGCTGGTTCTGGGCCAAGCGGGTCTGCGAGAACACGGCGAAGGACCTCAGGGAGCGCTGGGGCAGCCTGGTCAAGGGCGCCAGCGTCGCCGCCAAGATTCCGGAGGCGGTGCCCAGCAACCCCAATGAGACCGCCGCCGAGCAGCTGCGCCAGTCGCTGGCCAGGCTGGGCGCCGAGCAGCAGTCCAACTCGGTCTTCTACGCCGGCCCCAAGGGCATCCTCGGCATGGGCACCCGCTGGGGCAGCTGGCAGCTGGCCGAGGAGCTGGTCCCGGCGGACCCGTCCCGGGAGATCCACCCGTTCCGCAGCTGGGACGTCATACGGTCCATCCACGACCAGCTCAGCCAGCTGGAGCGCGGCCCGCTGAACACCAACGGCTTCACCAAGCCGTCGGTCCGGCACTGGATCGTCACGCCGATCGCGGAGGGCGCGGGGGCGGTGTCCCGTCCGGAGGGCGCGGACGTCGAGGCGTACCAGGTCAAGCCGCACGCCATCCAGGAGATCTGCAACAACCAGCAGTTCGGCGCCGGCGACCGGCACTACCTGGGCGTGCAGTGGACCCTGTGGGACGGGCAGCTGATCATCACCATGATGATCACGGTGACGGTGCTGCACTCGACGCTGCGGATCGAGGTCACCGGCCACGCCCTGGGCCCGGTGAACGGCCTGTTCATGGGCGGGCCCTCGGCCCCCTCCAAGACGGTCACCAAGTCGTTCAAGCCGTGGGAGACCCGCAAGGTGATGCTCCCGCTGGTCAACACCCAGGAAGTGGTACGGCTGGCCGTCCGCGCCCCGTTGACCTTCTACACGCCGGCGCTGAACTGGCTGGGCGGCACGATCTCGCTGCCCGAGCCGTTCGGCCTGCGGCACGCCTGGGCCGACCAGCCCTGGCGGCACCGCTTCATGGCCGACGACGCGCTGCGGGCGGCGACGCCGGTGCTGCGGGTGGTGCACCGGGCGGCGATCAAGGTGCTGGAGGAGAACGGCGTGAACACCGAGAAGTTCGGCGCGCGGTCGGCGTTCCTCAGCGGCGCGGTGCAGGACCCGACGCCGGGGAAGGCCGACACGTACAACGCGTAGCCGTCAGGCCGTGGGCCACGCCTCCGCCAGCATCTTGCGGGTGTCCCCGAGGAGCTGCGGCAGCACCTTGGTGTGGCCGACCACCGGCATGAAGTTGGTGTCGCCGCCCCAGCGGGGCACGACGTGCTGGTGGAGGTGGGCGGCGATGCCCGCGCCGGCCACCGAGCCCTGGTTCATGCCGATGTTGAAGCCGTGGGCGCCGGAGGCGGTGCGCAGGGCCGTCATCGCCTGCTTGGTCAGCTCGGCCAGCTCGGCGGTCTCCTCGCCGGTCAGCTCGGTGTAGTCGGCGACGTGCCGGTAGGGCACGGCCATGAGGTGGCCGCCGGTGTAGGGGTAGAGGTTGAGCACCGCGTAGACCAGCTCACCGCGCCGGACGACGAGGCCGTCCTCGTCCGATTTGGCCGGGATCGAGCAGAAGGGACAGCCGTCGTCGGCGCCCGGGCCGCTCGGCTTGTTCTCGCCCTGGATGTAGGCCATCCGGTGGGGCGTCCACAGGCGCTGGAACGCGTCCTGCGTCCCCACTCCCAACTGCTGCTCCGGCTCACTCGTCATGCGTGCAGCATATGGCGTCCGCCCGGGGCGACGGGAAAGGCCCCCGGTTGCCCGGGGGCCTCGCCGTGAGCCGGTCGGCGGTCGGCCGGTCAGACCTGCGCGCGCTCCTCGACGACCTTGGCGATCTTCGCGATGGCGTCCTCGACGGGGATGCCGTTCTCCTGGGAGCCGTCGCGGTAGCGGAAGGAGACGGCGCCGGCCGCCATGTCCTCGTCGCCCGCGATGACCATGAACGGCACCTTCTGCTTCTGGGCGTTGCGGATCTTCTTCTGCATCCGGTCGGAGGACGCGTCCACCTCCACCCGCAGCCCCGCCGCCCGCGCCTGCTCCGCGAACTCCTGGAGGTAGGGCACGTGCGCGTCGCCGATCGGGATGCCCAGCGCCTGGACGGGGGCCAGCCAGGCCGGGAAGGCGCCGGCGTAGTGCTCAAGCAGGACGCCGAAGAACCGCTCGATGGAGCCGAACAGCGCGCGGTGCAGCATGACCGGCTGCTGGCGGGAGCCGTCCGCGGCGGTGTACTCCAGGCCGAACCGCTTGGGCTGGTTGAAGTCGACCTGGAGGGTGGACATCTGCCAGGAGCGGCCGATCGCGTCCTTGACCTGCACGGAGATCTTCGGCCCGTAGTACGCGGCGCCGCCCGGGTCGGGAACGAGCGGGAGGTTCTGCTTCTCGGCGGCCTGGCGCAGCGCCTCGGTCGCCTCCGCCCACTCCTCGTCCGAGCCGATGAACTTGTCGGAGTCGTCGCGGGTGGACAGCTCCAGCTCGAACTCGGTCAGGCCGTAGTCCCGCAGCAGGTCGAGCACGAAGGTCAGGAGCGTGTCCAGCTCCTGGGGCATCTGCTCCTTGGTGCAGTAGATGTGCGAGTCGTCCTGGGTGAAGCCGCGCGAGCGGGTCAGGCCGTGCACGACGCCCGACTTCTCGTACCGGTACACGGTCCCGAACTCGAAGAGGCGCAGGGGCAGTTCGCGGTAGGAACGGCCGCGCGACTTGAAGATCAGGTTGTGCATCGGGCAGTTCATCGCCTTGAGGCGGTAGTTCTGCTCGTCGAACTGGATGGGCGGGAACATGCCGTCCGCGTAGTGCGGCAGGTGCCCGGAGATCTCGAAGAGGTGCTCCTTCGAGATGTGCGGAGTGTTCACGAACTCGTACCCGGAGACCTCGTGCCGGCGGCGCGAGTAGTCCTCCATGACCTTGCGGATCACACCGCCCTTGGGGTGGAAGACCGCGAGGCCGGGGCCCAGCTCGTCGGGGAAGGAGAACAGGTCCAGCTCGGCGCCGAGCTTGCGGTGGTCGCGCTTCTCGGCCTCGGCGAGGAAGTCCAGGTGGGCCTTGAGTTCGTCCTTGGACGGCCAGGCGGTGCCGTAGATCCGCTGGAGCTGCGGGTTCTTCTCGCTGCCGCGCCAGTAGGCGGCGGCGGAGCGCATCAGCTTGAACGCCGGGATGTTCCGGGTGGTCGGCAGGTGCGGGCCGCGGCACAGGTCCTTCCAGCACAGCTCGCCGGTCTTGGCGTCGAGGTTGTCGTAGATGGTCAGCTCACCGCCGCCCACCTCCGCGTCGGCGCCGTCGGCGGCCTGCGCGGCGTTGCCCTTGAGGCCGATCAGCTCCAGCTTGTACGGCTCGTCGGCCAGCTCCTCGCGGGCGGCGTCGTCGCTGGTGACGCGGCGGGAGAAGCGCTGGCCCCGCTTCTGGATCTCCTGCATCTTCTTCTCGACGCGCTTGAGGTCCTCCGGGGTGAAGGGCTCCTTGACGTCGAAGTCGTAGTAGAAGCCGTCCCGGATGGGCGGGCCGATGCCCAGCTTCGCCTCGGGGAACAGCTCCTGCACCGCCTGCGCCATGACGTGCGCGGTGGAGTGGCGCAGGATGTTCAGGCCGTCCTCGGAGGAGATCTCGACGCCCTCGACGGTCTCGCCGTCCCGCAGCTCGTACGCGAGGTCCTTCAGCTCGCCGTCCACGCGGGCGGCGACGACCGTGCGCTCGCCGGGGAAGAGGTCGGCGGCGGTGGTGCCCGTCGTCACCACGCGTTCTTCCCGCTCGGAATCGCGTTGGATGATCACACGGACGTCTGACACCGGTCTCTCCTGACTGAAGTGGGTCGCGGCGCCATACCGGAGCGCACGCATGAGGGCGATCGTACCGACCCGGCCCGGCCGACCGCGAAACAGATACCCGGCTCACTCCCCGGCGCAGGCCTCCTCGAAGAAGTCGAGGTCCTCCTGGAGCGCCTTGAGCATCCGGTCCCGGTCGGCGTCGTCCACCTGCACGGGCACCACCCCGCCCGCGCCGCTGAGCCGTCGGAAACCGCCCCGGCTCTCCAGCCGGCCGTCCACCCGCACCGGCAGTCCGACGAGGTGGGCGTGGCCGGCGATGCGGTACGCGTCCTCGTCGAGGGCGACCCGGACGTGCGGGACGTCGGCGCCGGACAGCACCCGCAGCCGTACGGTGCCCGCGCCGCGCGGTCCGGACCTGCGCATCCGGACGACGGTGCCGGTCAGGCGCACCGGTACGGAGGGTTCGGCACGCAGGTAGCGGGCGCCGGCCTCGCGCAGGACGGGCAGGTCGCCGGGCGAGAACTCGACGGGCTCGGCGGGGGCGGCACGGCCCTCGGGGGCTGCGGCGGCGGGGGCCCAGTCGACGGCGATCCGGGCGCCCTCGGTGCCCTGGACGAGGGCGACCAGCGCCTCGGTGAGTTCATGGCTGACGCCGGCCTCGACAGCGGTGTCGAAGGCGTCCAGGCCGCCGGTGGCCCGCTGGTAGTCGACGGCCTCGCGGGCCGCGTGGAGGGCCTGGTGGAGGCGGAGGGCGAGGGGGCGGCCGGTGGCGACGGGCAGGTGCGCGGTGAGGCGGTGGCCGCCCGGGGCGGGGCCGACCAGGACGTCGGCCAGGGCCCCGGCTGCGGCGCGGCGGTGCCGGGCGCCGTAGTAGCCGGCCCGCGCGCGCGTGGCGAGCGCCCCGGCGAGCAGCATGCGGCGGGCGGCGGTGCGCAGCTGTTCCGCCGCGGTCCACGCGGTGGCCTCGCCGGGGCCGGCCGGTGCCTGCCGCCACCAGTGGATCTCGTCGCTGGGCACGGCGAGGCCGAGCAGCACCTCGCGGGCGGACGGGGTGCCCGCGCGGGCGAGGGCCAGCAGGGCCTCGGCCAGCAGGTCGTCGCTGTCGGGGAAGGCCCGGCTCTCGGGCACCAGCAGGCTGGTGGCGGCGCCGGCCGGCCCTGGCGGGGTCCAGCGGCCGTAGCGTCCGGGGGCGCCGCCGCGGCGCTGCCAGCCGTGCCGGCGCAGCAGGGCGGCGAGTACGGCCGGGTCGACGTCGGCCGGGGCGGGCGGCGGGCTGTCCCAGGAACCGGCGGGGTGCGGGCGTACCGGCCGGGGCGGCCGGCCGGCGGGGCGGTCCGTCATGGTTTCCCTCCCGTCCCGACCCGCGTCATGATCTCGCACAGCGCCCGGTCGTCGAAGACGCGCGCGGTCGGCACTCGCACGGTGGTGCGGTGCCGGCCGGTGACGGGATGCCCGGCCAGGTTGATCCAGTAGCAGCAGTGCCTGAGATCGAGGCGGTCGTGCCCGGCCCGCAGCCACTGGTCCCGGGAGCGGGGGACGATCATCACGACCAGGATCTTGTGGACCGAGACCGGGGTGCGGGCGAGCTTCGCCAGGTGCGCGTTGTCGAGCGTGAAGGAGAAGGAGCGGCCCGGCGGGTCCGGCGGGATCTGGTACGTCGCCTTGAGCTGCACCTTGATGGCGACCTCGTCGTCGACGGTGTGCCCGGGCGCGCTGTGGCTGACGTGCCAGTCGATGCCGTTGTCGGGGAACGGCTGGGACAGTGAGCAGCCGGCCGCCGCGGCGACCGCGTGCAGATAGCCGACCTGGAGTGTCTCCATGCAGGCGGTGACGGCGAGGGACCCGCGGACGGGCGCCGTGCGCTCGGGCAGCAGCCCGCCCCGTTCGGGCTGCGCTACGGCCATGGGCGGGCAGCCTTCCAGAACTGATGTGTTCGCGCCGCGGGTCGCTGAACTGCGAGGACCCACACTCCTGTTGTCTCCTTCCGGCGTACGGCGCAAACAGCCCGGGTATCACCCGAGCGGGCAGCGGACGGAATGTCAACTGCCGACGGTGATCGAGGGGTTGTGGTGGTATGACGTGCTGGTACGAAGGACCCCTGGCCGCGTTCGACACGGAGACCACGGGTGTCGACGTCGAGACCGACCGGATCGTGTCGGCCGCCGTCGTCGTCCAGGACGCCCCGGGCCTCCGGCCGCGGGTCAGCCGCTGGCTGGTCAACCCGGGCGTCGCGGTGCCCGAGGCGGCGACCGCGGTGCACGGGCTGACGGAGGAGCATCTGCGGCGCAACGGCCGCTGGCCGGCGCCGGTGATGTACGAGGTGGCGGAGGCGCTGGCGGAGCAGGCCCGGACGGGGCGGCCGCTCGTGGTGATGAACGCGCCGTTCGACCTGACGCTGCTCGACCGGGAGTTGCGGCGCCATCGCGCCTCCTCGCTGGGGCGCTGGCTGGAGCGGACGCCGCTGCACGTCCTCGATCCGCGGGTGCTCGACAAACACCTGGACCGCTACCGCAAGGGCCGCCGGACCCTGACCGACCTGTGCGCGCACTACGGCGTCCCGCTGGAGGGGGCGCACGACGCGGCGGCCGACGCGCAGGCGGCGCTGGAGGTGGTACGGGCGGTGGGGCGCCGGTTCGCGGGGCGGCTGGAGCGCCTCTCCCCCGCCGAGCTGCACACCTTGCAGGCGGTGTGGCACGCGGCACAGGCCCGGGGGCTGCAGGCGTGGTTCGCGGCCAGTGGCACGGAGGAGGAGGTGGACCCGGCGTGGCCGCTGCGCCCGGACCTGCCGGCGGCGGCCTGAGGGCACGGGTACGGGTACGGGCAGCAAAAAACCGGCCCGCCGTGTGGCGGGCCGGTCTTCCCGGTGGGCGATACTGGGTTCGAACCAGTGACCTCTTCGGTGTGAACGAAGCGCTCTCCCACTGAGCTAATCGCCCGGGAACGCACTGAACAATACAGGTCCCGGCACGCTTCCTTCAAACCGCTGCCAGGTGGGCGGCCAGGCCGCGCCGCCCGGCCCGCATCATCAGCGTGTGGTTGGCGCGGAAGAAGGCCCGCCCGGGGACGGCGAGCCGGCGCAGCAGCGGCTTGCGGACGTCGACCTCCTGGTCGTAGCGGACGAGGGTGCCGGTCCCGTCAGGGGTGACCGTCCAGCGCGCCCAGCCCTCGATGTCGCCGGAGAGTGAGACCTCCAGCACGCCGGCCTCCGGGTCGCGCCGCCCCTCCCGCAGGACCTGGGTGAGGTCGTACGGGAGGAGCGAGCGGACGCGGAGGGTGCCGCTGTCGGCGTCGAGGCGGGTGACCTCGCGGACCTGCGGCCACCAGCGGGGGTAGTCCTCGATCCGCTCCAGGGCGCGGTAGACGGCCGGGGCGGACGCGGGCAGCGCCCACAGGCTGCGGAAGCGGTAATGGTTCCAGTCCACGTCCGCAGCCTGCCCGCGCGGCAGCGGGTTACGGCATCCGGTCGCCCAGCAGGGCGAGGTTCTCGATGGCGGCGAGGCCGTAGAGGGCGGTGTCGTTGGTGGCGACCCAGGCCGCCTCGCTGCCGGGCACCAGTGCCGTCGGGCCGCTGATCTTCTCCGTCGTCCAGGGGGACGATTCCTTGTAGCCGTCGGAGTTGTAGAACTTCTCCCACGCGCGCGTGGCGAGCTTTTCGTCCCCGGTCTGTACGGCGGCGTAGGCGTCGAGGCGGGAGTGGCCCTGGAAGAGGATCAGGGAGCCGAAGTGGGAGCCGTAGCGGGCGGCCTGTTCGGTCTTGGAGGCGTTGAAGTAGCGGCAGTAGTCGTAGTACGCCTCGTTGAACTCCGGTATGTCGACCAGGTCGATGAGTTCCGCGCACAGTTCGTTGAGGCCGAAGACGGCGGACAGGTGCGAGACGCCGACCACCGGCTGCTCGGCCACGGCGAACTCGCCGGTGTCGAGGTCGTACAGGCCGCTGCCCTGGACGAAGCCGTTGGGCTGGGCGGCGATGCCCTTCATGGTGGACAGCACCCGGGCCTTGGCCTTCTCCCACTTGGGGCCCTTGCGTTCCCACTCGGTCAGCCAGGCCGACACCAGGCCGCTCCAGTCGGTGCCGAAGCCGATCGACAGGGCGTGCCGGTCGGGGGTGTAGGGGTCGGTGCGGACCTTGCGGTTGGGGTCGAGGACGAGGAACGTCTCGTCGGAGTCGACGTTGGCGTGCATGAGGTCGCCGACGCGTTCGTCGGCGGTGAGGAAGTAGTAGAAGCGGCGGTAGGTGGTGTTGGCGATGCGCTGCTGCTTGGCGCTGTCGGCGTAGTGCTGGACGCCGTGCCGGGTGCCGAGGCCCGCCCACTTGCCCAGGTGGTAGACGTCGACCTCGCCGGTGTGCCGGGTCATCGCCTCGGCGAAGCGGAAGATGTCGGCCCGGCCGCTTCGGAGGTACGCGTACCAGAGCCACAGGTCGGGTGAGAGTTCGGAGTTGTCCCAGGCGTAGCCGCCGACGTCGTACCGCCACTGGTGCCGGACGGTGTCGTACGTGTGCATGATGTCGCCGTAGTCCCAGAAGCCGTACCAGCGGCGCTGCTCCACCTGGTCCTTGTAGTAGGTGAAGAGGAAGTCGAGGTGGTCCTCGATCTTGGCCTTGGCCGGGGTCGAGCGGTCGGGCTCGGCGTACAGGCCCTTGCCGAAGACGCCCGCCTTGATGAGCTGGGCCGGCGGGGCGGCGAGCTGCGGCAGCACGCGGACGGCCTCGACCTGCTCGGCGAGCGTCTCGGGGGTGGGGGTGGCGGCGTTGGCCCAGAAGAGGAGTTCCGAGGTGCGGGCGATGCCGTAGGGGGTGCCGAACTCGGGCTCGTAGTCCTCGTAGGTGATGTTGAGGCCTTCGAGCTGCTCGGCGTAGGTGTCCTGGCCCATGCCGTCGTGGTAGAAGCGCAGGTCCATGGGCTGGGCCTCGGGTGACCAGAGCCAGAGGGTGACCTCGGCCTCGTCGGTCTGGGCGTCGCGGATGTCGAGCTGGGCGGGGTACTTCTCCCAGAAGTCGCGCAGGCCGAAGGAGAGCCCGCCGCTCACCCCGCCGACGTAGCCGAATCCGGAGGCGCGTCGTCCGCCGCCGGCGCCGATCCAGCCGTGGCCCTTCTTGGTGCGCTTGCGCAGGGTGAAGCCGTCGGCGGACAGCTGGGAGAGGGTGTAGTCGCCCCACTCGGGGATGTACTGGAGGCGGGTGGTGACCCGCTGGTCCCAGGTGGCCGGGTCGGGCAGCTTCTCCCCCGCGTACTGCGCGGCCTGGACGGCGGCCCCCGGGTCGCGGCGCAGTCCGGTGATGCCCTTGACGGCCTCGCGCAGCAGGCCGGTGCCCTCGCCGCCGATGCGGATGTGGCGGTCGTAGGCGGCGTCGCGCATCGGCACGGTGAAGCGGACTCCGAGGCCCCGGATGAAGTCGCCGGACGCCTTTCCGGGCTCCTGGGTGCCGTCGAAGGTGATGGTGTGCACCATGCGGAAGGAGTCGGCGCCCGCGTAGAAGTAGAGGCGGAGGGAGAAGGGGAGCCAGCTGCGGCCGCCCTTGCGGTGCTTGCCGTCGATCCGGACGACGGCGCGGACCGGGCCCTCCTGCTCGACCTCCACGTCCGAGATCGCGCCGTCGAAGCGCTCGTACTTGACCGTGCCCTGGTCGCCGTCCTCGATCTCGGGCTGGCGCAGCAGGACGAGGCGGCCGTTCTTGGCTATCTCGGTGGAGCCGCGGGTGACGGACTTGACGAGGGTGGCGCCGTCGGTGCCGATCCGCGCGGTGATGACGCCGGTCGATATGTCGATCCCTCCGCCGCGCCGGGTGACAGTGACCTTCTTCTCGGGGGCGGCCGGGGTGCCGGTGGTGAGGGTGAGCTTGCCGGAGCCCGAACCGACCGCGTGCGCCGTCCACTTCAGGGAGCCGTCCGGCCAGTACGCCAAGGGCCAGGACTGGGTGGGTACGGCCTTGCCGTCGGCGTCGGTGACGGCGAAGGTCTGGTCCGGCTGGTGGGTGCCCTTGGGCCAGGGGACGCCGACGGTGGAGCCGGGGGCGGCGCCCAGGCCGCCGTCCTCCAGCCAGTCGAGGGTGACGGGGGCGTCGTCGGCGGTGTCGGCGGCGGGCGCGGCCTGGGCCTCGCGGGTGCCCAGGGCCCAGCTGAACTGGGCGGCGGCTCCGGCGACGGCGGCGGCCTTGAGGAGGGATCTGCGGGGGATGGAAGCCATCAGGGATCAGCCTTTCCTTCCTTGCGGGTGCACAGGTATGTCAAGGGCATGACAGATGGAGGCGCGGCGCGCGGGGCGCCGCTCCCCAGGGGGGGTTCAGTCGCGGCCGTACCGCCGCTCCACGGCGACGGCCGCCGCCGCGACGGCCCCGAGGACCGGGATTGCCAGCGGCGCGACGACCAGCGTGGAACCGGCGACGACCGCCAGTCCGCAGACGATCAGCAGGGAGCCGGCGGGGTCGCGCAGGGTCCGGCGCCCCGCGGCGGCGAGCAGCGCGCGCCAGGACGCGCCGGGCGTCCACACCGCCGCCGCGCGCAGCACCGCCACCACCAGGGCGACCAGCGCGAGCAGACCGACCGCCCCGGCGAACGGACCGCCGGGCAGCCCGGCCCGCGCGGCCTGGACGTCCACCCAGACCGCGCCCGCCGCCGCCCACCCGGCGAGCCCGACGGCCCACCCGCGGCGCACGGCCGCCCGGAAGTCGGCGGTGAACTCGCGTCGGCCGCCGCCCTCGTGGGCGGTCCGGCGGCGCAGGTGCCGGGCGCCCGCGGCGAAGGCCGCGGGGTAGGTGACGACGCCGAGACAGGCCACGGCGATCCACACCCCGGTGAGCATGCACTCGGCGAAGACGGCGAAGCGTTCGCCGCCGAACACCGGCTCCTTGCGCGCCTTCACACGTGTCCCAGCCATACCGGCCGCCTCACTTCAGTCCGGAGGTCGCCATGCCGTCGATGAGATAGCGCTGGAAGGCCATGAAGAACGCGACGACCGGGACCAGCGCGACCAGCGACATCGCGATCATGCTGCCGTAGTTGGAGATGCCCTCCTGGTCGCGGAACATCATCAGGCCGAGCGAGACGGTGTACTTGGACGGGGTGTTGAGGTAGATCAACGGCCCCATGAAGTCGTTCCAGGCGTTGATGAAGGTGAAGATGGCGCTGGTGATGAGGGCGGGGCGGCACAGCGGCAGCACGACGGACCAGTAGGTCCTCAGGTGCCCGCAGCCGTCGAGCTTGGCGGCCTCGTCCAGCTCGCGCGGCAGCCCGCGCATGAACTGCACCATCAGGAAGACGAAGAACGCCTCCACGGCCAGGAACTTGCCGGCCACCAGCGGCACCAGGGTGTCGACGAGTTCAAGCTTGCGGAACATCACGTACTGCGGGATGAGCAGCACGTGGTACGGCAGCAGCAGCGTGCCGATCATCAGCGTGAACAGCAGGTTCCGCCCGGCGAACCGAATCTTGGTGAAGGCGTAGGCCGTCAGCGAGCTGGACAGCACCACACCGACCACGGCGAGCACCGCGTACGTCAGCGAGTTGACGAAGAAGCTGCTGATGGAGATGCCGGAGATGCCGTCGGCGAGCCCGGAGAAGTTGGCCCAGACCGGCTCGGTGGGCAGCAGGTCGAGGCTGGCGATGATGTCCTTGCTCGGCTTGAACGCCGCGCCGACGACCCAGATCACGGGGTACAGGACGACCGCGAGGACGACGAGCGCGCCCACGTGCCAGGCGATCGATCCGGTGCGCCGCCGGTCGCCCGCGGTGCGCGCGGCGGGGGTGGTGGCGGTGGTCACTTGGCGGCCTCCTCGTAGTGCACCCACTTCTTCTGCGACCAGAACAGCACCGCCGTCACCAGCGCCACCGCGACCACCAGGGTCCAGGCCATCGCGGAGGCGAAGCCCATCTGGGCCTCCTTGAAGCCCTTCTGGTAGAGGTAGCAGGTGTAGACGAGGGTGGCGTCGGCCGGTCCGCACCGGGTGTCGGAGACGACGTAGGCGGAACCGAACACCTGGAACGCGTGGATGGACTCCAGCAGTACGTTGAAGAACAGCACCGGGGAGATCATCGGCAGCGTGATGTTCCAGAACCGCCGCAGCGGCCCGGCCCCGTCCACCTCGGCCGCCTCGTACAGCTCCCGTGGGACCTGCTTGAGGCCGGCCAGGAAGATGACCATCGGCGCGCCGAACTGCCAGATGCTCAGCGCCACCAGGGCGTAGAGGACGTAGTCGGGGTTGCCGATCCAGCCCCCGACGTCCAGACCGAAGATCTTCTGGCCGCGGTCCACGATCGCGTCGTCCGAGAACAGCGCCCGCCACACGAAGCCCACCGAGACACTGGCGCCGATGAGCGAGGGCATGTAGAACGCGGCCCGGTACAGCCCCTGTCCGCGCCGCTGCTGCGCGAGCAGCATCGCGACGCCGAGCGCCAGCAGCAGCTTCAGCGGGGTGGCCACGACGACGTACTTCAGGGTGACCTCGACCGACTTCTGCCAGCGCGGGTCCTGGAACATCGTGGTGAAGTTGTCCAGCCCCACCCACTGCGGCGGCGTGAACAGGTTGTAGCTGGTGAACGCGTAGTACAGCGACGCGATCATCGGCCCCGCCGTGAGCAGCACGAACCCGGCGAGCCACGGCGACATGAAGAGGTAGCCGGCGAGGTTCTCGCGGCGCCGCCCGCGCCGCCCGGCCGCGGGAGCGGCGGACCGCTTCCCGGCCGGGGGTGCGGGCGCTTCCTTGACGAGCGTCATGGTCGTACGTCCCCTCAGCCCGCGAAAGCGGCCTTGGCCTCGTTGAACAGCGTCTTGGCGGCGTCGGCCGGCTTGGCCTTGCCCTGGGCGACCTCACCGCCGATGCGCAGGAACGCCGCCTCGATGACGTCGGAGCCGGACGGGTGCGGGGTGATCTTCCCGAGCAGCCCGGCGGCGGCGACCTCCTCCTCGTACGCCTTGACGCCCTTGTTGTTGTCGTCGGTGGGGGTGAACGCCTCGTACTGCTCGCTGGTGGCGAGGATGCCGCGGTCGTAGCCCATGATCTTGCCGACCTCGGGGTCGTGGACCATGAAGTCGATGAACTGGGCGACTTCCTCGGGGTGCTCGGTGCCGCTGAAGGCGCTGAGCATCAGCGAACCGAGGTACTGGCCGGTGTCCTTGCCGTTCGTGGTCGGGATCGGCGCGAGCCCGTAGTCCGACTCGCCCTCGCCCTCGTAGCGGATGGAGAAGTTGTCCCAGGTGAACTCGCCCGCGGCGAGCCCCGCCGACAGGCCCGACTTGGGCTTGACCTGCTCGATCTTCTTCGGGTCGGCGACGAGCCCGGACCGTACGCGCTTGTAGCCGTCCTCCCACCACTGCGTCAGGTCGTCCTCGGTGAAGCCGAGGCCGGTGTCGGTGTAGAAGGCCTTGCCGTTCTGGCGCAGATACAGGTCGTAGAGGTACATGATGCTGAAGTAGCCGGTGTCTCCGGCGATCTTCAGCTTGTCCTGGATCGTCTGGAGCGCGTCGAAGTACTCGTCCCAGGTCCAGCCCAGCTTCGGCTCCAGGCCCGCCTTCTTGAAGGCCTTGAGGTCGATGACGAGGGCCATGGTGTTGGCGCCGACGGGTATGCCGACCTGCTTGTCGTCGACCTGACCGACGGTCAGGACATTGTTGCGGAAGTTCTCCAGGCTGAGATTTCCCGCGTCGGCCTGTGTCTTGAGGTCCATCAGGACACCGCGCTTGTCGTACTTGCGCAGGAAGGTGACGGAATTCTGGAAAACGTCCGGCGGATTTCCGCCGGAGGCCTGCGTCTGGAACTTCTCCCAGAACGCCTCGTAGTCCGTGAATTCCGGCTTGATCTTGATCTTCGGGTACTTCTTCTCGAAGAGGGCGATCGTCTTCTTGATGGCGATGGCCCGCGGCTCGCCGCCCCACCAGGCATAACGGATCGTCACCGTGCCATCGCCCGAGCCGCTGCCGCCCCCGCACGCGGTGGCCGTCGCGGCCAGCCCCGCGACGGCCAGCGAGGCCCCCGTCGCCTTGAGGACCGTTCGCCTTCCGACCCGCCCCTCGACATTCCCGCCCTGCTGCATATGAGCCTCCCCGCGACGTTGCGTTCGCCCCATGAATCGTTTCAAGTAAGCGCTTGCTGGCACAAGGTACGGAGGCCCCAGGGGCGCGTCAATGATTCGGACAGGAATTGATGTGCGGCGGCGGCCGGGCCGCGACACCCCGGCCGCCGCCGCGACGGCGCGCGTCGGCCGAGAAAACCCAGGTCCGCGTCGTGCGGTCGACGGACCGAACGGCGCCGGACCGGACCGGCCGGCCGCGCGGCAAGGTCACGGTTGGATGAAGGCCGGCCAAGCCGTTGCGTGGCCGCCACAACGACAAGGCGGCCCGGCTCACGATCGTGAGCCGGGCCGCCTGATGATCCCGGTGGGCGATACTGGGTTCGAACCAGTGACCTCTTCGGTGTGAACGAAGCGCTCTCCCACTGAGCTAATCGCCCGGGTGCGGGAAGAACATTACCGCATGTCAGGGGGTGCCCGTGACCGTGACCAGCCACTCGCTCGCGCGGAGACCCCGGGGCGCCCCCGGGGCCCCGCCCGACTCAGCTCACTGGTCCTCGATCTTCCACGGCATCACCAGGCCGAACTTCCACAGGTAGAAGCCGGCGATCGCGCCGATGACCAGCAGGCCGATCACCGTGAGAATGATGTTGCGCCGCCGCACCTTGGGGTCGAGGGCCCGCTGCGTCGCCTCGGTCACTTTCCGCTTGGTCCAGCGCAGCACCAGCTGGGCCCAGACGAACTCGGTGGCCCAGATCGCCATGCCGCCGAAGATCACCACCCAGCCGGGTCCGGGCAGCGGCAGCATGACGATGCCGGCCACCACGACCGCGAGACCGACGACGAAGACCCCGACCTGCCAGCTCATGTGCAGCACGCGGCGTGCCTTGACGAATTCGGGCGCCCGCGACCCGAGGCCCCGCTCGTCCGCCGCCTTGTCCGCCTTCGTCCCGTCCGCCATCACGGCCACCTCGACCGGCTCACTACGCCCCGTGTTCATACGGCCAAACCCTACCGGAGCGAAACGAGTCACCGGAATGGACGCAGCTCGCCCGCGATTCCTCGGCCGGAAGGGGTACGTAAAGGCACGCAAAACACTCAGAGGGGTTTACAACGGCACCGTAGGTGGCATGTCGATTTCGCCGACGTGCGAATCCCCGAGCGCACACTGAGCGAAAGGCCCTGGCGCTTATGAACACCACGGTCAGCTGCGAGCTGCACCTGCGCCTCGTTGTGTCGAGCGAGTCCTCCCTGCCTGTCCCCGCAGGCCTGCGGTACGACACGGCCGATCCCTACGCCGTGCACGCCACCTTCCACACCGGAGCCGAGGAGACCGTCGAGTGGGTGTTCGCCCGTGATCTCCTCGCCGAGGGGCTGCACCGCCCCACCGGCACCGGCGACGTCCGTGTCTGGCCGTCGCGCAGTCACGGTCAGGGCGTCGTGTGCATCGCCCTGAGCTCTCCGGAGGGCGAGGCCCTGCTCGAAGCCCCGGCGCGGGCTCTGGAGTCCTTCCTGAAGCGCACAGACGCCGCCGTGCCGCCCGGCACGGAACACCGGCACTTCGACCTCGATCAGGAACTCTCGCACATCCTGGCGGAAAGCTAGGGCGAGACCCCCGAACCGCCCGGCGCCGTCGACTCGGGGTGACGGACCGGGCCGGGACAGCCGCATACGGCACACACCGGCGTCGCCGCCGCGGACCACCGCGGGGCGGCGCCGGTGTGCGTTTACGGGCGGGAACCACGGCCGATCCCCCACCGTTGTACGGGCACCAGGACGGCGGGCACGGCACAGACGTGCACGGAACGGGCGGCCGCGGAGCGGGCGGGCACGGAGCGGGCACGACGGACGGCATCGGGGCCGTACGGCCGGCCGCGGATGCCACTACCATCGGCCAGCATCCGCGGGCGCCCGCCCGTCCCCAGGCCAGGGAGCGAAACGTGCTGATCACCCACGACACCCGGTGCGCGCTCGACACCGTGGTGGATCTGGTGAACACCGCACCGGAGGACGAGTCGTCGCCGGACGGGCTGCCGGATGTCGCCGCCCTCACCGATTTCGTACGGAACCACGAGGTCAGTGATGTCGGCGTGCTCTCGGAGTTCGATCTCTCGGCGGTGCGCAAGGTGCGCGGCCGGTTCGCCTCCGTCTTCGCGGCCACCGACACCCGCGCCACCGCCGGCCTGATCAACGAACTGGTCGCCGCCGCGGGCACCACCCCCCGGCTCACCGACCACGACGGCTACGACTGGCACGTCCACTACTTCGCTCCCGGTGCCTCTGTCGCCGATCACCTGGCGGCCGACTGCGGGATGGCCCTGGCCTTCTTCGTGGTCGCCGGGGAGCGGGAGCGGCTGCGGCGCTGCGAGGCGCCCGACTGCCGGCGTGCCTTCGTCGACCTGTCGCGCAACCGCTCACGGCGGTACTGCGACAGCCGGACCTGCGGCAACCGGCTGCACGTGGCGGCCTACCGGGCGCGGCGCAAGGAAGCGGCGGGCTGAGCGGGCCCGGGGGCCGCCCAGGCGGCCCGAATGCCTCCCCCGGACACGGTCCCGACGCGCCCCCCGGCGGGTGGCGCCGGGGAACGCGGGTACGGCTCACAGCAACAGCAGGTCGTGCAGCGAAGCCATGAGCAGCAGGAACCCGATCACCGCAAGGAAGATCATCAGCGGTGGCTGGGAAAGGGCGAAGAGGCATCCGCGTGGCTCTTGAGGCCGGGAGGCGGTATCGCTCTCTGTGGTGTCCAGCTGTGTCGTGTCCAGCATCTCGCGGCGATGATGGCGCAGTTCGGAGCCCGACGCGATCAACACGCCAGCAAGGCACCTGTGTTCGCCGGAATACATGATCTTCGCTTCGAGTTGTGATCATTTCCGGACGTTTCACCAGCTCACTGTGTCGTTTCAGTGAAACGGGGCCGTTTCGGTGGAACGAGCGGCGAGCGGCGAGCGAGGCGGTGAACCCCGACGGCGGACGGGCGGCCTCAGATGCCGTGCTTCTTCAGGATGGCCTCGATGTCGCTGAAGTCGTCCTCCGAGCGGGGCTTGCCCGCGGGGCGGGCCGGCGCCGGACGCGGGGCGGACCCGGCGCCCAGTGAGGGCGCCGAGGCTCCCGGGGCCACGGCGTCCTGCCGGGCGGCCGCCCGCGCGGCCTCCTTGCGCTCCTTGCGGGTGGAGCGGGTGCCGCCGCGGCGCCGCTCCACGGCGCGCGTGACCATGAACAGCAGCCACGCCACGCCCAGCACGGCGAAGCCCGCCCAGGCCATCGGGCTGAAGGCGGTGTCGGCGAGCCACTCGACGACGCCGGTCATCACCAGGCCGACGGGTATCAGCGAGTAGGCGGCGATGCGCACCGCCGCCAGGAAGCGCCTGCGGTACGCGGTGATCGCCGCGATGCCCAGGCCGGCCGCGGACACGGCGGAACAGACGGTCTCGGCAATCATCCGGTCCTCCAGGGCTGGGGCGCCGTCGGGCAGCCACGTTCGTCCCTTCCATCCTGCACCGTCCCCACCCGGTGCGGCCATGCCCCGGCCCGACATCAGGGACATCTCCGGGTCGCCTCGGGGGCGCCTCCTCCTCAGGTCCCAGGGCCCGGTACTCGCCGGTGCGGACGGGACGAGGAGGTCGGGAGCAGGGGCTGGGACACTGGTCGCATGAGCGACTCCTCCCCCACCGGCCCCGCCACTCCCGTCCTCGACGTCTGGTGCGAGCTCCAGTGCCCGGACTGCCGGACCTCCCTGGACGATCTGCACGCCCTGCGCGCCCGCTACGGGGACCGCCTGGAGCTGCGGCTGCGGCACTTCCCGCTGGAGAAGCACAAGCACGCCTTCGCCGCCGCGCAGGCCGCCGAGGAGGCCGCCGTGCAGGGGCAGGGCTGGGCGTACGTCGAAGCGGTGCTCGGCCGGCTGGCGGAGCTGGACCGCCGGGGGGAGGACCTCCTGGTCGACGTGGCCCGGGAACTCGGCCTGGACGCCGAGGAGTTCGACACCGCCCTGATCGACGGCCGGCACATCCTGGTCGTCGACGCCGACCAGGCCGAGGGCAAGGCGATCGGCGTGACCGGGACCCCGACGTACGTCATCGGCGGCGAGCGGCTCGACGGCGGCAAGAGCCAGGAGGGGCTCCGCGCCCGTATCGAGGAGATCGCGGACCGGCTGCTGGGCGGGGACCGGGGCTGACGCCGGTCCCCTCGCCCCTCGCCCCGCGCCTACAGCAGCGGCTTGTAGAAGGTGTACCGGGTCGTCTCGTAGCCGAGCGACTCGTACAGCCGTTCGGCCGGGGTGTTGCCGGCGAACACGTTGAGGCCGAGCAGCCGGCGTCCGGCGGCGATCGTCTGCGTCTCCGCGAGGAGCAGCAGCGACCGGCCGTGCCCCCGGCCCCGGTGGGCGGCGTCGGCCTCGACGTCGTAGACGTACCCGGACTCGGGGCGCAGCGCCAGCCACAGCGTGCCGACCGGCTCGCCCTCGTGTTCCAGCACGCTGAAGAGCATGTCCTCGGTCTCGGGCCCCCGCGGCAGCAGCGTCTCGTGGTCGTGCCGGGACCTGGCGTACGCCACGTCCTCGGGTATGCCCCGCTCGATCCAGGTGCGCGCGTACTGCTCGGACTCGTGCGCCCACCAGGCGTCGAACTCCGCCCGGGTCATCGGCCGCGGACGGCTGCCCGCCGGCAGGGCGGGCGGGGTGTCCCCGAGCCGCTTCTCCATGCCGCGGTTGCGCGGCAGGTAGCCGAGCGACTCGACGAGCCGCAGGGCCGCCCCGGCGTCCGCGGGGACGGTGACGGTGAGCTGCCCGCAGCCCCAGCCGCGCGCCACCTCCTCCGCCGCGAGCGCGGCCACCGTGGCCCGGCCGCGCCGGCGGTCGGCCTCGTCGACGCGCAGGTCGTGGATGACGGCGACCGCGTCGCCGAAGGCGGGAGAGGTGCCGAGGTGGACCGCGCCGACGGGGCGGCTGTTCACGCACACCTGGTAGTGGCGTGAACGCGTTCCGTCGGCGGCGCGCTGAAGCGGCTCGGTCGGCCGCAGGGTGGTGGTCATCAGGGGTGTTCTACCCCGCGCGACCGCCCGGGAGCAGCCGGTTTTGACGGTCGGTCCGTGCCGGTCAGGGGTCGAGGTCGGCGCCGGACCGTTCCGCGAAGATCCGCATCGCCTTGGCCGTCACCGGCCCCGGGGCGCCCGGCAGTTCCCGGCCGTCGACCCGGTGCACGGCCTGGACGTCGCGCAGCGTGGAGGTCAGGAAGATCTCGTCGGCGCGGTCCAGGACGTCCAGCGGAAGGTCCGACTCCACGGCGCCGGTCCACTCGACGGCCAGGGCGCGGGTGATGCCCGCGAGACAGCCGGAGGCGACCGGCGGGGTGTGGATCTCGCCGTCGAGGACGACGAAGACGTTCGACCCGGTGCCCTCGCACAGCCGCCCCACCGTGTTGGCGAACAGCGCCTCGGAGGCGCCCCGTTCGCGGGCGCGGGCGAGGGCGACGACGTTCTCGGCGTACGAGGTGGTCTTCAGGCCGGTGAGCGCGCCGCGCTCGTTGCGGGTCCAGGGGACGGTGATCACGGCCGTGGAGTCGGGGCGGCGGGCGGTGGCGCCGAGGGCGACCAGCAGAGTGGGGCCGTGCTCGCCGCGGTCGGAGCCGAGCGGGCCGTGCCCGCCGGTGCAGGTGATCCGCAGCCGGCCGAGCGGCATGGGGTTGGCCTCCAGTACGGCGGCGCAGGCGCGGCGCACCTCGTCGAGGTCGGGCTCCGGCAGGCCCAGGCCCCTCGCCGAGCGGGCCAGCCGGTCGAGGTGCCGGGTCAGTGCGAAGGGGCGCCCGTCCACCGCCTTCACGGTCTCGAAGACGCCGTCGCCCACGGTCAGTCCGTGGTCGAAGGCGGAGACCCGGGCGGACTCCGCGTCCCGCAGCCCGCCGTCCAGCCAGATCTTCATGTTCCCGGCCCCTCCCCGATCGCTTCGTACCTCCCCGACGCTATCGCGAGCAGCCGGGACGCCTTCAGCTCGGTCTCCCGCCACTCCCGCTCCGGGTCCGAGCCCCAGGTGATCCCGGCTCCGGTGCCGAACTTCAGCAGACCCTCGGCCCGGTCGATCCAGAAGGTGCGGATGCCGACGGCCAGCTCGCCGGTGCCCCGGTCGGCGTCGACCCAGCCGACGCCCCCGCAGTACGGGCCGCGGGGCGCGGTCTCCAGCGCCTCGATGATCCTGAGGGCGCTCGCCTTGGGCGCGCCGGTGACCGAGCCGGGCGGGAAGGTGGCGGTGAGCAGCTCGGGCCAGCCGGCACCGGCCCGCAGTTCGCCCCGTACGGTCGACACGAGGTGCACCAGCCCCGGGTGCTTCTCCACCGCGCACAGGTCGGGCACGGTCACGGTGCCCGGCGCGCAGACCCGCCCGAGGTCGTTGCGGACCAGGTCCACGATCATCACGTTCTCGGCGTGGTCCTTCTCCAGCAGGTCCGCCTCGGTGCGGCCGGTGCCCTTGATCGGTCCCGACTCCACCGTCCGTCCCGCGCGGCGCAGGAACAGTTCGGGAGAGGCGGTGGCCACCTCCACCCCGTGCCCGGGAAGCCGGAGGGTTCCCGCGTACGGCGCCGGGTTGCCGCGGGCCAGCAGCGCGGTGAGGGCGTCCACGTCGGCGTCGGGCGGGACGGGCGCGGACAGGACGCGGCAGAGGTTGGCCTGGTAGACCTCGCCGGCCGCGATGTGCGCGCGGACGCGTCGTACGGCGCTCGTGTACGCGTCGTGATCCAGCGAGGACGCCCAGTCGCCGACCGCCGGTCCGCGCCACTGTCCCGGCCGGGGCGCGGGCACCGGCGTTTCGCGGACGTCCGCGAAACGGGCGCAGGTCAGGCGGCCCTCGAAGTCCGCGCAGACGGCCCAGAACCCGCTGGACCCGAGTGCGGCGGGGTCGGTCGTGACGTCGAGGAGACCGGTGGCGATCCGGTCGCCGAACCGGGCCAGGGGCGGAAGATCGGACACATGGCCGAGTCTAGGCGGGGTGACCGCGAGGTGACCCGAACGTGTCCTTCCGCCCACCCTGACCAGGCAAGCGAGCGGGGGCAGCGCAGCACGCTGCGCAAACGCGTTTTTGTACTGGCTCCGGAATCCGCTAGAGTTCATCACGTCGCCGGGACGCGCAAGCCGACCGAAACGACAGGCGGACGTAGCTCAGTTGGTAGAGCGCAACCTTGCCAAGGTTGAGGTCGCGAGTTCGAGCCTCGTCGTCCGCTCGCAGGAACAGGGGTTCCACAAGATCCCCTACACTCCTGGTGGAGTGGCCGAGAGGCGAGGCAACGGCCTGCAAAGCCGTCTACACGGGTTCAAATCCCGTCTCCACCTCCAAGGACGATTAGCTCAGCGGGAGAGCGCTTCCCTGACACGGAAGAGGTCACTGGTTCAATCCCAGTATCGTCCACTGGTCCGCAAGGACCTTGATCCGCGAGGATCCCCGCGCGATTAGCTCAGCGGGAGAGCGCTTCCCTGACACGGAAGAGGTCACTGGTTCAATCCCAGTATCGCGCACGCAGTACTCGCAGTACTCCCGGACGATTAGCTCAGCGGGAGAGCGCTTCCCTGACACGGAAGAGGTCACTGGTTCAATCCCAGTATCGTCCACCACCCGGAACCCCCGGCCGTCTCCACGGCCGGGGGTTCCGTCGTCCGCTGACAGCCGGCAGCCGACTGTCAGCTGGAGAACAGCATGTGGCCGAAGCCCTTGTTGCGGTGGTGGCCGTGGTGGTGGCCGTGGCCGCCGTGCGGGGCGCCCCAGGCGGGGGCCGGGGCGGCGGGGTAGGCCTGCGGGGCCGGCTGGGACCACTGGGCCTCCAGGCGGGTCAGCGACTCCAGTTCGCCGTAGTCGAGAAAGATCCCGCGGCAGCCGCTGCACTGCTCGATCTGGACGCCGTTGCGGTTGTACGTGTGCATCGGTGCGTGGCACTTCGGACACTGCATGGTCGGCTCAACTCCTCGCCGGTAGGTCCTGCTTCGTGTTTCGCCAGGACAGACACTGTCCGGCTGCGGTCGGTTGCACCCTACTCGGCGTGGCTGTCCGTCAACTCCCGGGGACGCGCGCGGGAACGGAGGCCATGCGCGCGCAGGCGTCCACCAGGGCCCGTTCCACGTCGTCCAGCGGCCGGTCCGCCAGGGCCGCCTTGGCCAGGGCGCGGGCGGCGGTCTGGGCGGTGAGGGCGCGGGCCGGGACGTCCAGGGCCGGCCAGGGGTCGCCGTCCGGCGGGACGGCCGGGCCGCCGGCGGCGCGGTAGGCGGCCAGGAAGCGGCTCCACTCGTCGGACGTCAGCACCCCGCAGGCGTACCAGGCGGCCGGGCGGGCCAGGTCCCAGGACGGTACGCCCCGGCCGAGGTCGTCGACGTCTATCAGCAGCCACGGGCCGTCGGGCGCGGGGTGCCGGACGAGCTGGCCGAGGTGGAAGTCACCGTGGCACGGGGTGCCGGTGTCCGGCATGGGGCCCGCGCCGCGCGCCCAGGCGGGCAGCGCGGTCCAGGCGCGCAGGACGGGGGCGGTGCCGGGGTGGTGGGGCGCGGTCTCCCGCAGCCGGGCGAGGGCGGCGGCGGTCCTGGCCGGACCGCGCATCAGCGGGAGGGCGGCGGGGGCGGGGGCACGGTGGAGGCGGGCGAGGAGCGTGCCGGCCGCCTCCCAGGGGGCGGCGTCGGGGTCTTCCGGGTCCACGGGGGTGCCGTACGGCCAGCAGGTCACCAGTCGTCCGTACAGGTCGGCGGGGTCCTGGGCGAGCGGGGGCAGGAGGATGCCGGGGAGGCGGGCGGCGAGGGCGAGGCGGTGGGCCAGCGCCCCGGGGTCGGTGTCCGGGGCGTGCGCCTTGGCGACGACGTCCCCGTGCCGGACGACGGTCCCGTCCGGCCGGTCGGCCAGCGTGGCGGCGCCGCAGGAGCGGCAGGCCGGGGTGCGGGAATGGGCCGTGGCCCGGACGCGGGCGGTCAGGGCGGGGAGCAGGGGGGCCGTCGTCACGGGGTGAGCGTACGGGGGTGGGTCTGGAGCGGGACGGCCGCGGTAGGCGCCACGCCGTCGTCACGGGGTGCGTACGGGGTGGGTCCGGCCGGGGGGGCGGCTCCGGCCTTGGGACACTCGCCTGAGGTGCGCCTGAGGTGCGGGAGGGGCCGACGGTGCGCTGTACCCGTCCTGTTCCGGTCCTGACCGAGGCTCGCGGGCAGGGCAATGCCGGCGCAGCTCCCCAGCTGCGCCGGCATCTGTGCCGTCCGCCGCACCCCCGTCCCCACGGGGTTTCATGGATGGATGTCCCCGCCCGGACCGCTCTTCCGGGCCTGGGGTCGCCGCTCAGCGCCCCAGCATCACACCCACGGACGACGCCTGTGTGGCCACCGTCTCCCACCCGTCGAAGACAAGGAGGAGCAGGGCCGCCAGGGGAAGGGCCATGAGCGTCGCCACCAGTGGGTGGCGACGGCCCTGGCGACGGGCGCGGAACGGGGCGGCGTACGCCCCGCGCTCCAGCGTGCGGACCAGCGTCCGCGGTGCCGTCTGGGCCATGGTCCCTCTCCTGACCTGTTCCGTTGTTGCCTGGCAGCGGCGGGCGTCTGACCTCGGGGGACGAGTGCTGCACCCGCCGCTTGACCTCAAATCTAGGCGTCCGGCCCCCGGCGGGCGTCATGCCCTCGTACCGATTGCCGGGCCTCCCGGAGGATGAGCCCCCACCTGGGGCGTACTCCCGTGGGTGGAGACGACGGCCGGGGTCTCGGGGTCATCCCCGAGGGGGCGCACGGCCCCTCATCCGGTCTGTCCCGCTTTCTCCGAGCTGTCCTCCCGGGGCACCGGCTGTTCGACCAGGGCCAGCACCCGGTTGGCCATGAACCGTGCCGTGCGCACCACCGAGCCGTTGCGCGTGACTTCGCTCACCTCCACCACCCCTCGGCGCACCGCCGTCTCCACCCGGCGCCCCGCCCGGCTCGCCACCACCTCGTACGTCCGTGTCGTGTCGCCCGCGTCCACGACTATCTCCACACGATCACCTTTCATGGAGTCAATCCCCCTTCCCCTGCGGCCTGTTGGGACCCCGGCCGGCACCGAATCCGGCCAGTTCGCCCCTTTCCTGACCACCCTTCGATTCTCCCACCCGGCACTGACAATCGATCGGCCCGAGAGGGCGCGGCCTCTGCGCGCGGGCGGCCGTGGAAACGTAAGCTGTGGCTCGTCACAGGGACCGGGCAGCGGGGATGAACATGGCGATGATGCGCCTGAGGCGCGAGGACCCGCGCGTCGTCGGCTCGTTCAGGCTTCACAGGCGGCTCGGCGCGGGTGGAATGGGCGTGGTCTACCTGGGCTCCGACAAGAAGGGGCAGCGGGTCGCGCTGAAGGTCATCCGGCCGGATCTGGCGGAGGACCAGGAGTTCCGTTCGCGGTTCGCCCGTGAGGTCTCGGCGGCCCGGCGGATCAGGGGCGGGTGCACCGCGCGGCTGGTCGCCGCCGACCTGGACGCGGACCGGCCGTGGTTCGCCACGCAGTACGTGCCCGGCCCGTCGCTGCACGACAAGGTCGCCGACGAGGGGCCGCTCGGCGCGGCCGATGTCGCCGCCGTGGGGGCCGCGCTCTCCGAAGGGCTGGTCGCGGTGCACGAGGCGGGGGTCGTGCACCGGGACCTGAAGCCCTCCAACATCCTGCTCTCCCCCAAGGGCCCCCGGATCATCGACTTCGGCATCGCCTGGGCGACGGGTGCCTCCACGCTCACGCACGTCGGCACGGCGGTCGGCTCCCCCGGGTTCCTCGCCCCCGAGCAGGTGCGCGGCGCGGCGGTCACCCCGGCGACGGACGTGTTCTCCCTCGGCGCGACCCTCGCCTACGCCTCGATGGGCGACTCGCCCTTCGGGCACGGCAGTTCGGAAGTGATGCTGTACCGCGTGGTGCACGAGGAGGCGCAGCTGCACGGGGTGCCGGACGCGCTGGCCCCGCTGGTGCGGGCCTGTCTGGCGAAGGACCCCGAGGAGCGGCCCAGCACGCTGCAACTGTCGCTGCGGCTCAAGGAGATCGCCGCCCGCGAGGCCCAGGGGCTGGCGGACGTACGGCCGCCCGCTCCGCGCGCGGGAGAGGCGGACCGGCCCACCGGTCAGCTCGCCGACACCTACCCGGAGCGTGAGCGGCGGCGTCCGCAGGGGCCGGGCCCCTCGGGCACCCCCGCGCCCCGGGGCACGGGCGGCGGGGCGCGGAACACGGTCGGGTCCCGTGGCGCGGGCGGTACCCGTGGGTCTGGCGGGGCGCGTGGCTCCGGGGCGGGGCGGGGGGTGACGCCGGCACGCGGCGGTTCGGCCCGGGACGGCGGTCCGTCGCGCGGGGGCACGCCCGTGCGGGGCGGCACGCCGGCTCCCCGGTCGGGTGGCGGTACGGGCTCACGGGCGGGTGGCGGTACGGGTTCCCGGTCGGGTGCGCGGCCCACGCCGGCCTCCCGCAACACCCGGCCCGGCAACGGCGACGGTAGCCGTTCCGCGCCGCGCAGCGGGACCGGCCGGAACGGGCCGCGCACCACGGGGACCGGGCTGCGGCCCGCCAACCCCCGGCTGCTGCGCCAGCGGCTGTTCGTGTTCGTCGTGGTGACGCTGCTGGTCGCGCTGGCCATCGCGGCGGCGCAGGGCTGCCAGGGGCCGTCGCGCGGACTCGGCGACGACCGGCACGGCGGCGGCGTACGGGCGCAGCAGGTGGAGACGGACGTACCGGATCAGGGCGGGCGCGGTCCGGTGGCGTAGGACGATCAAGCCGGGCGCGGTCGGGTGGCGTAGAAGGCCACGGCCGAGGCGGCCGCCACGTTGAGGGAGTCGACGCCGGCGTCCATCGGGATGCGGACGTGTTCGTCGGCGGCGGCGAGGGCCCCGGGGGTGAGGCCGTCGCCCTCGGTGCCGAAGAGCAGGGCGAGCCGGTCGTGGTCGCGGGCGGCGAGGTCGTCGAGGGTGATGGCGCGGTCGCTCAGGCAGAACGCGGCGACGGTGAACCCGGCGGAGCGCAGGGCCTGGATGTCGTGCGGCCAGGAGTCCAGGCGGGTCCACGGGACCTGGAAGACGTTGCCCATCGAGACCTTGACGGACCTGCGGTAGAGCGGGTCGGCACAGCGCGGGGTGAGCAGGACCGCGTCGACGCCGAGGGCGGCGGCGTTGCGGAAGGCGGCGCCCACGTTGGCGTGGTCGACGATGTCCTCGAAGACGGCGACGCGGCGGGCGCCGGGCAGCAGGTCGGCGGGGTCGGGCAGCGGTCTGCGGGCCATCGAGGCGAGGGCGCCGCGGTGCACGTGGTAGCCGGTGACCTGTTCGGCGACGGCCGGGGAGACCACGTAGACCGGGGCGGTGGCCTCCTCGATGACGTCGCGCATGACGTCGACCCACTTCTCCGACAGGAGCATGGACCGCATCTCGTACCCGGCGTCGGCAGCCCGCCGGATGACCTTCTCGCCCTCGGCGATGAACAGGCCCTCGGCAGGTTCGCGGCGGCGGCGCAGGGCGACGTCGGTCAGGTCGGTGTAGTCGTGCAGGCGGGGGTCGTCGGGGTCGGTGACGAGGACGGGTTCGGCCACGTCACGCCCTTTCGTGCGGGCCGACGCCGACGACCGGGCCGATGACGATGACCGCGGGCGGGCGGACCTCCTCGGCGACGACCGTCTCCGCGACGGTCGCGAGGGTGGCGTCGACCCGGCGCTGGGCCGCGGTGGTGCCCTCCTGGACGAGGGCCACCGGGGTGTCGGGGGACTTGCCGTGCGCGACGAGGGTCTCGGCGATCTTCCCGATCTTGTCGACGCCCATGAGGACGACGAGGGTGCCGGTGAGCTTGGCCAGGGACGGCCAGTCGACCAGCGAGCGCTCGTCGTCGGGGGCCACGTGGCCGCTGACCACGGTGAACTCGTGGGCGACGCCGCGGTGGGTGACCGGGATGCCGGCCGCGCCCGGCACGGAGACGGAGCTGGAGATGCCGGGGACGACGGTGCACGGGATGCCGGCCTCGGCGAGCGCCTGGAGCTCCTCCATGCCCCGGCCGAAGACGTACGGGTCGCCGCCCTTGAGGCGGACGACGGCCTTGCCCTGCTTGGCGTGGTCGATCAGGGCGTTGTTGATGGCCTCCTGGGCCATGAACCGGCCGTACGGGATCTTCGCCGCGTCGATCACCTCGACGTGCGGCGGCAGCTCGGCGAGCAGGTCGCGGGGGCCGAGGCGGTCGGCGATGACGACGTCGGCCTCGGCGAGCAGGCGGCGCCCCCGGACGGTGATCAGGTCGGGGTCGCCGGGGCCGCCGCCGACCAGGGCGACGCCCGGGGTGCGGGTGCGGTGGTGCGGGGCGACCAGGGTGCCGTCGCGCAGTCCCTCGACGACAGCGTCGCGGATGGCGGCGGTGCGGCGGGGGTCGCGGCCCTGGGCGCTGGTGGTGAGGACGGCGACCGTCACGCCCTCGCTGTGGCCGGTGGCCGGGGTCCAGGCGGTGGCCCGGTCGGCGTCGTCGGAGCGGACGCACCAGACGCGGTGCCGTTCGGCCTCGGCGGAGGCGGCGGCGTTGGCCTCCGGGTCGCTGGTGGCGATCAGCGCGTACCAGGCGTCGGCGAGGTCGCCGTCCGCGTACGGGCGCCGCGCCCAGGTGATCTCGCCGGTGTCCGCCATCGCCTCGACCGACGGGGTGGCCTCCGGGGAGACGAGCAGGACGTCCGCGCCCGCCGCGACGAGGGCCGGGAGGCGGCGCTGGGCGACCTGACCGCCGCCGAGGACGACCACGCGGCGGCCGGTCAGGCGGAGGCCTACGGGGTAGGCGGGGTGTTCGGCCATGAGGGTGCGGCTCCTCGTCCGGGCGGGGTCCTGGCCCGGACCTGGCGGAGGTCCTGGCAGGAGGGTGCGTGCGGTGGGCGCTGCGGCGCTGGAGCTGCCCTGACGTGCGATTTTACGCAGTCGGCCGGGGTGGCGGCGAGTGACCGCCGCCACCCCGTCCGTGCGCCGGGCTACTTCTCGGTGACGCCCGCCGAGTCGAACGTCGCGACCTCGTGCATGGCGCGGGCCGTGCTCTGCACCATCGGCAGGGCCAGCAGCGCGCCGGTGCCCTCACCGAGGCGGAGGTCGAGGTCGACCAGGGGGCGCAGGCCCAGCTTGTTGAGCGCGGCGACGTGGCCGGGCTCGGCGCTGCGGTGGCCGGCGATGCAGGCGGCCAGTACCTCGGGGGCGATGGCGCGGGCGACGAGGGCCGCGGCGCCGGCGCTGACGCCGTCCAGGATGACCGGCGTACGCAGCGAGGCGCCGCCGAGCAGCAGGCCGACCATGGCGGCGTGCTCCAGGCCGCCGACCGCCGCGAGCACGCCGATCGGGTCGGCCGGGTCGGGCTGGTGGACCTCCAGGGCGCGGCGGACCACCTCGGTCTTGCGGGCGAGGGTCTCGTCGTTGATGCCGGTGCCGCGGCCGGTGACCTCGGCCGGGTCGGCGCCGGTGAAGACGGAGATCAGCGCGGCGGACGCGGTGGTGTTGGCGATGCCCATCTCACCGGTGAGCAGCGCCTTGTTGCCGGCGGCGACCAGGTCGCGGGCGGTCTCGATGCCCACCTCGATGGCCTGCTTGGCCTCCTCGCGGGTCATCGCGGGGCCGGTGGTCATGTCGGACGTACCGGGCCGGATCTTGCGGGGCAGCAGGCCGGGGGTGGCGGGCAGGTCGGCGGCGACACCGACGTCCACGACGCACACCTCGGCGCCGACCTGGGTGGCGAAGGCGTTGCAGACCGCTCCCCCGCCGAGGAAGTTGGCCACCATCTGGGCGGTGACCTCCTGCGGCCAGGGGGTGACGCCCTGGGCGTGCACCCCGTGGTCGCCGGCGAAGACCGCGACGGCGGCGGGCTCCGGGATCGGCGGCGGGCACTGCCGGGACAGACCGGAGAGCTGCGCGGAGATGATCTCCAGCATGCCGAGCGCGCCGGCCGGCTTGGTCATCCGCTTCTGCCGCTCCCACGCCTCGCCGAGCGCCTTCGCGTCCAGCGGGCGGATCTGGGCGACGGTCTCGGCGAGCAGGTCGTGCGGCTCCTCGCCGGGCAGGGCGCGACGGCCGTACGTCTCCTCGTGCACGACCCAGGACAGCGGGCGGCGCTTGGACCAGCCGGCCTGCATCAGCTCGGGCTCGTCCGGGAACTCGTCGACGTAACCGACGCACAGGTAGGCGACGACGTCGAGGTGCTCGGGCAGGCCGAGGGCGCGGACCATCTCGCGCTCGTCGAAGAAGCTGACCCAGCCGACGCCGAGGCCCTCGGCGCGGGCGGCGAGCCAGAAGTTCTCGACGGCGAGCGCGGAGGAGTACGGCGCCATCTGCGGCTGGGTGTGGCGGCCGAGGGTGTGGCGGCCGCCGCGCGTCGAGTCGGCGGTGACGACGACGTTGACCGGGGTGTCGAGGATGGCCTCGACCTTCAGCTCCTTGAACTGCTTCGCGCGGCCCTTGGGCAGCGACTTGGCGTACGCCTCGCGCTGGCGCATCGCCAGTTCGTGCATCGCGCGCCGGGTCTCGGCGGAGCGGATGACGACGAAGTCCCAGGGCTGCGAGTGGCCGACGGACGGGGCGGTGTGGGCCGCCTCCAGGACGCGGAGCAGCACCTCGTGCGGGATGGGGTCGCTGCGGAAGCCGTTGCGGATGTCCCGGCGTTCGCGCATGACCTTCAGCACGGCCTCGCGCTCGGCGTCGTCGTAGGCGGGTGCGGCCGGTCCGGTGGGCTGTCGTGCCGCTTCTGCCACGGGGGCCGTGCTCACTGCCTGTGCGTCTTCCTGGTCTTCTTGTTCGGCGGCCCGGGTGTCCAGGTCGTCCGCGTGCTGTACGGGGTGGGGCGCGGCCTGCGCCGGGCCGGCCTCGCGGGGGGCGGGCACCATGACGGCGGGGTCGGCGTCGGGGGCCGGGTCCGCCGGGACCTGGCCGTCGGCTTCCTGCCCCGTCTCCGTGGCGGGCGTCGGGCCGGCGGGGGGCGCCTCGGGTCCGGGCACGGCCGACTGGGGTCCCTGGGCGGGCTGCGGGGCCGTGGCCACCGGTTCCTGCTCCGGGGCGGACTGGGGGGCGCCCTCCACTGTGTGCTGCTCCTGGACGAACTGGGGGCCCGGGACCGGAGCCGGGGGCTGCGGGGCCTGGGCGGGTGGTACGGGCGGTGCGGACGGTACGGGTTCTGCGACGGGTGCTTCGGGGGCGACGGACGCCTCGGGGGCCGGCTGGACGGCGGCAGGCTGCTGCGGGTCCGGGGTGGTCTCCGGGTGCGGCCACGGCTGCGGGGCAGGGGGGTGCGGGGGGGTGGCCGCGGCCGGGGCGGGCTGCTCCGGGGTGGCCGGTGCGGGCGCGGGGTGGGGCTGGGGCTCGGCGGGGGCGGGGGCGGGGGGCGGTGTGGGGCCGTCCGTGGCCGTCGTGGGGGTCTGCTCCGGGGTGGGCCACTGCTGTGCGGGGTCCTGCGGAGTGGGCTGGGGCTGCGCGTCCGGTGCGAGGGGGACGGCGGCGGCCGTCTGCTCCGGGGCGGGCTCCACGGGTTCCCCGGGGACGGGGGGCGCCTCCGGGGTGGCGGGGGCGGCGGCGGACGGTGCCTCGGGGGTCGGGGGGGCTTGGGGGGCCTGGGGTGCGGGGGTGTCGGGCAGCGGGGGGGCCGGGGCGGCTACGGCCTCGGGGGCAGGGGTCGCCTCGGGGACCGCTACGGCCTCGGGGGCAGGGGTCGCCTCGGGGCCGGGCTCGGTCGCAGGGGCCGGTGCGGGCTCGGGCTCGGGTACGGCCACGGGTTCGGGGGCAGCACCGGGCTCGAAGGCAGCCCCGGGCTCAGGGGCAGTTACGGCCTCGGGGGCAGCACCGGGTTCGGCCCCGGGGGCCTGGTCCGCGTCGGTGCCGCTCGCCTCCGGCTCGTCCGGCGTCCGGACCTCCTGGGCCACCGGCGCCGCAGCGGCCTCCGGCGCCTGCGTCTGCACCGCCGGACCGGGCACATCGGAACCCTGGCCCGCCACCGGACCAGGCACGTCGGAACCCTGGCCCGCCACCGGACCAGCCACGTCAGAGCCCTCGCCCACCACCGGACCAGGCACGTCAGAGCCGTCGCCCACCACCGGGCCGGGGACCGCGGGCACCTGCTCGTCCACGGAACCGGGCACCTCGGCCAACGGCCCCGCCGCGGAGTCAGGAGCCTCGGGCCCCTGCCCCTCCGCAGCACCGGTCGCCTCAGCCGCCCGGCCCTCGACAGGACCGGGCACCTCCGACGCCTCCGGCACCTCCGACGCCTCCGCCTCCGCGGAACCAGGCGCGTCCGCCCCCGAAGGCTCGGCGGCGCCCTCGGGTGCCTCCGGAGCCGGGGCGCCGGGCGTCTCCGTGAGCGCGGTCACGGGCTCCGGAGCCTGCGAGTCCTGCACCTCTGAGGCCGGGCCCGCGCTCTCCTGCGCGTCGGCCTCGGCGGAGACCACGCCGGCCTCCGTACCGACCTCCGTACTGGCCTGCGTCGCGTCCTCCGGCTGCTCCGCGGAGCGCTCCGGCTGGGTCGCCACCCGGGCCACGACGGCCTGGGCCACGCCCGCCGGACCAGCCGGACCCGCCGGACCCGGTGCCGGAGCAACCGTTTCGGCGGCCCCCGCGACGGCGCCCACTCGGGGCTGGGGCGCCGCCGTCTGCGACGGGTCGAGGTACTCGGGGCCGGTGGCCGGGGGAACGGCGGGTCTGTTCGGCGCGGTGGCCGGGCCGCGGTCGGCGAGGGAACGGACCGGGCTCGCCGAGGCGTCGGGGATCGGCGGGCCGAGGTGCAGCGGCCGGCGCGGGGCGACCGGGGCCGGGCCCGGCGAGCGGACCGCGCCGAGGTCGAACGCGCCGCTGTCGCGGCCGGACGTCTCGTGCGGCTCGGGCTCGTGGACGGCCTCGACGACGGGCTCCGGGGCGGGCGGCGCGACCTCGTTGCCCCAGGCGCTCTGGGCACCGGGCAGCAGCAACAGGTCCTCGTCCTCGGCGGTGGTCTCGGAGAGGTAGGTGTACGCACCCGGCGCGGCAACGCCCGGCTGCTCCACCATGCCTGCGTTCTCCGGCAGCCCCTCGCCCGGGATCTGGCCGGTGTCGGTCATGCGTACCCCTCGCCCATCGGTTAGTGCTCCTACGACCAGCTCACCCGGAACGGCGCACCGACCGCTCCGTAGTGAAGAACGAGCGTGCGTGCCCAGCGGCACGAACGACCCGCCGGAAAAGGCGACAAAGCCATTGAGTGGCATTCTCGCGGTCGTTCGCCCGCCACGACAGCTTGATCCGCGACGGGCCGCTGTGGACTGCGCCACGTTGCGCGCCCTCAGGTTTCGCCGTACCACACCCCGCCCAAAACGGTCGGGTTTTCCGGACATTGACCGACGAAGCGCCGGGTGCCCGAGAGCGGTACAACGATCGGCCAGCCTACCGCGCGCGGTACGACAACCGGATCACGGGGCGCGGTCCTCCCGCTCCGGCAGGACGCCGCTGAGCAGGAACGCGACGCTCCGCTCGGTCTCCGTCCAGGCGCGGGTGTCGAGTCCGACGGACTGGAGCAGGGCGCACTCGACGCGGAAGCCGTGCTCGGTGAGGTCCCGGCCGACGAGTTCGGCCTCGTCGCGGGTGGCTGCGTGGGCCACGATGCGCTGCGGGCGGCGGTCGGCGACCGCGGAGACCACGGCCACTCCCCCGCCGCCGACGCGGACGACGTCCGGTTCGGGCAGGTTCTCCAGTACGTGCGGGGCGGTGCCCCGGATGATCTGGAGCTGGACGCCGAAGCGGCGGGCGGTGGCGTCGGTGCGGGCGCAGGCGGCCAGGTCGCGGTCGACGGCGATGACCGCGGCGCCGCCGCGGGCGGCCTCGGTGGCGAAGGCGCCGCTGCCGCAGCCGATGTCCCACACGAGGTCGCCGGGCCGGGGACCGAGGCGGGCGAGCTGGGCGGCGCGCAGCAGGTCCGTCTCGCCCTCGCCGAGTCCGCCGCCGTACGCCTCGCCGGGCAGGGACCAGCCGCGCGGGCCGGTGGCCGGGTCGCGGCCGGCGATCCAGCCGGTGCCGTCCGCCGTGCCGGGCGAACCGCCGATGACGATGACGACGTTGGGGTCCCGCCAGGTGTGGTCGGCGGCCTTGTCGGAGGTGACGACGGCGACCCGTTCGCGGGTGGTGCCGAGTTCCTCGCAGATGACGAAGGTGCGGTGCACGCCCTCCAGCAGCAGGCCGAGTTCGGCGGGTCCGGCGCCCGGGGAGGTGAGGACGGCGACCTTGGTGTGGGCCCGGCAGACGTTGACCGCGCGCCGCAGGGTGCGGGGGTGGGCGACGACCACCTGGGCGTCGTCCCAGGGCATCCCGGCGCGGGCGAAGGCGGCGGCGACGGAGGAGACCGCGGGGACGACCTCGACCTCCAGGCCGAACTCGGGTGCCCGCAGGGTGCGTACGACGCCGAAGAAGCCGGGGTCGCCGTCGGCGAGCACGACCGCCGTGCCCCGGTGGGCGGCGATGCGGCGGGCGGCGAGGGCGACGCTGCCGAGGCGGACGCGCTCGGCGGCGGGGGGTACTTCGGGCAGCGCCAGATGGTGTCCGGCACCGGCCACCAGGGTGGCGGCGCCGAGGGCGGAGCGTGCCGCGGCGGTCAGCGGCGAGCCGTCCCAGCCGATCACCGTGACGCGGTCGGCCATCGTCGTCAGTCTCCAGGTTTTCGCAGGTCGTGGTAGAGGGATGGCCCCTGAGGGAGCTCAGTGAGCGTACCCGCCGACGGAGCGGGTCAGCTCCAGTCGGTGAAGGTGGTGAAGCCGGTGTCGGCCAGGTGCTCGGCCGCGCCGTCGAGGTCCTCGGGAAGCAGGCTCCACACGATGAAGTCGGTGCGTACGTCGGACCAGGTGCCGTCCTCGGCCCGGACGTGGGCTATGCAGGCGTTGCGCAGGACGCCCTCGCTGATGCAGCCGATCTTCTGGGCGACCTGCTGGGAGGCGGTGTTGTCGGCGGCGGTGCGCAGTTCGATGCGCTCGAGTTTCTGGTCGCCGAAGAGCCACTGGGCGGTGGCGAGCGCGGCCTCGGAGGCGTAGCCCTCGCCGCGCGCCCAGGGGGCGACGATGTACGACAGCTCGGTGGAGCGTACGTGCCAGTTGGTCTTGGTGAGCTGGACGATGCCGACCAGGCGCTGGGTGAGGAACTCGGTGACGGCGAGGTCGAGGCCGCGGCCGGCCGCGCGTTCGGCGGGGGCGTGCTCGGTGATCCAGGTGCGGGCGCCCGCCTCGCTGAAGGGCTGCGGGACGTCGGTCCAGGCGCCGACCTGTTCGTCGTTCATCATGGCGGCGAGGGCGGGGACGTCGTCCTCGTCGAGGGGACGCAGCACCAACCGCTCCGTGCTGATGGAGATGTTGGGGAAGGTGCTGCTCGTCATGCGCCGCTCCGTAACCTTCGAACCGTCGAAACCGTCGGGGCCTCACCGTGAGGGGCCTCACTGAACTGCCCAGCATGCAGCATGCGGCCACGGAACCGCACCACGGGGTCTGCTCCGGGCGGGAGCGGACCCCGTGGTGCGGGTGCCGGCGGGATCAGAAGGAAGCGATGACGGAACCGGAGTAGTTCTCGTCGATGAACTTCTTGACCTCGTCGGAGGTGAGGAGCTTGGCGAGCTTCTCGACCCGCGGGTCGTCCTCGTTGCCCTCCTTGACCACCAGGAGGTTGACGTTCGGGTTGTTCTCGGCCGACTCCAGGACCAGCGCGTCCTCGGACGGCTTGAGGTCGGCCTCCAGCGCGTAGTTGCCGTTGATGACGGCGGCGTCCACGTCGTTCAGGGAGCGCGGGGTCTGGGCCGCCTCCAGCTCCTTGAACTTGAGGTTCTTGGGGTTCTCGGTGATGTCGGCGGTGGTGGCCGAGGTGCCGACGCCGTCCTTGAGGGTGAGCAGCCCGTTGTCGGCCAGCAGCTTCAGGGCGCGGGCCTCGGTGACGGTGTCGTTGGGGACGGCGATGGTGGCGCCGTTCTTGAGGTCGCTCGCCTTGTCGGCCTTGTTCGAGTACAGGCCGAGCGGCTCCAGGTGGACGGAGGCGACGGACTTCAGGTGGGTGCCGTTCTTCTTGTTGAAGTCTTCCAGGTACGGCTCGGTCTGGAAGTAGTTGGCGCCCACCGAGCCGTCCTCGGTCGCCGTGTTCGGCGTGACGTAGTCGGTGAACTCCTTGACCTCCAGGTCGAGGCCGGCCTTCTTCGCCAGGTTGTCCTTGACGTAGTTCAGGATCTCGGCGTGCGGCACGGGCGTCGCGGCGACGACCAGCGGGCCGGAGGTGTCGGAGGCGGAGTCGCTGCCCGAACCGCAGGCGGTGAGCCCGAGGGTGAGGGCTCCGGCGGCGAGGACGGCGGTGGTGAACTTGGCGGTGTTACGCACGAAAAGTGCCTTTCCTTCAGGGTGGAGCTGCCCCGGGTGAGGGGCGTTCTGGGGGACGGGGCGCCCGGGTCAGGCGACCTTGCTGATGTCGGCCGCCGCGGGCTCCTTCGCCTTCAGCAGCCTCAGCTTCGGGCCGGGGCCGGAGCGGGCGCCGCGCCGGTGCAGGGCTCGGGCGGCGTAGTCGCCGGCGAACTGGATGACGGAGATGGCGACGGCGAGGACGGCCACGGTGATCCACATCAGGCCGGTCTCGAAGCGCTGGTAGCCGTAGCGGACGGCGAGGTCGCCGAGGCCGCCGCCGCCGACGGTGCCGGCCATGGCGGAGTAGCCGATGAGGGCGATGACCGTGGTCGTGGTGGAGGCGATGAGGGAGGGCAGGGCCTCGGGGACCAGGACCTTGCGGACGACGGTCCAGGTGTTGCCACCCATCGCCTGCACGGCCTCGACCAGTCCGCCGTCGACCTCACGGACCGCCGTCTCGACCAGCCGCGCGAAGAACGGGATGCCGCCGATGGCCAGCGGCACGATCGCGGCGGTGGAGCCGATGGTGGTCCCGGTGATCCAGCGGGTGAAGCTCATCAGGGCGACCATGAGGATGATGAACGGCATCGAGCGGGCGATGTTCACGATCTGCCCGAGGACCTTGTTCACCGGGGTGCTCTGGAGCAGGCCGCCCCGGTCGGTGAGGACCAGCAGGACGCCGATCGGCAGGCCGGCGACGACCGCGATCAGGGTCGACCAGCCGACCATGACCAGCGTCTCCCGACACGCCTGCTCCAGCAGGGGCTGCATCTCGGACCAGGTCATCGCGCACCTTCCTTCACCGGTTCGGAGCCGTCCACCACGTCGATCTGGAGGCCCTGTTCGCGCAGGAAGCCGACGGGCACGACGTTGTCCTCGTAGCGGCCGGGCAGTTCGATGCGCATCCGGCCGACCTGGAGGCCGCCGACGGTGTCGATGGCGGCGCCCAGGATCGATATGTCGATGTTGTAGGTGCGGGAGAGCTGGGAGATGACCGGCTGGGTGGCGGCCTCGCCGTGGAAGGTGACGTCGACGACGGTGCGGTCCTGGCCGGTGCGCTCGCCGGTCACCGGGAAGAGCGCGGCGGCCAGCTCGGAGTCCGGGGTGGCGAGCAGTTCGCTCACGGTGCCGGACTCGACGATCCGGCCCGCCTCCATCAGGGCGGCCGAGTCGCAGACGCTCTTGACGACGTCCATCTCGTGCGTGATGAGCAGCACGGTCAGGCCGAGCTGCTGGTTCAGGTCGCGCAGCAGCTGGAGGATGGAGCGGGTGGTCTCGGGGTCGAGGGCGCTGGTCGCCTCGTCGGAGAGGAGCACCTTGGGGTCGCCGGCCAGGGCGCGGGCGATGCCGACGCGCTGCTTCTGGCCGCCGGAGAGCTGGGCGGGGTAGGACTTCGCCTTGTCGGCGAGGCCGACCAGGTCGAGCAGTTCCAGCGCCTTGGCGGAACGTTCTTTCCCCGACTTGCCGAGGATCTCCAGCGGCAGTTCGACGTTGTCCTGCACGGTCCGGGTGGAGAGCAGGTTGAAGTGCTGGAAGACCATGCCGATACGGCTGCGCGCCCGCCGCAGTTCCCGGCCGGCCCGGGGCCCGCGGCCGGCCAGGGCGGTGAGGTCCTGTCCGGCGACGGTGACCGTGCCGGAGGTGGGACGCTCCAGCAGGTTGACGCAGCGGATCAGCGAGGACTTTCCGGCGCCGGACTGGCCGATGACGCCGTAGACCTCGCCTTCGCGGACATGCAGATCGACGCCGTCGAGGGCGGTGACCTCACGACCGCGTGAGCGGTAGACCTTTGTCAGGCCGGAGGTGGTGATCACGTGGGTTTCCGTCACTGTCGAGTGCGCGGGCGCGGGTGGGCCCGGGCACGGGTGCATGCGGTTCGAAGGACGCGGCACGGTTCTCGCGGTGGCGGTGGAACCGACAGGAGACATGTGCGCGCGGCCGGGGCTCGGCCGCCGGGGCGGACCTGAGCCGGCTCTCGCTTCGGGGCGCGAGGCTCGGTGGTGCGGGGGCCCTCTAGCAGGCGCGCATTCGACCCGTACAACGAGCACCGGGCGTCATGGTCGCCTCGGTCGCAGGAGTGCGGTCGCTCGTCGTGGTCATGCGAGTAGTAAAGCAGACGTATACGTTCGACCAGGAGACCTCTGTCCGCATAGTGGACGGCGGCGATACGGCGGTGGACCCGGGTGCCGCGCGTCAGGTCCGTACGGAGATCTCCACGCCCCCGTCGGTGACCAGTACGGACAGGGCCGACAGATCCTCGACGACCAGGTCGGCGTCCAGCTCGCCGGCCCGGTGGGTTGTGGCCAACGCCACGGTCGCCATGCCGGCGGCGCGGCCCGAGCGGAGTCCGGCGGGGGCGTCCTCGAAGACGACGCAGGCGGCCGGGTCGACGCCGAGGGCGCGGGCGCCGAGCAGGTAGGGCTCGGGGTCGGGCTTGCCGCGCGTGATGTCGTCGGCGGCTATCAGGGTCTTGGGCAGGATGCCGACGGCCGCCAGCCTGGCCTCGGCGAGGCGCCGGGTGGCGGAGGTGACGACGGCCCAGCGGTCGGCCGGCAGCGCGCCGAGGAGGTCGAGCGTGCCGGGGAGCAGGCGCACGCCCCCGCCGGGCACGTCCTCCACCTCCAGGTCCTCGATCCGCGCGACGGCCCCGGGCACGACGTCGGCGGGCAGCAGGTCGGCGGCGACCTCGGCGGCGGTACGGCCGTGCAGCTCGACCCTCCCGAACTCCTCGGCGGTGATCCCGTACTCCTGGGCCCACCGGGTCCAGCAGCGGTGCACGGACTCCAGGGAGGAGACGAGGGTTCCGTCGTTGTCGAACAGCAGGGCCTGCGCGCGGATCTTCATGCCGTCGACCCTACGGTGCCCGCCGGGGTCGGCCGCATCGGGCCGTTTCGGCCGTAATAAGGTCACTGGCATGCTTGACGTCCTGACGCTGGTGACCGCCGTCGCCGCGCTGCTGCTCGCCGCCTGGTGCGGCTGGGCCGCCTACCGTGACCAGCCGACGAAGGACTGGCACTTCATCGGCATGGCCGTGGTGACCGTGCTGGCGCTGGTGCAGCTGGTGATCGGGATCGTCCAGCTGGCGCGGGGCGAGGAGCCGGAGCAGGGCACGGTGATCTTCGTGGCCTATCTGGTCGGCGCCTTCGCGTGCGTCCCGGCGGCGGGGTTCATGTCCCTGGCCGAGCGGACCCGCTGGGGCTCGGTGACGGTGGCCGCCGGCGGAATCGTCCTCGCCGTCCTTCAGGTGCGGCTCTATGACATCTGGGGAGGCTGAGATGGTGACGGCCGAGAGCGAGCCGGAGCGGACACGGCTGATCGGCGGGCCCGGCATCCTGCTGGTGTGGCTGTACGGCGTGATGGTGGTCGGCGCGGTGTCGCGCTCCGTCTACCAGATCGCCACCGAGTTCGACCGGGCGCCGCTCGCGTACACGCTGTCCGCGGTGGCCGGCGTGGTCTACGGCTTCATCACCTACACCCTGGTGCGCGGCGGGGAGACGGCCCGCCGGGCGGCACGGATCTGCTGCGCCGCCGAGCTGGCGGGGGTGCTGATCGTGGGCACCTGGACGCTGGTGGAGCCGTCCGCCTTCCCGGACTCGACGGTGTGGTCGGACTACGGGATGGGGTACGTCTTCATCCCGGTGCTGCTGCCGCTGTCCGCCCTGTACTGGCTGCGCCGGGCGCGCACCGCGTAAGCCCGCGGGGCGCCCGGCGCGACGCTCACGCCGTGGTCGCGTACGCCCCGGACTGCTTCTCCAGGATGATCATCGGGACGCCGTCCGCGCCCCGCGCGGTGCCCACCGTCTCGTAGCCGACCCGCCGGTACAGCCGCAGGTTGCTCTCGCTGCGGTGGCCGGTGTGCAGGCGGAAGCGGGTGGCGCCGTGCTCCTCGGCGAGGGCCGCCTCGGCCGCCTTCAGCAGGCGGGCGCCGATGCCGTGTCCCTGGAGACGGGGGTGGACGCAGAGTTTGCCGATGGCCGCGGAACCGTCGTCGGTCTCCCGGCCGCGCACCGAGCCGACCACCTCGTCGCCGAGCCGCGCCACGAAGACGCAGTCCTTAGCGACCTCCGCGCGGACGGAGTCGAGGGTCTGGACGAGCGGGTCGATGCGGTAGTTGCCGTACAACGCCGCCTCGCTCTGGAAGCAGAGGTACTGCAGCCGGAAGATCTGCTCGGCATCCTGCTCGGTCGCCGCCGAGATGGTCACGCTCATGCCCATGTGCGCATGCCTCCCGCTCACCTGATCGCCTGTTGTTCCTCACTCCTATCCCCGTCGTCAGTCACCCGCAACCTCCGGCGTCAGCAATCGGCGCAGACATCCCAGACATCGGGAACGTTCCGGTCCAAGACTGCCCTGTGAGATACCCAACTCCCCCGCGATCTCGCGGTAGGTCAGGTCCTCCGGCGACAGCAGCGCCAACATCAGCCGGGGGCAGCGGCCGGGCAGCCGGTGCACCGCGTCGCGCAGGGCCCGGTGGCGGGCGGCGACGAGGGCGAGCTGCTCCGGGCCGCGGTCGGCGACGTCGGCCGGCTCGGTGCCGTACGGGCGCTCGGCGCGGGCGGTACGGCGGGTGCGGCGGGCCTCGGTGCGCACGGCGCCGCGCAGCCAGCGGTGCGGGTCCGCGGGCGGGTCGTCGGCGTCCAGCCGCTCCAGGAGGCGCAGCCAGACGGCCTGCTCCAGGTCCCCGGGCTCGACTCCGGACGCATATGCCTCGGCGGTGGCCTCGGCGGTGAGCAGCGGGCCCAGGAGGGTGAGCAGGTCGTGCGTCATATGCGGAGATACGACCGCCGCCCGGGCGTGGTTGCCCGGGCGGCGGGTTTTCACCCCAACCGGGGTGTTCCCGCTACGTGTTGACGCCTCAGCTGTCGAGGAAGTCCTCGCGGGCCAGCAGGCCGGTGTCCGGGTTGTCGGTGAAGACGCCGTCGATGCCGGTGGCGAAGTACGCCTGGAAGGCGCCGAATGCGTCGCCGTAGGCGTCGGCGTCGGTGCCCTTGCGGAAGTCGGCGGGGAGGAAGGGGTTCTCGTTGCGCATCGTGTACGGGTGCAGGATCAGGCCCGCCCGGTGGGCGTCGCGGACGAGGGTGGTCGGCGCGGTGAGCCGGCCGGCCGAGTCGCGCGGGATGATCAGGTCGAGGGTGGGGCCGATGCCCTGGGCGTAGGAGGCGATCTCCTTGAGTCCCTCGGGCGTGATCAGGTCGTCCGTGGTGCGGGGGTCGCCGGTCGCGACGAAGTCCCAGGGGCGCGAGCCGGCGCCGGAGAGCAGCACGGCGAGCGGGTTGCCGACCAGCTTGTTCATCCGCTGGATGCTGGTGGGCTCGAAGGACTGGACGATGACCGGGGAGTTCTTCTTGTCCTTGCCGTACCTGCGCAGCAGCTTGGCGAGGCGCTCCTCGGTGGGCAGGCCGAGCCCCCGGAAGTAGGTGGGGTGCTTCAGCTCGGGGTAGATCCAGACCTGCTTCCCCGTCCTGCGGGTCTGCTCGTCCTGCCAGCGCAGCACCTCCTCGAAGGTGGGGATCTCCCAGCGGCCGTCGTAGAGGGTGTTGTGCGGGCGGTTGGCCGGGATGCGCTCGGTGGCGCGCAGCGTCTTCAGCTCGGCGAGGGTGAAGTCCTCGGTGAACCAGCCGGTGGTGGAGACGCCGTCGAGGACCTTGGTGGTCCTGCGGCCGGCGAACTCGGGGTGGTCGGCGACGTCCGTGGTCCCGCCGATCTCCGGTTCGTGCCGGCAGACGAGGTGGCCGTCCTTGGTGGGCACCAGGTCGCCGGCCTCGACGATGTCGGCGCCCATGTCGAGGGCGAGTTGGTAGGAGCCCAGCGTGTGCTCGGGCCGGTTTCCGCTGGCCCCGCGGTGTCCGACGATGGTCGGCACGGGCAGGCTCCGCACGCCGCCGCCGTTCCCGCGGCCGGCCCCGGCGGCTCTCGCCGTGCCGGACAGGCCCAGGGCCGCCCCGCCCGCGCCGAGCACCGCGGCGCCGAGGAGGGCCCGCCGTCCGGTGCCGCCGCCGTGCTCGTTCGACTCCTGCGTTCCCATGAGCGCCCCTTGTTCGTCTGGCCGTCGCCTGGTCGGATGCGGGCCGATCGTAGGGGCGCGTACGTGTCCGGAGGGAGACCTCGCGTCGAACGCGGGGGCGACACGGGATGTCGTATGGGAGGAGAGGGGCGGGAGGGCCTGGACGGACTGGACGGACTGGACGGTTGACGTTCCGCCGGCTTCCCGGCGGGCGGAGCGGGTACCCGGCCGGTGGCACACGGTGAGGACGGCGCCCGGGCCCCCGCTCGGCGGGTGCGAACAACGTCACATTCGTTCCGGCCGGGTTTCCGGCGGGTGACGCCGCGCCCCACCAGGTGAACGCGTGTCACCGACACGTAAGACCCTGGTGGCCCGACGTGCGCGACCCCGGGGGCCGCGAGTAATGTCCTCACCTGCACAGACTGATACCGCATGCCCCGACGTCCCACGTCACACCGACACCGGAGGGTCCGTTGTCCCGCTTCGCGCTCATCAAGGCAGTGCTCGGTCCGATCATGCGCCTGATGTTCCGCCCACAGGTGGAAGGTGCGGAGAACATCCCGGGCGACGGCCCGGTGATCCTGGCCGGCAACCACCTCACGTTCATCGACTCCATCGTCCTGCCGATCGTCACCAAGCGGCAGGTCTTCTTCATCGGCAAGGACGAGTACGTCACCGGCAAGGGCCTCAAGGGCCGGCTGATGGCCTGGTTCTTCACCGGCGTCGGCATGATCCCGGTCGACCGGGACGGCGCGAGCGGCGGTGTGGCGGCGCTGATGACCGGGCGCCGGGTGCTGGAGGAGGGCCGGATCTTCGGCATCTACCCGGAGGGCACCCGCTCCCCCGACGGCCGCCTGTACCGGGGCCGCACCGGCTGCGCCCGGCTGACGCTGATGACCGGCGCGCCGGTCGTGCCGTTCGCGATGATCGGCACGGACAAGCTCCAGCCGGGGGGCCGGGGCCTGCCCCGTCCCGGCCGGGTCACCGTCCGGTTCGGCGAGCCGCTGGAGTTCTCGCGGTACGAGGGGATGGACCGGGACCGTTATGTGCTGCGGGCGGTGACGGACTCGGTGATGACCGAGGTCATGCGGCTGTCCGGGCAGGAGTACGTGGACGTGTACGCGACGAAGGCCAGGAAGGCCGCGTAGGCCGCCCCGCGGGCCGGGAGTCCGGCTCCCTGTCCCGACGGTGCTTCGACGACGGCGGGCCGTTCCGCGGACGGCCCGCCGTCGGCGTACCCGGTGCGCCCCGGCGGGCTACGGCGCCTGCGCGCGCCCGGCGGCCGGCGGTGACGGGTCCCGCTTCTTCCCCGCGCCGGCTTCCAGGCCCTGGTCCCGCTCGTTCCCCGCACCGGTTTCCAGGCCCTGGTCCCGCTCGTTCCCCGCACCGGCTTCCAGGCCTTGGTCCCGCTCCTTCCCGGCGCCGCCCTCCAGCGCCTGCCCGCGCAGCAGGAACCAGGCCGCCACCGCAGCGGCGAGCAGGACGGCCGCGCCGATGCCCGCGGCGAGCGCCAGTCCGTCGACGAAGGACTGCCGGGCGGCGTCCAGCAGGGCCGCGCCCGTGTCGGCGGGCAGGCGGGCGGCGGACTCCACGGCGCCGCCCAGGGACTCGCGCGCCTCGGGCGGCGTGCCGGCCGGGCCGGTGAAGTCCCGGTAGACGCCGGTCACGATGGAGCCGAGCAGGGCGATGCCGAGCGCGGCGCCGAGTTCGTACGCCGTCTCGGAGACCGCGGAGGCGGTGCTCGCCTGGTCGCGCGGCACGCTGGAGAGGATCACGTCGGCGGTGACGGTGAACGCGAACCCGGCGCCGAGGCCGACCACCAGCAGGGCCGCGCCGAGCAGCGGATAGCCGGTGCCCCGGCCGATGACGGTGAGCGCGGCGAGCGCGAGGCCGACGGCGGCCAGGCCGCCCGCGACCACGGCCCGTACCGAGAAGCGCCGGGCCGCGCGGCCGGCGACCAGACCGGCCGCCACCGCACCGAGCGCGGCGGGCAGTTCGGCCAGCCCGGCCTCGAACGGCCGCCTGCCCTGCACCAGTTGCAGGTACTGGGAGAGGAAGAACACCAGCCCCGACAGTCCCAGGACGGTCAGCAGGTCGGCCAGCACCGCCCCGCTGAAGCCCCGGCTGCGGAACAGCCGCATGTCGAGCAGCGGCACCGGCAGGGTGAGCTGGCGCCGGACGAACCCGTACAGCGCGGCGGCGCCCAGCAGGCCGGCCGCGAGCGTGCCCCACGCGAACCCGTGCGCGGCGGCCTCCTTGACCGCGTACACCGCACCGACCATGCCGACCAGCGACAGGACGACGCTGAGCGGGTCGAACGGGCCGGGGGCCGGGTTCCTGGACTCCGGCAGCAGCTTGACGCCGACGACGACCAGGACGGCCATCACGGGCAGGTTGATCAGGAAGACCGAGCCCCACCAGAAGTGTTCGAGCAGGAACCCGCCCAGCATCGGGCCGACCGCCGCGCCGGCGGAGGCGGCGGCGCCCCAGATGCCGACGGCGAGGCTGCGCTCGCGCGGGTCGGGGAAGAGGTTGCGGATCAGGGCCAGGGTGGCGGGCATCAGGGTGGCGCCCGCGACGCCGAGCAGCGCCCGCGCGAGGATCATCACCTCGGGGGTGTGCGCGTAGGCGTTGAGCACGGACATCGCGCCGAACGCCGTGGCGCCGGCGAGCAGGATCCGCTTGCGGCCGACGCGGTCGCCCAGGCTGCCCATGGTGACGAGCAGACCGGCGATGACGAACGAGTAGACGTCGCCGATCCACAGCAGCTGGGTGCCGGAGGGCGCGAGGTCCTCGCTGATGTAGGGGGTGGCGAGACCCAGGACGGTCGCGTCGACGGCCACCAGCAGCACGGCCAGGACGAGGACGGCGAGCGCCAGCCAGCGGCCGGGGCGGGTCACCGCTCCGTCCGGACCGGCCGGTCGCAGGGTGCTGGTCATGCTCCCTCCCTCCTGAGCGCGCCGCCGAGCAGCAGCTCGACGACCAGGTGGGTGTAGTCGTTGCGCGCCACGCGGCCGTCCAGCACCGCCCAGGCGCCGGAGGCCAGCAGGCCGTAGAGCGCCTCGGTCAGCCAGACCGCGGGCAGGTCGATGCGGAACTCGCCGCTCTCCTGGCCCCGCCGGAACAGCGCGGTGAGCCGCCTGTCGAGCCGGGTCCAGCCCTCGTCGACCTGGTCGCCCTCGAAGAGCTGGTTCTCGCTGTAGAGGAAGGCGAGCAGGGCGGCGGAGGGTTCCAGCGCGCCGACCGTGCGGCGTACGGCGTCGGCGGCCGGGCCCTCGTCGAGGCGCGCGGCGTCCAGGGCCGCCTCGCACTCGGCGATGCCCAGCGCCTCCAGCGCCCGCACCAGGGCGTCCCGTCCGGCGAACTGGCGGTGCAGCGTGGCCCGGCTGATCCCGGCCGCTCGGGCGACCTCGTCCATGGTCGCGGTGGACTTCCGGGTCAGCAGCGCCGCGGCGGCGCGCAGCACATGGTCACGATCCACAGTCATGAGACAACCATAACCCGAATGAGACATCAATGTCTCATGGCGGGTGTGCGCGACCCACGCCACGTTCGGGCCGTGGGTCGCGCGGTGCGGGCCTCAGTGCCAGGGCAGCTGCCCGCGTCGCTCCCAGTAGGCGCGCGGGTCCTCGGCGAGCGCGGCCAGGCGGGCCGCCTGGTCGTCGTCGAGGACGGCCGTCGCGGCGGCCAGGTTGGAGCCGAGCTGGGCGACGGTCGCGGCGCCGGAGAGGACGACGTCCGCCCAGGGCTGCCGCAGGACCAGTGCGAGGGCGACCGCGTCGCAGCCGAGGCCGGTCTCCTCGGCGACGGCTCGCAGCGCGTCCGGCGCGTGCGGGGCGGCGAGCCTGCCGTTGGCCATGCCCTCCTTGACGATCACGGAGAGCCCGGCGTCGTGCGCCTCGGCGAGGGCCGGCCCCGCGGAGGTCTCCAGCGCGTTGTACGTCGACTGAACGGTACGGAAGAGGGGGGCGCCGTCGACGGTCACGGCGAGCGCGGCGCGGATGGCGTCGGCCTGGGCGGGGCCGCTGGTGGAGAAGCCGACGGTGACGCCGTCGGCGGCGGCCTCGGCGAGCCGGGCGTGCAGGTCCTTGTCGGTGAGGGCCGGGCTGTCGGGGGTCACCGAGTGGATCTGGTAGAGGTCGAGCCGGTCGCCGAGCAGGGCGTCGGTCTCGGCGCGCTGACGTTCGTACGTGGCGAGCGTGTGGTCCTTGACCTCGTGCTTCTCGGCGTCGGTCGACCAGCCGGCAGTGTAGGTGTACCCCCACTTGCTGCCGACGGTCACGTCGTCGATCTCCGGCCGGGCGGCCAGCCAGCCGGCCAGGAACTCCTCGGCGCGGCCGTAGGAGCGGGCGGCGTCGAAGTAGCGGACACCGCTCGCGTACGCGGTGTCGAGGAGTGCGTGGGTGCGGGCGCGCAGCGTTTCGACGCTGCGGTTCTCTCCGAGGTCCCGGTCGCGGCCGAGGGTGATGTAGCCGGGGCGGGCTACCGCGGCCAGGCCGAAGCCGAGGCTTTTCCTGGGGAGGGAGAGGGGCATCGTGGGTCCGTTCGGTCGGCCTCAGAGGCGTTTTCGACCAACGTAACCCGCGATGACCTTCGTCTCGGAGCCCGGTTCGACAGGTGTACGGCGCAGCCGCGGATCGCTACGGCCCCGCGCCCCTCAACGCCTGGCCCGCGCCCACATGTGCTGCCGCTCCACGTCCTCCTTCACCTCCGCCAGCTGGACGGCGACCGCGCTCGGGGCCGTGCCGCCCCTGCCGTCGCGGGAGGCCAGCGCTCCCTGGACGTTGAGGACGGAGCGGACCTCGGGGGTGAGGTGGGCGGAGATCTTGGCGAACTGCTCGTCGGTCAGCTCGTCCAGTTCCTTGCCCTCGGACTCGGCGGCCTTGACGCACTCGCCCGCGACCTCGTGCGCGACGCGGAACGGCACGCCCTGGCGGACCAGCCACTCGGCGATGTCGGTGGCGAGGGAGAAGCCGGCCGGCGCCAGCTCCGCCATCCGCTCGCGGTGCACGGTGAGGGTGGCCATCATGCCGGTGAAGGCGGGGAGCAGGATCTCCAGCTGGTCGATGGAGTCGAAGACCGGCTCCTTGTCCTCCTGGAGGTCGCGGTTGTACGCGAGCGGGAGGGCCTTGAGGGTGGCCATCAGGCCGGTCAGGTTGCCGATGAGGCGGCCGGACTTGCCGCGGGCCAGCTCCGCGATGTCCGGGTTCTTCTTCTGCGGCATGATCGACGAGCCGGTGGAGAACGCGTCGTGCAGGGTCACGAAGGAGAACTCCTTCGTGTTCCAGATGATGATCTCCTCGGCGATCCGGGAGACGTCGACCCCGATCATCGCGGTGATGAAGGCGAACTCGGCGACGAAGTCCCGGGAGGCCGTGCCGTCGATGGAGTTGGCGGCGCTGCCGTGCTCGAAGCCGAGGTCCTTCGCGACCGCCTCCGGGTCCAGGCCCAGGGAGGAACCGGCCAGCGCGCCGGAACCGTACGGGGACACGGCTGTGCGCTCGTCCCACTGGCGCAGCCGCTCGGCGTCCCGGGACAGCGCCTGGACGTGGGCGAGGACGTGGTGGGCGAAGAGCACCGGCTGGGCGTGCTGGAGGTGGGTGCGGCCGGGCATCGCCGTGTCCGGGTGGGCCTCGGCGAGGCCGATCAGCGCGTCCTGGAGGTCGGCGATCAGACCGCCGATCGTCCGGGCGTGGTCGCGCAGGTACATCCGGAAGAGCGTCGCCACCTGGTCGTTGCGGGACCGGCCGGCGCGCAGCTTGCCGCCGAGGTCGGGGCCGAGCCGCTCCAGCAGGCCCCGTTCCAGGGCGGTGTGCACGTCCTCGTCGGCGACGGTGCCCACGAAATCCCCGGCGGCCACGTCGGCTTCGAGCCGGTCGAGCCCGGCGATCATGCGGGTCAGCTCGTCCTCGGTGAGCAGTCCCGCCTTGTGCAGCACGCGCGCGTGGGCACGCGAACCGGCGATGTCGTAGGGCGCGAGCCGCCAGTCGAAGTGGACGGACGCGGACAGCTTCGCCAGGGCCTCGGCGGGACCGTCGGCGAAACGGCCGCCCCAGAGCCGTACGTCACCGCTGTTGCTGCTCACTTGCGTCGCTCCTCGGGCTGCTCGGTCGCTGTTCTGCATGAGTATGCAGAGCAATGCATGATTCGTCAATTTCCGGTGGGCGCGTGAACACACGCGGAGGCGCCCGCGTATCTCCGGGCGCCGGGGCCGTCCCGTTCCGCGCCGGCCGGGACGGCCGCCGGTACCTGCGCGAACCCCCGGACAGGGGGCGCGCGGACACCCATAATCGTTAGACATGGGAAAGACTTATGAGCGCATAGACGGCAGACTCCGCACCTTCATCGAGTCCCAGCCCGTCTTCTTCACCGCCACCGCCCCGCTCGGCGCCGAGGGCACGGTCAACCTCTCCCCCAAGGGACTCACGGGCTCCTTCGCGGTGCTCGACGAGCACACCGTGGCCTACCTCGACTTCGCCGGCTCCAACGCCGAGACCATCGCCCACCTGCGCGAGAACGGGCGGATCACCCTGATGTGGTGCGCCTTCCAGGGCCCGCCGAACATCGTCCGGGTGCACGGCCGCGGCGAGCCGGTCTTCCGCGACGACCCCCGCTTCCCCGGCCTGCTCGCCCGCTTCCCGGACATCGACCCCACCGCGCACGGCCTGCGCGCCGTGATCGTCGTGACGGCCGGACTGATCCGGGACACCTGCGGGTACGCCGTGCCCTTCATGGCGTACGAGCGGGACCGCGATCTGCACGCCAAGCGGTTCGCCCGCGAGGACGACGCCTCGCTCGACGCCTACTTCACCAGGAAGGAGCACATCGCGACCAGCCTGGACGGACTTCCCGGGCTGCCGTTGCCGTTGCCGCCCTCTACGGTCTGAGCCATGCGCCCCGGTGTCGTCGCCCTCGCCCTCGCGTCCTTCCTGCTCCCGGCCTTCTCCGCTCCCCCGGAGCCGCTGCCCGCGCGGATGGCGGCCACCGGCGGCGGCACCCAGCTGATCACCGCCGTCGCCCCGGACACCGCCTCGACCACCGGCACCGTGACCTGGTGGGACCGCGAGCGCGGCCGCTGGGTGCGGGCCGGCTCGGCGCCCGCCCGGTTCGGGGCCGGCGGGCTGACCGAGGGGACGACCCGGAAACAGGGCACGAACACCACCCCGACCGGCCTGTACGGCCTCCCCTACGCCTTCGGCATCGAACCGGCGCCGCACGGGACGGCGTACCGCTACCGTCCCGTGCGCCAGGACTCCTGGTGGTGCCAGGACAACGGCTCCCGCTCCTACAACCGCTGGACCGAGCCCCGCCCCGCCGACTGCGCCGCCACCGAGGCCGAGCACCTGATCACGTACGGGACGCAGTACGCGCACGCCCTGGTCATCGGCTTCAACTACCACCGTCCGGTACGGGGGCGCGGCGCGGGCATCTTCCTGCACGTGAACGGGGAGGGGGCGACGGCCGGGTGCGTGTCGGTGCCGGCCCGTGCCATGCGGGAGATCCTCCGCTGGGCGGACCCGGCGGCCCGGCCGCACATCGCGATCGGCACCTCGGGCGGGGAGACGGCGCTCACCCGGTACTGAACACTCGGCGGGCACGGCACGTACCTGTGGGCCAAGGGTCTTGTCCCCCACGGAGGAACCGTGACCACCACGCTCGCCGGCGGACGTGCCGCCCGCCGCCAGACGATGCGCCGCATCCGTCCGCGCCGTTCCCCGGCCGTCCCCCTGCTGCTCGCCGTGTGGGCGGGCGCGGCGGGCGTGTTGTGGCTGTGGTGGCGCAACACGCCCGCCATCTCCGACGACACCGCCCGGATCCTGGGCGCGGGCCGCATCACCGGGCTGCTCGCCGGCTACCTGATGGCGCTGGTCGTCCTCCAGATGGCCCGGGTGCCCGCCCTGGAGCGGCGGGTCGGCTCGGACCGGGTGGCCCGCTGGCACGCCATGACCGGCCGCTACACGCTCTGCCTGGTCCTGGCCCACGTCTTCCTGATCATGTGGGGGTACGCCCTCCAGTCCGGCCGGGGCCTCGGCGGCCTGGTCGCGCAGACGGTGGAGTCGGTGACCGGCCTCCCGGACCTCGGCAAGGCCACGGTCGGCACCGGTCTGCTCCTGCTGATCGGCCTCCTCTCGGCCGGCCCGGTGCGCCGCCGCATCCCGTACGACTTCTGGTACCACGTCCATCTGCTGACGTACGCGGCGGTGTTCCTGACCTTCTGGCACCAGCTGACCGCCGGGAACGACTTCGTCGTGGAGCCCGTCGCGCGGACCGCCTGGTACGCCCTGTACGGGTCGGTGACGGCGCTGGTGGTCTGGTACCGGATCGTCACGCCGCTGCGGCTGAACCTGCGGCACCGGATGCGGGTCGAGGCGGTCGTCGAGGAGACGCCCGGCATCGTGTCGGTGCTGATCGGCGGGCGGAAACTGCACCGGATGGGGGCGGAGGCCGGGCAGTTCTTCCGGTGGCGCTTCATGGCGCCCGGCATGCGGTTCAGCTCCCACCCGTACTCGCTGTCGGCGGCGCCCCGGCCGGAGCGGCTGCGGATCACGGTGAAGGCGATCGGCGACCACAGCGCCCGGCTGCGGGAGCTGACGCCGGGCACCCGGGTGTGGGCGGAGGGCCCCTACGGGGCGCTGACCGCGCAGCGCCGCAGCCGCGGCAAGGTGCTGCTGGTGGCGGGCGGGGTCGGGATCACGCCGATGCGGGCGCTGTTCGAGACGCTGCCCGGCGCGTCCGGTGACATCACGCTGCTCTACCGGGCCAACAGCACCCAGGACCTCGCGCTGTGGGACGAACTGGCCGCGATCGCCGACGCGCGCGGCGCCCGCCTGATGTACGCGGTCAACAGCCCGGACGGGGCGCGTCCCGACATCTCGGCGGAGTCGCTGGCCCGCAAGATCCCGGACGTGGACCGTCACGACGTCTTCCTGTGCGGGCCGCCCGGTTTCGCGCGGTCGGTCTACGAGGCCCTGCGCGGCGCCGGGGTCCCGGCCCGCCGTATCCACCACGAGTCGTTCGAGATGTGAGCACACGTCATCAGCTGAGGGAGAACACGGGAGATGAGGAAGATCCACCCCGTACGGCGTGCCGTGCTCGCGGGCGCCGCGACGGTGACCGGCGTCGTGCTGCTGCTGTCGCTGAAACCGGCGTCCGACCCGGGCGCCCCCGCCGCCGCGCAGTCACCGCAGGGCGCAGCACAGGGGTCGGCGCAGGGGTCGGCACAGGAGTCGGCACAGGGATCAGCACAGGGATCAGCGCAAGAGTCGGCGCAGGAGTCGGCGCAGGGCAGCGGCCAGGACACCACCGCCGGCACGGTCCTCGGCGACGCGGTCCGCACCCAGTACGGCCCCGTCCAGGTCCGCCTGACCCTCACCGACGGCAAGATCACCGAGGCCGAAGCCGTCCAGGCCCCCGAAGGCGGACGCAGCAGCCAAGTCACCGCCGACGCCGTCCCCCGGCTCAACCGGGCCGCCCTCACCACCGGGACCGCCGACATCGACACCGTCTCGGGAGCGACGTACACCAGCGCTGGATACAAGCAGTCCCTCCAGTCCGCCCTGGACAAGGCCGGTGGCTGAGCCCGCCGGGGTGCGTCATGTGGAGGAGGCGATGGGCACCGTCTTCTCCTTCGACGTCCGCGGCGGGGAACCGGCCGCCGTACGGGCGGCCCTCCGGGAGGCGGTCGCCGGACTGCACCGGGCCGACGAGGTGTTCAGCACCTACCGCGGCGACAGCCAGATCTCCCGGCTGGCCCGGGGCGAGCTGACCACCGGGGAGTGCGCACCCGAGGTCGCCCGGGTGCTGGAGCTGGCCGCCGAGGCGGAACGGGTGAGCGAGGGCTGGTTCAGCACGTCGTACGAGGGCCGGCTCGACCCCACCGGGATCGTGAAGGGCTGGGCGGTGGAGCGGGCCGCGCGGCGGATCGCGGCGGCCGGGCCGGACGGCGTCAGCGTCAACGGGGGCGGGGACGTGCAGGTGCTCGGCGTGCCGGGGGCCGGCCGGCCGTGGCGGGTCGGCGTGTCGGATCCGCTGCGTCCGGGGGCGCTGGCGGCCGTCCTGTCCGCCGCCGGGGCGAGGGAGCTGGCCGTCGCCACCTCCGGCTCCGCCGAGCGCGGCGCGCATGTCGTCGACCCTCGCACGGGCCGCTCGGCCGTCACCGACCTGGTCTCGGTCACGGTGGTGGCCGACAGCCTGACCTGGGCGGACTGCTGGGCGACGGCGGCCTTCGCGATGGGGTCGAGGGAGGGGCTGCGGTGGCTGGAGTCGTTGGACGGCGTGGAGGCCCTCCTCATCACGGCGGGCGACGAGGTGAGATGCACCGACGGCCTCGCCTCGCGACTCGGGTGAGCGGAGGTACGTGGCGACTACGAACCCTCAATGCCCGTTCTGAGCCAACCGCAGCAGATGATCCGCCAGCGCCTGACCACCCGTAGGGTTCCGGCTGATCAGCATCACCGTGTCGTCCCCGGCGATCGTCCCGAGGATGTCGTGCAGTTCCGCCTGGTCGATGGCCGAGGCGAGGAACTGCGCCGCCCCCGGAGGGGTGCGCAGGACCACGAGGTTGGCGGACGCCTCCGCGGAGATCAGCAGCTCCGCGGAGAGCCGCCGCATCCGCTCCTCCTTCGCCGACCCGCCCAGCGGCGCCCGGGGCGTGCGGAACCCGCCCTCGCTGGGCACCGCGTAGATCAGGTCGCCGTCGGTGTTGCGGATCTTGACCGCGTTCAGCTCGTCCAGGTCCCGGGAGAGCGTCGCCTGGGTGACGGTCAGCCCGTCGTCGGCGAGCAGCTTCGCGAGCTGGCTCTGCGACCGCACCGGCTGCCGGTTGAGGATGTCCACGATCCGGCGGTGGCGGGCGGTGCGGGTCTGCGGCACGGCGGGCCCCGCGGCCCCCGCGCTCTCGTGGTCCTGCGCCTGGCTCATCGTCGTCTCATTCTCCGGATCGTGTGTCCCCGCCTGCCGCGTCCAGGATGCCGGGCAGCGCCCCGAGGAACGCGTCCACCGCGTCGTCGCCGAGGTTCAGCGGCGGCATCAGCCGTACGACATCGGGTGCGGGCGCGTTCACCAGGATTCCGGCGTCCTGAGCCGTCTGCTGCGCCTGCGGCGCGAGCGGCTCGGTGAGCACGATACCCAGCAGCAGGCCCGCGCCCCGGACGCGGTCGACCAGCGGGTGGCCGAGCGCCTCGATGCCTTCGCGCAGCCGCTCGCCCTGCCGCTTGACGTTCTCCAGCAGCCCCTCGTCCGCGATGGTGTCCAGGACGGCGAGTCCGGCGGCGCAGGCGACCGGGTTGCCGCCGAAGGTCGTCCCGTGCTGGCCGGGCTGGAGCAGCTCCGCGGCCCGCCCGAAGGCGACCGTCGCGCCCAGCGGCAGCCCGCCGCCGAGGCCCTTGGCGAGGGTGACGACGTCGGGCAGGACGCCCTCGTGGGCCTGGTACTCGAACCAGTGCCCGGTGCGGCCGACGCCGGTCTGCACCTCGTCCAGGACCAGCAGCGCGCCCGTGGCGGCGGTGATCGCGCGGGCCGCCTTCAGATAGCCGGCGGGCGGCACGACCACGCCGTTCTCGCCCTGGACCGGCTCGATGATCACCAGGGCGGTGTCCTCGGTGACCGCCGCGGCCAGCGCCTGCGCGTCGCCGTACGGGACGTGCGTGACGTCACCCGGCAGCGGCAGGAACGGCCCCTGCTTGCCGGGCTGGCCGGTGAGGGCCAGCGCGCCCATGGTGCGGCCGTGGAAGCCGCCCTCGGTGGCGACCATGTGCGGCCGCCCGGTCAGCCGGCCGATCTTGAAGGCGCCCTCGTTGGCCTCCGCGCCGGAGTTGCAGAAGTAGACCTTGCCGTCCCGGCCGAAGCGCTGGAGCAGCCGCTCGGCGAGCGCGACCGGGGGCTCGGCCATGAACAGGTTGGAGACGTGGCCCAGCGACGCGATCTGCGTGCTGACGGCCTCGACGACCGCCGGGTGGGCGTGGCCGAGCGCGTTGACCGCGATGCCGCCGACGAAGTCCAGGTACTCCTTGCCGTCGGCGTCCCACACCCGCTCGCCGGCACCGCGCACCAGGGGCAGCCGCGGGGTGCCGTAGTTGTTCATGAGCGCGCCCTGCCACCGCGCGGTCAGCTCCTGGTTGGCGGTCACGACTGGTCCCCCTCGGTCTCGTCCGGCACGACCATCGTGCCGATGCCCTCGTCGGTGAAGATCTCCAGCAGGATCGAGTGCTGGACCCGGCCGTCGATGACGCGGGCGGTGGTGACGCCGTTGCGTACGGCGTGCAGGCAGCCCTCCATCTTCGGCACCATGCCGCTGGACAGCTCGGGCAGCAGTTTCTCCAGCTGGGTGGCGGTCAGGCGGCTGATCACCTCGTCGCTGTTCGGCCAGTCCTCGTAGAGGCCCTCGACGTCGGTGAGGACCATGAGGGTCTCGGCACCCAGCGCCGCAGCGAGTGCCGCAGCCGCCGTATCAGCATTGACGTTGTAGACATGGTGATCGTCCTGGGAACGGGCGATCGACGAGACGACCGGGATGCGGCCGTCGGCGAGCAGCGCCTCGATCGCGCCGGTGTCGATCTCGGTGATCTCACCGACCCGCCCGATGTCGATCAGCTCGCCGTCGATCCGGGGCTGGTGCTTGGTGGCGGTCATGGTGTGCGCGTCCTCGCCGGTGATGCCGACGGCGAGCGGGCCGTGCCGGTTGAGCAGCCCGACCAGCTCGCGCTGCACCTGCCCGGCCAGCACCATCCGTACGACGTCCATGGCGTCCTCGGTGGTGACCCTGAGCCCCGCCTTGAACTCGCTGACGATGCCGTGCCGGTCGAGGGCGGCGCTGATCTGCGGGCCGCCGCCGTGCACGACGACGGGCCTGAGGCCGGCGTGCCGCAGGAAGACGACGTCCTGCGCGAAGGCCGACTTCAGCTCCTCGTTCACCATGGCGTTGCCGCCGAACTTGATGACGACCGTCTTGCCGGCGTGCCGCACCAGCCAGGGCAGCGCCTCGACGAGGATCCGGGCCTTGGGGAGCGCGGTGTGCTTCCGCGTGGGGCTGCTCATGAGGAGTACGCGCTGTTCTCGTGGACGTAGTCGGCGGTGAGGTCGTTGGTCCAGATGGTGGCCGTGGCGTCGCCGGCCGCGAGGTCGGCGACGATGTGGACCTCGCGGTAGCGCATGTCGACCTTGTCGCGGTCCTCGCCGACGCCGCCGTTCTTGCACACCCACACGCCGTTGATGGCGACGTTCAGCGCGTCGGGCTCGAAGGCGGCCTTGGTGGTGCCGATGGCGGACAGGACGCGGCCCCAGTTGGGGTCCTCGCCGTGGATGGCGCACTTGAGGAGGTTGTTGCGGGCGATGGAGCGGCCCACCTCGACGGCGTCGTCCTCGGTCGCGGCGTTCACGACCTCGACCTTGATGTCCTTGCTGGCGCCCTCGGCGTCCCGGATGAGCTGCTGCCCGAGGTCGTCGCAGACGGTGCGTACGGCCTCGGCGAACGCGGCGTACTCGGGGGTGACGCCGGAGGCGCCGGAGGCGAGCAGCAGCACGGTGTCGTTGGTGGACATGCAGCCGTCGGAGTCGACCCGGTCGAAGGTGACCTTGGTGGCGGCGCGCAGCGCCCGGTCCAGGGCCTCGGCCTCCAGGTCGGCGTCGGTGGTGAGGACGACGAGCATGGTGGCCAGGCCCGGGGCGAGCATGCCGGCGCCCTTGGCCATGCCACCGACGGTCCAGCCGTCGCGCGTCACGACCGACGTCTTGTGGACGGTGTCGGTGGTCTTGATGGCGATGGCGGCCTTCTCACCGCCGTGCTCGGACAGCTTGGCCGCCGCGGTCTCGACGCCGGGGAGCAGCTTGTCCATGGGGAGCAGGACGCCGATCAGGCCGGTCGAGCAGACGGCCACCTCGCCCGCGCCGGTGTCCCCGAGGACCTCGGCCACCTTCTCGGCGGTGGCGTGGGTGTCCTGGAACCCCTTGGGGCCGGTGCAGGCGTTGGCGCCGCCGGAGTTGAGGACGACGGCGCTCACCTGCCCGCCCTTGAGCACCTGCTCGGACCAGAGGACCGGCGCGGCCTTGACGCGGTTGGAGGTGAAGACGCCCGCGGCGGCGCGGCGGGGGCCGGTGTTGACCACGAGGGCCAGGTCGGGGTTGCCGTTCTCCTTGATCCCGGCGGCGATGCCCGCCGCCGTGAATCCCTTGGCTGCCGTCACACTCACTGCATCTCCTTGTTCGCTTCTCCGCCCGTGCAGCGCAGAGGTGCGGCCTTCGTCGTCGTCTGCGGCCCGGCGGCTGCACGTGCGTCGCTCACGGCGCGACTCCGATCGTCGTCAGTCCCGTGGTCTCGTCGAGACCCAGGGCGAGGTTCATGCTCTGGACGGCACCGCCCGCGGTGCCCTTGGCCAGGTTGTCGATGGCGCTGATGGCGATGATGCGGCCCGCGGCGGCGTCGTACGCGACCTGGACCTGAACGGCGTTGGAACCGTGGACGGACGCGGTCGCGGGCCACTGACCCTCGGGCAGCAGGTGGACGAAGGGCTCGTCGGCGTACGCCTTCTGGTAGGCGGCGCGGACGGACTCGGCCGTGGTGCCGGGGCGGGCCTTCGCACTGCACGTGGCGAGGATGCCGCGCGGCATCGGCGCCAGCGTCGGCGTGAAGGAGACGGAGACCCGCTCGCCGGCCGCGGCGGAGAGGTTCTGGATCATCTCGGGCGTGTGGCGGTGGACGCCGCCGACGCCGTACGGGGACATCGACCCCATGACCTCGCTGCCCAGCAGGTGCGGCTTGGGCGCCTTGCCCGCGCCGGAGGTGCCGGAGGAGGCGACGATCACGGCCTCCGGCTCGGCGAGCTGGGCCGTGTACGCCGGGAACAGCGCCAGGGAGACGGCGGTCGGGTAGCAGCCGGGGACCGCGACGCGCTTGGACCCGGTGAGCCGGGCGCGGGCACCCGGCAGCTCGGGCAGGCCGTAGGGCCAGGTCCCGGCGTGCGGGGACCCGTAGTACGCCTCCCAGTCACCGGCGTCCGCCAGCCGGAAGTCGGCGCCCATGTCCACGACGAGCACGTCGGGGCCGAGCTGCTCGGCGACGGCGGCGGACTGGCCGTGCGGCAGCGCGAGGAAGACGACGTCGTGCCCGGCGAGGGTCTCGGGAGCGGTCGGCTCCAGGACGCGGTCGGCCAGCGGCAGCAGGTGCGGCTGGAGCGCGCCGAGGCGCTGCCCGGCGTTGGAGTTGCCGGTCAGGGCGCCGATCTCGATCTGGGGATGGGCCAGGAGCAGACGCAGCAGCTCTCCGCCCGCGTATCCGCTCGCTCCGGCCACCGCCGCACGTACCACCATGGATTACCCTCCTCCTGATGGCATGACTATACGTTTCCATGCACGTTTATGCAATGTGCCCTCAGGATCCCAGGGCCAGCAGGGCCACGGTCATCAGCAGGGGCGGGAGGAGGAGGGTGACGAGGTGCCCGAGCAGGGTCCGGGCCATGCCCAGCACCGCGAACAGCACCAGCCCGCCCAGCAGCCAGCAGCAGAAGATCCGCAGGGCGAGCCCTTCGGCGGCGTTCTCCTGCTCACCGGTGGCGGGCTCGGTGAGCACGCCGATGGCCAGCAGGAAGAGCAGGGAGCTCAGCAGGACGTTCGCCGCGCCGACGACGGGTGCGACCGGCCGGTCGGCCCGTCGCACCCGTCTCCACAGCCGTATGACACTCATGGGCCAGGGAGCCTAGCCCGGCATGATCATGACCGCTGCCTGATCACCGCTGCTTGATCACCGCTGCTTGATCCTCAGGAAGGTGACCGAGTTCGCCGGGAAGGTGTACGTGAACTCCGCCGCCACCCCCGAGAAGGTCGACGTCACCGGCGTGACCGGAGTGTCCGTCTCGGTGTTCACCGCGTCCTGGTCGGCGGCCAGCGTGGTGACCCGGGCCCGGGAGGCGACCTTCGCGCCGCCGAGGTCGACCGCCGTGCGGGCCGCCGCGTCCTGGGCGTTGACGACCTTGACGATCAGGTCGCCGGTCCGCTCGTCCTCGGTGACGATCTGCCGGAACGGCTCGGCCGGCTTGTCGTCGGTGAAGGAGCCCCACTCCTGGCCGTCGAGGTAGAGGGTCACCTGCCGGCCCCGGACCTTGATGCCGATGTCGTACGCACGGCCCGTCTCGACCGATCCCGCCTTGGACAGCAGCGTGGACTTGCCGCCGTCGACGGCCTGCTCGACGGCGGACTGGGTGTTGTTCCAGCCGCCCAGGTTCCACCAGTAGTAGTTCCCGGTGTCCTTGACGCCGAAGGCGACGAGGAAGCCCTCCTTGCCGGACTTCTTGGTGGCCTTCACCTGCAGGTCGTAGTTCTGCCAGGCCGGGTCGCCCGCCGTGACCAGGGTGTTCTCGGCGGCCTCGTCGCTCTGGACGTACTGCCCGTCCTGGACGCTCCAGCTTCCGGTGCCGCCCTGGGTCCACCGGGACGCGTCGCCCGAGAAGTCGTCGCTCAGCAGTTCCGTCCCGTCGGCCGACGTCACCCGCACGTCGTCGTAGGCGGCGCTGGTCGCCCACGTCGACAGGCCGACGGCGCCGGTGATCGGACCGCTGACGTCCGGGGTCGTGGTGGCCGTCGAGGGGACGACACGGTCGCCGGTGTTGTTCATGAAGAGCTTCTGGACCTCGTAGTTCGCCGAGTTCCAGGAGGCCCGGTTGTTGAACCAGATCATGTCCGGGCTCCACTGCACGTAGTCCTCGTTGGCGAGCAGCGGGGCGTAGGAGGCGAGTTTCACGATGTCCGCGTTGCGCTCCAGGCCGGTCATGTAGGCCGCCTCGGACAGGGCGTTCTTCCAGGCGTTGCCCTGGGAGGCGTACTCGCCGAGGAAGACGGCGGGGCCGTTCCTGTCGTAGCTGTCGTAGCGGTCGTTGTTCTGGAGGAACCACCGCGGGCTGTTGTAGTAGTGCTCGTCGACCATGTCGACGCCGGCCTCGCGGTTGAGTTTCCAGGCGGTGTCGAAGGTGGTGCCGGAGTCGTCCGGGCCGGAGTTGGAGATGACGGTGATGTCCGGGTACTCCGCCTCGACGGCGGCGCGGAACCGCTGGAAGTTGGCGAAGAACCGTTCGGGCAGGTTCTCCTCGTTGCCGACCGCGAGGTGGGTGAGGCCGAAGGGCCTGGGGTGGCCCATCTCGGCGCGGACCTTGCCCCATTCCGAGGTCGCCGGGCCGTTGGCGAACTCGATGAGGTCCAGGGTGTCCTGGATGTGCCGCTTCAGCAGCGCCTCGTCGTCGGTGGCCTGGTTCTGGCCGCAGCCGGTCACCAGCGCGGGGACGACGGGCAGCGGCATGGCGCCGATGTCCTCGGCGAAGCGGAAGTACTCGTAGTAGCCGAGGCCGTAACTCTGGTTGTAGCCCCAGAAGTTGGCGTTGGTGGCGCGCTCCTCGACCGGGCCGACGGTGTCCTTCCACTGGTAGGCGCGCTTGCGCTGGTAGCCGCTCGCCTCGCTGTAGTCCTCCATCGAGCCGGTGTTGACCAGGCAGCCGCCGGGGAAGCGCACGAAGCCGGGGTTCAGGGCCTCGATCTTCTCGGCGAGGTCCTTGCGCAGGCCGTTGTCCTGCCGCTTGTAGGTGTCACGGGGGAAGAGGGACACCATGTCGAGGGCGGCGGCGGAGGTGGTCGCGACGGCCAGCCGGCCCCGGTTGCTGGTGCGGGTCGCGGTGAAGGTCGCGGTGTACTTGCGCCAGCCGCCCCGCGCGGCGACCTGGCGGGCGCCGGCGAGGGTGCCCGCCGCGTCCTCGAGACCGACGGTGAGGGTGGTGCCGGACTCGGCGCGGGCCCACACCGAGAAGTCGTACTTCTTGCCCCGCTCGACGCGGATGCCGGTGTTGTAACCGGCGTTGCTGACGGACGAACCGGCGCCCAGCTTCAGGTAGTTGCGGTTGCGCTCGTTGAGCCGCCCGGCGTCGTCCACGACCTCGGCGGTGCCGTCGGCCGTCCAGGAGGTGAGCGGGGTGTACGCGGTGTTGTCGGCGGTGGAGTACTCGAAGGATCGGTTCTGCACCAGCTCGGCGTAGAGGCCGCCGTCGGCCGCGCGGTTGATGTCCTCGAAGAAGACGCCGTACATCGTGTCGTCGATGGCCGCGCCCGCGGCGGCCGGGTCGACGGTGATCGCGTAGTCGGTGACCGCCTCGGCGTGCGCGGGGACGGGGATCAAGGCGGTGGCGGTCAGGAGGGCCGTCGTGGTCAGACCGAGTCTGAGACGGCTGCGGTGCCTGCGTGACATGGATACTCCGCGGCTCTGGCTGGACCGGATCCAGCCTTGTTCGAAATATCGGATGTTGATCAGCACTTCGAACGGCAAGATAGGGAGGTGACCGGGCAGCGTCAATGGGTCGCGCAGCGACGGGCGGGACGGTCGCGCAACGACGGGCGGGACGGAGGAAGATTTCGGTGGACGAGTTCTGGCCGGTACCCGATGTACTGGCCCACCTGGCCGGAAGCTGGCGGGTGGAGCGGTCGGTGCGGGATCTCGCGGGCGGCGACGAGGGGCGGTTCGAGGGCACGACGGCGTTCCGGCCACTGGAGGACGGCGGCGGCCTGCTGCACCTGGAGTCGGGGGCGTTCACCTGGCAGGGCGTGACCCGGCCGGCCGAGCGGACGCTGCGCTTCCTGCCGGGCTCCGCGCCCGGCACGGCGGACGTCCGCTTCGCCGACGGCCGCCCCTTCCACGACCTGGACCTGGCCACGGGCCGGCACGTGGCCGACCATCCCTGCGCGGCCGACCTGTACCGCGGCGAGTTCACCGTCCGGGACCGGGACCACTGGCGCACGGTGTGGCGGGTGGCGGGCCCGGCCAAGGACCTGCTCCTGACGACGGAGTACGTGCGCGAAGCCCCCTAGGGCCCGGCCTCGAACCGCACCACCCACCGCCCCGCGCCCCCGGTGAGCGTGGCCGTCGCCAGGGGGTGGACGTCGATGTTCCAGTACGTCGCCGGCGGTGCGCCCAGGGCGTACACCAGGGCGGCGCGGATCACGGAGGGCTCGGCCACCGCGACGACGCGGTCGCCGTCCTGGGCGGGCCGGGTGTCGAGCCAGCCGCCGACGCGGCCGATGAAGCCGAGCAGTGACTCCCCGCCGTGCGGGGTGGCCCGGGCGTCGGTGAGCCAGGCGTCCACCGCCTGCGGTTCCCGGGCCATCGCCTCGCCCGGGGTCAGCCCGCGCCAGCGGCCCATGTCGCAGTCGCGCAGGGCGAGTTGGACGAGCGGGGTGTAGCCGAGTCCGTCGCCGGTGGCCCGGCTGCGGGGCGTCGGGGAGCAGTAGCGCAGGTCGGCCGCCGCGAGCGGCAGCAGACCGGGGGCGGCGCGCTGGACCTGCTCCCAGCCCTCCCGGTCCAGCGGCCGGTCGTCCTCGAACCGCTCCGCGCGCAGGGGTGAGCCGCGGGCGGCCGCGACGAACGTGACGCGAAGCGACATGCGCCGATCGTCGGCCCGGGCCGTACCCGGGTCAAGAGGTGTCACCTCGGCTCACCGAAGGTGACCGGTGCTCACCGGCCGAAGGCGAACAGCATCCACTCCTCGGGCCTGTCCAGCGGCGTGAACCCGAGGCGCGCGTACACGCCGTGCGCGTCCCGTGTGGCGAGGACGATCCGCCGCAGCCCGTACGGCCGAAGGTGCTCGCGCACGGCCGCCGCCATCGCCGTACCGATCCCCTTGCCGCGTACCGACGGGTCGACGTACACGTCGCACAGGTACGCGAAGGTCGCCCGGTCGGTGACCACCCGGGCGTACGCCACCTGCTCGCCGGACATCGCGTCGTAGACGCCGAAGTTGAGCGATCCGGCGACCGCCCGGTCGTGCTTGTCGCGGGGGCGTCCGGTCGCCCAGTACGCGTCGGTGGACAGCCAGCGGTGCACGCGGCCGGTGTCGAGGCGGGCGGGGTCGGTGGAGATCTCGTAGCCCTCGGGGAGGGGCGGGGTGCCGGTCATGCGGGGAGGCTCGCAGGCCAGGGGACCGGACGTCGAGGGGTTATCGGCCGGGCACGGCGTCCGGTGATCCGCCGGGCACCTCGTCCAGAGCCGCCCGCAGCCGCCGTACCCCCTCGGTGATCTCCCCCGCGCCCGCCACCGCGGCGAAGCTCAGCCGCAGGTGCCCGGCGGGCGGCTCGGCGCTGAAGTACGGGCGGCCGGGGGTGAGCGCGACGCCCGCGCGCAGGGCGGCGGCGGTCAGCGCGGCCTCCGAGGTGCCGTCGGGCAGCCGCAGCCAGAGGTGGTAGCCGCCGGACGGGACGTGCGGGAGGGCGAGTTCGGGCAGGCGCAGCCGCAGCGCGGAGGTCATGGTGTCCCGGCGGGTGCGCAACTGCGCCGACACCGCCCGCAGATGGCGTGGCCAGGCGGGTGAACCGACGAGTTCGAGGGCGGCCTCCTGGAGCGGGCGCGGCACGAAGAAGGCGTCGACGACCTGGATGGCCAGCAGCCGCTGGAGCACCGGGCCGCGCGCGGCCAGCGCGCTCACCCGGAAGCTGGGCGAGGCCGCCTTGGTCAGCGAGCAGACGTGGACGACCACGCCGTCCGGGTCGTCGGCGGCCAGCGGCGGCGGCAGCGGCCCGGCGTCCTCGTGCACCAGCCGCCGTACGAAGTCGTCCTCGATGACGAAGGCGCCCGCCTCGCGGGCGATGCGCAGCACCTCGCCGCGCCGGTCGGCGGAGAGCACCGCGCCGGTCGGGTTCTGGAACAGGGGCTGGCAGACGAAGACGCGGGCGCCGCTGGCCCGGAAGGCGTCGGCGAGCAGGGCCGGGCGGACCCCGTCGGCGTCCACCGGGACCGGGACCGGGCGCAGTCCCGAGGAGCGGGCGATGGCCAGCATGCCGGGGTAGGTCGGCGACTCGACGAGGACCGGCGCCCCGGGCGGGGCGAGCGCGCGCAACGCCGTGGTCAGCCCGGACTGGCCGCCGGCGGTGACCAGTACCTCGGCTGCCGTGACGGTTCCGCCGGGACCGCCGATGGCGCGCGCGAACCACTCGCGCAGCTCCCACAGCCCCTCCATCGGCGGCCGGCCCCACGCGCCGGGCCGCCGGCCGGCCCGGGACAGGGCGGCGGCCAGCGCCCGTTCCGGCTGGAGCGAGGGGTGCAGATAGCCGCCGTTGAACTCGATGACGCCCGGCGGCGGCGCGGCCAGCGACGCGAGGACCCCCGAGGCGTCCACCGAGCGCGGTACGAGGTCGGTGGCGCCGTCCGCGCTGAGCGCGACCTCCTGCCAGGAGGTGTCCCCGGCGGACGGGGCCGAGGCGTGCCGCTCGGCGCGGAAGGCGCCGGCCCCGGGCCGGGTGACCACCAGCCCCTCGGCGGCCAGCCGAGCCAGGGCCCGCGAGACGGTCACCGGGCTCACCCGGAACCGTTCGACCAGGGCCCGGCTCGACGGCAGCTTTCCACCAGGCGAGTAGCGGTTCAGCTCCTGCCGCAGCAGATTCGCCAGCTCGTCCACACTGCTACGCTCTTGCATGAGAGCACAGAGTAGCGCTACCGGTACGGCGGCGATAGCGGTCGGGGACCCGGCCAAGGTCTCCACGGCGGCGGGCACCCTTCAGGCCGCGCTCGGCGTCGTCGCCTTCTCCCTCACCTTCCCCGCCACCGCCTGGGGCCTGGAGGGGTTCGGTACCTGGTCCCTGGTCGCCGTGCGCAGCGTCCTCGCCGCCGCGATCGCGGGGAGCTGTCTGCTGGGGCTGCGCGTACCGCTGCCGGAGCGGCGGCACTGGGCGGGGCTGGCGGTCGTCGGCGCGGGCGTGGTCCTCGGCTTCCCGCTCCTGACCACGCTCGCGCTGCGGACCTCGACCACCGCGCACGCCGCCGTGGTGGTCGGCCTGCTGCCGCTGACCACCGCCCTGCTGTCCGCCCTGCGCATGGGGACCCGCCCCTCGCGCACGTTCTGGGTGGCGGCGCTGGTGGGCGCGGCGGCCGTGGTCGCCTTCACCGTGCAGCAGAGCGGCGGGGCGCTGACGGCGGCCGACGCGTATCTGTTCGCGGCCCTGCTGGTGTGCGCGGCCGGGTACACCGAGGGCGGCCGGCTGGCCCGGGTCATGCCGGGCTGGCAGGTGATCGGCTGGGCGCTGGTGCTGTGCCTGCCGCTGACGGTGCCCGCGGCGGCGGTGGCGCTGTCCCTGGAGCCCGTCGAGCTGACCGCGCACAGCGTGACCGGGCTGCTGTGGGTCGCGGTGGGCTCGCAGTTCCTCGGACTGGTCGTCTGGTACCGGGGCATGGCCGCCATCGGCATCCCCAAGGCCAGCCAGTTGCAGCTGGCGCAGCCGCTGCTGACCCTGGTGTGGTCGGTGCTGCTGCTGGGCGAGCACCTGCCGGTGGCCGCGCCGGTCACGGCCGTGGCGGTACTGGTGTGCATCGCCGTCACCCAGCGGGCGCGCGGCTGACCGGGTCTCCACCTGGAGCGCATCGCCGTAGACTCGACAGCACGGACCGCTGCCCCGCGACGGTGAGGAGGCCGCGCCCATGCGTGCGAACGTCGGTGACCAGCTTGTCCAGCACGGCAGGGTGGTCGGACAGCAGGACAAGAAGGCCGAGATCGTCGAGGTGCTGGGCCGGGCGGGCACTCCCCCGTACCGCGTCCGTTTCGAGGACGGGCACGAGGCCGTGTGCTCACCCGGCCCGGACACCGAGATCCGGCACCGGGAGACCCAGCTGTAGGAGCGGTCAGCGGGTGGTGCGCGCCGGCTTCCCGTAGTGGTCGGCGGCCACCCGCGACATCGCCCCGATGGGATCGGCGGCCACGTCCCGTGCGCCGAAGAAGACGTGCCCGCGCACCTGCGGGTGGTCCTTGCCCAGTGTCAGGTGCCGGGACAGTTCGCCCGGCTTCTGCCAGGCCGCGGGCTGCGCCGTGTCGCCGGCCTTGTAGAGCGCCTCGCCGATGTACAGCTCGGTGCGGCTGCCCGCGGCCGTCGCGGACCACCAGGACAGCAGCTCGGCGTAGTCGGCGGCGGCCATGCCGATGTGCCAGTACAGCTGCGGCACGATGTAGTCGATCCAGCCCTCCCGGACCCATGTGCGGGTGTCCGCGTACAGGTCGTCGTAGGTCTGGACGCCGCCCTGGGTGCGCGAGCCGCGGGGGTCGGTGGTGGAGTTGCGCCACACGCCGAAGGGGCTGATGCCGAACCGGGCGGCGGGGCGGACCTTCTCGACCCGGGCCGCCGTCTCCCGCACCAGCCGGTCGATGTTGTCCCGCCGCCACGCGGCCTTCGACGCGAAGCCCCCGCCGAAGGCGGCGTAGGTCTTGGCGTCGCCGAAGCTCTGCCCGGCCACCGGGTACGGGTAGAAGTAGTCGTCGAAGTGGACGCCGTCCACGTCGTACTTGCCCACCGCGTCGAACATCGCGTCCTGCACGAAGGCGCGGACCTCGGGCAGCCCCGGGTTGTAGTACAGCTTCCCGCCGTACGGCACGACCCAGCCGGGGTGCTTGCGGGCGGGGTGGGAGGCGGCCAGCCTGGACCGGTCGGTGTGGTTGGCGACCCGGTAGGGGTTGAACCAGGCGTGCAGTTCCAGGCCGCGCGCGTGCGCCTCGGCCACGGCCGTACCCAGCGGGTCCCAGCCGGGGTCGCGGCCCTGGACGCCGGTCAGGCACTCCGACCACGGCTCGTATGCGGAGGGCCACAGTGCGTCGGCGGCGGGCCGCACCTGGAAGAAGACCGTGTTCAGGCCGTACTTCACCGCGGTGTCGAGGTACTCGACCAGGTCCTCGCGCTGCTCGGCGCCGGACAGCCCCGGCCGGGACGGCCAGTCCCGGTTGGCGACGGTGGCCAGCCACATGCCCCGCATCGCGGTCGTGCCGGCGGCCCCGCCGCCGGCTCCGGCGGTCCCCTCGGCCGTGCCGGTGCCCCGGCTGCCCGGTGCCGACGAGGCACGCGGCGCCATCGTGAGTGCGGACACCGCCGCCACCGCGAACGCCCGGCGTGACAGCCGGCGCACGGGAAGACTCATGAAAGACCCCAAAACGCTCCGGATCCGCTCGGTCACGGATCGTCCCAGGGGCACAGCATGCCCGACCCGGAGGACCGATCGACGTCACGGCGAGGGTAACGTGCACGATCGGAGCAGACGCCGGGACCCCCGGCGCGCTGCCGGTGCCGTAGGACAGCGAAAGGGACGATGTGACCGTCTTCTCGGGAGATATCGCGCGCGTCGGCGTGGTCGGCTGCGGTCAGATGGGTGCGGGCATCGCCGAGGTGTGTGCCCGTGCCGGTCTGGAGGTGATGGTCGCCGAGACCACCGGAGAGGCCCTGGAGATAGGCCGTACCCGGCTGTTCAACTCGCTGGCCAAGGCCGCCGAGCGCGGGAAGATCACCGAGGAGGAGCGGGAGGCCACGCAGGCCCGGCTCGGCTTCACCACCGACCTCGGCGAGTTCGCCGACCGTGACCTGGTGATCGAGGCCGTCGTCGAGAACGAGCAGGTCAAGACGGAGATCTTCCAGGTCCTCGACCAGGTCGTCACCCGCCCGGACGCGATCCTCGCCTCCAACACCTCCTCGATCCCGCTGGTCCGCCTCGCGGTCGCCACCTCGCGGCCCGACCACGTGATCGGCATCCACTTCTTCAACCCGGCCCCGGTGCAGCAGCTCGTCGAGCTGATCCCGGCGCTGACCACCTCCGAGGGCACGCTCAGCCGGGCCCAGCTGTTCACCGAGAAGGTGCTCGGCAAGCACGCGATCCGGGCCCAGGACCGCTCCGGCTTCGTGGTCAACGCGCTGCTGATCCCGTACCTGCTCTCCGCGATCCGGATGTTCGAGTCGGGCATCGCCAGCCGCGAGGACATCGACAACGGCATGGAGCTGGGCTGCGCCCACCCGATGGGCCCGCTGAAGCTGTCCGACCTGATCGGCCTGGACACCGTCGCCTCGGTGGCCTCGTCGATGTACGACGAGTACAAGGAGCCGCTGTACGCCGCTCCGCCGCTGCTCCAGCGGATGGTCGACGCGGGGCGGCTGGGCCGCAAGAGCGGCTCGGGGTTCTACTCGTACAGCTGACCTCGTACGGCTGACGGAGCACTCGCTCCGAGTGGGCCCGGCACCCGGCAAGGGTGCCGGGCCCACGGCTTTCACACACCGTGTGCGCGCCGGGCTCGCATATGCCCCGCGCACACTCTCCCCGCGCGCTCCGCCGGACGGTTGACTCTTCACGCGCACGCAAGGGATGCGTGCGCGCTCGTCCGATCACGGAAAGGAGCGGTTTCGTGACCGCCGATTCCGAGCAGCCCGTCGTGAACGGAGAACTGGCCGACCTGCGGCGCCGGCTCGACGTCGCCTACGCCCGCGTCGAGGGCGGACTGACGCTGCTCAACCACCGCACCGAGGAGACCGCCAAGACGGTGGACGAACTGAGCACCCGCCTCACCACCCTGGAGCACGCCCGCTGGCCACTGCCCTCGATCGCGGCGATCACGGCCGTGGGCGCGCTCGTCGTGGCCGTCTGGCAGGCGTTCGGCCGCTGACGGTCCGCGGACCGGCGCCGCCGGGCGGGTCAGGGCATGGCGTCCTGCCCGAGCCTGAGGTGGTGCAGCAGCAGTAACGCGGCGGCCATGTTGGCGGCCGGCACCTCCCCGCGCACGACCATGTCGGGAACCAGCTTGAGGGGCACCCACTCCCGGCGGTCGGACTCGAAGTCGTCCACGGGGTGCCCGACGTACTCGCCCTCGTCGGCCCAGTAGATGTGGTGCCGGGCGTCGGTGAGGCCGTTGGACGGCTCCACGCTCATCAGGTGCCGCAGGGGGCCCGGCCGCCACCCCGTCTCCTCCTCCAGTTCCCGGGCCGCCGCGGCCGCGAGGTCCTCGCCGTCCTCGACGACACCGGCCGCCAGCTCCCAGCCCCAGCTGTCGGTGATGAAGCGGTGCCGCCACAGCAGCAGCACCTCGTTGGCCTCGTTGACCACCGTGGCCACGGCGACCGGACGCATCCGTATGAGGAAGTGGTCGAGATGCCGGCCGTCCGGCAGCTCGACGTCCGCGAGGTTGACGCTGAACCAGCGATTTGAGTACACAACCTGCTCGTTCCGTTTCGTCCACTGCACGGTTATGCCACCTTTCGTTGAGTAGGTGGCAATATGGCAGCCGACTCTGTGCCACAGGAGGCGCACGCCCGCCGTGCGCGGGGCGATCGCGGGCACTCGGTGCCGTTCCTGGGGGCACCCGGGGCACCGGGATCACAGCGGTACGCGCAGTGCTCCGTCGATGAGTTCGGCGGCCTCGGCGGTGCCCGCGCCACCGCTGCGCACCAGGTGCTCGCGCACCGCGCGGAGACGGTCGCGCAGCCGCTGGGACTCCATCCCCCGGGCCTGTTCGGTCATCTGCACGGCGGTCACCACGGCCTTGTCGGCGTTGCCCTGCCGCAGCTCGATCGTGCTGAGCATCGCCAGCCGGTGCACCCGGCCCCGGTCGTGCGCCGGGGTGTCGACGGCCGCCGCGGCGTGCTCGGCGGCCGCGGCGACCTCGCCGAGGCTGAGAAGCGCCTCGGCCACCTGCACGTTGACCAGCCCCGGCTGCACATACCCGGTCTCGTCGGGCTCGCGCCCGCGCCGGATGCGGTCGGCTGCCTGCTCGGCCCGCCGGATGCAGGACAGGGCGCTGGTGCCGTCGCCGAGGTGGGCGTAGGCCTTGGCCTGCATCGCGTAGAGGTCGGAGGCGAGCGCCGGGGTGATGTGCCGCCCCGCGGTGCGCAGCGCGGCCTCGGCGAAGGCGACGGCCTGGCGGTACTCCCGCAGGTACAGCGCCTGGTTGACGAGGAGCGCGATGATGTACGCACCCAGGCCCCGGTCGCCGCTGGCCTTGGCGAGTCTGAGGGCCTGGTGGAAGTAGCGCTGGGCCAGGCCGTGCGCGTCGGAGTCGTAGGCGCAGATGCCGGCCACCGCGACCAGGCCGCCGGTGGCGCGGTGCAGCTGGCGGCCGGTGGCGTCGGTGTAGCTGCCACGCAGCAGCGGGGCGGCCTCGGCGTTGAGGAAGCCGACGATCCGGGCGCGGGTCGCCACCCCGCCGGCCTTGCGGTACATCTGCTCGTAGTGGGCCCGGGCCGAGCGCAGCATGTCCAGGTCGGCCGAGGTCACCGGGTGCCGGCCGCCGCGGGAGACGTCCACGTCCTCGGGCGGGTTCTCCCACTCCCACACGGGCATCACGGCGGGGGTGCCGGTGAGCGCGGGCGCGCCGAGGATGTGCGGGCGCTGCTGCTGGTCCGAGCGCCACAGCGCGGTGGCGCGCTCGACGAACCCGGACAGCGAGCCGGTGTGCGGGGCGGCCGGCTCGCCGGGCACGCCGAGGCCGATGTCGTCGAGGGTGACGGGGCGCCGCAGCCGGGCCGCGAGCACCTCGCAGATCAGGTCGGGCACCTGGCCGCGCGGGCGCTGTCCCTTCAGCCACCGGGCCACGGCGGTGTGTTCGTACCGCAGGGCGAGTCCGCGGCCTCGTCCCGCCTGGTTGACGTGTGCGGCCAGACCGGCGTGCGAGATGCCCGCCTCGTCCAGGATCGCGTCGAGCAGAGTGTTGGGCTGCATGTCGGGCCCCCGGTGGCTCGGTGCCGTAGAGAGTAGTGGGTCTGTCTTCACACGGGGTGTGAACCGAGTACGCGAATCCGCACCGTGTGCGCGCTGTCGCGGAGAGTTCTCGCCCGCTTGACTGGAACACCTCGTAACAGAGGCCGGTCGGGCCGCCGGCTCCCCCTCGTACAGTGCGGTGGCCCGTTGCCGTGCCGCCCGCCCGGCCGTCTGCCCGACATTCCGTGGCGGGGCGGGCGGCGGGCGCCGGCTCAGGAGAGCGAGTCGGCGCCATGGCCGGCCAGGGACCTGTCGTCGAGGGCGCGGGTGCCGTCGCGGTGCAGCATCAGCAGGGCGACGTCGTCGGGCGGGCTGTTGTGGGTGTGGCGCAGCAGCGCGGTGAGGACCCGGTGCAGTACGGCCCGGGGGCACAGCGGCTGCTCGCGCACCGCGTCGGCCAGGATCTGCCGCAGAGGGAAGAACCGGCCGCGGCCGTCCCGGGCGTCCTCGGCACCGTCCGTGTGGAGCAGCAGCGCCTGGCCCGGCAGCAGCCGTCCGTGCCGGTCGGCCGGCAGGTCGTCGGGGAGCGGGAAGAGACCGAGCGGCGGCAAGGGGTCGGTCCGGGCGAGCGGCTCGATCTCGGTGCCGGTGATCAGGCAGGGCCAGGGGTGCCCGCAGTTCAGCGTCCGCACCTCGCCGTCGGACCCGATCTCCAGCAGCAGCACGGTGACGAACTCCTCGCCCGCCGTGCCGTCGCGGGACCGCTCGCGCACGTGCCGGGCGAGGGCACGGTCCAGGCGGCGCAGGACGTCGCCGAGGTCGTCCCCGTCGTGCACCGCCTCGCGGAAGCTGCCGAGGACGGCGGCGGCCGTCCCGACGGCGGCGAGGCCGTGTCCCCGGGCGTCGCCCATCACCATTCGGACCCCGTGCTCGGTGCCGACCACCTCGTACAGGTCACCGCCGATCACGGCGCCGGGGTCGGCGGAGAGCTGGGCGGCGGCGACGTTCAGCCCGCCGACGCTCGGGGGCAGCGGGCGCAGCAGCGCGCTCTGGGCGACGCCCGCGATCCGGCGGGCCTGCCGCAGCTCGCGCAGCAGGGTCCGCCGGACGTGCAGGACGAGCCCGGTGCCGACGGCGAAGAAGACGGCGCTGGAGACGAGCCGGGCGCCGAGCCCGTCCTGTTGGGCGAGCGGGCAGGCCAGCTTGTACGTGATGGCGGTGGCGCCCCACGCGGTGGGCAGCCCCAGCGCGAGCACCCGGCGTAACGGGCTTCGGCGCGGGCGGGCGGACGGACCGGTCAAGGTCCGGATGCAGATCATGCCGTGGGTCCCCCAGTCAGGCCCAGACAGCGCGGACCGGCCCCGAAGGACCGGTCCGATTCTGTCGACGACATGGCCGAGAAGGGCCATATCATCCGGGTTCATCACCCATATGAGTGACGAGGCTGAAATTGCCCCGGTCAGAGGGCGGGGAACAACGCGGAGAACAACGCGGGAAACGCGCGACAAGCCGGACCGGGCGCGTGCCCGGCCCGGCCCGGCTGTCCTGTCCGGCTGCCGGTCCCGCCACGGCGACTAGCCGCGCAGCACCGCCCCGGTCCGCTCCCCGGCGAGGGCGACCGCCGCGTCCCTGGCCGCCGACGCCTCGTCGACCGTCAGCGTCCGGTCCGCCGCGCGGAAGCGCAGCGCGTACGCCAGCGACCGCCGTCCCTCGCCGAGCTGCTCGGCGTTGTCGTACACGTCGAACAGCCGGATGGACTCCAGCAGTTCACCCGCGCCCTCGCGCAGTGCCGCCTCGACCTCGGTGGCCGGGACCGCCGTGTCGACGACGAGGGCGACGTCCTGCGTGGCCACCGGGAACGTGGAGATGCCCGGCGCCTGCGGTGTGTCGTCCCCGGCGCGCTGCAGGGCGTCGAGGTCCAGCTCCATCGCGCAGGTGCGCGCGGGCAGCCCGAGCGTCTTCACCACCCGCGGGTGCAGCTCGCCCGCGTGGCCGATGACCCGCTCGGTGCCGTCCAGGCGCACCGCCAGTTCGGCGCAGCGGCCCGGGTGCCACGGCCCGTACTGCCCCTTGCGGACGATCAGCTCGGCGCCCGCCTCCCGGGCGACGGTCCGGGCGGCCTCGACGGCGTCGGCCCACTCGGCCGGGCGGCCCGCGCCCCACCAGCCGGCCTGCTCACGGGCGCCGGCGAGCACGACGGCGACGTGCCGCGGCTGGTCGGGCAGCGCGGCGTTCAGCGCGGCGAGGTCCTCGTCGGAGGGCCGCCGGTCGACGGGCAGGGCGGCGGCGGTCCGCTGCTCCTGGCGCGGCTGGAAGACCAGGCCGGTCTCGTACAGCGCGAGGTCGTGCGTGCCCCGGCCGTCGTTGCGGCGCAGTGCGCCGAGCAGGCCCGGCAGCAGCGAGGTCCGCAGCGCGGGCTCCTCGTCGCTGAGCGGGTTGACCAGCTTCACGACCCGGCGGGCCGGGTCGTCGGCGTCCAGTCCGAGCTGGTCGAAGACCTTCTCGCTGACGAACGGGTAGCTGAGCGCCTCGATGTAGCCGGCGCCGGCCAGCGCCCGGCCGACGCGGCGGTGCAGCCGCTGCCGGGGGGTCAGGCCGCGCCCGGCGGGCGGCTTGGGCAGCGTGGCGGGCAGGTTCTCGTAGCCCTCCAGCCGGATGACCTCTTCGGCCAGGTCGTTGGGGTCGGTGAGGTCGGGCCGCCAGGACGGCACGGTGACCAGCAGCTCGTCCTGTCCGTACACGTCGCAGCCGACCTCCTGGAGGCGGCGTACGACGGTCTCGCGGCCGTAGGTCACGCCCGCGACCTTGTCGGGGTGGTCGGCCGGGACGGTGATGGTGCGCGGCGCGTGCGGGGCGCTGATCTCGGTGACGCCGGCCTCGGCGGTGCCGCCCGCGAGCAGCACCAGCAGGTCGACGGTGCGCTGCGCGGCAGCGGCGGCGGCCTGCGGGTCGACGCCGCGCTCGAAGCGGCGGGACGCCTCGGAGGAGAGCTTGTGGCGGCGGGCGGTGCGCGCGATGGCCACCGCGTCGAAGTGGGCGGCCTCGATGACCACGTCGCTCGTCGCGTTCGAGTCGGCGTCGTGGTCGGCGATCTCCGTGTCGGCGCCGCCCATGACACCCGCGAGGCCGATCGGACCGCGGTCGTCGGTGATGACCAGGTCCTCGGCGTGCAGGACGCGCTCGGTGCCGTCGAGGGTGACGATCTTCTCGCCCGCCACGGCCCGGCGCACGCCGATGGTGCCCTGCACCAGGGACCGGTCGTAGGCGTGCAGGGGCTGGCCCAGCTCCATCATCACGTAGTTGGTGACGTCGACGGCGAGCGAGATCGGGCGCATGCCGACCTTCTGGAGCCGGCGCTGGAGCCAGATCGGAGAGCGCGCCTCGGGGCTGAGGCCGGTGACCGTGCGGGCGGTGAAGCGGTCGCAGCCGGTGGGGTCGGCGATCTTCACCGGGTAGCCGTAGGCGTTCGGCCCGGGTACGTCGAGCAGGGCCGGGTCGCGCAGCGGCAGGCCGTAGGCGATGGCGGCCTCGCGGGCGACGCCGCGGATGGACAGGCAGTCGCCGCGGTTGGCGGTGACGGCGATGTCGAGGACCTCGTCGACCAGTTCCAGCAGCTCGATGGCGTCGCGGCCGACCTCGGTCTCCGGCGGCAGCACGATGATGCCGTGGCTGCCGTCGTCGCCCATGCCCAGCTCGTCGCCGGAGCAGATCATGCCGTGCGAGACCTTGCCGTAGGTCTTGCGGGCGGCGATCGAGAAGCCGCCGGGCAGGGTGGCGCCGGGGAGGACCACGACGACCTTGTCGCCGACGGCGAAGTTCCGGGCGCCGCAGACGATCTCCTGGGGCTCACCGGTGCCGTTGGCCTGCCCGACGTCGACGGTGCAGAAGCGGATCGGCTTCTTGAAGCCCTCCAGCTCCTCGATGGTCAGCACCTGGCCGACCACCAGCGGGCCCTTGAGGTCGGCGCCGAGGTGCTCGACGGTCTCGACCTCCAGGCCGACCGAAATCAGCTTGGCCTGCACGTCGCGGCCGGTCTCGGTGGCCGGCAGGTCGACGTACTCCCGCAGCCAGGAAAGCGGGACCCGCATCAGATCTCCATCCCGAACGGCCGGGTGAACCGGACGTCACCCTCGACCATGTCTCGCATGTCTTCGACGTTGTGGCGGAACATCGCCAGGCGCTCGATACCGAACCCGAAGGCGAAGCCGCTGTACTTCTCCGGGTCCACGCCGCAGGCGGTCAGCACCCGGGGGTTGACCATGCCGCAGCCGCCCAGCTCGATCCAGCCCTCGCTGGAGCAGGTGCGGCAGGGGCGGTCGGGGTTGCCGACGGACTCGCCCTTGCAGACGTAGCAGACCATGTCCATCTCGGCGGACGGCTCGGTGAAGGGGAAGAAGTTGGGCCGCAGCCGGGTCTTCATCTCCGCGCCGAACAGCGACTGCACCATGTGGTCGAGGGTGCCCTTGAGGTCCGCCATGGTCAGGCCCTCGTCGACGGCGAGCAGCTCGACCTGGTGGAAGACCGGGGTGTGGGTGGCGTCCAGCTCGTCGGTGCGGTACACGCGGCCGGGGCAGATCACGTAGACCGGGGTGCCGCGGCCGAGCAGGGAGCGGACCTGCACGGGGGAGGTGTGGGTGCGCAGCACGACGCCGGACTCGGTGCCGCCCTGCGGGCCCTGCACGAAGAAGGTGTCGGCCTCGCCGCGGGCCGGGTGGTCCGGGCCGATGTTGAGGGCGTCGAAGTTGAACCACTCGGCCTCGGCCTCGGGTCCCTCGGCGACCTCGTAGCCCATGGCGACGAAGATGTCCTCGATGCGCTCGGAGAGCGTGGTGAGCGGGTGACGGGCGCCGGCCGGTACGCGGTCGTACGGCAGCGTGACGTCGACCGCCTCCTCGACCAGCACCCGGGCGTCGCGCTCGGCCTCCAGCTCCGCCTGACGGGCGGCGAGGCCCTTGTTCACGGCACCGCGGGCCTGGCCGACGCGCTTGCCGGCCTCGGCCTTGGCGTGCGGAGGCAGGGCGCCGATCTCCCGGTTGGCCAGCGCCAGCGGCGAGGCGCCGCCGGTGTGGGCGACCTTCGCCTCCTGGAGCGCGTCGAGGGAGTCCGCGGCGGCGAAGGCGGCGAGCGCCTCGTCCCGCATGCGCTCGATCTCTTCCGGTTTCAACGCCTCGACCTCGACAGGGTCGTACGACTTATTCGGTGCCGACATCTCTTCCCGTGCTTCCGATTCGCTGGCGGATGGTCCCCGTCCCGACTCGGGGGACGTGTCGTCCCTTGACCGGGGACGCAAAGGTGCCAAAGGCCGAGTCTAACGGGGTGGGGATGGGCGATGGCGCCCGCGGGCTGCTCAGGCCAGGTAGGCCGGAGCGCTCACGGGCAACGTAAATCGGAACTCGGCGCCGCCCCGCGGCCCCCGGCCGACGGTGATGGTGCCGCCGTGGGCCTCCACGATGCCCTTGACGATGTAGAGCCCGAGGCCGGTGCCACCGCGCTTGCTGCCCCGCCAGAAGCGGGTGAAGACGCGGTTCATGGACTCCTCCGGGATGCCGGGTCCCTCGTCGCTCACCGTGACCGACGTGGCTGTGTGCTCGGCGTACTCCCCTTCGCGGGGGGACGGCGCGGGCGCGATGTCGATGGTGACGGTTCCGTCGCCGTGGCGCACGGCATTTTCGATGAGGTTGCTGAGCACCTGGTCGACCTTGTCGGGGTCGGCCCACAGGTCGGGCAGCGGCTGCGCGAGCCGGAGCAGGAACCGGTCGGCGCTCTGGCCGGCGGCGACGTACGCCTGGATGTGGCGGCCGACGGCGGCGCCGATGTCGACGGGCTGGCGGCGCAGCTCCAGGCGGCCGGAGTCGATGCGGGAAATGTCGAGCAGTTCGGCGATGAGCCGGGTGACGCGGTCGGCGTCGGCGTCGACGGTCTCCAGCATCAGCCGTTTCTGGTCGTCGGTGAACCGCTCCCACTTGGCGAGCAGCGTGGCCGTGAAGCCCTTCACCGACGTGAGCGGGGAGCGCAGTTCGTGGGCGACGGTGGCGATCAGCTCGGCGTGGCTGCGCTCGGTGCGGCGGCGGGCCTCGGTGTCGCGCAGGGTGACGACGACGCGGCGGACGGGGCCGGTGGGGCGGGTGCGCACGTACCGGGCGGCGACCAGGACCTCCCGGCCGCCGGGCAGCAGCAGGTTGCGCTCGGGCTGGCGGTTGCGGATGGCGAGGCCGCCGTAGGGGTCGGTCAGCTGCCACCAGCGGCGGCCTTCGAGGTCCTCCAAGGGGAGGGCCTTCTCCAGGCTCTCGCCGAGTGCCTCGGCGGCGCGGCGGGCGGTGACGCGCTCGGCGGCGGCGTTGAAGCGGATCACCCGTCCGTGCTCGTCGGCGACGACGAGGCCGTCGGGCAGTTCGTCGGGGTCGATGCCGGTGTCGAGGCCGGGGTCGATGCCGGCGGGTTCACCGGGCCGGGGCGCGGGCGGGCGCCCGGCCCGATGTGCTTCCGGTGCGCTGCTCGTGCCGACCATCCCCGTACCCCACCTCTCCGCCACGCCGGGGTCCCGAGTTGGTCACCCTACTAGCTCTCGGTGACGGAGCGGCACCCTCCGGCGGCGCGCTGTGCACGCGCCGACGCGTAGAGACATACGGCGGCGGCGGTGGCGAGGTTCAGGCTCTCGGCCTTTCCGTGGATGGGGACGCGCACGACGGCGTCCGTGAGGGCGCGGGTCTCCTCCGGGAGCCCCCACGCCTCGTTGCCGAACACCCAGGCGGTGGGCCCGCCCATGGTGCCGGCGTCCAGCTCGGCGTCGAGGTCGTCCTCGCCCGCCCCGTCGGCGGCGAGCACCCGCACTCCGGTCTCGCGCAGCCCGGCGACGGCGTGCTCGACGGGGACGCCGACGGCGACCGGCAGGTGGAACAGGGAGCCGACGGAGGCCCGTACGGCCTTGGGGTTGTACAGGTCGACGGAGGCGTCGGTGAGGACGACGGCCTCGGCGCCGGCGGCGTCCGCGCAGCGCAGTACGGTGCCGGCGTTGCCGGGGTCGCGGACGTGGGCGAGCACGGCGACCAGCTTGGGGCGGGCGGCGAGGATCTTCTCGAACGGGGTGTCCACAAACCGGCAGACCCCGACCAGCCCCTGCGGGGTGACGGTGGTGGAGATGTCGCCGATCACCTGCTCGTCGGCGAGGTGGACGCGGGCCCCGGCGGCGCGGGCCTCCCCGACGATGTCGGCGTACCGCTCGGCGGCCTCGACGGTCGCGAACAGCTCCGTGAGTGTCTCCCCGTACCCCGCCGCCTCCCGCACGGCCTGCGGCCCCTCGGCGAGGAACAGCCGCTCCTTGCTCCGGAAGTTCCGCTTGGCGAGCCGCCGCGCGGCCGAGACGCGGGACGAGCGGGGCGAGATCAGCTCAGGAGGGGCAACCATTCGACTTCCTTCACGGGAGTGCCCTACGGGCGCGGGGAACTGCGCGACCAGCCACAGCGAACCCGCAGACGACACACAACAGGACCCGCAGACCGAAGCCTGCGGGCCCCTGCAGTCACGTCGGCCTAAAGCCGGCGCGGCGTCACGCGGCCTTCGGCGCGTTGACGTCGCTCGGCAGCGCCTTCTGGGCGACCTCGACGAGCGCGGCGAACGCGTTCGCGTCGTTGACGGCCAGCTCGGCGAGGATCTTGCGGTCCACCTCGACGTTGGCGGCCTTCAGACCCTGGATGAAGCGGTTGTACGTGATGCCGTTGGCGCGGGCAGCGGCGTTGATGCGCTGGATCCACAGCTGGCGGAAGTCACCCTTGCGCTTCTTGCGGTCGTTGTAGTTGTAGACCAGCGAGTGGGTGACCTGCTCCTTGGCCTTGCGGTACAGGCGCGAACGCTGACCGCGGTAGCCGGAGGCCTGCTCGAGGATCGCCCGGCGCTTCTTGTGGGCGTTGACTGCCCGCTTGACGCGTGCCACTTTTTAACTCCTTGTAGCGGGGCCGCGGTGATCCGCACACGGCCCGGTATCGATTGGGTCCCGGTCCTGCCGTACGGCGCTCAGTGGCGCCCGTACGTCACTTGCCGAGAAGCTTCTTGATCTTCGCGGCGTCGCCCGGGGCCATCTCGGCGTTGCCGGTGAGGCGACGCGTCACGCGGGACGACTTGTGCTCGAGCAGGTGGCGCTTGCCGGCGCGCTCGCGGAGCACCTTGCCGGAGCCGGTGATCTTGAAGCGCTTGCTGGCACCGCTGTGCGACTTGTTCTTCGGCATAGCGCCGTTCTCTCCTCGTGGGTGGCGCTCCGATGCCCGGTCGTGGAAACCGGGCACGGTGGAGCGTCGCTCGTGTATCGGTTACGTCCTGGGACTCGCGTCCCGGGAGGTCACGCCTCGGCGGATGCCTCGGCCTGGGCCTCGGCGTTGGCGGCGTCGGGGTCCGCGGCGTTCATCGAACGGCCGGGGTTGGCCTTCGCTTCGGCCTTGCGGGCTTCCTGCGCCTGGCGGGCCTCGGCCATCGCCTCGGTCTTCTTCTTGTGCGGACCGAGGACCATGATCATGTTGCGGCCGTCCTGCTTCGGGTTCGACTCCACGAACCCGAGGTCGGCCACGTCCTCCGCGAGGCGCTGCAGCAGCCGGTAGCCCAGCTCGGGCCGGGACTGCTCGCGACCGCGGAACATGATCGTGATCTTGACCTTGTCGCCCTGCTTGAGGAACCGGACGACGTGACCCTTCTTGGTGTCATAGTCGTGCGGGTCGATCTTCGGCCGGAGCTTCATCTCCTTGATGACCGTGTGCGCCTGGTTCTTGCGCGCCTCACGGGCCTTCATGGCCGACTCGTACTTGAACTTCCCGTAGTCCATGAGCTTGCACACGGGCGGACGGGCGTTCGCCGCGACCTCGACGAGGTCGAGGTCGTACTCCTGCGCAAGCTCCAGGGCCTTGGCAAGCGGGACAATCCCGACCTGCTCGCCGCTGGGACCGACAAGTCGCACCTCGGGAACGCGAATCCGGTCGTTGATGCGGGGCTCGGCGCTGATGGATCCTCCTCGGTAGCACCACGCGACCGTCTGGCGGACAGCCGCGTTACGTCTGTTTCGATAGACCTAACCGCGCCGACGCATGAAAAATGCCCCGGACGATCACAGGCGGGGCTCCTCGAACTGCTACCGGAGCACCGTCGCGATGATCGCGGGGCGCGCTTTCGGGCTGGTCCCCGTCGTGGACGGGACCGCCTGACCGGTGACCCGCCGTCCCGGGGGACGGTCAGGTGGGAGTTCGAATGGCCTCCACTTGAGGTCGGTCGCGTCGCCGTGAGGCATACGTGTCCGACCGGTCGTTACACAAGGTTAGCAGCTCCCGCTCGGAACGTGCCAACCGAGACCGGGTGGGGTCCCCTCCCGTCCTGCGCCTATCGTGTCCGGCATGAGTGAGACCCCCGCCGAGTCCCCGGCCCATCCCGACTTCGACGCCATGACCCGCGACATCGCCGAGGTCCCGGCGGTCGAGGTGATCGTCACGGTCGCCGTCAACCTGATGAGCGCCGCGGCCGTGAAGCTCGGGCTGACGGAGGACGGCGACGCGCACAAGGACCTGGACGAGGCCCGCAAGCTGGTGCACGCGCTGGCCGGTCTGCTGGACGCGAGCGCGACGGAGATCAGCTCCTTCCACGCCGCCCCGCTGCGCGACGGCCTGAAGTCGCTCCAGCTGGCGTTCCGCGAGGCGTCGCTCGTGCCGGACGACCCGGGCCAGGGGCCGGGCGAGAAGTACACGGGAGCGGTCTACGGCTGACCCGTCGCCGTACGGACGTACAAGGGCTCGCCCGGCGGCGTCGCCCCGGCCGGCAGCAGTGCCAGGTCGAGGCCGCGCACCAGGCGGGCCCGCAGTGTCTCGTCGGCGGCCAGCCGCCGGGCGACCGCGTGGACGCTGACGTCGTTCGGCATGCCGGGGTGGAGGACCAGAGCGAGCGTGCCGTCACCCTGCCCGGGTCCGAGGTAGGCCCGTTCCACCGCGTCCACGGCGGCCACGGCGCCACGCACCGCTGCCACGACCGCGGGGTCGGCCAGCGGGTCCGTGGTCGTACGTCCCTCCGCGAGGGCCAGCAGCGCCGGGCCGGTCAGCTCGAACGGCACCGGTCCGGCCAGGTCCAGCACGACGGTGTCCGCCTTCTCGTGCGCGGCGGCCTGGAGCGCCTGGTGCAGGGGAACGGCGACGGGGCGGGCCGCCGGGTCCCAGCGGGCGAGCGAGTCGGTGGAGGTGAACGCGGGCAGCGCGGTCCGGCCGCCGGCCTTCAGCGTCGGTACGGCCATGTCGCTGGTCTTCTCGCGGCGCAGCCCGCCCACCCGTCGACCGCCACCGCCCTTCCAAGGACCTTCGCCCCCTTCTTGACCGTCCTCCTCGACCTCCCCGAGGACCGCCACGACGGGGACCAGCAGCCGGGCGCCCTTGAGCGCCGCCAGGACCGGTGCGAGGGCGGTGCGGTCCTCGGCCCAGGCGGCGAGCGCCGCGCTCAGCCGGGGGTCGGCGGAGCCGTCGTCGTCGGAGTAGCCGGGGTCGGGAATGTTCTTGTTCGCCACGGTCCCCGACCCTATCGGGGGCCGTGAAACGCGCTCGTCACACCCCTCACGGACTTCTCAGGAATCCCTGACCCGCATTTAACGCGCGTCATACGGGACGCTCAGGCGCCGCCGCGACCATCGCGGGCATGGCCTCCTTCAGATCCAGGCTGCTGTACGCGGCCCTCGCCTGTGCCGTCGTCGGCGGCGGTACGACGGCGGGGACGGTGTACCTGCGCGCGCACGCGAGCACGGCCGCCGTATCGTCGCCCGCGTCGGCGTCGGCACCGGCGGACGGGAACGGGAACGGGGACGGGGAGGCATCGGTGGAACCTTCGGCGGAACCCGCCGTGGACCGGGACGCGCTGCTGGCACAGGCCATGACGGCGGTGTCGGTGGCGGACGGCACGCTCATGTCGGTGGCGGTGCTGGACCCGGAGACCGGCGAGAGCGCCGCGTACGGCGACGGCACCTTCGACACCGCGAGCATCGTCAAGGTCGACATCCTGGCGACGCTGCTGCTCCAGGCCCAGGACGCGGGGCGTTCGCTGACCTCGGCGGAGCGTACGTACGCCACCGCGATGATCGAGAACAGCGACAACGCGTCCGCGACGGCGCTGTGGCGCGCGATCGGCGGGGCGGACGGGCTGGACGCCGCGAACGAGCGCTTCGGGCTCACCGGGACCGAGGGCGGCGACGGCGACCTGTGGGGGCTGACCACGACCACGGCGGCGGACCAACTGGTCCTGCTTCAGCAGGTGTTCGGAAGTGACTCGGTCCTGACGCCGGCGTCCCGGACGTACCTCCAGGGGCTGATGGAACGGATAGCCGACGACCAGGACTGGGGGGTGTCGGCGGCGGGCTCGTCGGCGGCGCTGAAGAACGGCTGGCTGCCGCGGAGCACGACGGGGCTGTGGGTGATCAACAGCATCGGGCGGGTGACGGTCGACGGCCGTGAACTCCTGGTGGCCGCGCTGTCGCAGGGCAACACCACCAAGGCGGCGGGGATCTCGCTGGTCGAGGCGGCGGCGAAGGCGGCGGTGTCGGTGTGCGGTGCGGACGGCGCGACCGCCTCCGCCGGACCGGAGCTCGCTCAGAAGTCGTCGTAGCGGGTGCGGCGGCCCCGCCACAGCACCACCGCCGCGACCAGCAGCACCCCGCCGGCGCCGCCCGCGAGGGGGGCCACCCAGGCGGAGGTGGAGCCGGGTGAGGTCTCGTCGTCGGGGCCGTCACCGAAGTACTTCTCGCCGTACGCCGCCGGTGCCGGGCTCCGGGACTTCAGCCGGCCGGCCGCCTCGATCGCGGCGGCCGGGTCGATGAAGCCGTAGCCGCGGGAGTCGTCGCGGCCGTCGGCGGGGGCGTTGTCGGCGGTGTCCTCCAGGAGGCTCTTGATCTGTGCCGGACTCAGGCCGGGGTGGGCGGCCCGGATCAGGGCGACGGAGCCGGAGACGAAGGCGGCGGCGGCGCTGGTGCCCCAGCCCTCGTAGTACTGGTGGTCGGGGTCGGCGATGATCACGTCGACGCCGGGGGCGGCGACCGTGGCGTACCAGCGGCGGGTGGAGAAGGAGGCGCGGGTGCCGTAGCGGTCGACGGCGGTCGCGGCGATCACGCCGGGGTAGGCGGCCGGGTAGGAGATGTGGTCGCCCTTCTCGCCGCCGTTGCCGGCCGAGGCGACGACGACGACGTTCTTCTTCAGGGCGTACTGGATGGCCTCGTCCTCGGCGGGTTCCGGGTGGGCGGAGGAGGAGTCGTCGCCGAGGGAGAGGTTGATGACGTCGGCGCCGTGGTCGGCGGCCCAGCGGATGCCCTCGGCGAGGGCGCCGCCGCGGGACTTGCGGGCCTTGGCGCGGGCCGGGTCGCCGTCCTCCAGGATGACGCGGACGGGCAGCACCTTGGCCTCGGGGGCGACGCCCATGACGCCGTCCCCGTTGCCGGTGCCGTGTCCGTGCCCGGCGATGATCCCGGCCATGGCGGTGCCGTGCCGGGCCCAGGCGCGGTCGCCGTCCTCGGCCCCGAAGCCGACCAGGTCCGCGCCGGTCAGGACGTTGCCGACCAGGTCGGGGTGGTCGGCCTCGACGCCGGTGTCCAGGACGGCGACGGTGACGCCGGCGCCCTTGGTGGTGCGCCACACCTCGTCGAGGTGCAGGGCGTCCAGGGACCACTGCTTGGCCCGTATGCCGTCGGCGTGGGCGGCGGTGGAGGGCACCAGGGCCAGGGAGGCCGCGAGGAGGACGCCGAGGGCGGCGGTGCGGCGGCGGGCGTTCATCACGGCGTGCGTCACGAGGGCTGCTCCGTGGCCGGTCCGACGTTCTTGCGCAGGCGGCGTTCGACGCGGTCGGCGAGGCCCCGCGCCTCGTGGCCGAGGCCCGCCTGCGCCGGGGCGCTGGTGGCGCCGGTCTCCATGGCCGCCTCGGCGGGCTGCGGGTCGTCGGCCTCGCGGCCGTCGGCCCAGCCGGAGACGGCGTAGACGACGACCGGGGCGTCGGTGAGGACGGAGACCGTCCAGGAGGCCCGCTGGGCCGCGCCGAAGCCGGCGGCGACGGTGTTCTTCGCGGCGTACGGCAGGGGCATCAGGTCGGTACGGCGGTCCAGGCCCTCTTCCTCGAACCGGGCCGCCAGCGAGGTCATCGCGGCGGCGTCGCCCTTGGTGAAGAGGAGCCCGACGGTGGTGACGTGGCTGCGGGTGGCGTCGGTGTAGGTGGCGCGCAGCAGGCGGGCGCAGCCGACCGGGGCGAGCGCCTTGCGCAGGAGGGGGTCGAAGGCGTGCGCGCAGCCGCTGTCGGGGGCGACGGCGACGCGGGTCCAGGTGCGGTCGGCGCCGCCGGGACCGGCGCCCTGGCCCCGCACGGTGGGCGGGAAGAGGTCGTCGACCGGCGCGTTGTGCCACAGGTCGCCGGCGGCGTCGTAGGCGTTCTGGCGGCCGCCGTCCCCGGAGTCGTCCGCGAGCCAGCTGCCGGTGACGGCACCGGTGAGCAGGCCCGCGCCGAGGACGAGACAGACGGCCGCGGCGACGATCTGGGAACGCGGCCGGCGCCCGAGCGGACGGGGCCGGGCGCGCTCGTCGTCGTACCCCTCGGGTTCGCCGAGCGTCACGAAGGGCCGCGGGGTTCCGCCGGGGGCGGTGGCGCTCCAGGCCGGGGCGGGGGTGGGCGCGGGGGCGGGGGCGAAACGGCCGGGGGCCGGGGGGACGGGGCGCAGGCGGCGGGTCGTCTCGGCGGCTCCTTCGGCGGGGGCGGCCGGGCCGGGGGCGCGTCGCGTGGAGTCCGGGCCGGCGGCCGGGGCCGGGTCCGGCGGGACGGGGCGCAGGCGCCGGGTCGTTTCCGCGGGGACCTCGGCCGGGGCGGCCGGGCGCGGGGGCGGGCCGGCGGGGGGCGGGGGGACCTCGGCGGGGAGGGGCTGGGCCGTACGCGGAGGTGTCCCGGCCGAGGACGGCCGAGGCCGCTGTGCGTGGGAGCCCTCGGCCGGCGGCTGGGCGGGGCGGGCGTCCCGGGGCCGTGCCGTGGCGTCGGTGCCGCGCGGGTCGCGGCCCACCGTCGGCGGCGTGTCCGGGAAGCGGGCGGAGGGCGGCGGCGGGGGCGGCGCGGCGGGGCCGGGGCGGGCGGCGGAGGGCTGGGCGTCCGGTCCGGCGGCAGGGCGGGGCGTCCCGGCGGCCTCGCCGTCGGCACGCCGGTCCGCGGAGCCCGCCGCGCGGCCGTCCCGCGGCACGCCGCGTTCGTCCGCCGCCGACGCGTGCGGGCGCGGCGGTACGCCTCCGGCGCGGCCGGGACCGCCCGGGGACCCGGCGTCCGCGGGGGTGCTCGGCTGTCCCGGCCGGGACCGCGGCGCGGGCGCGGGGCCGGCCTGGTGTGCCGGTGAACCGGGGTGCGGTGGGGTGGGGGGATGGGGCGGCACGGTTCCGGTACTGGTGCTGGTGCTGGTGCTGGTCGGGGACGCGGTGGGCGGGAGGGGACCGGGTCGGTCGGTCGTACGGGGGTCCGGTCGGCCCGCCGTACGGGGGTCCGGCCGACCCGTCGTACGCAGGTCCGGGTCTCCCGTCGTACGCGCGCCCGGCTGTCCCGTCGGGACGGGAGGGTGTGGCGGGGCAGGTGGGTGGGGTGGGGGCGGGGGGACGGAGGCACGTCGCGCTTCCGTGCTCATGCACCCCCCGTTTCCTCGTGCCCGTGCCGTCCTCGTCGGCGGGCCGTGTCCTGCTGCCCGGCCCGGCGCGGTCAGGTCCGCCCCGGGCACTTACCCGCACGGCCGGGACACCATCCCGGCGTCGGCGCCGGACCGTGCCCGAACGCCTCCGACGTGCGTGCGCGTCACTCTACGGCGTGACCCCCTACCGCGGGGAACCAGTACACGCGCCCGCGGCATTGGCCCGGAACGTCCCCCTACCCTGCGGTAATCCGGTCTGGCAGGCTGCCTCCATGACCGCTCGCCCCGCCGACCGGGCCCGCTACGACCGGGCCACCGCCCAGCTCGACGCCCCGGTGGCGATCGTCGACCTGGAGGCGTTCGACGCCAACGCGGACGACCTGCTGCGCCGGGCCGGCGGGAAGCCGGTCCGGGTCGCCAGCAAGTCCGTACGCTGCCGCGCGCTGCTCGAACGCGTCCTGGCCCGGGACGGTTTCGCGGGCGTGATGTCCTTCACCCTGGCCGAGTCGCTGTGGCTGGCGCGCTCCGGTTTCGAGGACGTGCTGCTCGCCTATCCGTCGGCGGACCGCGCCGGATATGCCGAGTTGACCGCCGATCCGAAGCTCGCCGCCACGGTGACCGTGACGATCGACGACCCCGCGCAGCTGGACCTCGTCGACGCGGCGCGCGACGGCGGCCGGGAAGTCGTGCGGGTCTGCCTGGAGTTGGACACGTCGCTGCGGCTGTTCGGCGGGCAGGTACGGGTCGGGGCCCGGCGCTCCCCGCTGCACTCCCCCGCCCAGCTCGCCGATCTGGCGCGGGCGGTGGCCCGGCGGCCCGGGTTCCGGGTCGTGGGGATCATGGCGTACGAGGGTCATGTCGCCGGGGTCGGGGACGCGGTCGCCGGGCGTCCGCTGCGGTCGCGGGCGGTGCGGCTGATGCAGGCCGCCGCCCGCCGGGAACTCGCCGAGCGGCGGGCCGAGGCGGTGCGCGCGGTGCGGGCCGTCGTGCCGGACCTGGAGTTCGTCAACGGCGGCGGCACGGGCAGCGTGCAGCACACGGCGGCGGAGGACGCGGTCACCGAGATAGCCGCCGGGTCGGGGCTGTACGTACCGCGCCTGTTCGACAACTACACCTCGTTCCAGGGCCGTCCGGCGGCACTGTTCGCTCTGCCCGTCGTACGGCGCCCCGGGGTGGGCGTGGTGACGGTGCTCGGCGGCGGCTATCCGGCCTCCGGCGCGGCCGGTGCCGACCGGCTGCCGGTGCCGTACCTGCCCGAGGGGCTGCGCTACGACGGCCAGGAGGGCGCCGGTGAGGTGCAGACGCCGCTGCTCGGCTCCCCGGCCGACGATCTGCTGATCGGCGACAAGGTGTGGTTCCGGCACGCCAAGGCCGGGGAGCTGTGCGAGCGGTTCGACGCGCTGCACCTCGTCGAGGGGGACGTGGTCACGGCGACCGTGCCGACGTACCGGGGCGAGGGGCACGCCTTCCTGTGACCTAGAGGGGTGTGACGTACGCGCCCGAGATCCCGCCGTCCACCAGGAAGTCGGTGGCGTTGACGAAGGAGGAGTCGTCGCTGGCCAGGAAGGCCACGGCGGCGGCGATCTCCTCGGCCTCGGCGAACCGGCCGACGGGGATGTGCACCAGACGGCGCGCGGCCCGCTCGGGGTCCTTGGCGAACAGCTCCTGGAGCAGCGGGGTGTTGACGGGGCCGGGGCAGAGCGCGTTGACCCGGATGCCCTCCCGCGCGAACTGCACGCCCAGCTCGCGGGACATGGCCAGCACCCCGCCCTTGGAGGCGGTGTACGAGATCTGCGAGGTGGCCGCGCCCATCCGGGCCACGAAGGACGCGGTGTTGATGATGGAGCCCTTGCCCTGGCGTCGCATGTGGGGGATGGCGGCCTTGCAGCACAGGTAGACGGAGGTGAGGTTGACCTCCTGGACGCGCTTCCACGCCTCCAGGCCGGTCTCCAGGATGGAGTCGTCGTCGGGCGGTGAGATCCCGGCGTTGTTGAAGGCGACGTCGACGCTGCCGTAGGTGTCGTACGCCGCCTTGAACAGCGCCTCGACCTGCTCGGGGTCGGTGACGTCGGCTTGGACGAAGAGGCCGCCGGTCTCCTCGGCCGCCGCCTTGCCGCGGGTCTCGTCGACGTCGGCGCAGACGACGTGGGCGCCTTCGGAGGCGAGCCGGCGGGCGGAGGCCAGGCCGATGCCGCTGCCGGCTCCGGTGACGACGGCGGTACGGCCGGCCAGGCGGCGGCAGATGATGTCCTCGGTCATGGTCGGTTCAGGCCTCCGTGCTGAGGAAGACGTTCTTGGTCTCGGTGAAGGCGGTCAGCGCGTCCGGGCCCAGCTCGCGGCCGATGCCGGACTGTTTGAAGCCGCCGAACGGGGTCCAGTAGCGGACGCTGGAGTGCGAGTTGACGGACAGGTTCCCGGCGCGGACGGCGGACGACACGCGCAGGGCGCGGCCGACGTCACGGGTCCAGACGGAGCCGGACAGGCCGTGGTCGATGTCGTTGGCGAGCGCCACGGCCTCGGCCTCGTCCTCGAAGGGCAGGACGACGGCGACGGGGCCGAAGACCTCCTCGACGGCCACCCGGGCGTGCGGGTCGACGCCGGTGAGGACGGTGGGCGGGTACCAGTAGCCGGGGCCGTCGGGGGCCTTGCCGCGGATGCCGTCGGCGTCCTCGGGGACGTAGGAGCGGACGCGCTCCAGCTGGGCCGCGGAGATCAGCGGGCCCATGGCGGTGCGCTCGTCGGCCGGGTCGCCGACGACGACCGACTCGACGGCGGGGGCGAGGAGGTCCAGGAAGCGGTCGTACACCCGGCGCTGGACGAGGATGCGGGTGCGGGCGCAGCAGTCCTGGCCGGCGTTGTCGAGGAAGGACATCGGGGCCGCGGCGGCGGCCGCTTCGATGTCGGCGTCGGCGAAGACGATGTTGGGGCTCTTGCCGCCGAGTTCGAGGGTGACGCGCTTGAGGCGGGCCGCGCTGCGGGCCAGTACCGCCTTGCCCACGGCCGTCGACCCGGTGAAGACGATCTTCGCCACGTCCGGGTGCTCGACGAGGGCGTGTCCGGCGATCGGGCCGCGGCCGGGCAGGACCTGGAAGAGGTGCTCGGGGAGACCGGCGTCCAGGGCGAGTCCGGCCAGGCGCAGGGCGGTCAGCGGGGTCGTCTCGGCGGGTTTGAGGAGGACCGCGTTGCCGGCGGCGAGGGCGGGGGCGGTGCCCCAGGCGGCGATCGGCATCGGGAAGTTCCAGGGGGCGATGACGCCGACCACGCCGAGCGGTTCGAGGATCGTGACGTCGAGGCCGCCCGCCACCGGGATCTGCCGCCCCGTCAGCCGCTCCACTCCCCCGGCCGCGTAGTCGAGCAGGTCCCGGACGTTGCCCGCCTCCCAGCGGGCGTTGCCGAGGGTGTGCCCGGCCTCGCGGACCTCCAGGCGGGCCAGTTCCTCCAGGTGCTCGTCGACCGTGACGGCGAACCGGCGCAGCAGCCGGGCGCGGTCGCCGGGCGCGAGGGCGGCCCAGCGTTCCTGGGCCCGTACGGCGCGGGCGACGGCGGCGTCGACGTCGGCGGCGGAGGCGGCGGGGACGGTGGCGACGGTCTCCTCGGTCGCCGGGTTGAGTACGCGCAGTTCGCCGGACAGCTCGGGCAGCTCGGACAGCTCGGACAACGGGGCCTCACATGCGTTCGAAGGAGCGGCGCAGCTCCCAGTCGGTGACCGCGGCGTCGAAGGCGTCCAGTTCGACGCGCGCCATGGTGCGGTAGTGGTCGACGACCTCGTCGCCGAAGGCGGCGCGGGCGAGGGGGCTGTCCTCCCAGAGGGCGGCGGCCTCGCGCAGGGTGGTCGGGACCTGGGCGAAGCCCGCGGTGTAGGCGTTGCCGGGGCAGGGGTCGGGCAGTTCCAGTTCCCGTTCCACGCCGTGCAGCCCGGCCGCGACCATGCCGGCGACGGCGAGGTAGGGGTTGACGTCGCCGCCGGGGAGGCGGTTCTCGAAGCGCAGGGAGCGGCCGTGGCCGACCACGCGCAGCGCGCAGGTGCGGTTGTCGTGGCCCCAGGCGACGGCGGTCGGGGCGAAGGAGCCGGGCTGGAACCGCTTGTAGGAGTTGATGTGGGGGGCGTAGAGGAGGGAGAAGTCGCGCAGGGCGGCCAGCTGTCCGGCGAGGAAGTGCCGCATGAGCGGGGACATGCCGCCGTCGGGTCCCGGCATGGCGCTGGTGCCGTCCTCGCCGGTGAGCGAGAGGTGGATGTGGCAGGAGTTGCCCTCGCGCTCGTCGTACTTGGCCATGAAGGTGAGGGAGACGCCCTCCTGGGCGGCGATCTCCTTGGCGCCGGTCTTGTAGAGGGCGTGCTGGTCGCAGGTGACCAGGGCCTCGTCGTAGCGGAAGGCGATCTCGTGCTGGCCGGGGTTGCACTCGCCCTTGGCGGACTCGACGGTGAGGCCGGCGCCGGCCATCTCGTTGCGGATGCGGCGCAGCAGGGGCTCGACGCGGCCGGTGCCGAGGACGGAGTAGTCGACGTTGTACTGGTTGGCCGGGGTGAGGCCGCGGTAGTTGGCGTCCCAGGCCGCCTCGTAGGTGTCCTTGAAGACGATGAACTCCAGCTCGGTGCCGACCTGGGCGGTCAGGCCGTGCTCGGCGAGGCGGGCGAGCTGGCGGCGCAGGATCTGGCGCGGGGCGGCCACCACCGGGGAGCCGTCCTCCCAGGCGAGGTCGGCGTGGACGAACGCGGTGCCGGGGTGCCAGGGGATGCGGCGCAGGGTGGTCAGGTCCGGGCGCAGGGCGAAGTCGCCGTAGCCGCGGTCCCAGGAGGACATGGCGTAGCCGTCGACGGTGTTCATCTCGGCGTCGACGGCGAGGAGGTAGGTGCAGCCCTCGGTGCCGTGGCGCAGTACCTCGTCGAGGAAGAAGCGGGCGGCGAACCGCTTGCCCTGGAGCCGTCCCTGCATGTCCGGGAAGGCCAGGACGACAGTGTCGATCTCGCCGCCGGCGACGAGGGCGTGCAGTTCCTCGACACCGAGCGGGGGTGTGCGGTCTGCCACGGAGGGCTCCTCGGACTTCCTTGTCGGGCCGGGAGCCATAAGGTATTGCGCAGGACCATTGGTTGGGAAGGGGGCACGGCCGTATGCCGGAGGAGGGGAGCGGGTCCGGCGCCGGGGGCGCGGTGGCGGACCGGCTGGCCGCGGTGCTCCGGCCGGTGCGCGCGGGCAACGGCTTCGAGGAGGCGCTGGAGCAGATCCTCCAGGTGGTGCGGCTGGGGCTGGTGCCGGCGGGCGGGCGGCTGCCGCCCGAGCGGGAGCTGGCGGAGCGGCTCGGGATCAGCCGGGTGACGCTGCGCGAGGTGCTGCGGGTCCTTCACGACCAGGGGCTGGTGGAGGCGCGGCGGGGGCGGTACGGCGGGACGTTCGTGCTGCCCCGTCCGGACACCGGCGGCGAGGACGAGCTGCGGCGCCGGGTCGCCGAGGTCGACATCGAGGACGTGCTGCGCTTCCGGGAGGTGCTGGAGGTGGGCGCGGCCGGGCTGTGCGCGGCGCACGGGCTGGCCGGGGAGCGGGCGGAGCGGCTGCGGGCGGCGCTGGCCCGCACGCACGACGCGCCGCTGGCCGAGTACCGCCGGGTGGACACGCTGCTCCACCTCACCCTGGCCGAGCTGTCCGGGTCGCCGTCGCTGGCCGGGCAGTACGCGGCGGTGCGGGCGAGCGTGAACGGGCTGCTGGACTGCATCCCGCTGCTGGTGCGCAACCTGGAGCACTCGCAGCAGCAGCACACCGCGCTGGTGACGGCGGTGCTGGACGGGGACGCGGACGGGGCGCGGGCGGTGATGCGGGAGCACTGCGCGGGGACGGCGGCGCTGCTGCGGGGGTTCCTGGCGTGAGCGCCGCGAGCGTCGCGCAAAGGTTCGATACGGATCCATTGACGGGAGGGCGGATGCCGGACAGGCCGCTGATCGGTGTCAGCACGTACCTGGAGCAGCAGGTGCGCTGGGGAGTGTGGGAGATGGCGGCGGCCTTGCTGCCGGCCGGGTATCCGCGGCTGGTGCGGCGGGCGGGCGGCCTGGCGGCGATGCTGCCGCCGGACGCGCCGGAGCATGCCGCGGCGGCCGTGGCCCGGCTGGACGGCCTGGTGATCGCGGGCGGCCCGGACGTGGAGCCGGTCCGCTACGGCGCCGAGCGCCAGCCGCGCACCGGCCCGCCCGCCCGGGCCCGGGACGCCTGGGAGCTGGCCCTGATCGAGGCGGCCCTCGCCGCCCGCCTGCCGCTGCTGGGCATCTGCCGCGGCATGCAGCTGCTGAACGTGGCCCTCGGCGGCACGCTCGTCCAGCACCTCGACGGGCACGCCGAGGTGGTGGGCGTGTTCGGCGGCCACCCGGTGGAACCGGTGCCCGGCACGCGGTACGCCGGCATCGTGCCGGAGACGATGTCCGTGCCGACGTACCACCACCAGGCGGTGGACCGGCTCGGCGCGGGCCTGATCCCGTCGGCGCACGCCGCCGACGGCACGGTGGAGGCGGTGGAGCTGCCCGCCGCCGACGGGTGGGTGCTGGGGGTGCAGTGGCATCCGGAGATGGGCGAGGACGTACGGGTGATGCGGGCCCTGGTGGAGGCCGCCGGGCAGCGGGGGGCGGGGGATGGCGGGCGGGAGGCCGTCCGGCAGGCGGGGGCGGTGGGTGGGGGGTGAGGTGCCGGGGGGGGCGCCCGGCGCGGCGCGCGGCCGGCAGGCCGTGACGCGCCAGAGACCATCCGGCAGCTGCGGACCGCCAGCGGGCGGTGACGCCCCAGACACCACCCGGCGACAGCACGCGGCCGGCAGGCCACGACCCACCCGCGCTCGGCGCCCCCAGCCGCACGGCCCGGTGCCTTCACGGGCCCCCGGCCGACGCCCAGACCCGGCGCACGGGCCGATCACGCCGATGCGCTCGTCGGTCGCCGGTCGTCCGTCGTCGGTCGTCGGTCGTCCGTCGTCCGTCGTCGGTCGTCGGGCGTCCGTCGTCGGGCGTCCGTCGTCGGGCGTCCGTCGTCCGTCGTCGGTCGTCCGTCGTCGGTCGTCCGTCGTCGGGCGTCCGTCGTCGGGCGTCGGGCGTCGGGCGTCGGGCGTCGGGCGTCGATGCCAGTCAGCCCAGTTCCCGACGGCCAGTACCCAAGGCCAGTACCCGACGGCCAGTACCCGAGGCCAGTACCCGACAGCTGAACACCCGACCGCCAGACGCCCGTCGGCCGGACCGTCGTCGGCGTACAGGAACGCCGCCCCTGCCTCCGCGCACGTGGCCGCGGCCACGCCCCCACCCTCACCCCCGCGTCAACGACAGCAACTGCCTGGCCGGCCCCGTCGGCCGGTGCCCCGTCGGCCACACCGCCCGCAGGTCGCGGGCGAGGGAGACGTCCTCGACCGGGACCCGGACCAGGCGCCGCATCGCCAGTTCCTCGCCCAGGGCCAGTTCGCTGAGGACCGCCGGACCGGCGCCGCCGACCGCGGCAGCCTTCACCGCGGTGGTCGACGACAGCTCGATCAGCGGAGGGGCCAGTCCGCCCAGCGCGGCGTCCAGCACCTGCCGGGTACCCGACCCCTTCTCCCGCAGGATCAGCGGCGTCACGGCCAGCTCGCGGGCGGCCAGCGGACGGCGGCGGCGTGCCCAGGGGTGCCCCGGTGCGGTGACCACGATCAGCCGGTCGTGGGCGATGACCGCCGAGTCCAGCCCGGCCGGGACACTCACCCCCTCCACGAACCCCAGGTCGACCTCGCCGGCCAGCAGCCGCCGCGCCACCACCGAGGAGTTCCCGGCGAGCAGCGACACCGCCGTGTCCGGGCGCTGCGCGCGCAGCGCGACCAGCCAGCCGGGCAGCAGGTACTCCGCGATGGTCATGCTCGCCGCCACCCGCAGCCGCGAGTCCCGCCGGTCCCGCAGCGCCTGCGCCCCCGCGTCGAACGCCTCCGCCGCCTCCACGATCCGCCGCGCCCAGTCGGTGACCAGCGCGCCGGCGTCGGTGAGCCGGGAGCCGCGCGGCGACCGGTCCACCAGGGCGACGCCCAGCTGGCGCTCCATCGACCGGACGCGGCTGCTGGCCGCCGGCTGGCTGATGCCCAGCTCCCGCGCCGCCCCGCCGAGGCTGCCCAGCCGGGCCACCGCCAGCAGCAGTTCCAGGGCGCCCAGGTCCGGCACCCGGTGTGCCAGCAGCGCCGCGCGCGTCGGCCCGGACACGTCGCCGGAACCCTGATTCTCCGTACCGCTCATAACTCCAGCTTATGCCCTCATAGGAACATGCTCCCTGGTCAGCGCGGTCCCGCGGCACGACCGTGGGGACATGGTCACCGCAGTCCGCCCGCATCCCCGGCCCGTCGCGCCCGCTCCCCGGCTCCCGGCCCTGCGCCACCTCGGCCCCAACTGGTACGCCTGCGTCATGGGCACCGCCGTCGTCGCCTCCGCCGGGGCCGGGCTCCCCCGGCAGCCGCCGTGACTGCGCGCCGCCTGCGCCGCCGTCTGGGCGGTCTCCCTGTTCCTGCTGGTGGCCCTGCTCGCCGCTCGGGCCCTGCACTGGCGCCACCACTCCGACCAGGCCCGCGCCCACCTCCTCGACCCGGCGGCGGCCCCGTTCTACGGCTGCCTGGCGATGGCGCTGCTGTCGGTGGGCGGCGGCGCGCTGACCGTCGGCCGGGACTGGATCGGCGTACCGGCGGCGGTGGCGCTGGACGCCGTGCTGTTCACCGCCGGTACGGCCGTCGGGCTGGCGGCGGCCGTCGTCGTCCCGTACCTGATGGCCGTACGCCACGAGATCGCGCCGGGGCAGGCCGCCCCCGCGTGGCTGCTGCCGCTGGTCGCGCCGATGGTGTCGGCCGCGCTGGGGCCGGCGCTGGTGGCGCACCTGCCGGCCGGGCAGCCGCGCGAGACCCTGCTCCTGGGCTGTCTGGCGCTGTTCGGGGCGAGCTTGCTCGCGACCCTGCTGACGCTGCCGCTGGTTTTCGCCCGGCTGCTCACCGGCGACCCGCTGCCGCCCGCCCTGACCCCGACCCTGTTCCTGGTCCTGGGCCCGCTGGGCCAGTCCACCACCGCCGTCGGCAACTTCGCGGACGTCGCCCCCGGCGTCGTCCCCGCCTCCTGTGCCGAGGGCTTCACCGCACTGGCCGTCCTCTACGGCGTCCCGGTCATGGGCTTCGCCCTGCTGTGGCTGGCCCTGGCCGTGGCGCACGTGGTCCGGGCCCGGCGGCACGGCCTGCGGTTCTCGATGACGTGGTGGTCGTTCACCTTCCCGGTCGGCACCTGCGTCACCGGCGCCACGGCGCTTGCCCGGCACACCGGTCTCGCCGTCTACGAGGGTCTCGCCCTGCTCCTGTACGGGGTCCTGGTCGCCGCCTGGGCCGTGGCGGCCGTGGGGACGGCGCGCGGGGCGGCCGGCGGCAGGCTGCTCGCGGCGCCCCGGTGACACCACCGCGGCACCGCCACGGGCGCCGGGCCGCTCACCGGCGCGACCGGCCCCGTACCGCCTCGATGTGCTCCGCGACCGCCACGACCAGCAGCCGGGTGTCGGGGACCGTGGCCCGCCAGCGGTGCCGGACCCCTCCGGTGAGGTACAGCGTGTCGCCGCGGCCCAGCCGGTAGGCGCGGCCCTCCGCCTCGATCTCGACGGCGCCCTCGGCGACGTACATCAACTGGTCGTTGCGGTACTGCAGTTCCCGGCCGGCGTCGTGGTCGCCGGTGAACTCCGAGGCGTGCATCTGGTGGTGTCCGCGCACCAGCGAGCGCACCCGGGGCCCGGACTCCGGCTCCCCGTCCTCGGCCCGGACCACGTCCACGCTGCACGCCGGGTCGGCGGCGGCGAGCAGTTCCACGGCGGTGGTGCGCAGCGCGTCGGCGACCTTCTCCAGGGAGGCGGTGCTGGGCCGGGCCCGGTCGTTCTCGATCTGGCTGAGGAAGGGCACCGACAGGCCGCTGCGCTCGGCCACGACGGCGAGAGTGAGGTCCAGCGCGCGGCGCCGCCGCCGGACGGCCGCGCCCACCCGAAGGGGCTGCTCTTTGTGGTCGCCCATCGCTCCGGCTCCCTCCTTCACCCGTCGCGTCCATCGTGCCGCCCCGGTGCCGTTTCCCGGGCGCGGTCCCTTTGATGAGTTCTCTGCACCCTACGCATGTTCGGCAAACCGTTTCATGCGGCCGTCACATCGATGTCACGTCCGGGTGGCAGGGACCCATCGGTTCGCGCCAGGAACCGGGTCCCCGGTACGCGCCGCTCTCCCCGTCCTGCCGGCGGGGTTCCGCCCCGTATCCCCCGCCCCGGACCCGGCCGGGGGTGCGGCTCGGGCGGTCGTGCAGCTCTCCGTGGTTGTCCGAATCCTTACCGTGTCACCGCCCCGGGGTCCGGGACGGCCGGAAGGGGCGGGCCGCCCGCGCCGGTCGGCGCGTGGGCGGCCCGCCCCTTCCGGTGGCGGTCGCGGTGGCGGTTACGCGGCGGTCATCCGCTCCGCGACCTCGGGGTTCTCCTTGATCCAGGCGGCCACCGCTTCCTCCTCGTGGCCCTGGCCCCGGTCCTTGATCTCGCTCTCCAGGCTGCCGAGCTCGTCCTCGCTCATCCTGAAGTTCTTGATCCACTCCGTGAGCTGCGGGTACTGCTCGGGGAACTCCTTGCTGGCGATCGTGTGGATCGTGTTGTTCTCGCCCCAGAGCTTCTTCGGGTCCTTGAGCTTGGTCAGCTCGTAGTCGCTGTACGCCCAGTGCGGCGACCACAGGACGACCGCGACGGGCTCCTCCTTCGCGATGGCCCGCTTCAGCTCGGCCAGCATCGCCGGGGTGGAGCCGTCGACGACCTCGTACTCGTCGTCCAGTCCGTAGCCGGGCAGGACGTCGTTCTTGAGCAGGTTCATCTCACCGGTGCCCGGCTCGATGCCGATGATCTTCCCGTCGAAGAGGTCGGCCTTGCCCTTGAGGTCCGCCATGGACTCGACGTCCTTCACGTAACTGGGCACCGCGACCTCCAGCGAGGTCGGTTCGTACCAGGTGCCCAGGTCGGTGAGGTCGTCCTTGCTCTTCTCCCAGAAGTTGGCCTGGGCGTGCGGCAGCCACGCGTCGAAGTTGAGGTCCAGGTCACCGGAGGCCAGACCGGTGTAGACCGGGCCGACGTCCATCTGCTTGGTGTTGATCTGGTACCCGCGCTTCTCCAGGACGTTCTTCCAGAGGTACGTGATGGCCACGTCCTCCTCCCACGGGAACCAGGCCACGTCCAGCGCGCGCTCGGCCTCCGCCGGGGTGGAGCCGGCGCCGGACGCGACCGGGGCCAGCTCGTCGACCAGGCCGGGGTTGTCCTTCAGCCAGGTCTTCACGGCGTCCTGCTGCTTGCCCTTGCCGGACTTGTTGATCTCGGCTTCGAGGCTGGTGAGCTGGTCCTCCGTCAGCTTGAAGTCCTTCAGCCACCCGGCGACCGTCGGGTCGTCGCCGGCGAAGCCCTTGCGGGAGAGCGTGTGCACGCCGTCGCCCTGGCCCCAGGCGCCCTTCGGGTCCTTCAGCTTCTTGAGGTCGTAGTCGTTGTACGCCCAGTGCGGCGACCACAGCGGAACCACGATCGGCTCCTTCTTGCTGATGGCCCGCTTCAGCTCGGCCAGCATCGCCGGGGTGGAGCTGTCGACGACCTTGTACTCCTTGTCCAGGCCGTACGCCTTGAGGACCGTGCTCTTCAGCATGGCCGTCTCACCGGCGCTGGACTCGATGCCGGTGATCTCTCCGCCGAAGAGGTCGCCCTTGCCCTTGAGGTCGGCGAGGGTGTCGATGTCCTCCATGTACGCCGGGACGGTCAGCTCCAGCGACGTCTTGTCGTACCAGGCGCCGAGGTCGTCGAGCTTGCTGCCGTACTTCTTCCAGTACTGCGCGTGGGTGGTCGGCAGCCAGGCGTTGGTGACGATGTCGATGTCGCCCTGCGCGAGGGAGGTGTAGAGCGGCCCGGCGTCGAACTGCTGGGCCTCCACCTGGTAGCCGCGCTCCTCCAGGATCTCCTTCCACAGGAAGGTGGAGGCGACGCCCTCGTCCCAGGGGACGTAGCCGAGGGTGACCTTCTTGCCCTGGCCGACGTTCTTGCCGTCCGCCACGGCCTCGGAGTCGCCGGAGCCGCCGAACATGCCCATGCCGCCGGCCACCAGGGCCAGGATCACGACGCCGACGACGGCGACCTGCGGGCGGGGCCGGTAGGACCAGATCTTCAGGCCGTGCAGCGCGCGGGCCCGGGCGGCGGCGCGCCGGCCCAGCGGGGAGACCTGGGTGCCCAGGGCGCTGGTCATGCGGTCGAGGTAGATCGCCAGGATCACGATGGCGACCCCGGCCTCGGAGCCGAGGCCGACGTTGAGCTGGCCGATGGCCTCGTTGACGTCGCCGCCGAGGCCGCCGGTGCCGACCATGCCGGCGATCGCGGCCATCGACAGCCCCAGCATGATGACCTGGTTGACGCCCGCCATCACCGTCGGCAGGGCGAGGGGGAGCTGGACGCGCAGCAGGGTGTTGCGGGGGGTGGTGCCGAACGCCTCGGCCGCCTCGACCAGTTCCTTGTCGACCTGCCGGATGCCCAGCTCGGTCATGCGCACGCCGGGGGCGAGCGCGAAGATCAGGGTGGCGACGATGCCCGCGGAGGCGCCGGTGCCGAAGAACAGGATCGCCGGGATGAGGTAGATCATCGCGGGCAGCGTCTGCATGAAGTCGAGGACCGGCCGCACGACCGCGCTGACCCGGTCCGAGCGGGCCGCCCAGATGCCCACGGGCACGGCGACGACCAGCGCGATGATGGTGGCGACGAGCACCAGCGACAGGGTGATCATCGCGTTCTCCCACAGTTCGAGGGAGTCGATGAACGCGAACCCGACGAACGTGAGGACACCGGCGAGCGTGCCGCGCAGCCAGAACGCGATCACCGCGAAGATTCCGGCGAGCAGCAGCGGCTCGGGCGCCTGGAGAACAGCGTCGATGCCGTCGTAGGTGCCGGTGAAGACGGTCTTGAAGAAGTCGAAGAGCCAGGCCACGTGGTCGAGCAGCCAGTCGACCGCGTCGTTGACCCAGGTACCGAGCGGGATCCTAGGCACTGGCCATCACCTTCTCGCCGCCCTTGTCCCGCGGGGAGTCGCAGACCCCGGGGTCGGCCTCCTCGTCCCCGAGGAAGCCGATGAGGCGCTGCCGCGGCACGACGCCGACGAGCACTCCGTCGCCGTTCAGCACGGCCACCGGGTGCGGCACCCGCGCGCTGATCGCGCACAGGTCGGTGAACGGCGTGTCGGGCGTGGCGGTCTCGCAGCCGCAGTCGGCCTCGTCGCCGCGCGTCTCCGTCTCCATGACCGCGCCGGCGGTGAGCACCCGGGAACGGTCGACGTCCTGGGTGAAGGAGGCGACGTAGTCGTTGGCGGGGCGGATGAGGATGTCCTGCGCGGTGCCGATCTGCACGATGCGGCCGTCGCGCATCACGGCGATGCGGTCGCCCAGGCGCATGGCCTCGTTGAGGTCGTGGGTGATGAAGACGATGGTCTTCTTCAGCGTCTTCTGGAGTTCGAGGAGCTGGTCCTGCATGTCGCGCCGGATCAGCGGGTCCAGGGCGCTGAAGGACTCGTCCATCAGCAGCAGGTCGGCGTCGGTGGCGAGCGCGCGGGCCAGGCCCACGCGCTGCTGCATACCGCCGGACAGCTCGTCGGGCCAGGACTTCTCCCAGCCGGCCAGGCCGCACAGGGCGAGCGCCTCGTCGGCGCGGCGTTCGCGCTCGGCGCGGGGCACGCCCTGCACTTCCAGACCGTAGGCGGCGTTGTCGCGGACACTGCGGTGCGGGAAGAGCGCGAAGTGCTGGAAGACCATGCTGATCTTCTTGGAGCGGACCTCGCGCAGCCTCTTGTCGCCCAGCTCCGTCAGGTCGTCGCCGCCGAAGCGGACGTGTCCGCCGGTCGGCTCCAGCAGACCGTTGAGCATGCGCAGCAGCGTGGACTTGCCGGACCCGGACAGGCCCATGACGACGAAGATCTCGCCCGGTTCGACGGTGAAGGACGCGTCGATGACGGCTGCCGTGGTGCCGTCGGCGCGCAGTTCCTCCCGTTCCGCTCCCTGGCGCAGTCGTTCGACTGCCTGGTCGGGTTTTCTGCCGAACACCTTGTAAAGGTGCTCGGCCTCAAGCCTGGCTGACACGCTTACCTCTTGCCTCGGGGACAGGGACGGAATCCGAAGACTGGCTAACAGTTGCTTTTTTCAACCAGCTTGGGTTCGGCTGCGCACCTGCCCTGATCCTTATCGGCCAAACACAAGTGTGATCTGCTTCACTTCCAGGGCGCGGGTCCGTCACGGTGCGTACACCCTCGGTCCCTCCGGGGCGGCCTCCGCGTGCTCCCGCCCGGCCCTGCGGCATGATGCGGTGCGTGACCGGACGACTCATGCTCCTCGACACCGCCTCCCTCTACTTCCGGGCCTACTTCGGCGTCCCGGACTCCGTCAAGGCCCCCGACGGTTCGCCGGTGAACGCCGTGCGCGGACTGCTCGACTTCATCGACCGGCTGGTGAAGGACCACCGGCCGGATCATCTGGTGGCCTGCATGGACGCCGACTGGCGCCCGGCGTGGCGGGTGGAGCTGATTCCCTCCTACAAGGCCCACCGCGTCGCCGCCGAGCGCCCGGCGGGACCGGACGTGGAGGAGGTGCCCGACACGCTCTCCCCGCAGGTCCCGGTGATCGAGGCCGTGCTCGACGCCCTCGGCATCGCCCGCGTCGGCGTCCCGGAGTACGAGGCGGACGACGTGATCGGCACCTACACCGCCCGGGCCGACGGCCCGGTCGACATCGTCACCGGCGACCGGGACCTCTACCAGCTCGTCGACGACGCCCGCGGCGTGCGCGTGCTGTACCCGCTCAAGGGCGTCGGCACCCTCCAGCTCACCGACGAGGCGCTGCTGCGCGAGAAGTACGGCGTCGACGGCCGCGGTTACGCCGATCTGGCCCTGCTGCGCGGCGACCCGAGCGACGGCCTGCCCGGGGTGCCCGGCGTGGGCGAGAAGACCGCGGCCAAGCTGCTCGCCCAGTTCGGCGACCTGGCCGGCATCCTCGCCGCGGTCGACGACCCCGGCGCCAAGCTCACCCCCGCCCAGCGCAGGCGGCTCGACGAGGCCCGGCCGTATCTCGCGGTGGCCCCGAAGGTGGTCCGGGTCGCGGACGACGTCCCGCTGCCCGACGTCCCCACCGCGCTGCCGCACGGCCCCCGCGACCCGCGGGTCCTGGACGAACTGGCGGCCCGCTGGGGCCTGGGCGGATCACTGCAGCGGCTCCTGACCACGCTCGGCTCCTGACCACGCTCGGCGCCTGACCGCGCCCAGTCGCGCCGAGCACCCGGGCCACCGCGGGTTCCGGACGGAGCAGCAGGGACACCCGGGGACTCATGGACCTCTCTCCATGAGGTGTCGAACAGGGGAGGGATGCTAACTTAGGCAAACCTAACTATGCTTTGGGAGGCCGTCATGGCAGACCGTCCGGCGCGCAAGCCGCGGAAGCCGCACTCGGCACAGGTCGTCCGCACGGAGCGGCTGACCCCGCACATGCAGCGGGTGGTGCTCGGCGGCGAGGGGCTCGCCGAGTTCTCCGCGGACACCTGCACCGATCACTACGTCAAACTGCTCTTCCCGTCCGGCGGCGCGACCTACCCCGAGCCGTTCGACATGGAGCGGATCCGCGCGGAGTTCCCCCGCGAGCAGTGGCCGGTCACCCGTACCTACACGGTGCGGCACTGGGACGCCACCCTGCGGGAGCTGACCGTGGACTTCGTCATCCACGGCGACGAGGGGCTGGCCGGGCCCTGGGCGCGCGACGTCCAGCCCGGCGAGACCATCCTCTTCATGGGCCCCGGCGGCGCCTACGCCCCCGACCCCGCCGCCGACTGGCACCTGCTGGCCGGTGACGAGAGCGCGCTGCCCGCGATCGCCCGCTCGCTGGAGGCCCTGCCGGACGGTGCGCGTGCCTTCGCCTTCGTGGAGGTCGCCGGTCCGGAGGAGGAGCAGAAGATCGACTCCGACGTGGAGGTGGTCTGGCTGCACCGCGGGGACCGGCCCGTCGGCGAGGCGCTCGTCGAAGCCGTCCGCGCGCTGGAGTTCCCCGCTGGCCGGGTGCACGCGTTCGTGCACGGCGAGGCGGGCTGCGTGAAGGAACTGCGCAAACTGCTGCGGGTCGAGCAGCAGCTCCCCCGCGAGGACCTGTCCATCTCCGGCTACTGGCGGCTCGGCCACAACGAGGACGGCTGGCAGTCCTCCAAGCGGGAGTGGAACGCGCAGGTCGAGGCGGAGCAGGAGGGCGGCTCCCCGGCATCGGCGGCGTGACGTCCACGGCGACCACGGCGGCTCGGGGCGCTTGCCGACGCTTGCTGCCGTCCGTGCTGCCGCCTGCGTCCGTAGTCCTGACGACGTCCGTAGTGCCGTGGACGCCGGTCGGTGTCCGTCGGCCGACGCATGTCGGCGCTGGGCCCGTCGGCCTGTGCCTGGGCCCGTCGGCGCTTGTCGGCGCCCGTCGGCGCCTGGTCCGGCTCCGTCGGCGCTTGTCGGCCCGCTCGTCGACGCCCCTCGGCGTTCGCCTGGGCCCGTCGGCAGTAGTCCGCACCCACCCGCACCCCGCACACCCGGTCGGCTCGGTCACCGCCCGGAAGCCACGCACAGGCCGCGCACCGGCCGCTCAGTCACCGCTCAGCCGGGCGTGCAGATGCATGTCGTGCCAGCCGTCCGCGTGCCGCAGCGCGCTGCGCTTGACCCCCTCCAGCACGAACCCGGCCCGTTCCGCGACCCGGCAGGACGCCGTGTTGGCGACGGCGTGGGTCAGCTGGAGGCGGTGCAGACCGACCTCGTCGAAGGCCCAGCGGGCGAGCGCTTCCGTGGCCCGCGCGGCGACTCCCCGTCCACGGGCCGCCGCCACGGTCCAGTACGCCACTTCGGCCACACCGTCGCCGAGCAGCACATCGCGCAGGGCCACCCGGCCGAGCAGCCGGCCACTGGCCGCGTCGGCGACCGCCCACTGCGCGTTCCGCTCCCCGGCCCAGGCCGCCTGCCACTCGGCTATCCAGCCCCGCACCTCGTCCACGGAGTCGGCGGCCCGGATGTGCCACTGGTGCATCAACGGGTCCTGGAACGCCTCGAAGACCGCCGGCGCGTCCCCCTCCCGCCAGGGACGCAACAGGAGACCGTCGCCGCTGACGATCGTGGGCTGGACGGTACGGGCCAGGGTGCCGGCAGGCAGAACCGGTGGCGTCAGATAGGGCATGATCCGCATCCTCCCAGGCGTACCCGCCACGGAACAGCGCTTCTCCGCTGCCTCTGTCCACCCCTCGCTTGCCTCTGTCCACCCTTCGCTCCCGCCGCCTCCTACCCTTGCTGACGATGAGACGCCGCACCCCTCCCCCGCCCTCCCCGCTCCCCCAGCGCGACGGGATCGACCCGGTGCGGCTGCGGCTGCCCGCCGAGGGATCATGGGCCACGGTCCGCGACCACCTCGTCGAACGCCTCTCCGGCGCGGCCCCCGGCCTCGTCGCCGAGATGTTCGACGCGGGCCTGGTCGTCGGCGCCGACGGACGGCCGGTGACGGCCGACGCCCCGTACCGGCCGGGCATGTACGTGTGGTTCCACCGCCGGCTCTCCCCTGAGGTACCGGTCCCCTTCCCCCTCCTCGTCCACTACCGCGACGAGCACATCGTGGTCGCCGACAAGCCGCACTTCCTGGCCACCACCCCTCGCGGCAGTCACGTCGCCGAGACCGCCCTGGCCCGCCTGCGCCGGGAACTGGACGTCCCGACGCTCACCGCCGCCCACCGCCTGGACCGCCTCACCGCCGGACTGGTGCTGTTCACCGTGCGCCCCGAGGAACGCGGCGCCTACCAGACCCTGTTCCGCGACCGGCGGGTCCGCAAGACGTACGAGGCCGTGGCCCCGTACGCCCCCGCACTCGCCCTCCCCCGGACCGTACGGAGCCGGATCGTGAAGGAACGCGGGGTGCTGACCGCCCGGGAGACCGAGGGCGAGCCGAACGCGGTCAGCCACATCGAACTGATCGCCCGGCACCCGGAAACGGGGACCGAAACGGGGACGGAAACGGAGACCGGAACGGGGACCGGTACGGCGGCAGCCACAGCCCTGGCCCGCTACCGCCTCACCCCCACCACCGGCCAGACCCACCAGCTACGGGTCCACATGACCGCGCTCGGCGTCCCGATCCTCGGCGACCCGCTCTACCCCGAGGTGACCGCTCCCGTCCCGGCGGACGACTTCCGGCGCCCACTGCAACTGCTCGCCCGCGAGCTGGCCTTCACCGACCCGCTCACCGGACGGGAGCACCACTTCCGCAGCTCCCGCGCCCTCACCGCCTGGACCTCCTACCAGGACTGGGCCGCCGGTCAGTAACCACGCCACCAGCGCACGAAGCGCTGCCACGCGCCGTGGGGACGCGCCGGCTCCACCGACGATGCCGACGTGTCCGAGGCGTCCGGCGCGGTCCGGCCGGCGGCCGACGGAGCCGGCCGGGTCACCACGGGCGAGGCCCCCGACTCGCCCACCTGCCGGGGCAGCGGCGCGCCCACGTGCCAGGGGGCCCGCTGCGGCGGGACCGGGGCGTGACTGGGTGCCTGCGTCACGTCCTGCGGCGGCTTGGGCTCGAACCGCACCGGCAGCTCCATCAGATGCCGTGACGCGATCGAGGACCGCCAGCGCAGTTCGTCCTCGTCGCAGTCGAGCTGGACGTCCGGCAGCCGCATCAGCAGGGCGTCGACGCCGGAGTCGGCGATGGCACGGCCGATGTCCTGGCCGGGACACTCGTGCGGGCCGCCGCCGAAGGCGAGGTGGGAGCGGTTGCCCTGCATGTTGGCGGACAGGTCGGGCCGGACGCGCGGGTCCACGTTGCCCGGCGCGATACCGAGCAGCAGGCCGTCGCCGGCCCGGATCCGCTGGCCACCCAGCTCCGTCTCCTGCTTGGCGAAGTAGGCGAAGATCGTGCTGAACGGCGGCTCGTCCCACAGGGACTGCTCGACCGCCTCGGGCACCGTCATCTGGCCGCCGCTGAGCTGGGCACGGAATCCCGGGTCGGTGAGGACCACGCGCAGCACGTTGGAGATCAGGTTGGCCGTGTTCTCGTAGGCGGCGAAGAGGATCAGCCGCAGGTGTTCCCTGACCTCGTCGTCGGTGAGGTTCGCCGGGTGGTTGATCAGGTGGGTGGCGAAGTCCTCGCCGGGCTCGGCGCGGCGGCGCTCGGTGAGGCGGCGCAGTACCTCCACGACGTGTTCGTGACTGGCGATCGCCGTGTCGGTGCCCTTGAGGGCGTCCCGGGCGGCCTCCACCAGCCGGTCGTCGTACTCGTCCGCCATACCGAGCAGCTCGCACATCACCGCCATCGGCAGGTGTTCGGCGAACTGGCCGACCAGGTCGGCCCGGCCCTCCTCGCAGAAGCGGTTGACCAGCCGCTGGGTGTGGCGCCTGATGTGGCGGCGCAGGCTGCGGTAGTCGATCGTGGACATGGCCGCGGAGACGGCACCGCGCAGCCGCTTGTGCTCGTCGCCTTCGACATGCGAGGCGATGGGCTGCCAGGCGATGTGCGGCATGAGGGGGTGGTCGGGCTTGACCATGCCCTCCTTCAGCGGGGTCCAGATCCGGCTGTCCCGGCAGAACTGGGCCGGCGTGCTCACCATGTGCAGGTTCTCGGAGTGCCCGAGGACCACCCACACGGGCACGTCGTCGTGGATCAGCGCGGGCGCCACCGGCCCGTGCTGCTCCCGCAGTTGTTCGTACAGCTCGTCCAGGTCCTCGGCCTCGTGAAGCCGGTGCAGCCCGCCGGGTCCCAGCCCGTGCGCGGGGCAGCCGGGGGGTGGTCCGGGCGTGGGGCCGCCCGTTCCGGTCAGGGAGTGGGTTTCGAACGTCACAGTGGTCGCTCCGGAGCTGATGGTCAGTCGGATGTCTGGGGTGGACGGCGGACGGCGGTCAGGTGAGCGTCCCCGTCATGGCGAGGGAATGCAGGAAGCGCATCAGGGTCATCAGGACGTCCCGGCTGGAGGCTCTGCGGCGCACGTCGCACTCCATGATCGGGATCTCCTCGGACAGGTCGAGGGCCGTGCGCAGCTCGGCCAGCGGGTAACGGGGCGCGTCCGGGAAGGAGTTGACGGCGACCACGAACGGCACACCGCGCTCCTCCAGCCGCCCCATGACGTCGAAGCTGACCTCCAGCCGTCGGGTGTCCACCAGCACGACCGCGCCCAGCGCGCCCTCGAACAGTCCGTTCCACAGGAACCAGAACCGCTCCTGGCCGGGGGTGCCGAAGAGGTAGAGCACCAACTGGTCGGTGATGCTGATCCGGCCGAAGTCCATCGCGACGGTGGTCGCCGTCTTGGACGGGGACCCGTAGTTGTCGTCGACCCCGATGCCGGCCTGGGTCATGGTCTCTTCGGTGGTCAGCGGTCTGATCTCGCTGACCGATCCGACCATGGTGGTCTTGCCGACGCCGAAGCCTCCCACGATGACGATCTTCACGGCGGCCTCGGCCGTGTGCGGCAGCCGGTCCTCCGTCCGGGGGCCGGGAATGGTGTCAGAGTTTTTGAAGTCCATGCATCACCGCTTCGAGGAGGGACCGGTCGGCGACCTTCTGCCGGACGATCGGGGCGCGGGCCTGTACCAGTTCCGCTGCCAGCATCTCGGTGAGCAGTACGGTCACCACGCTGAACGGCAGGCTCAGGTAGGCCGAGAGTTCCGCCACGGACAGGGGCGCGACGCACAACCGGAGCAGGGCGGCCTGTTCGGGCGTCGCCGACGCCGGCGGTTCGGTGCGCGCCACGATCAGGGTCACCAGGTCTATGTCCGCGCGCTCGCCGCCCCCGTCACCGCCGATGACGAACAGCCGCTCGGGGTTGCCCGTGACGTTCCCCGTGGCGGGTGCGCCGCCCTCCGCGGGAGGCCGGGCGGACGGCTCTTGCGCGGGAAATCGCCTCTGGCGCTGGGGAGGAGTCATACGGTCTGCCCGTTGCGCCGTGCGGGACTGGTCAGATGGGGGCCAATGCGGGCGACCAGGTCCTGCATGCGGTTGCTCATCCGGCCGGGCTCGCAGGTGACGTCGGAGAGCACCGCCAGGTAGGCGTTGGGTCCGGCGGCCATGAGGTAGAAGTAGCCGCCGTTGATCTCGATGACCACCAGCTTCATCCGGCCGTCGCTGTCCGGGATCTCGTGGGCCACCGCGCCGGCCAGGCTCTGCAGTCCCGCGCAGGCGGCGGCCACCCGGTCGGCGGCGTCCGGGTCACCGGAGTAGCGGGCGATGCGCAGTCCGTCGGCGGAGAGCACCACGATCATCTCGATGCCCGGGACACCGTCGTAGAGATCCCTGAGCATCCAGTCGAACTTGCCTTGCTGCTCGATCACTTGAGGTCTCCCTCGTCGTCGGCCGGGGCGTGGGCCGGCTCATGGGGCGGCTGGGTGAACGCGTCGGGGTCCGGGGCGCTCTTGAGGCCCTCCCAGAAGGCCTCGACCCACTGCCCCGGCAGTGGCTCCTCGTCCGGCTTCTGCTCCGGCTCCGGCTCGGGGGTGGTCCAGCGGGCGTTGCGGGCGCGCTCGGCGGCCTCGCGGGCCTCGCGCTCGGCCTCGGCCCGCTCGAAGGCGGCCTGCTCGGCGAGGCGCTGGCTGAGCGGCATTTTCACCCGGCTGCGGCGCTGCGGCAGACCGCCCGCCGTCCACTCGGTGACCTCCGGGACATCGTCCTCCAGGGAGACCGTGGCCGGGATGCGCGGGCTGGTGGGGCGGCGCTTCTTGGGCTTGCGGTTGGGGCCGGGGAGCGCGTCCGGGCCGGGCAGCGGGATCGAGGTCGCGCCAATGCCGTGGGCGAGTCCGACACCGGGCTCGGTGGTCATCATGTTGCTCGGCACGACCAGGATGGCGCGGACGCCGCCGTAGGCGGAAGCACGCAGCGAGACCTGCATGTCGTACGTCGTGCACAGGCGGCCGACGACCGACAGGCCGAGGCGCGGGTTGCCCCCGAGGTCCTGGAGGTCGGTGCCGCGCTTGGCGGCCTCCAGCATGCCCTCGATGCGCAGCCGGGACTCCTCGCTGAGGTTGACGCCGGCGTCCTCGATCTCGATGCAGACGCCGGTCTGCACCTCGGTCGCGGTGACGTTGACCTTGGTGTTCGGCGGCGAGTAGCGGGTGGCGTTGTCGAGCAGTTCCGCGGCGGCGTGGATGACCGGCTCGACCGCGGTGCCCTTGATGTTGACCTTGGCGATGGAGGCCAGGTGGATGCGGCGGTACTCCAGGATCCGGGACATGGCGCCGCGCAGCACGCTGTAGAGCGCGACCGGCTGGGGCCACTGGCGTCCGGGCCGGCCGCCGCCGAGGACGGAGATGGAGTCGGCGAGGCGCCCGATCAGCGCGGTGCCGTGGTCGATGCGCAGGAGGTCGTCGAAGACCTCGGGGTTGCGGCCGTGGTCCTCCTCCATCTCCCGTAGTTCCTTGTTCTGCTGGTGGACGATGGCCTGGACGCGCCGGGCGACGTCGACGAAGGAGCGCGCGGCGGAGTCCCGCAGGGCCTCCTCGTGGTCGATGATCTCGACCACCGTGCGGATCAGCTTCCGCTGCGGCTCGTGCAGGTCGGCGTAGGACGGGTCGAGGTCGCCGAGGTGGAGCATGACCTCGCGCGGGGTGTTCCCGCGCCGCATGTAGTGGAGCGCGGCCGGGAGGACCTCGTCGACGAGGCGGGCCATCTCCTCGTCGTGGCCGGCGATCCGCCGTTCCAGATACGCGGTGTGACGGGCGTGCTCGGCGCGCAGGACGCGCAAGGTGCGGCCTCGGCGGACCGCTTCGGCGCCCGTCATGATCACCAGGAAGGTGGCCAGGCCACCACACAGGGCGACCGCGGTCCGGGCCGGCTCCGTCACCATGGCGACGGCGGCCCCGGTCGCCGCGGCCATCAGTATGGCGGGCAGCAACAGGACGCGCGCGTAGGGAAGTTCGCGGTGACCGGGAGGGGATTCAACACTCACCATGTAGGCCCTCTGAAAAGCGAATCGGCGGGGATGGGGAAACGTGCAGGGGGGTATGTCATGGAGTGGTCGGTTACTTCGACATTTTTGGAACAAACGCGCTAATACACCTCAACTCGGCGCGCTGCGGGCGAGCTTAGTCCGAGCGGATCAACGCCGTGTCACATTCGGCAAGCACCTGAAACGGGCACCGAGGTAGGAGTAGCCTCGGTTCCATTTGCACACTACGGAGCCGTTCGAACACGTAAAGTATCGACGCACGGGCGTGCGATTGTCACTCACCGTAACGAGTGAACCGATGGGTCGGAAGATGACGAAGGCGCCCGAGCGAAACGCTCGGGCGCCCAGAGGGTCCGTACCGCGGGCGCCTACCCCACCGACGAGTAGGCGACCACTCCGCGCAGCAGTCCCTCGACCGCCCGGCGCGCGTTCTTCGGCACGGTGGAACCGTCGGCGGGCGCGGCGGCGGCGATCTGGCCGAGGACGTCGATGACCTGCTTGCACCAGCGCACGAAGTCGCCGGCCGGCATCTCCGCCTCGCGCAGCACCTCGTCGAGCCCCTTGCCGGACGCCCACATGTACGCCGCCCAGGCGAAGCCGAGATCCGGCTCGCGCTGGCCGACCCCCTCGGTCTGGCTGATCCGGAACTCCTCCTCCAGGGCGTCGAGCCGGCCCCAGATGCGGACCGTCTCGCCGAGCGCGGCCTTCGCCTTCCCCGAGGGCACCTTGGGTGCCATCGCGTCGTCGGCGGCCCGGGACTCGAACACCAGGGCGGAGACACAGGCGGCCAGCTCGGCCGGTCCGAGGCCCTCCCAGACGCCTTCCCGCAGGCACTCACTGGCCAGCAGGTCCAGCTCTCCGTAGAGCCGCGCGAGCCGCTTGCCGTGCTCGGTGACCTCGTCGCCGCGCAGGTAGTCCAGCTCGGTCAGCAGCGCGACGATCCGGTCGAAGGTGCGGGCGATGGTGTTGGTACGCCCCTCGATCCGGTGCTCCAGCTGCGAGGTGTCGCGCCGCAGCCGGTGGTAGCGCTCCGCCCAGCGGGCGTGGTCCTCGCGGTCGTCGCAGCCGTGGCAGGGGTGGGCGCGGATCGCCTTGCGCAGCCGGGCGATCTCCCGGTCGTCGGCCGCCTGGGACCGCTTCTTGCGGGCCCGCTCCGGCGGGATGTGCCCCGCCTTGGTACGCAGCGCGGACGCCAGGTCCCGGCGGGACTGGGGCGAGCGCGGGTTGAACGACTTGGGGATCCGCATCCGCTCCAGCGCTTCCACGGGCACCGGGAAGTCCATCGACGCCAGCCGCTTGACCTGCCGCTCGGCGGTCAGCACCAGCGGGCGCGGCCCGTCGTGGTGCTCGAAGCCGCGGTGCCCGTTGGACCGCCCGGCGGGCAGCCCGGGGTCCAGCACCAGGGCCAGGCCGGCGTACTTCCCGGTGGGTACGTGGATGACGTCACCGGGCTTGAGCTTCTCCAGCGCGACCGCGGCCTCGGCACGCCGCTGCGCCACGCCCTGCCGGGCCAGCTCGGTCTCCCGGTCCTTCAGCTCGCGGCGCAGCCGCGCGTACTCCTCGAAGTCGCCGAGGTGGCAGGTCATGGAGGCCTTGTAGCCCTCCAGCCCCTCCTCGTTGCGCTGCACCTGACGGGAGATGCCGACGACCGACTTGTCGGCCTGGAACTGGGCGAAGGAGGTCTCCAGCAGCTCCCGCGAGCGGTGCCGGCCGAACTGCTCGACCAGGTTGACCGCCATGTTGTACGACGGCTTGAAGCTGGAGCGCAGCGGGTACGTGCGGGTGCCCGCCAGCCCCGCGAGGTGCTCCGGGTTCATGCCGCGCTGCCACAGCACCACGGCGTGGCCCTCGACGTCGATGCCGCGCCGGCCTGCCCGGCCGGTGAGCTGGGTGAACTCACCGGGGGTGATGTCGGCGTGCTGTTCGCCGTTCCACTTGACGAGCTTCTCCAGCACCACCGAGCGGGCGGGCATGTTGATCCCGAGGGCGAGGGTCTCGGTGGCGAAGACGGCCTTGACCAGCCCGCGTACGAACAGTTCCTCCACGACCTCCTTGAAGGTCGGCAGCATGCCCGCGTGGTGGGCGGCGATACCGCGCTCCAGGCCCTCCAGCCACTCGTAGTACCCCAGGACGTGCAGGTCCTCGGCGGGGATGGAGGCGGTGCGCTCCTCGACCAGGGCGCGCACCTGCTCCCGCGCCTCCTCGTCGTTGAGCCGCAGTCCGGCGTACAGGCACTGCTGGACGGCGGACTCGCAGCCGGCGCGGCTGAAGATGAAGGTGATCGCGGGCAGCAGCCCCTCGCTGTCCAGCCGCTCGATGACCTCCGGCCGGCCCGGTGTCCAGATCCGGGAACGCTGTCTGCGCTCCCGCTCCCGGTCCGCCTCGCGCATGTGCCGGCCGCGCCTGCGGTCCTGGTAGGACGGCCTGCTGGCCTCCATGCGCGCCATGCGCGTCAGGTCCGGGTTGACGGCCCGCTTGTGGCCCTCGGCCTCCTCGAACAGGTCGTACATCCGGCGTCCGGCCAGCACGTGCTGGAACAGCGGCACGGGCCGGTGCTCGGAGACGATCACCTCGGTGGAGCCGCGGACGGTGTCGAGCCAGTCGCCGAACTCCTCGGCGTTGGACACCGTCGCCGACAGTGAGACGAGCGTCACCGATTCGGGGAGGTGGATGATCACTTCCTCCCAGACGGCGCCGCGGAAGCGGTCGGAGAGGTAGTGCACCTCGTCCATGACCACGTAGCCGAGGCCGGTGAGGGTCTGGGAGCCCGCGTACAGCATGTTCCGCAGCACCTCGGTGGTCATCACGACCACCGGGGCTCCCGAGTTCACGCTGTTGTCGCCGGTGAGCAGGCCCACCTGGTCCGTGCCGTAGCGGCGGCACAGATCGGCGTACTTCTGGTTCGACAGCGCCTTGATGGGTGTCGTGTAGAAGCACTTCCTGCCCTGTTCCAGGGCGAGGTGGACGGCGAACTCGCCGACGATCGTCTTGCCCGAGCCGGTGGGCGCGGCCACCAGTACGCCCTTGCCCGCCTCCAGCGCCTGGCAGGCCTCTATCTGGAAGGGGTCGAGGCCGAAGTCGTACATCTCGCGGAAGGAGGCGAGCGCCGTGGCCTGCTCGACGGCGCGCCTACGGGCCGCCGCGTACCGCTCGGCCGGTGAGAGGTCCTCTGTCATCGTGCTTTCGAGCGTACCGGGCCGCACCGACAACAGGACGATCATTATCCGGATCGGAGTCCGGCGGACCGGGGCCCTACCGGTTCACGGCCCCGCCAGGGTGGCCGCGCCCGGTCCGGGCGCGGCGCGGTCCCTGGCTCACGTCACGTCGTCGTACCCGTTGACCCGGTCCGTGCGGGACTGCTCGGGCAGGGCGGGGCTGGTCGTCACGGGCTCGATCTCGCCGATGTCCTCGGGGGTGAGGTCGAGGTCGGAGGCCTCGTCGTCGGCGGGTCCCAGCGCGTCGCGCCTGCGACGGCGGCGGTCGTTCAGCAGCGAGAAGACGACGGCCGCGAAGTACAGCACCCAGATCGGCCCGGCCAGCATGAGCATGGTCAGCGGGTCGGTGCTCGGTGTGGCGAGGGCCGCGAAGAGGGTGATGCCCATGATCATCGCGCGCCACCAGCCGAGCATGCGCTTACCGGTGAGCGCGCCCGTCAGATTGAGGAAGACCAGGAGCAGCGGCAGCTCGAAGGAGAGGCCGAAGACGAGCACCATGCGCAGGACGAGGTCGAGCAGGTCGTCCAGCGGCAGCAGGTTGGTCGTGCTGCTCGGGGTGAAGTCGAGCAGCACCTCCGCCGTGGTGGGGAGGACGTTGTACGCGAAGTAGGCGCCGCCGAGGAAGAGCGGGGCACCGGTGCCGACGAAGGCGTAGGCGTACTTCTTCTCGTGCCGGTGCAGCCCGGGAGCGACGAAGGCCCACAGCTGGTACAGCCAGACCGGGGAGGCCAGCACGACGCCGGCCATCAGCGACACCTTCAGCGCCAGGGTGAAGGGGGTGAGCAGACCGTTGATGGTGATCTGCGCGCACGGCTTGTCCGACGTCGACTTCGCCAGCTGCTCGAACGACTGGTCGCAGCCGACCGAATCGAGGATCGGCCGGGTGAGGAGATTGATGATGTCGTTGTAGAAGAAGGCGGCGACGACGGTGACGGCGACGATCGCCAGCAGTGCCTTCGCGAGCCGGTTGCGGAGCTCACGCAGGTGCTCCGCGAGGGGCATCCGCCCCTCGGGATCCCTCTCCTGTTTGCGGGCAGACTTCAGCAACCCACGTTCCCATCTCGTGCGGGCGGGCCGGAGGTCACCGGCCCCGCGTCAGCGCTTGGTCGTGTCCGTCGGCTCGGCGACCGGGCGGGAACTGGTCACGTCGCCCGGGGCGGCCTGGATGGTGCGCTGCGACGCGGACTGCTCACCGGTGGTGGGCGGGTCGGCGGGGGCGGCGGACTTGTTGTCGTCCTTCATCGCCTTGGCCTCGCTCTTGAGGATGCGCGCGGACTTGCCGAGCGAACGCGCCATGTCGGGAAGCTTCTTCGCGCCGAACAGCAGGATGATGACGACGAGGATGAGAATGATCTCGGGGGCGCCGAGCCTTCCGAACATAAGTCTTTACCTTCTCACCGAGGCGGCTGGGTGGGGGTGCTGTCCGACCGGTCGGACATGCGTCTGAACGGCCGTGTTGTGCAGCGATCGTAACGCTCAGGGGTAAACGCGAGGCAATCCCTGTGCGTACTCCCGTCCGCGGCCGGGCCTCGTTTTCCGGACCGCGACCAGCAGCGTACCTGCCCCCGTCAGCCGGACGACAGGGCGAAGCAGCCCAGAACGCAAGTCACAGGAGACCGCTGTGTCACTCACAGGTGTTTCACGAACACCGGCAGACGCCTTCCGTACCCCTCACAGCGCCTGCGCGGAACGGCCCGCGCGCTCCGCGGCGTGCTCCAGATCCTCCGCCGCCGCACCGATCCGGCGGGCCGACTCGGCCACCTGCCGGCCCAGCCGCTGCGCCTCCACGAACACCCGTACGGCGAGCACCCCGAGGACGGCGAGACCCAGAAACCCCATGGCAACCGCGAACATCGGCCAGAACATGCCGTCGAGCCTAGACCGTCCCGCCACCTGGTCCTAAACGGTGGAGTGCAGGCGCAGGGTCCGCACCCCGCCGCCGGTGAGCAGCTCCACGATCCGCTCCCCCGCCGGCTTGCGGACGGTGACCCCGCAGTCCGGGCAGGTGAACGAGTAGAAGGTGGTACGGCTGCTGGCACCGATGGCCAGGCGCAGGGCGCTCGCGGTCAGCTCGAAGCGGCCCCGGCAGTCCGGACAGCCCGCCCGGAACACCACCGGCGCCACACTTCTCATCCCGGCGAACGCGGACGCCACCGTCATGCCCACCGCGCCGGACCCCGCCGATTCGCTCTCGCTCAACGTCCTCGCTCCTGCCCGTGGTGCACCGCTTCCGCCGCCCGCGCGGCGGACGGCCCGTACGCGTCGGCCGTCCCGGTCCCGTCGTACGCCGCCAGCGCGTCGCGCGCCGCCTGCCGGGCGCTGTCGGCCAGCTCGCTCGGGGCGACAATCCGGCCGTCCCGCCCGAGGCGCAGCGCCAGGCGTCTGAGCGACGCCGGATCGGGGGTACGCAGCGTGATGCGCAGGCCACCGTCCGGGAGTTCCTCCGCGCTGTCGTGCGGGTAGTACTCGGCGACCCAGCGTCCGCCCGGGCCGACCTCCACCACGACCTCGGGGTCCTCGGCGGCCGGCTGCACCAGCGCCTGGGACAGGTCCCGCGGCTCGATCTCGGGCGGCGCGGACGGCTCGTCCAGGATCTTGATCTCGGCGACCCGGTCCAGCCGGAAGGTGCGCCGCGCCTCGGAGCGGCGGCACCACGCCTCTACGTAGGTGTGCCCGACGCTGACCAGGCGGATCGGGTCGATCTCGCGCTCGGTCACCTCGTCGCGGGCCGGCGAGTAGTACCGGATCCACAGGCGGCGGCGCTCGGAGATGGCCCGGTCGACGTCGGCGAAGACGCCGCCCTCGGACTCGAAGGTGACCGACAGCCGGGAGCTGGCGCCGGCCGCCTCGCCGGCCGCGGCCTCCACCTTGGCGGTGGCCCGCAGCAGCGCCTGCCGGTCGCTCTCGCGCAGGCCGGGCAGGGTCGCCACCGCGCGGGCGGCGACCAGCAGGGCGGTGGCCTCGTCGGCGGCCAGGCGCAGCGGCTCGGCGGCGTCCGCGCCGAGCGCGGCCGGGTTGTGCCACCAGATGCGCTCGCCGTCGGTGTCGATGTCGAGCAGATCGCCGCCGCGGAAGCTGGTGCCGCACATGGGGAGCACGTCGAGGTCGGAGACCAGCTCGTCCTCGGTGATGCCGAAGGCGCGCGCCACGTCCTCGATCCGGGCGCCGGGGCGCTCGCGCAGATACGTCACCAACGACAGCATCCGCCGGGTCTGGTCGATGGCGTTGACGGGCCTGACCGGTTTGCCTGCCACTGTGTTGTCCGCTCCCCCTCAGCCCTTGGCGACGGCGCGCAGCCGGTCCACCACGTCGGCCCGCAGCTCGGCCGGCTCCAGCACCACCACGTCCGGTCCGAACTCCGCCAGCCAGGCGTCCAGGCCGTGCCCGTACGGAATCTCCAACTCATCCCAGCCGTCACCGAGTTCCCGGACCGCCGTGGCCTTCGCCCGAAGGGGGTATCCGGCGTCCGAACGCAGCCGGATGAGCGCGGAGCGGTCGGCGGTCTCCCCCGCCCAGCTCGCCACGGTCTCGCGGACGGTGACGACGTCCGGCACGGGAGCGGTGAAACGCGCCCCGCGCGAGCGGACCTTGCCGGTGATCCGGGACAGCCGGAAGACCCGCTCGGCACCGCGGTCCCGGTCGAACCCCGCCAGGTACCAGTGGCCGCGCCAGCACTCCAGCGCCCACGGCTCGACGTGCCGGGTCTCGGGGCGGGCGGCGGTGGCCTTGCGGTAGTCGAAGACGACCGGACGGCGGTCCCGGCAAGCCAGCATCAGCGGCTCGAACGCGGCCTCGTGCACGGGGATGCGCGGCTCCAGCGCGCTGTGCGCCTCATAGGGGTCGACGTCCTCGGGCAGCCCGGCGGCACGCAGCTTCTGCAGGGCTCCGCTGGCCGCGCCGGCCAGCCGGGCCTGCTGCCAGACCTTGGCGGCCAGGCCCAGGGCGGCGGCCTCCTCGGCGTCCAGGGTGATGGCCGGCAGGCGGTTGCTGTCGCGGCGGGCGAGGTAGCCGATCTCGCCGTCGAGGCTCTCGACGGTCTCGATGACCAGCCCCAGCTCCCGCAGGTCGTCCTTGTCCCGCTCGAACATGCGGTTGAAGGCGTCGTCGGAGCCCGGCGTGGTGTGTTCGGGTCCGAACGCCTCGACATAGGCCTCGATGGACTCGCGCAGCTCGCGCTTGCTGAGCGGCCGGCGGGTGCCGAGCAGACACAGCGCCAGGTTCATCAGCCGCTCGGCCTTGGCAATGGCCATCGACGCCCTTCGCCTCCTTGTGATGCCTACGCCGATGACCGTACCGCCCCGCGGTGGCCTGGCAAAAGCCGAGGGCCCATGCCCGCACGGGCATGGGCCCCGAGCCGGTCGCGTCCGGTCGGATCCGTACCGATCGGACGCCGACGAGGTCGGATCAGACGCCGAGCAGGTCGACGACGAAGATCAGCGTCTCGCCGGGCTTGATCGCCGGGGTCGGGCTTTGATTGCCGTAGGCGAGGTGGGCCGGGATGGTCAGCTGGCGGCGGCCGCCGACCTTCATGCCCTGCACGCCCTGGTCCCAGCCCTTGATGACCCGGCCGCCGCCCAGCGGGAAGCGGAACGGGGCGCCGCGGTTCCAGCTGGCGTCGAACTCCTCGCCGGTGGAGAAGGCGACACCCACGTAGTGCACGGTGACGGTCTGGCCCGCCTGCGCAACGGGTCCGTCGCCCTCCCAGATGTCCTTGATCTCGAGGTCCGCCGGGGGCTCGCCGCCGGGGAAGTCGATCTCGGGCTTGTCGATGCTCACGTCTCTAGCTCCTGCTTGTCTGCGGAAAGGCAACGGTCCCAGTGTTTCATCCCCACCGCGTCAGAGCTTCGCGAGGATGTCGACCGAGAAGACCAGCGTCGAGTCCTTCTTGATGCCGCTGCCCTCCGGGGGGCTGTCGCCGTACCCCAGGTTCGGCGGGACGACGATGAGGACGCGGCTGCCGACCTTCTTGCCGGTCAGCCCCTGCGACCAGCCCTTGACGACCTGCTGGAGGCTGAAGGACGTCAGCTGCCCCCGCTTGTACGTCGAGTCGAACTCCTTGCCCCCGTCCCACAGCACGCCCTTGTACTGCACGAGGACGCTGCTGTCGGCCTCGACCTCGGCGCCGTCGCCCTCGATGACGTAGTTCGCCACCAGCTTCTTCGGCGCGTCGGCGTCGGGCACCTCGATGGAGGGCGCCTTGCCGTCGGTGTCGGTGCCGACCTTGGGCAGCGCGGTGTCGTCCTGGGCGACCTCCTCGCCCTTGGCCGACGACTTGGCGTTGTAGCTGTCCTTGAGGTCGAAGACGAACACCAGGGTGTCGTCCTTCTTCACCCCGAGCTGCTCGTTGCCCTGGTCGCCGTAGGCCCAGGTCGGCGGGACGGCGAAGAGGACGCGGCTGCCGGTCTTCTTGCCCGTGAGGGCGTACCGCCAGCCGTCGATGACGCTGCCCTGGGCGAGCTGGAAGACCAGCGGGCTCTTGGTGTCGTAGGAATTGCCGAGCACCTTGGCGGAGGACCAGATCTGTCCCAGATAGTCCGCGACCACGAAGTCGTTCTCGGCGACCGTCTTGCCGCTGCCCGCGACGGCCGTCTTGACCGCGAGCTGCCCGGACGGGTCGCCGCTGCCCTTGGCGACCGTCGGCTTCTCGCCGAACTCCGTACCCGCCGTGATCGCCGGCAGCGGGCCGTCGACGATCTTCGGGGCCGGTGCCGCCGACGTGGCCGACGCCGAGGGCGTCTCACCGGCGTCACTCGATTCGCCCCCGTCGTCGCCGCACGCGGCGAGGGTGGTCAGTCCAACAGGGACGGCGATGAGAAGTGAGCGTCGGCGCACGGTGAGGGCCTCGTAATCGGTCGATCATGGTTGATGGCGTGCGCGCAACTCTACGGCGTGAGAAGGGCGCCGTACGGGAAACGTACGGCGCCCGTGTGGCGTTCCGACCATGTATTCGGAGCGCTACATGCCCGCGATCAGCTTCTCCACCCGGTCGTCGACGGAACGGAACGGGTCTTTGCACAACACGGTGCGCTGCGCCTGGTCGTTGAGCTTGAGGTGGACCCAGTCGACCGTGAAATCACGGCGCTGTTCCTGGGCCCGCCGGATGAAGTCGCCGCGCAGCCGGGCCCGAGTCGTCTGCGGGGGAACGGACTTGCCCTCGAAGATCTTCAAGTCGTTGCAGACCCGGGTGGCCTGGCCCTTCTTCTCCAGCAGGTAGTACAGGCCACGACGGCGGTGGATGTCGTGGTAGGCGAGGTCTATCTGCGCGACCCGCGGATGCGACATGGTCATGTTGTGCTTGGCCCGGTACCGCTCGATGAGCTTGTACTTCATGACCCAGTCGATCTCGGTGTCGATGCGGTCGAGGTCCTCGGTCTCGATCGCGTCCAGCGTGCGGCCCCACAGCTCCAGCACCCGCTCGACGGTCCCGGTGCGGATGCCGCGCCGCTCGCAGAAGTCCACGGCCTTCTCGTAGTACTCCCGCTGCACCTCCAGCGCCGACGCCTCCCGGCCGCTGGCCAGGCGCACCTTCCGCCGTCCGGTGATGTCGTGGCTGACCTCGCGGATCGCCCGGATGGGGTTCTCCAGGGTCAGGTCCCGCATCACCGTGCCGGCCTCGATCATGCGCAGCACCAGGTCGGTGGCGCCGACCTTGAGCAGCATGGTCGTCTCCGACATGTTCGAGTCGCCCACGATGACGTGCAACCGGCGGTAGCGCTCGGCGTCGGCGTGCGGCTCGTCGCGCGTGTTGATGATCGGCCGGGACCTGGTCGTCGCCGAGGAGACGCCCTCCCAGATGTGCTCGGCGCGCTGGCTGACGCAGTACACGGCACCGCGCGGCGTCTGCAGCACCTTGCCCGCACCGCACAGCAGCTGCCTCGTCACCAGGAACGGGATGAGGATGTCCGCGAGCCGGGAGAACTCCCCGTGCCGGGCCACCAGGTAGTTCTCGTGACAGCCGTAGGAGTTGCCCGCCGAATCAGTGTTGTTCTTGAAGAGGTAGACGTCACCCGCGATTCCCTCCTCGTGCAGGCGTCGTTCGGCGTCCACCAGGAGACCCTCGAGAATGCGCTCGCCCGCCTTGTCATGCGTGACGAGCTCGGTGACGTTGTCACATTCGGGTGTCGCGTATTCCGGATGCGACCCGACATCGAGATAGAGGCGGGCGCCGTTGCGCAGAAACACATTGCTGCTGCGGCCCCATGACACGACACGGCGGAAGAGGTACCGCGCCACCTCGTCAGGCGACAGGCGGCGCTGTCCCCTGAACGTGCACGTGACGCCGTACTCGTTCTCCAGCCCGAAAATGCGGCGGTCCATGACTGAACATTACGCCCGATCCCCTGAACTGAAACGGGGTTCGACGGCACGGTTTGGATCATTTTCCGATGAAGCCGCAACCACCGCCTGCCCGGCGGGAGCTGCGAGGACCCGCCCGGTCGCCGTCAGCACCAGCAGGGAGACCGCCCCCGCGGCACCCGGCACGGCGAACCCCCACACCGCCCCGCCGGCCTCGACGACCGGCCCGGCGAGCCCCGTTCCGACCGACGCGCCCACGGTGAACGTCGTCACGAGCCAGGAGAACGCCTCGGTGACGGTACCCCTGGGAGCGTGCCGGTCGACGAGCACGAAAGCACAGGCGATGGCCGGTGCCAGGAAGATCCCGGCCACCACGGTGAGCAGCACCATGCCGACCGCGCCGGGCATCGACATCAACGGCAGGTAACACACCGCCAGCAGCGCCACCAGCACCCGCAGTCTCCGCGCCGGATCACCGCCCCACTGCCGCGCCCCGTAGACGGCGCCGCCCACCAGCGCCCCGAGCCCCAGCGCGGCCATCAGCCAGCCGTACACCGCGTCGCCGCCGTGCTCGTCCGCGTACGACACGGCCGCGACCGTGATCGACCCGAGCGCCATCCCGACGAACAGGAAGGCGGCGAGCAGCGCCAGCAGCCCCGGCGAGCGCAGCGCGCCCAGCCAGTGCGCCTCGCGCGGAGCCGACCGCCACGCGCGCGAGGGCGGCGACACGACCACCGACAGCGCCCCGAGCACCCCCACCACGTTGAGCACCAGCAGCGCGACCTGCGCCGACCACAGGGAGGTACACACCGTCACGAGCAGCGGTCCGACGGTGAACATCACCTCCTGCGCCACGGCGTCCATCGCGTACGCCGTGTGCACCTGCTCCTCCTTGCCCAGCACACTGGGCCACAGGGCCCGCAGCCCGCCCTCCAGCGGCGGCGTGAACAGCCCCGCGCCCGCCACCGCCAGGTAGGCGACGAAAACCACGTCGGTGCCGGCGAAGGCGAAGACGGCCATCGCCAGACCCGACAGAACGGCCGCCGGAAGCTGCACCCGCGGCTGCCCGAACAGGTCCACGAGCCGCCCCAGCACGGGCTGCCCCACGGCGTTGGCGACCCCGTACACGGCCGCGAGCGCCCCCGCCAGGCTGTAGGACCCGCCCTCGGCCCGCACGAACAGCACGATGGCGATCGCCGCGGTGGCGTTGGGCAGCCGCCCCACGAGCGTGCCGGCCAGCAACCGCACGGCATACCGCGCACGAAGAATCTCCAGATACCCCGCGACCACGACCGACTCCCCTCGTCACCACCGCACGTTTTACGTATAACTAGTGCGCGCCCATACGTACCATGACCGCTGTTCGGGAGTCCAGACGAAGGAGCGGGCCCACGGTGGCACGAGGCAGCACACGTCCGACGAGCCGGGACGTCGCCCGGGTCGCCGGCGTCTCCCAGGCCGCGGTCTCCCTGGTCATGGGCGACAAATGGCGCGGACGCGTGTCGGAGACGACGGCCGAACGCGTACGCCGGGCCGCCCACGACCTCGGCTACCGCCCCAACCTGGCGGCCCGCAACCTCCGCCTCGGCCGCACCCGCACGGTCCTCCTCGTCGTACCGGCCCTGACCACGGAGTTCTTCGCGGGCGTCTACACGGGCGCCGCCCGCGTCGCCGCCGAACACGGTTTCGGCGTCGTCCTCTACCCCTCGCCCGAGGGCATCGGCCCGGCGAGAGACCCGTTCGCCTCCGCCCAGGCGGCCCTGGACGGCGTCATCGCCTCCTCCATGGCCGCCGACGCCCTCACCGCCATCCGCGGCGACCAACTGCCACTCGTGATGCTGGACAGCGACCCGGAGAGCAGCACGGGCACGGCGACAGTCAACCTGGACATCGCCGACGGCGTCCGCCAGGTCGCGGACCACCTGCTGTCCCTGGGCCACCGCCGCTTCCTGCACCTCGCCGCGGACGTGGCCTCCTGGACCTTCGAGGTACGGGCCCGGGAACTGGCGGCACGCCTGGACACCGTCCCCGGCACCGAACTCCGCACAGCCCGCGCGCCCATCTCCATCGAGGACGCCCGGACCGCCACGGAGGCGGCCCTCACGGGGCCCGGTCCACGCCCCACCGCCCTGGTCTGCGACGACGACAAACTCGCCGCCGGCGCCTACAAGGCGCTGCGCCGCCTGGGCCTGCGCATCCCCGAGGACCTCTCCGTCACCGGCCTGGACGACCTCGCCCTCGCCACGGCGATCGACCCCGAGCTCACGACGGTCCGCCTGGACGCCGAACTCTTCGGCGAACGAGGCATGCGGACGCTACTGGACGTCCTGGAGGGCCGGGCGCCCCAGGGCGGCGACATCCCCGTACAGCTGATCGTCCGAGGCTCGACGGCACCGCCCCGCTGAGCAGCCCGGCGCCGACGGAGTGGGCGGTTACGCGGCCTGCGCCGCCCGCGGTGACGCGACTCGCGCCGCCTGCGACCGCGCGGGGTCGTACCCGCACCCGCGTACGGCGGGAAGGGGACGGGGTGGGGGGTGTCCGCCCGCAGCGGTTGGCGCGTCGACCCGGGTAAGCCCCGTAGAAGACCGATTCCGCGCCGTTCCGAGGACG
>NZ_JBIVWS010000010.1:0-263205 GCF_044768905.1 Streptomyces sp. NPDC090994
ATCAGCAACCGGCAGGCGTGCGGACAGCGGTGTCGTCCCTCCCCGTCCCACCAGCGGCGCAGGGTGGCCACGGCGAAGGCGGCGGTGTCACCGTCAGCACCAGCCGTCGCTGCCGCTCGCCGCCGACGAGGAGGGGGATGTCGATGACCGACGCCCAGGAGTTGATACCCGCAGCCAGACCGGTGATCGGCGAGGAGGAGATCGACGCCGCCGTGCGCGTGCTGCGCGGCGGCCGGGTCGTCCAGGGTCCCGAAGTGGCGGCGTTCGAGGAGGAGTTCGGCGAGCTGGTCGACGGCCGGCACTGCGTCGCCGTCAACTCCGGTACCTCCGCGCTGCACCTGTCCCTGCTCGGCATGGGCATCGGCCCCGGCGACGAGGTCGTCGTGCCCTCGTTCTCCTTCGCGGCCTCCGCCAACGCCGTACGGCTGGTGGGGGCCGACGTGGTCTTCGCCGACATCGAGGCCGACAGCTTCTGCCTGGACCCGGCGGCCGTCGAGGCGGCCGTGACACCGCGCACCGCGGCCGTCATGCCGGTGCACCTGTACGGTCACCCCGCCGCGATGGACCGGATCACGGCGCTCGCCGAGCGGCACTCGCTCGCCGTCGTGGAGGACGCCTGCCAGGCGCACGCGGCGGCCCTGCACGGCACCCCGGTCGGCGCCTTCGGCACCGCCGGAACGTTCAGCTTCTACCCGACCAAGAACATGCACAGCCTCGAAGGCGGCATGGTCACCACCGCGGACGCCCAACTCGCCCGCGCCCTGCGGCTGTTGCGCAACCAGGGCATGGAGCAGCGCTACGCCAACGAGATCGTCGGCGCCAACCTGCGCATGACCGACGTGGCCGCGGCGATCGGCCGGGTCCAGCGCCGCAAGCTGGCCGGCTGGACCGAGCGGCGCATCGCCAACGCCGCGTACCTCACCGAGCACGTCAGCGCGCCGGAGGTGGTCGCGCCGACGACCGCCGAGGGCGCCCGGCACGTGTACCACCAGTACACCGTGCGGGTGCGGGGCGACCGGGACGCCGCCATGGCCCGGCTGACCGAGGCGGGGATCGGCAACGCCGTCTACTACCCGACGCCGATCCACCGGCTGAGGCCGTACTGGGAGCCGGACCAGAAGGCCGGGCGTCACTGGGACCTGCCGGAGACCGAGCGGGCCGCCGCCGAGGTCGTGTCGCTGCCGGTCCACCCCGGCCTGTCGCAGGCGGACCTGGACCGGATCGTGACCGCGGTGAACGGCCTGGGGGAGTGACCGTGAGCACCTCCCGGACCCTGCGCGCCGGTCTCGTCGGCCTCGGCTCCATGGGCCGGCACCACGCCCGCGTCCTGTCCGGTCTGGAGGGCGTCGACCTCGTCGCCGTCGTCGACCCGATGGGCGACAAGTACGGGGCCGCACCGGGCACCCCGGTCGTGGACACCGTCGAGGAACTGATCGGCCTGGGCGTCGACTACGCCGTGGTGGCCTGCCCGACGGGCCTGCACGAGGAGGTCGGCCTCCAGCTCGCCGAGGCCGGCGTGTGCGCGCTGGTCGAGAAGCCGGTCGCCGACACCGTCGAGGGCGCCCGCCGCCTCGTCGAGGCGTTCGAGTCACGCGGCCTGGTGGCCGGCGTCGGTCACATCGAGCGCTGCAACCCGGCCCTGCGGTCCCTGCGCAGCCGCCTGGAGGCCGGCGAACTCGGCGACGTCTACCAGGTCGTCACCCGCCGTCAGGGCCCCTTCCCGCACCGCATCGCGGACGTCGGCGTGGTCAAGGACCTCGCCACCCACGACATCGACCTCACCGGCTGGGTGACGGGACGCGAGTACGTCTCCATTGCCGCGCACACCGTCTCCAAGAGCGGCCGGCCGCACGAGGACATGGTCTCCGCGGTGGGCCGCCTCGACGACGGCACGATGGTCAACCACCTGGTCAACTGGCTGAGTCCGCTCAAGGAACGGTTCACCTCGGTCACCGGCGAGCGCGGCTGCTTCATCGCCGACACCCTCACCGCCGACCTCACCTTCCACTCCAACTCCGCGGTGGCGACCGAGTGGGAGGCCCTCCAGGCCTTCCGCGGCGTCTCCGAGGGGGACATGATCCGCTACGCCATCCAGAAGCGCGAGCCGCTCCTGGTCGAGCACGAACTGTTCCGGGACGCCGTCCTGGGCCTGCCCGCCGACATCTGCACCCTGCGCCAGGGCATGCGGACCGTCGAGGTCGCGGCGGCGGTGCTCGAGTCGGCGCTGGACAACCGCGCCGTTTCGCTTCAGTCGGAGGACCTGGCCACCCATGGCAGCTGACAACCACGCCGAGGCGGGCCCGCCCGCCCGCGGCCGGATCGTGATGCTCGTCGACAACGGGGTCAACGGCGACTCCCGTGTCCAGAAGGAGGCCCGCTCGGCCGCCGAGGCCGGCTGGGACGTCGTCCTGCTCGGCCGGGCCAAGGGCAAGAAGGAGCAGACCTGGCAGATCGGCGGCGCCCAGGTGAGGCTGCTGCCCGTGCCCGGCCCGCTGCAGCGCCGGCGGCACGAGTTCCGCCGCGCGGTGCTGCGCTCCCCGCTGGCCTACCGGCCCGGCCCGCTCGCCTCGTACCGGAAGCAGAAGGTGAGGGCCTGGCGCACCGATCTCAACGTGCGGCTGATCCTCGCCCGGCGGGAGGGCTCGGCCCTCGGCCGGCTGCGGCTGCTGGTGCCCCGGCTCGCCGCCCGGCTGCTGTCCTCCTGGGTGGAGCTGCGGGCCGGCCGGACCAAGGCGCTGGAGCGGCGGCGCAAGCGCATGGACGCGGCGCTGGACCGCTTCACCACCGCGTTCTGGCACCGGACCATGGGCCACCGCAGCTGGCGCCGGCTCGACCCGCACCTGTGGGACTTCGAGCTGGCGTACGGCAAGGTCGTCGACGAGCTGGCCCCCGACCTGATCCACGCCAACGACTTCCGGATGCTCGGCGTCGGCGCCCGTGCCACGCTGCGCGCCCGGGCCGCCGGCCGGGACGTCAAACTGGTCTGGGACGCCCACGAGTTCCTGCCGGGCATCAAACCCTGGGACTCGCACCCGCGCTGGCACCTCGCCCAGTGCGCCCACGAGCTGGAGTACTCCCGGCACGCGGACGCCGTGACGACCGTCTCGGACACCCTCGCCGGGATGCTCCAGGAGCGGCACAAGCTGGCCGAGCGCCCCGCCGTCGTGCTCAACGCGCCCGACGCCGAGATCTCCCCGGAACAGGCCGCCGAGCCCGTACCGGACCTCAGGGAGCTGTGCGGCATCGGGCACGACGTGCCGCTCACCGTGTACAGCGGTGCCGCCGCCCCGCAGCGCGGCCTGGACATCATGGTCGAGTCGCTGCCCCTGCTGCCGGACGCGCACACCGCGTTCGTGGTGCTCAACCCCAACTCCGAGTACATGCGCACCCTGCGGGCCCGCGCCGAGGAACTCGGGGCCGGCGACCGGCTGCACATCGTGCCGTACGTGCCGCACTACCAGGTGGTGCCGTTCCTGTCCGCGGCCGACGTCGGGGTCATCCCGATCCACCACTGGCCGAACCACGAGATCGCGCTGATCACCAAGTTCTTCGAGTACTCCCACGCCCGGCTGCCGCTGGTGGTCAGCGACGTGAAGACGATGGGCTCGATGGTCGAGCGGACCGGCCAGGGCGAGGTGTTCCGGGCCGAGGACCTGGAGGACTACGTACGCGCGGTGAAGTCGGTGCTCGGCGACACCGAGCGCTACCGGAGCGTGTACGAGACCTCCGGGCTCCTCGACGAGTGGACCTGGGAAGCACAGGCCGAACGGCTGGACTCCGTCTACAGCGCCCTGCTGCCCGGCAGCGGAGCCCGCCCGGCCGACCGACGCACCGCGGTGGAGGCCCCCGCATGAGCAGCACCCCCGACGTCAGTGTCGTCGTCGCCGTCTACAACACCATGCCGTACCTGACCGAGTGCCTGAACTCCCTGGTGGGGCAGAGCATCGGCCTGGACCGGCTGGAGATCGTCGCGGTGGACGACGGCTCCACCGACGACAGCGGCGCGGAACTCGACCGCTTCGCCGTGCGTTACCCCGGCACCGTCAAGGTGATCCACCAGGAGAACTCCGGTGGTCCGGCCGCCCCCAGCAACCGCGCGCTGGACGTCGCCACCGGCCGGTACGTCTACTTCGTCGGCTCCGACGACCACCTCGGCCAGGAGGCCCTGGAACGCATGGTGGCCTGCGCCGACGAGCACGGCTCGGACGTCGTCGTCGGCAAGATGGTCGGCACCAACGGCCGCTACGTCCACCAGGCGCTCTACAAGAAGAACGACCCGGACGTCACCCTCACCGACTCCGCCCTGCCGTGGACGCTGGCCAACACCAAGCTGTTCCGGCGCGAACTGGTCGAACAGCACAAGCTGCGCTTCCCCGAGCACCTGCCGGTCGGCAGCGACCAGCCGTTCACCATCGAGGCGTGCGTCCGCGCGAAGAAGATCTCCGTGGTCGCCGACTACACCTGCTACTACGCGGTCAAGCGCGGCGACGCGGGCAACATCACCTACCGCGCCGACCACCTGTCCCGGCTGCGCTGCACCGCCGAGATCATGGACGTGACGGCGAAACTGATCGCGCCCGGCCCGGAACGCGACGCCGTGCTGCGCCGGCACTTCACCTGGGAGCTGTCCAAGCTCATCCAGGACGACTTCCCCGCCCTCGACCGCGAGGTGCGGCGGGAGATCTGCGCGGGCATCGCCCGCCTCGCCGACGACTACCTCACCGACTCCCTCCGCGACGCCCTGGGCGTCAAGCGCCGGGCGAGGATCAGCCTGGCCCGGGCGGGCGCCGTCGACGAGCTGTGCGAGGCGATCACCTGGGAGAAGGAGCACGGCGCGCCCCCGTTCGTGCTGGAGGGCGGCCGGGCCTTCGCCCGCTACCCGGGTTTCCGGGACCCCCGGATCGGCCTGGCCGACCGCTGCTTCGAGGTCCTGAAGGAGACGGTCGTGGGCCGGCTCGTGCAGGGCACCGACCTGCTGGCCTCCGGCTGGGAGCAGGACGACGAGGAGATCGCGTACACGGCGTCCGTGCGGGTGCCCCTCCTCGGGGACGTCGGCACGGCGGCGCTGCGCCTGGTCAACGGCGCCATGCCCGAGACGGCGGACAAGACCGGCGGCCGGAAGCTGCCGGCCAAGCACTCCCCGCCGCCCCCGGTGGGCACCGTCACCGCCGAACCGCTGCCCGACGGCACGGTGCTGCACGCCCGGGTCCCGCTGGAGCGGCGCCCCGTCAAGCTGGGCGTCCGGGTCTACCTGGACGTCGCGGGATCGACGTACGAGATACCCGTGCGCGGCACGGGCAAGCCGATGCCGCTGACCCGCCGCTGGAGCGGCGACGACGTGGAGCCGTACCGGGTGGCGGCCCTGGTGAACGACAAGGGACGGGTGGTGGTCGCCACGGCGCCCCTCTTCCCGCCGAAGAAGACCCTGGGCTCCCGGCTCAGGGGCACCCTCGACCGCCGTTCCAAGAGGGACCCGAGGAACAAGAGGAAGAAGTAGCGACCGCCCATGAACATCTGTGTAGTAGCGCTCGGCAAGATCGGGCTTCCGCTGGCCGTGCAGTTCGCCGCCAAGGGCCACCGGGTCATCGGCGCGGACGTCGACAAGAAGGTCGTCGAGCTGGTCAACGCCGGCACCGAGCCGTTCCCCGGTGAGCACGACCTGGACGTCAAGCTGAAGGCGGCGGTCGAGGGCGGTCTGCTGAGCGCCACGACGGACACGGCGGCCGCGGTCGCCGCGTCCGAGGCCGTGGTCGTGGTGGTCCCGCTGTTCGTGGACGCCGAGGGCGTGCCGGACTTCGGCTGGATGGACGCCGCGACCAAGGCGATCGCCGAGGGTCTGAAGCCCGGCACGCTGGTCTCCTACGAGACCACCCTCCCGGTCGGCACCACCCGCACCCGCTGGGCGCCGATGCTGGCCGAGGGGTCGGGCCTGACCCCGGGGGAGGACTTCCACCTGGTGTTCTCGCCCGAGCGGGTCCTCACCGGCCGGGTCTTCGCGGACCTGCGCCGCTACCCCAAGCTGGTCGGCGGCGTCGACGAGGCGTCCACGGCCCGCGGCGTGGCCTTCTACGAGGCCGTCCTCGACTTCGACGTCCGGGACGACCTGGCGCGGCCCAACGGCGTCTGGGACCTGGGCACGGCCGAGGCGTCGGAGCTGGCCAAGCTCGCCGAGACGACGTACCGGGACGTGAACATCGGCCTGGCCAACCAGTTCGCCCGCTTCGCCGACGCCAACGGCATCGACGTCAAGAAGGTCATCGAGGCCTGCAACTCGCAGCCCTACAGCCACATCCACCAGCCGGGCATCGCCGTCGGCGGCCACTGCATCCCGGTCTACCCGCGGATGTACCTGTGGAACGACCCGTCCGCCACCGTCGTGCGCTCCGCCCGCGAGGCCAACGCCGCGATGCCCGAGTACGCCGTCGACCTGCTGGCCGCCGCGTACGGCGACCTGACCGGGGTGAACGTGCTGGTGCTGGGCGCGGCCTACCGCGGCGGCGTGAAGGAGACGGCCTTCTCGGGCGTCTTCCCGACCGTCGAGGCGCTGCGCGCCCGCGGGGCCGTCCCGTACGTCTCGGACCCCCTGTACACGGCCGGGGAGCTGTCCGCCCTGGGCCTGACCCCGCACGCCGGTGAGAAGGTCACCGCCGCGATCCTCCAGGCCGATCACGCCGAGTACCGCGAGCTGACCCCCGCCGACCTGCCGGACGTCACGGTCCTGGTCGACGGGCGCCGCACCACGGACCCGGAGGCCTGGCAGGGCGTCCGCCGGGTCGTCATCGGCGGCTGACGGGCCGCAGGAGCCGCGAAAGAAAGGGGGCCTCCCGGCGCCGGGAGGCCCCCTTCGGGCGTGCGCGCCGCGTCAGACCGACGCCGCGGGCTCGGGCCGGGCGGGTCCCGTCCCGGGCGTACGCGGCCCCGCCCGGCGCAGCACGCGTTCCAGCGGATGCTCCACCCAGTGGTAGGCGAGGCCCGCCAGGGCGAGGCTCACCGCCAGGACCAGCGCCCAGAAGGCGGCCGTGGCCGTCTGGGTGCGGGGGTGGCCGACGGCGACGAGCAGCACCCGCAGCACGATCTCGTGGATCAGGTACCAGGCGAACGACCAGTTGCCGAGCCGGATCATCCACGGCCCGGCGAGACCGGTGGTCCGCCGCCGCACGTCGCTGTACGCCGCCGCCGCGACCAGCGCCGCGAAGAGCGGCGCGGACAGCAGCTGGGAGGCGCTGTAGGCGCTGTACCAGGCGGAGTCCGGGACGGCGCGCGACCACGGGACCAGCGCGACCTGCCAGGCCAGCACCAGGGCGACGGCGGCCGGCAGGCCGACCGGGGGCCGCCAGCCCCGCTTGACGGCCAGGCCCGCCGCGACCCCGAGCACGAACTGCAGCATCCGCACCGGCGGGAAGTAGTCCAGGAACCAGCGGCGGACGAGCAGATCGGAGATCAGCGCCCCGCCCAGCCACAGGGCCGCGGACGCGGCGCACACGACGACCGCCGTCCACAGGCGGCGTCGTGCGGTCCGCAGGAACGGCACGACCAGCAGCAGCGGGAAGAGGGCGTAGAAGAACGCCTCGTCGCTGAGGGACCAGGCGGCGGGATTGCCGCCCATCATGAACTGCTTGTCGGGTATCCAGGCGTTGACGACCAGCAGGGCGGCCACGACGCCCTTGCGGGACACCTCGGTGCCGATCGCGAGATAGGCGGCGACGGAGGCGGCCACCGACACGGCGAGCATCGGCCAGATCCGCGCGAAGCGGCGCCACAGGAACACCTTGGCCGGCACGCGCTTGCCGTCGTAACTCCAGGCCAGCACGAACCCCGACAGGACGAAGAAGAAGGTCACGCCGCTGCGGCCGTACCAGACCAGGTCGCTCACCCCCGGCAGGCGCCCGGACTGGCGGGACAGGTGGTAGAGAACGACGACCAGAGCCGCCCAGAAGCGCAGCCCGGTCAGCGACGGCAGGCGGTCACGGCCGGGCGCGGCGGCCGGACGGCGGGATGTGTCCACGATGCGGGACTCCGATGCCGGGATCTTCTGCCGTGTCTCAGCGGTCCTGTTCCTGTTCCTGTTCCCGTTCCCGTTCCCCTTCCCTTTCCTGGAGGGTCCCGTCCTTCTCCTCGTACAGCGCCCCGCTGCGCGGGCACTCCCACACCCCCGGCTCCCCCTCCCGTTCGGCCAGCCGCACGCCGGCCCGGCCCACCCAGCCGATCCGCCGGGCCGGCACGCCCGCCACCAGGGCGAAGTCGGGAACGTCCTTCGTCACCACCGCGCCCGCGGCGACCATCGCCCAGCGGCCGATGGCGACCGGGGCCACACACACCGAGCGGGCACCGACCGACGCCCCGTCGGCGATCGTCACGCCGACGGCCTCCCAGTCGCCGCCGCGCTTCTGCCTGCCCTCCGGGTCCACCGAGCGCGGGTTGTGGTCATTGGTGAGGACCACGGCCGGGCCGATGAAGACGCCGTCGCCCAGCTCGGCCGGCTCGTAGACGAGCGCGTAGTTCTGCAGCTTGCAGTTGTCGCCCATGCGCACGCCCGAGCCGACGTACGCCCCCCGGCCGATCACACAGCCCTCGCCCAGCCGAGCGCCCTCCCGGATCTGCGCGAGCTCCCAGACGCTGCTGCCGTCGCCGACCTCGGCGCTCTCGTCGACCTGGGCGGTGGGCTGGATCCTCAGACTCACTGCGTTCGTCCCCTCTTGCCTTCACGGCTCCCCGTACGACACCTTCGTGTGTGTGTACGGGGCGTGAGCATACGGGCAAGCTGATCGACCGGACTCGGTTTGACCGGCGGATGCGGCCCCCGTAACCTTGACCGTCGGCGTGTCCACAGACCCGCCACATCCCCGTAAACCTCATCCTCCCGGGCGCCCGGCGTCCAGGGAGAGGCCGTCCGCTGGTCGGGCGGCTGGCCTGCGGGGGTGCCGTTCTCCGAGCGAAAGAGAGATCCGCGTGTACGCCATCGTGCGCAGCGGTGGCCGTCAGCACAAGGTTGCTGTCGGTGACATCGTCGAGGTTGACAAGATTTCCACCGCCAAGGTTGGCGACACGGTCGAGCTCTCGACCCTGCTCGTTGTCGACGGCGACGCTGTGACCAGCGACCCGTGGGTGCTGGCCGGCATCAAGGTCCAGGCCGAGGTCGTGGACCACCACAAGGGGCAGAAGATCGACATTCTGCGCTACAAGAACAAGACCGGCTACCGCCGTCGTCAGGGCCACCGCCAGCAGTACACGGCGATCAAGGTCACTGAGATCCCCGCGGCTGCGAAGTAAGGGACTGAGGAGAGATGGCACACAAGAAGGGCGCATCGTCCACCCGGAACGGTCGCGACTCCAACGCCCAGCGGCTCGGCGTGAAGCGCTTCGGCGGTCAGGTCGTCAACGCGGGTGAGATCATCGTCCGCCAGCGCGGCACCCACTTCCACCCGGGCGCCGGTGTCGGCCGCGGTGGCGACGACACGCTGTTCGCGCTGCAGGCCGGTTCGGTGCAGTTCGGCACCGCGCGTGGCCGCAAGGTCGTGAACATCGTCCCGGTCGCCTGACCGGAGACTTGCGCGAGGCGGACCTCACTTCCCTCCGGGGAAGCGGGTCCGCCTTTCGCGTGTTGGATCAGGAAACACCCGTACGTAACTGGAGGCACATCCCATGACCACCTTCGTGGACCGCGTCGAGCTGCATGTCGCCGCGGGTAACGGAGGCCACGGCTGTGCCTCCGTGCACCGGGAGAAGTTCAAGCCGCTCGGCGGCCCGGACGGCGGCAACGGCGGCCGGGGCGGCGACGTGATCCTCACCGTCGACCAGTCCGTGACCACCCTGCTCGACTACCACCACTCCCCGCACCGCAAGGCCACCAACGGCAAGCCCGGCGAGGGCGGCAACCGCTCCGGCAAGGACGGCCAGGACCTGGTGCTGCCGGTCCCGGACGGCACGGTGGTGCTGGACAAGGCGGGCAACGTCCTCGCCGACCTGGTCGGGCACGGCACCTCCTTCGTCGCCGCGCAGGGCGGCCGCGGCGGGCTCGGCAACGCCGCGCTGGCCTCCGCCCGCCGCAAGGCGCCCGGCTTCGCGCTGCTCGGTGAGCCCGGTGACCTCCAGGACGTCGTACTGGAGCTGAAGACCGTCGCGGACGTGGCGCTGGTCGGCTACCCGAGCGCGGGCAAGTCCTCGCTGATCTCGGTGCTGAGCGCGGCCAAGCCGAAGATCGCGGACTATCCGTTCACCACGCTGGTGCCGAACCTCGGTGTCGTCACCGCCGGGTCGACCGTCTACACGATCGCGGACGTGCCGGGGCTCATCCCGGGCGCCAGCCAGGGCCGCGGGCTCGGCCTGGAGTTCCTGCGGCACGTGGAGCGGTGCAGCGTGCTGGTGCACGTGCTGGACACGGCCACCCTGGAGTCCGACCGCGACCCGCTCTCCGACCTCGACATCATCGAGGAGGAGCTGCGGCAGTACGGCGGGCTCGGGGACCGGCCGCGGGTCGTCGTCCTCAACAAGATCGACGTCCCGGACGGCAAGGACCTCGCCGAGATGGTGCGGCCCGAGCTGGAGGAGCGCGGTTACCGCGTCTTCGAGGTGTCGGCCGTGGCCCACCTCGGGCTGCGCGAGCTGTCGTTCGCGCTCGCCGAGCTGGTGGCCGGGGCGCGTGCCGCCCGGCCCAAGGAGGAGGCGACGCGGATCGTCATCCGGCCCAAGGCCGTGGACGACACCGGCTTCACGGTGACCCGCGAGGAGGACGGGCTGTTCCGGGTGCGGGGCGAGAAGCCCGAGCGCTGGGTGCGGCAGACCGACTTCAACAACGACGAGGCCGTCGGCTACCTCGCCGACCGGCTGGGCCGGCTCGGTGTCGAGGAACAGCTGCTGAAGGCCGGGGCCCGGTCGGGCGACGGCGTCGCCATCGGCCCCGAGGACAACGCCGTCGTCTTCGACTGGGAGCCGTCGATGATGGCCGGGGCGGAGATGCTCGGCCGGCGCGGCGAGGACCACCGCTTCGAGGCGCCCCGGCCCGCGGCCCAGCGCCGCCGGGACCGGCAGGCCGAGCGGGACGAGGCGGACGAGGAGTTCGAGGGCTTCGACCCGTTCTAGAGGCGGACGCGAGGGGCGTGGTGAACGCGGCGGACGTGGTGAACCGCGGGTGAATTCGCGTCCCCCTCCAGGACAACCACCTCGCCGCCCGGTGAGTCGTACCGGGCAGCGTGGGACGGATCCCTGATCCGTCCCGCGGCCGACTGCCGTACGACTCACCGGAGATGACGTGTCCAGACGCCTCGATGCAGCACAGTCCGGCCGGGCCCTGACGATCGCCGTCGCGCTCGTAGCCGCGACCTCGGCCATGTCACCGCTCGCCCAGGCCCGGCCCGCCGGGGCGGTGGAGCTGCGGCAGGACTTCAACGGTGACGGGTACGAGGACCTGGCCGTCGGCGCCCCGTTCGGCGCCGTGAACGGCGCCGCCAGGGCCGGCTACGTCGCCGTCCTGTACGGATCGGCGTCGGGGACGTCGATCTCGACGAAGAAGGTCTACTCGCAGGCCACCGCCGGCATACCCGGATCCCCCGAGAAGGGCGACGAGTTCGGGTACGCCCTGGACACCGCCGACCTCGACGGCGACGGATACACCGATCTGCTGGTGCTGACGGCGGAGGAGCAGTGGACCTCCGGCGGCAGGGAGCGGCTGGCCAGCCGGACCGTGCTGTGGGGCGGCGCCGGGGGCCTCACCTCGGCGACCACCCTGCCGGCCGCCGGTGACGGCACCTACCAGGACGGTCCGTTCGCCACCGGTGACTTCGACGGTGACGGCCAGGACGACCTGATCCGTGAGGGAGTTCTGGAGACCGGCCCCTTCGGACGGGACGGCAGCCCCGCCGCCACCCGGCAGACCGCGCTCACCTCCGGCCCCGTCAACGAGATCGTGACCGACCTCGCCGCCGGTGACGCCGACGGCGACGGCCGCACCGATCTCGTCGCGCGCGTCACGGTGTACGAAGAGGGCGAGGAAGAGGGCAGCTACCAGGAACTGCGCTACCTGCGCGGGGGCGCCGACCCCCTCACGTCGGCCACCGTCCTCACCAACGGGGACGGCGACCCCGCCAACGCGACCGGCGTCACGCTCACCCTCGGCGACGTCGACGGCGACGGCCGGGCCGACCTCCTCCTGGGCTACCGGGACATCAGGATCTCCTACGGCACCGCGAACGGCCCGGACACCGCCCACATCCAGGTCATCGACCAGGACACCCCCGGCGTGCCCGGCACCCAGGAGCCCGAGGACATGTTCGGCAGCCACCTCACCGTGGGCGACGTGAACGGCGACGGCTACGGCGACATCCTGTCGGGCAACGCCTCCGAGGGCGTCGGCACCGTCCAGCCGTCCGGCTCCGTCGCCGTGATCCCCGGCGGACCGGACGGACCCACGGGCGCCGGCGGCCAGGTCTTCCACCAGGACACCGCGGGCGTGCCCGGCGCGGCCGAGAGGAGTGACGCCTTCGGCTCCGCCCTCGACCTGGTCGACGGCAACGGCGACGGCCGCGCGGAGCCGGTCGTGGGGGCGTACGGGGAGAACAGCGGGGCCGGCGCGGTGTGGGTCTTCCCGGCCACCGCCTCCGGCGCCACCGCCACCGGCTCCTTCGTCTTCGGCCCCGGCAGCCTCGGCATGCCGACGGACAAGGGCTGGCTCGGTCACGACTTCCCGAGCTGAGACGCCGTGCGGCCAGGCGTCCGGGCGGCCGGTCACGGCCGGGGCGCCGGGCCGCCGGTGACGGGCCGGGCCGCGGCGGGAGCGTGACGCCCCGTCGCGACCGGCTCCGTTCACCGTGAGGTTCCCGTGTCGCAACGGGGCCCCTGCCGTCCACGTATTTGTCATGCACGCGAACGACTTGGTTCAGCGGCCGGACCACCCCGGAGCGTGAGCTTCCTGGGTGTCCACGAGGCCTGCGACACCAGGGAGTTCACCCATGACCGGATCACCCTCCACCGACCGTCGCCGCTTCCTGGCCGGCGGCGCCGCCCTGCTCGGCGCCGCGGCCACCCACCAGCTGTGGCAGCCCGCCACCGCCCAGGCGGCCGAGACGCCGCTGTCCGGGGACGTGTTCAGCCTCGGCGTCGCCTCCGGCGACCCGCTCCCGGACGGCGTCGTGCTGTGGACCCGCCTCGCCCCCGACCCGCTGGCCGGCGGCGGCATGCCGGCCCGGAACGTGTCGGTGCAGTGGCAGGTGTCCTCGGACGCGAAGTTCCGCGAGGTGGTCCGCAGCGGCTTCACCGTGGCCCGGCCCGCCTTCGGACACAGCGTCCACGTGGACGTCCGCGGCCTGCGGCCGGGACGTACGTACTGGTTCCGCTTCCGGGCCGGCGGACAGCTCTCGCCCACCGGCCGCACCCGCACCGCCCCGGCAGCGGACTCCACCGGCGCCGGCGGCCTGCGCGTCGCCCTGGCCTCCTGCCAGAACTGGCAGCACGGCTGGTTCACCCCGTACGCCGACATGCTCGAACAGGACCCGGACGTCGTGCTGTTCGTCGGGGACTACATCTACGAGTCCTCGCCGTCCGCGACCGCCGTGCGCACGCACGAGGGCACCGGCGAGCCCTACTCCCTCACCCAGTACCGCAACCGCTACGCCCAGTACCGCAGCGACCCCGACCTCGCGGCGATGCACGCGAACGCCCCCTTCGTCGTCACCTTCGACGACCACGAGGTCGACAACGACTACGCCGGCCAGGTCCCGCAGGACCCCGCCAAGCAGACGCCCGACGACTTCGTGGACCGCATCACCGCCGCCTACCAGGCGTACTACGAGCACATGCCGGTCCGCGCCACCGCCGTCCCGAACGGCCCGCACATCCGGATGTACCGGCGCCTGGAGTTCGGCCGGCTGGCCCGGCTGAACGTGCTGGACACCCGGCAGTTCCGCAGCGACCAGGCCACCAGCCAGGCCGGCGCCCAGGACCCGGAGCTGACGATGCTCGGCGCCGCGCAGAAGAGGTGGCTGCTGAAGGGGCTGCACGGCTCACCCGCCCGCTGGAACCTGATCGCCTCCCAGATCATGATGGCCGAGACCGACCTCAAGGTCGGCGAGGGCAAGCTCTGGTACTACGACGCCTGGGACGGCTACCAGGTGGAACGCAACGCCCTGCTGAAGGAGTTCCGGAAGGTGAGCAACCCGGTCGTGCTCACCGGCGACCGCCACCTCACCATGGTGAGCGACCTGAGGACCGACTACGCCGACCCCGAGTCGCAGGTCGTCGGCGCCGAGTTCGTCGGCACCTCCATCTCCAGCAACGGCGACCAGGACCAGGCCGCCTTCCACGCCCAGTTCGACCCGCTCAAGGCCGACAACCCGCACTGGAAGCTGATCGACGCCCACCGCGGCTACCACCTCTTCGACATCCGCCCGGACGGCATCGACGCCCGGGTGCGGACGGTGGACACGGTGCTCAAGCCCACCGCGACGGCCTCCACCCTGGCCCGCCTGCGGGTCGAGGCGGGCGACCCGGGGGTCTCCCTGGTGTGACCGCGCGGTGTGAGCCGCGCCACCGTCGGCCGCACTTCTCGGCACTTCTCAGCCAACCCTCAGGAAGACCTCTTACCGTCTTCTGACCATGGAGACGGACTGTACGAGAGATGACGTCCCGGCCAACAGCGGGGTGTCCCCGTTCCCCGCCGGGACCCGATTGCTGCACATAGGCCCGCACAAGACCGGGACCACCTCGATCCAGGGCGCGCTGTTCGCCGCCAAGGACGCCATGGCGGCGCACGGCGTGGACTTCCCGGCCGACAGCCGGCATCCGATGTCGGCCGCCCTGGCGGTCTGCGCCCGCCCCGGGATGCTGGGCAACAGCAGACCCACCGAGCGGCACTGGGAGACGCTGGTCTCCCAGGTCGCCTCCACCGGCCGGCGGACCTCGGTGGTCAGCAGCGAGTTCTTCGCCGACGCGCCCGACGACGAGACCGTCGAGCGGATCGTCCGGGAACTGGGCGGCGACCGGGTGCACGTCATGGTCACCCTGCGCCCGCTGGCCAAGATCATGCCCTCGCAGTGGCAGCAGTACGTGCAGAACGGCCTGCGCATGGGCTACGAGAGCTGGCTGGAGCACATGCTCCGGAAGCCGCCGTACGAGAAGCCCAACCCCAGCTTCTGGCGCCGGCACCGGCACGACCGGCTCGTCGAGCGGTGGGTCCGGGCGGTCGGCCCCGAGCGGCTCACCGTCGTCGTGGTCGACGACCGCGACCGCGGCGGCCTGATGCGCACCTTCGAGTCGCTGCTCGGCCTGCCCGACGGCCTGCTCCAGCCCGTCCCGGACACGGCGAACCGGTCGCTGACCCTCGCCGAGACCGAAATGCTGCGCAAACTCAATGTGGAATTCCGCGGCAACGAACTCCCCGAGGAGCTGTATTCCTCGCTCATCCGCTACGGCGCCGTGATGCATATGAAGAACACGTGCGCCCCGGGCCCGGACGACGTGAAGATACACACGCCGCGGTGGGCCGCCGAGGCCGCCGCGGAGATCGGCGCCGAGATGGCGGACCGGATCGCCGCCATGGGCGTACGCGTGCTGGGCGACCCGGCGCTGCTGTCCGCCGTGCCCAGGCTCCCCGACGCGGCCGGGACCAAGCCGCGCATCGACCCGGAAGTGGCCGCTCAGGCGCTGTACGGGGCGCTCGCCGCGGCCGCCGCGGCACCCGTGCGCAACACCGCTCCGGTCAAGTCGCGTACGGTGCACCAGACCTCCTCCAAGGATCTCGTCAAGGTGCTCGGCCACCGCGCCCTGAAGAAGCTGCGTCGGCACTGAGGAAATCACGCAGTGCGACGCCGGGCTCCTGTGGAGTTACTCACAGCGATTCCACAGGAGTTCGCGCCGCCGCCGTGAACGCTTCGCCCGTCACCAGGAGCGCCAGGTGAATGACAGGTTGCGCGCACATATGCGGCAGAGGTCGCTCACCTTGCACTGCGGTAACCACAAGTGGGACCATTTCGAAGTTCCCTGTCGCCCCAAGGTAGGTCACCTGTGTCCCAGCACATAGCCAAGCCCCGTACCACCGCAGTGATCCTGGCCGGTGGCACCGGTCAGCGGGTGGGTCTGTCGATCCCCAAGCAGCTGCTGAAGATCGCCGGCAAGGCAGTCATCGAGCACACCCTGACCACCTTCGAGAACGCCGACTCCGTCGACGACATCATCGTGCTGATGGCGCCCGGCTACGTGCCCGACATCGAGAAGATCGTCGCCAAGGCCGGCTTCACCAAGGTGAAGAAGGTCATCGAGGGCGGCTCGACCCGGAACGAGACCACCGAGCGCGCCATCGCCGCCCTCGGCGAGGGGCTGGGCGAAGGGGAGGACCTCAACGTCCTCTTCCACGACGCGGTGCGCCCCCTGCTGTCGCAGCGGGTCATCGACGACTGCGTGACCGCGCTGGAGCGCTACGACGCCGTCGACGTGGCCATCCCGTCCGCGGACACCATCATCGTGACCCGCACCCACGGCTCGGACGGCGAGTTCATCACCGACGTCCCGGACCGCTCCCGGCTGCGCCGCGGCCAGACGCCCCAGGCGTTCAAGCTGTCCACGATCAAGCGGGCCTACGAGGTCGCGGCCGGCGACCCGAACTTCCAGGCCACCGACGACTGCTCGGTCGTGCTCAAGTACCTGCCCGACGTGCCGATCCACGTCGTGGCGGGCGACGAGTACAACATGAAGGTCACCCAGCCCGTCGACGTCTTCATCGCCGACAAGCTCTTCCAGCTCGCCTCCAGCGCCGCCCCCGAGCAGGTCGGCGAGGACGCCTACCGCGAACTGCTCACCGGCAAGACGATGGTCGTCTTCGGCGGCTCCTACGGCATCGGCAAGGACATCGCGGAACTCGCCGAGTCCTACGGCGCCACGGTCTACGCGCTCGGCCGCTCCACCACCGGCACCCACGTGGAGAACCCGGAGGAGGTCGACGACGCCCTGTCCAAGGCGTACGCCGAGACCGGCCGGATCGACTACGTCGTCAACACCGCCGGCGTGCTGCGCATAGGCAAGCTCGCCGAGACCGACAACGCCACCATCGAGGAGGCGCTGAAGGTCAACTACCTGGCCCCGGTGCAGATCGCCCGGTCCTCGTACAAGTACCTGGCCGAGACCAAGGGCCAGCTGCTGCTGTACACCTCCAGCAGCTACACGCGCGGCCGTGCCGAGTACAGCCTGTACTCCTCCACCAAGGCCGCGATGGTCAACCTCACCCAGGCGCTCTCCGACGAGTGGGCCGGCGACGGTGTCCGCGTCAACTGCGTCAACCCCGAGCGGACCGCGACGCCGATGCGCACCAAGGCGTTCGGCCAGGAGCCCGCGGGCAGCCTGCTCTCCTCCGACGCGGTGGCCCGTGCCTCGCTCGACGTGCTGCTCTCCGAGCTGACCGGCCACGTCATCGACGTACGCCAGCAGGACCCGACCGCGGGCGCGGCCAAGGCGTCCGGCTTCGAGCAGGCGCTGGCCGCGGTGCTGGACCGTCAGGACGGCGTGTAATAATCGTCGGCAAATAGACTTCTGCAATTCAGGCCTCTGCCACCGTCCGTCAATGTCGTGATTGCCATTGACGAGGCGAAGGCAGGGGCCTGAATCAGTACCTTCACCGATCGCTCACAATCCGCAGCAGAGCAGAGCAGGTTCTCCGTGATATCCACCGCTATTCGCGTCGCCCGGGTGGGCAGCGCGGCCGAGCTGGCCGCGGCGGTCCTCATGATGCTGGGCTACCCCGGCCTCATGGTGGCCGCGCTCGTCCCGAGCGTTCCCGCCTTCGCGGCCGCGGCCGCCGTGACGTACCTGGCGGACCACTTCCTGCACCGCAGGAACAGCTACCTGATCAACCGGCTCAGCAAGGTCCGGGCCGGCCTGTCGATCCGCTTCCTGATCCGGCAGCTGCTGCTGGTCCTCCTGCTGGCCCGGCTGTCCCTCGCGGACAACCTGATCTACTACGGCGCGATCGCCTGCTTCATCGCCTTCTTCGGCCTCCAGGCCCCGCACGGCGCCCTGGTCACCCTGATCCGCAACCGCCGCCGGCTGCCGGTCGCCACCCGCAACGTCGACCTGGTCTCGCGCGTCCGCATCCCCGACGCCCCGCCCCGCGGCCTGCTGCACCGCTCCGCCGAGAAGATCCTCCACCTCGACCTGTTCGCCGTCGTCGGCATACTGGCCGCCGCGCAGCTGGACGACTCCGCGGCCGGGTTCGCCGGCATCGGCCTCACGCTGCTCCTGGGCGTCCTGTACGTCCTGGCCCTGCTGCGCTACGTCCGCGGCCGGCGGGTCCCGCCGAACGCCGAGACGGTGCTGGCCGCGGTCGACGACTGGCTGGGCGAGTACCGGCCGGAGACGGTGCTGTACTTCTCCGGCTCCAAGGACTCCGCGTACCAGGTCAACATGTGGCTGGAGACCATGGAGCAGCTGGAGACCCGGCCGCTGGTCATCCTGCGCGAGCGGGTCATCCTGCAGAACCTGGCGCCCACCACCGTCCCGGTGATCTGCGTGCCCGGCGGCGTGCACCTGATGAACATGGACCTGTCCACGGTCCGCGTCGCGCTCTACGCCGCCAACGTCGGCAAGAACATCCACCTGCTGCGCGTCCCGACCATGAAGCACGTCTTCATCGGCCACGGCGACAGCGACAAGCTGGCCAGCGTCAACCCGTTCAGCAAGGTCTACGACGAGGTGTGGACCGCCGGGCGCGCGGGCCGCGACCGCTACGCCATCGCCGACGTCGGCGTCCGCGACGAGGACATCGTCGAGGTCGGCCGCCCCCAGCTCGCCCCGATCCGCACCTGGCAGGGCGTCCCCGAGGGCCGCATGCCGACCGTGCTGTACGCGCCCACCTGGGAGGGCTGGGACGGCAACCCCGGCAACACCTCGCTCGTGCTGGCCGGCGAGAACATCGTGCGGCGGCTGGTGACCGCCGACCCGCCGGTCCGCGTCCTGTACAAGCCGCACCCGTTCACCGGCACCGTCAGCAAGGAGGCCGGCGCCGCCCACCGGCGGATCACCGCCCTGGTGGAGCAGGCCGCGGCCGAGCGCGCCGCCGACGCCCGCTTCGCCGCCGACGCCTCCGCGCAGGCGAAGGCCAAGGCGGAACTCGCCCGCATCGAGGCCCGGCTCGCCGCGCTGTCCGGCGGCTCCGACAAGGGCGACGAGGCCGAGGCCAGCCGCGACGGCGTGGTCGACGTCCGCAGGCACGAGGAGATCGCCCGGCTGCGCGCCGAGTGGAACGACGCCTACTGGGCGGCCGTCCCGGCCTGGGAGCACCGGGTCGTCACGGGCGCCGAGCCGCGCCTGTACGACTGCTTCAACGTCTCCGACGCGATGGTCTCCGACATCTCCAGCGTGGTCTCCGACTTCATCGCCAGCGGCAAGCCGTACGCGGTCACCGACTCGGGGGAGCTGGGCGAGGAGGAGTTCAAGCGGCAGAACACGGCGGTGCGCGCCGCGGTGATCCTCGACAACACCGCCGCCGGGCTCACCGGACTGCTGGCCGCGGTCCGCGACCCGGCCCGGGACACGCTGGCCGAGGACCGCAAGGACCTCAAGCGCTATCTGCTCGGTCCCGACGAACCGACCTCCATCGAGCAGTTCAACGACGCCGTCGCGGACCTCGCGGTGAAGGCCGAGGCGCGCAACGTCGGCCAGGAGTCCCGGATCGTGGCCGGCGGCCCCGACGTGGAACTGGCGGACGCGCTGCCCGCGCAGCGCGCGAGCGGCGCCGGCGAGGCGGACGGCGCGGGCGCCGCCTGACCGCCCACACCCCGCGCACCGAACGGCTCGGCCCTTGCGGGCCGGGCCGTTTTCGCTGCGGAAACCGTGACGTCGATCACAGGTTCGAGGGGGTGGGGCAACCCCTTGCCGCGGTCACCCGTCTAACAGATAGCCAAAGAGGTAATACAGGGAAAATTTTCCCTGGCCTGGACCTGGCTGACTAGGGAGCAGAAGTGACCGATACGCAACCTGATGTCACCGTGATCATCGGGGCGTACGAAGCGATGCCGTATCTGGTCGAGTGCCTGGCCTCCGTCGAGGCACAGACCATCGACCCGACGCGCATCGAGGTCATCGCCGTGGACGACGGCTCCACCGACGGCACCGGAGACTGCCTGGAGCAGTTCGCCGCCCGCGCCCCCATGCCGGTCACGGTGATCCGGCAGGAGAACTCCGGCGGCCCCAGCGGCCCGCGCAACGTGGGCCTGGACAAGGCCACCGGACGCTACGTGTTCTTCCTCGACGCCGACGACCGGCTCGGCCCCGAGGCGCTGGAGCGGATGGTCGCGATGGCCGACCGGGCCGGCACCGACGTGGTCGTCGGCCGCATCGAGGGGATCAACCGCAAGGCCCCCAGGTCGGTGTGGCGCACGTCGCTGGAGCGCACGGACGTCTTCTCCTCCAACATCAAGTACACGCTCACCGCCCAGAAGCTGTTCCGCCGCGCGCTGCTGGAACGTCACGGCATGCGCTTCGACGAGTCCCTGTACAGCGGCGAGGACGCGCTGTTCACGATGGAGGCGTACCTGCGGGCCGACGGCGTCTCCGTGCTCGCCGACTACACCTGCTACTACCTGGTGGGCCGCGACGACGGCAAGCACGTGACGAAGACCTCCACCTACCCCGGGCGCTTCGGCCACGCGCGCGCCCTGATGGAGCTGATCGCCGAGCTGGTGCCCGCCGGCGACCGGCGCGACCAGCTCATGGTCCGTCCCTTCGGCGTCACGGTGCTGGCCCAGTTCGGCCCGCGCTGGCTGAAGGACAGCGAGGAGGTCCGGCGGCACAAGCTCGACCTGGCGAATCCCCTGCTGGACGCCTACTGGACCCCGGGCGTCGCCGATCTGCTGAAGGTCAACGAGCGGCTGCGCATGCACCTGGTGGCGACCCGGCAGACCGGACTCCTGGACGACGTCCTGGAATTCATCCGGGCCAAGAAGCAGGCGGCCGCCCTCCTGGAGAAGGGCGGCCGCCGGCTGTACCTCGTCTACCCGCACTTCCGGGACCGGAAGGCGGGCATACCCGACGAGATCTACCGCGCCCGGGGCCGCGAGGCGCGTCCTTTCCTGGGCTATGTGGAGCAGGCGCCGGTCTCCCTGCTGCGCCGTGCCGTCCGCCGCGCCCTGCCGTACTCCCGCCTCAGTGGCAGGGGCCGGACGGCGGCGTGACGGACACCCCGGCTCGCCGGCAGCGGCGGACGCTCACCCGCGGCCTCACCGGTGGCGTCCGGCCCGCGGTGGTGTGAGGGACGCCGACCCGGCCGTCCGCTCCTGCCGCTGACCGGGCAGTTCCGTGGTGCGGCGCCCGGCCGTCCGGGCCCGGTGGTCGCGGGCCGACGCGCACAGTGCCCGCACGGCCGCGGCGAACCGCTCCTGCGCGGGCGGCTCGGCCGGGCCGAGCAGCCGCAGCGCCAGCGCGGCCCGGGCCTCGGCGAACGTGTCCCTCTCCGGGCACCGCACCGCCTCCAGCAGCGCCGGCACCCCGGCGGCGTCCGGCGTCAGCACGGTCGCCGCCGCCACCGTCGGGAACGCCACCCGGAACGCCTCCTCCGCCAGCCCGCTGGTGTTGGCCACCGCGTACGGCTTCCCGCTGGCCAGGAAGTCACTGATCACACTCGACACATCGCTGATCAGCAGGTCGGCCCGGTCGAAGCAGGAGTACAGCGCGGGCCGCGCCTCGGTGATGACCAGGTGCCGTCCCTCCGGCACCGACGCCCAGTACGCCTCGTTCCACCCCGCCGCCGCCCGGGCCACCGCCGCGGCCCGCCCCGGCTCCGGCGCCGACTGCGCCAGCATCCGCTCCACCTGGTCCGCCCCGGCCCGCGGCGCGGACATGGTCAGCCGCTCCAACTCGGCCGCGTACCGTACGAGTTCGTTCCCGCCCGTCGGCCGCTGCGCCGGCCGCTCCTGGTTCGCCGCCCGGATCAGCTCCCGGATGCGCAGATCGGCGGCGCGGGCCCGCGGGTCCACCGTCCCGGTCAGCGGATGCGGCTTGTACAGCAGCCGTACGCCCGGGTCGGCGAGCAGCGCCCGGACCAGGTTCTCCCCGGCCGCGATCACCGAGGTGTTGCCGGGGTTGCCGTCCCAGCCCTCCCAGGTCGGCGCGTACAGCACAGTCGTGTACGGGCCGGCCGGCGGCCCCGCGTACGGGCGTACCGCGTCCAGTTGCGGGCGGCCGATCTCGACGACGTCCTTGTCCTCGACGCCGACCTCGGCCAGCGCGTACCGCTCGCGCGCCGCGGGGCCGGCCACCCACACCTCGTCGTACGCCTTGGCGTAGGGGTTGCAGGAGGACAGCTTGTCGCTCTCGCCGTGGTTGACGAAGGCGTGCTTGATGGTGGGGATGCGCAGCACCTGGGAGGTCTTGCCGGAGTTCGAGGGGTGGATGAGCACCTGGAGCGTGGAGTGCTCCAGCCGCATCAGCGTGGACACCTTCGGCAGGCACACCACCGGCAGGTCGGTCGCCGCGAGCTTCTGCACCATGAACCGCTCCCGCAGCACGACCACCGGCCGTTCACCGAGCCGGGCCAGCGGCTCCAGCCACATGTTCGCCTGGTACGCCGAGGAGGCGCCGCCGGAGAAGTACAGCCCGACCGTCGGCTCGTACTCCGCCAGCCACGCGTCGAACCACTCCAGCACCTCCTGCTCACCGGCGGGCCGGCGGCCCGGCAGCAGCCGCAGCAGCAGGGCGCCGAGCCCGGCGGCCGAGAGCACCAGGGACACGGCCAGGCCGACCGCCCCGTACAGCGGCGCGTCGGTGGCCACGGTGGCCAGCAGCCCGCCGGTCGCGGGCAGTCCGAGGACCAGCAGCCGGTGGCCGGGACGGCGCAGCAGCACCGGCGGCGCCGGGGTCAGCCGCAGCGCCGAGGCGTCGATGTTCCGGGTCACCACCGGCAGCGTGCGGCTGCGGCGGACCAGTACGGAGACCGCCTGGATCGCGCAGTGCAGCGCGTAACAGGCGAGCAGACCGGCGACGAGCGGGGCGTACACCGTCTCGCGGTGCTGTTCGCCGAGCCGCAGCAGGCCCACCACGAGCAGCAGGTCGCGCAGGACGTGCCGCACGGTGACGTCCGCGTGCGACTTGGTCAGCAGCGACAGCACGCCGCGCTGCCACCGGTACACCGCGCCCTCGGCGGCCAGCGAGGCGGCGGTGGCCGCCAGCAGCAGCGGCACGTTCGGCAGCAGCGCGCCGACGGCCTGCGCGGTGAAGGCCGTCGCCAAGGCGGCGAGTACGAGCAGCTTGGCGGTGATCCGGCGGTGGCGGGGCCGCGCCATCTGCCACCGGCGGGACGAGGGTTCGGGCACTGCGGTCACTCCAGGGTCGTCGCGAAGCGGACTCCCGGGTTAACGCGCGCCTACCTTCCGACGACACGCGCGTGTCCTGGAACCCGCTGTGCGACAACCGTGCTATGAGCTTCCGCCGGACCTCAGCGTCCCGGACGCAGCGCCCGTCCCACCACGCGCCGGGCGCGGCGGTAGACCGTCGTCCGTGACTGCGAAGGCTGGCCGGACTGGCCCGGCTGCTTGGTCGCGGCCTTCACCTTCGCCAGCTCCCGCTTCATCTTGGCGTTCTCGGCGGTCAGTTCACCGACCCGGCCGAAGAGGTAGCCCAGCCGCGCGGCGGTCGAGGCGGGGTCGTCACCGAGCCACGGGCGGATGCCCGCTGGGAAGGTCAGCGACCGCATCCGCTCGTCGAAGGCCGCGCCCTGGTCGCCGTGGGTGAAGGTGTTCTCCAGGCCGTTCTTGTCCAGGAAGCCGGTGAACCGGTCGAACCGCTCCCCGTGGTTGCGGGTCAGCGGGCCGAAGTCGGCCTCCTCGTACAGCCGGGCCGGGTCGAGGTCCTCGGGGAGCTGGTCGATCCGCTGGTGCGGTATCTCGAAGTAGCGGCACAGCTCCAGGGTCCGCGAGTCGCCGGTGAGCACGGTCGCGGGCGTCCCGGCCAGCAGGGCCGCGATGTTGCCGTGGATGCGGGAGCCGAAGGAGTAGTCGTACTCGCTCAGGTCGCTGATCCAGGTCACCGGGTCGATGTAGACCCGGGCCTTGTCCTCCCCGTACATCGGGTGGTCGGGGTGGGTGGGCATCTCGGTGACCTGGCCGTTGGGGTCCGACAGGTCCCGCCAGTGCAACTGCTTGGCGTCGCTGAGGTTCTGGCCGATGTAGCACAGGTTCGGGTAGCGCGCGTGGGTCTGCCGGATCACCCGGTCCAGGCCCTGCTTGCGCACCGCGTCGTGCGAGCCGTTGATCGCGATCCGGGAGTCGCGCGTCAGCTCGTCCACCCGCTTGCGTACGACGAGTTCCTTGCCGTGCATGAACATCGAGGGGCAGCCGATGACTTCGACGTCCTTGAAGCCCATGTCCCTCAGGTACTTCTCGGTGAACTCGCCCCGCACGCCGATGGAGGCGCTGCGGTCGAGCACCGCCGAGACGAACGCGCGCACCGACTGCTCCATCGGCTTCAGCCGCGCCGCGTTGTACCCGAGGCCGGTCTGGGCACCGACGCCGACCACGACGACCGGGATGCGGAGCTTGCTGATCAGCCGGGTGAGCCGGTCCAGCATGGGTTGGAAGGAGGGCCGGAAGGCGTTCGCGAGTGGAACGACGAAGGCGTCGAACTCCTCGTTGATCCGCCCCGCCGCGTTCACATCGGTCTTGATCCCGTTGGAGACGACCTCGGTGTGCGGAGTCGTGAGGATCTTGTGGGTGGCGTCGCTGAAGATCAGGTTGCCGGCATTGGTGGCGATGAGGTCGTGCTGAAGCGCTTGCTCCACGGACACGACATCAAAGGGGCTCTTCCCGGAACGGAGAAGGAGGCGCTTGGCGCGGCGGGCTGAAGAGTCTGAGGGTGACACGGAGTTCACGATATGTTTATGAGCCCTTTGATTTCTACATGAAGACAAGACAACCTTTTTATCATATGCGTTGCGTGAGTAATCGGTCACGAGATCGACTCGCGCCCGGCGACGCCCGGCCGCGACCGCCGTCCGCAAGGTGAAACGGTGCGCGGCGCCCGGCCCGGTTCACGTAGATTGCCCGGCGAGGCCGGACGCGAGGGAATGAGCACAGGTGACAGGGGCAAGGCAGGCCGTGGGCGAGGCCCGCAGGATCGTCGTCAAGGTCGGCTCCTCGTCCCTGACGACGGCGGCCGGCGGACTGGACGCCGACCGGGTCGACGCGCTGGTCGACGTACTCGCCAAGGTGCGCGGCGCGGCGGGGGAGCGGGAGATCGTGCTGGTCTCCTCCGGCGCCATCGCCGCCGGCCTCGCGCCGCTGGGCCTGAGCCGGCGCCCCAAGGACCTGGCCCGCCAGCAGGCCGCCGCCAGCGTCGGCCAGGGCCTGCTGGTCGCCCGCTACACCGCCTCCTTCGCCCGCTACGGCGTCCGCGTCGGACAGGTCCTGCTCACCTCGTACGACATGAGCCGCCGCTCCCACCACCGCAACGCCTCGCGGACCCTGGACAAGCTGCTCGCGATGGGCGCCTTCCCGGTCGTCAACGAGAACGACACCGTCGCCACCGACGAGATCCGCTTCGGCGACAACGACCGGCTCGCCGCCCTCGTCGCCCACCTCGTCCGCGCCGACCTGCTCGTCCTCCTCTCCGACGTCGACGGCGTCTACGACGGCGACCCGAGCCGCCCCGGCACCTCCCGCATCGCCGAGGTCCGCGGCCCCGCCGACCTCGCCGGCATCGAGATCGGCAGCGCGGGCAAGGCCGGGGTCGGCACCGGCGGCATGGTCACCAAGGTCGAGGCGGCCCGGATCGCCGCCGCCGCCGGCATCCCCGTGGTGCTCACCAGCGCGGTCCACGCCGCCGACGCCCTCACCGGCCAGGACACCGGCACCTACTTCCACCCCACCGGCAAGCGCTCCACCAACCGCCTGCTCTGGCTCCAGCACGCCTCCGCGCCGCAGGGCGCGCTCACCCTCGACGACGGGGCGGTGCGCGCCGTGGTCGAGGGCCGCAAGTCGCTGCTGCCCGCCGGGATCGCCGCCGTCGAGGGCGAGTTCGGCGCGGGCGACCCCGTCGAGCTGCGGGACGGCACGGGGCGCGCGATCGCCCGCGGCCTGGTCTCCTTCGACGCCAAGGAGATCCCCCGGCTGATCGGCCGCTCCACCCGGGAGCTGGCCCGCGACCTCGGACCCGCGTACGAACGTGAGGTCGTACACAGGGACGATCTGGTGATCCTGCACCCGTAATGGGTCGAAACGTCCCCGCACCGGTGGTGGACGTTCCGCGAAACCGCCTCCGTGAGCGCGCGGGGCCTGCTCCACTTTGTCGCAGGGACAACCGTCCGGGCCGACCGCGCCGGGACGACGCGCGAGCGAGAAGGAGGCCGTCGTGAGACGAGTGCGCCCGGGGGCGGCCGCGTCCCGCGGCGGTGCCGGCACCCGCGCGCCCGGCGAGGAACGTGCCCTGACCAGCGTCGCGGCCGGTGACCGCTTCCCGGACCAGGGGCCCGAGGAGGTCCCGCGCCTGTGGCACGTCACCCTCAGCGTCTCCGGTGAGCGCACCCCCCTCGCCGAGGTCCGCCGCGCCCTCGAACAGCTCGCCCACGACCACCCCTTCCTGCTGACCAGCCGCTACGCCGGCGACCACGCCGAGATCCGGTACTGGGAGGAGGCCCGCGACCTGCACGACGCCGCCGCCGTCGCCCTGCGCCTGTGGGGCGAGCACCGGCAGACCGCGGGCCTGCCGCCCTGGGAGATCGTCGGCCTGGAGGTCATCGACCGCGTCACCTACCACCAGCGCATCGCCGCGGGCTACGGCCCCGCCCCGGCGACGCCGGTCGGGGTGCACCCCTTCTGAACCCTTCTGGGCCGAACCGTCCACCTGCCGGAGACCCGTCTCGGGGTGTGGGACACGCACGGGACGACGTCGCCCGGCGCACTACCCTTCCCCCATGACCACGCTCTCGCCGTACGACTCGATGTCCCCGGTCACCCAGGCCGCCTACCGGGCCAAGGCCGCCGCCGCCGACCTCGCGCCGCTGCCGCGGGCCGTCAAGGACGACGCCCTGCTCGCCGTCGCCGACGCGCTGGAGGTCCGTACGAGCGAGATCGTCGAGGCCAACGCCCAGGACGTGGCCAAGGCCCGCGAGGCCGGGACCGCCGAGGCGATCATCGACCGGCTGACCCTCACCCCGGAGCGGGTGCGGGCCATCGCCTCCGACGTACGGGACGTCGCCGCGCTGCCCGACCCCGTCGGCGAGGTGGTCCGCGGCAACACCCTCCCCAACGGCATCGACCTGCGCCAGGTCCGCGTCCCGCTCGGCGTGGTCGGCATCATCTACGAGGGCCGGCCCAACGTCACCGTCGACGCCGCCGCCCTCTGCCTCAAGTCCGGCAACGCGGTCCTGCTGCGCGGCTCGTCGTCCGCCTACCGGTCGAACACCGCCCTGGTCCGGGTGATCCGCGACGCGGTCGGCGGCGCCGGGCTGCCCGCCGACGCCGTCCAGCTCGTCCCCGGCGAGAACCGCGACAGCGTCCGCGAGCTGATGCGCGCCCGCGGCCTGGTCGACGTCCTCATCCCGCGCGGCGGCGCCTCCCTGATCAACACGGTCGTCCAGGAGTCCACCGTCCCCGTCATCGAGACCGGCACCGGCAACTGCCACGTCTACGTCGACGCGCAGGCCGACCTCGACACGGCCGTCGACATCCTGATCAACTCCAAGGCCCAGCGGGTCGGCGTCTGCAACGCCGCCGAGACCCTCCTGGTCCACCAGGACATCGCCGCCGACTTCCTGCCCCGCGCCCTCGACGCCCTCGCCGACGCCGGCGTCACCGTGCACGCCGACGAACGGGTGATGGCGTACGCCAAGGACTCCCGCGCCACCGTCGTCGAGGCCACCCCGGAGGACTGGGAGACCGAGTACCTCTCCTACGACATCGCCGCCGCCGTCGTCGACTCCCTCGACCGCGCCGTCGAGCACATCCGGCTGTGGACCTCCGGCCACACCGAGGCGATCGTCACCACCTCGCAGCAGGCGGCCCGCCGCTTCACCCAGCTGGTCGACTCCACGACGGTCGCCGTGAACGCCTCCACCCGCTTCACCGACGGCGGCCAGTTCGGCTTCGGCGCCGAGATCGGCATCTCCACCCAGAAGCTGCACGCCCGCGGCCCGATGGGCCTGCCGGAGCTGACCAGCACCAAGTACATCGTCACCGGCGACGGACACGTACGGCGCTGAACCGGCCCCCGGCGCGCGGCCGGGCACACGCCCCCGCGCCGCGCCCCGCGCCCGCCGCACCCCGTCTCACCCACCGGATGAATTTCCATACCGTCTGCCCAAAATGACCCCCCAGGTCTACTCTGGATGCGTGCCGGAGGACGTGGGGGGCACGCCGTTCCCTGACGGCTGGGAGCCCGACGACGACCACGACCGCGGGGTGTCGGACGAAGAGTTCGCCTCCGTGGTCTTCGACGAGGACTTCGTACGGGCGGCCACGGTCCACGAGCCGACCGCCGTCGAACGGCTGCTGGCCGCCGCCGAGGCCAGAGCGGAGGCCTCCGAGGCCGAGGCCGCCCGCCGCGCCCGCACCAGGGGCGAGCGCTACGACGACGGGTACGGCGACCTGGGCCCCGACCCGGCCGACCCCGACTACGACGACCCGGACGACGACGCCGACCCCCTCGACCGCCCCTACGGCGCCCCCGCGAGCTACGGCAAGCAGGTCCGCTGGCACCGCCCGGTCGCCTGGATGCTCGCCCTCGTGATGGGCATCGGCATGGTGGCGCTGGCCTTCAGCGCCGTCTACCGGGGCGCGTCCTCGGACGGCGACCGCGACCAGGTGCCGCCGCCCGCCTCCACCGGCCCCGAGCAGGGCGGCTCCGCCACCCCCTCGGCCTCCGCCGACTACTCCCAGCCGGCCGTCCCGGTGATCCCGCGCAGCCCCTGAGCGACGCCCGCGAACCCGCTGCGAAACGGCCCGAACTTGTCGTGTACCTGGGCGTTTATCCGGGGGCCCGGCGACCTACTCTGAAGATATGGGAGGGCCTTCAGACCCGCCTGACGGGACACCCGAGGGCGCCCCCGGAGGCGGCGACGACGAGTACCGGTCCGTCGTCTTCGACGAATCGTTCGTCCGGGCTGCCCACCTCCAGGAGTTCTCCGCCCAGGAGCGCATCGCCGACCACGCGCCCGCCGTGCGCCGCCGCCCGCCGCTGCGCCGCGGGGGACTGTCCCGGCAGGCCCTGATCCTGGTCGTGCTGATCGCCGTGGCCTTCGGCACCGCCGTGTACATGGGCGTGCGCCACCCCTACCAGAGCCCCGCGGCGCGGCAGGCCGCCGAGCAGGTGCGGATGACCGTCGTCCCGCTCGCCCCGCGCGGCGAGGTGCCCGGCGCCGCCGACGCCGAGCGGCTGTACGCGCGCAGCCCCGCCGCGCAGTTCCGGTCCGGCGCCGCGGGCGTCACGCTGCCGCCCTACCGCAGCACCGCCCACTTCGCCGACGAGCAGGTCAGGAACGCCCTGCTCACCGCCAAGGAGTACGTGGTGCGCTCGTCGCTCGACCGGGAGGTGCTGGTCGGCGGGGAGACCCGCTCGGTGCGGGTGCTGCTCGACCCCGACCAGACCGGCCAGTTCGACGAGAGCTTCGCCGAGCCCGCCGCCGACGGCCGGCACGCGGCCACCGGATGGCTGGTCCGCTTCGACCCGGCCCGCGTCGAGCTGGCCGGCTCCGAGATCCGCGTCCAGGGCTCCCTGCGGGCCCTGGAGAGCGACTCCTCCACCCTGGAGGTCGTCGCCGCCCACACCGTCGTCTATCCGCTGCGGCCCACCGGCGACGCCCGCGCCGAGGTGTCGCTGTTCACCGTCCGCCGCGAGCTGCACTTCCGCTTCGACCGGGACGACCTGCGGCTGCACCAGGCCCGGCTCACCCTCGCCTCGCTCCAGGCGGGCCCGCTGTCCTGCGCCGAGGACGCGGCCGGGTACCTGCGCCCGCTGCTCGCCGGGCAGAGCGCCAAGCAGGGCGGCCCGGCCGGCACCGACCCGTACGCCACGGGCGAGGCCACGGCCCTGTGCGGCACCCTGGCCGAGAGCGCCCAGCCGAAGGTGTGACCGGCCCCCGGTCAGTCGCGGTTCCCGGGACCGTCCGGCCCGCCGTCCGAGGCGTCCCCAGGGCTTCCGGAGCGCCCGGGGCCCCCGGAGCGCCCGGGGCCCTCGGAGCCCTCCGAGCCGTCCCGCCCGCCCTTCGGCCCCGGCTGCGAGGCGCCGAACCCGCCGAAGCCCCGCCGCACCCGCCCGCCGAGGTCCCCGGCCCCGCCGGCGAGGTCGTTGACCAGCTTCATCAGCGGGTCCTTGGACGTGCGCACATGCGTGGCGTAGCTGGAGGCCGACTCCCGCCAGGAGTCGCGCACCGAGGTGTCCTTGTCCTCGTCGCGCCGCGGGTAGTGGCCGTCCATGATCCGCTGGTAGTCGCGGGAGGCCGCCCACTTCTTCAGCTCGGCGGCCCGCACGGTGGTGAAGGGGTGGGAGCGCGGCAGCACGTTCATGATCTTCAGTACGGAGTCGCGCAGGTCGCCGCCGGCCTCGTACTCGTCGGCCTGCTCCAGGAACGCGTCCACGTTCATCTCGTGCAGGTGGTTGCCGCCCGCGATCTTCATCAGGCCGCGCATGGACGCCGTCAGGTCCTGGCCGACCAGCAGCCCCGCGCGGTCGGCGGACAGCTCCGACTTGCGGAACCACTCGCGCAGCGCGGTCACGATCGCCATGATCGCCAGGTTGCCCAGCGGGATCCAGGCGACCCGGACGGCCAGCGAGGTCAGGAAGAGCAGGACGGTCCGGTAGACCGAGTGCCCGGACAGCGCGTGCCCGACCTCGTGCCCGACGACCGCCCGCATCTCCTCCTCGTCGAGCAGCTCGACCAGCCCCGTGGTGACCACGATGATCGGCTCGTCCAGGCCGATGCACATCGCGTTCGGGTTCGGGTCCTGGTTGACGTACATCGGGGGGACCTTCTCCAGGTCCAGGATGTAGCAGGCGTCCCGCAGCATGTCGTTGAGGTGGGCGAACTGCCGGTCCGAGACGCGCACCGAGTCGGAGAGGAACAGCAGCCTCAGGCTCCGCTCCGGCAGCAGCCCGCTGAGCGCCTTGAACACCGTGTCGAAGCCGCTCAGCTTGCGCAGCGCCACCAGGGCGCTGCGGTCGGCCGGGTGCTCGTACGCGCGCGAGGAGATCCCCGGGAAGCGCCTGCGTGACCTGCTGGGCACCTGCTCGTGCCCGTTGCTCTGATGGCCGTCGGCCATGTCTTCCCCCAGGTGCGTCCTAGTGGCCCTTTGCGAACCCTTGTGCGGTCCTTTGTGCCCCCGAAGCAGAGCCCAGCCTAGGCGGAGTTACCGTGGACGGGCAGTACAGCTAAGGAGTCCGTGTCATGGAGCATGTCCCCCACCCCGCCCGGCTCGCCGGGGCCGCGAACGCCGCCGAGCAGCCCGGAACGGGGCACCTGCTCCAGATCGTGCTGATCGTGATGGTGCTGGGCTGTGTGCTCACCGCGTGGTTCCTGTTGCGGGGCTACAGCTCGAAGGACGACTGAGGCGGCCGTAAGGTTCCCCGGGCGGCCCGGACCCGTCCCGTCGGCTCCCCGGCGGCTGCCGGCGGTTCCCGAGGGCTTCCCAACGGCGGAGTCGGCGTGATCGCGTGCGGGGGGCCCGCATACGATGAGCCCACGTCTTTATCCCGCCCACACGCGATAGGTCCTGCCGAAGATGAGCTTCCACAGCACCGCTGCCCAGTTGGTCACCCTTGCCGCCGAGGGCGAGGAGCACGGCGGCAACCACGAGAGCCTCAGCCCCTACGTCACCGGCATCGGCGCGTTCGTCATCCTGATGCTGCTGCTGTGGATCACCACCCGCTTCAACCGGGACCGCTGAGCGCGTCCTCCGCGTCCTCCAGGGGAACAGGCGGCCGAGACGTTCAGCCGGGGCCGGTAGGGTCTGCACGCATGGGAGAGCAGGACATGCCTACCGGCCCGGTGAACGGCCCGGCAAGCGGCACACGGCACCGCCCGGGCCCCGGCACCGCCCCGTCACGACCGGGCAAGCGCCGGCTCGGCGTCATGGGCGGCACCTTCGACCCGATCCACCACGGGCACCTCGTCGCGGCCAGTGAGGTCGCCACACAGTTCCACCTCGACGAGGTGGTGTTCGTGCCCACCGGGCAGCCCTGGCAGAAGAGCCACCGCGCGGTCTCCGCGGCCGAGGACCGGTATCTGATGACGGTCATCGCCACCGTCGAGAACCCGCAGTTCTCGGTGAGCCGCATCGACATCGACCGCGGCGGCCCCACCTACACCGTGGACACCCTGCGCGACCTGCGCTCGCTCAACCCGGACACGGACCTGTTCTTCATCACCGGCGCCGACGCCCTCGCCCAGATCCTCACCTGGCGCGACAGCGAGGAACTCTTCTCCCTGGCACACTTCATCGGCGTCACCCGCCCCGGCCACCACCTGACGGACGCGGGACTGCCCGAGGGGGGCGTCTCCCTCATCGAGGTCCCCGCCCTCGCCATCTCCTCCACGGACTGCCGGGCGAGAGTCGCCAAGGGCGACCCCGTCTGGTACCTGGTGCCCGACGGCGTCGTGCGTTACATCGACAAGCGTCAGCTGTACCGCGGCGAGTGAGCCGAGAGGGGCACCGGTGAACGACCGATACGACGCGGGACACGGCGGCGGCCAGGAGGGCCCGTACGAGATCGTCGGCTACGACGAGTACGGCCGGCCGGTCTACCGCCAGGCCCCGGCACAGCAGCAGACGTACGACCCGTACGCGCAGCCGGGCCAGCAGACGCAGTACGCACAGCAGGAGTACGGCTACGACCCGTACGGCACCGGCGGACAGCAGCCCTCCGCCCCGTACGACCCCTACGCGAACTACGACACCGGCGGGCAGGCGCCCGTTCCCCCGCAGGGCGCCTACGACACCGCCCAGCAGGCGCCCGTCCCCCCGCAGAGCCCGCAGAGCCCGCAGAGTCCCTACGACCCCTACGCCACCGCCGCCGGCGGCGGGCAGCCGCAGGCCCCGGTCGCCGAGCAGCCGGCCCGCATCCCGCAGCAGGCGGGCCCGCGCGAGGAGCCGGAGGGGGCCGGGGCGGCGGGCCCGGCGGAACTCGGGGATGAGTCCGGGACGGCGGGGCCGGAGTACCACACCGAGCAGTTCGCCTTCGTCGAGGAGCCGGACGGCGACTCCGAGGACGTCATCGACTGGATGAAGTTCACGGAGAACCGCACCGAGCGCCGCGAGGAGGCCCGGCGCCGGGCACGCACGCGTGCCATCGCCCTGGTGGTCGTCCTCGCCCTCGTCGCCGTCGGCGGTATCGGCTACCTCTGGTACGCCGGAAAGCTCCCCGGCATGTCCTCGTCGGACTCCACGGCCGGCGGCACGACGGCGGCGGGCGCCCAGAAGCGCGACGTGATCGCCGTCCACCTGCACGACACCGACGGCGGCTCCACCTCGACGGCACTGCTGGTGAACAACACCACCACCCAGCAGGCCACCACCGTGCTGCTGCCCAACTCGCTGGCGCTGACCGGCGACGACGGCAGCGTCACCACGCTGGCCAAGTCGGTCGACGACGACGGACCCGACACCACCCAGGAGGCGCTCGACTCCGTGCTCGGCACCGCCATCGAGGGCACCTGGCGCCTGGACACGCCCTACCTGCAGAACCTCGTCGACCTGGTCGGCACCATCGAGGTCGACACGGACGCGGACGTGCCCGACCCGGACGCCGACGGCGACAAGGACGCCGCCGTCCTCGTCCACAAGGGCGAGAAGCAGACCCTCAGCGGCAAGATGGCCGTGGCGTACGCCACCTACCAGGCCTCCGGAGAGGCGCAGGTCGCCCAGCTGGAGCGGTTCGGGCAGGTCCTGCACGGGGTGCTGCGCAAGCTGTCCTCCGACGCGCAGGCGGCGACGACCACCGTCCAGACGCTGGGCATGATCCTCGACCCGCCGCTGACCGACAAGGATCTCGGCTCCTTCCTCGCCGCCCTCGCCGACCTCACCAAGGGCGGCGACCACAAGACGGCCCTGCTGCCCGTCCAGGACGACGGCACGCTCAGCACCGAGGACAGCTCGGGCGTCGTCAAGGACGTCCTCGGCGGCACCGCCAAGAGCCCCGACGAGGACGCCGCGGTCAGCGTCTCCGTGCAGAACGCCAGCGGGGACAAGAACAACACCGCCAAGGTCCGGATCACCCTGGTCAACGGCGGCTTCACCTTCGTGGAGGGCGGCACCGCCGCCGCCGCGCAGGCCACCTCCGAGGTGCTCTACGCGGACGCCGCCGACAAGGAGAACGCCACCGAGGTCGCCAAGACGCTCGGCCTGCCGACCAGCACGGTCGCCAAGGGCGACGTCTCCGCCAACGCGCGCGTGTCGGTGGTCCTCGGTCAGGACTACGAGCCCGCGTCGTGACCGGACGGTGACCGCATGGGCAGAGGTCGGCGGTCGTGAGACCCTTGGTGTCAAACGACCGTCGACCGAAAGCCTGGTAGTGACCGCGACCGACCGCTCCCTGGAGCTCATCAACACCGCCGCTCAGGCGGCCGCCGACAAGCTCGCCCACGACGTCATCGCCTACGACGTCAGCGACGTGCTGTCGATCACGGACGCCTTCCTGCTGGCCTCCGCACCCAACGACCGACAGGTCAAGTCGATCGTCGACGAGATCGAGGAACGGCTCAGCAAGGAGCTCGGCGCCAAGCCGGTGCGCCGCGAGGGCGACCGCGAGGCCCGCTGGGTCCTGCTCGACTACGTCGACATCGTCGTCCACGTCCAGCACAGCGAGGAGCGCGTCTTCTACGCCCTGGAGCGGCTCTGGAAGGACTGCCCCGAGCTGGAGCTGCCCGCCGACGCCAAGGCGACCCGAGGCAAGGGCGAGGAGCACGCCCGGACGCAGGCCGCCGAGTCCCCGGCCCCGGACGGGGACGGGTGGTGAGCGCCACCGGTGAGGTGACGGACCGGGGGGCCGGCCGGGGCCGCCGCGTCATCCTGTGGCGCCACGGCCAGACCTCGTGGAACGTGGAGCGCCGCTTCCAGGGCACCACCGACGTCGAGCTGACCGGGACCGGCGTCGCCCAGGCCCGCCGGGCCGCCCGGCTGCTGGCCGGTCTGCGGCCCGACGCGATCGTGGCCTCCGACCTGAAGCGGGCCGCCGACACGGCAGCCGAGCTGGCCGCGCTGACCGGCCTGGAGGTCGCCCACGACGAGGGCCTGCGGGAGACCTACGCGGGCGTCTGGCAGGGGCTGACGCACAACGAGATCATCGCCCGGTACGGCGAGGAGTACGCGGCGTGGAAGCGCGGCGAGCCGGTCCGCCGCGGCGGCGGCGAACTGGAGACCGAGGTCGCCGACCGCGCCGCCCCCGTGGTGCTGCGGTACGTGGACAAGCTGCCGCAGGACGGCACCCTCGTCGTGGTCAGCCACGGCGGCACCATCCGCACCACCATCGGCCGTCTCCTCGGCCTGGACGCGCACAGCTGGGAGGCCCTGGGCGGCCTGACCAACTGCTGCTGGTCCGTCCTCGGCGAGGGCGTCCGTGGCTGGCGGCTGCTCGAGCACAACGCCGGCAGTCTGCCGGAGCCGGTGCTCGGCGACGACGACTGAGCCGTGTGCGGGACCCGGATTTCACTTTCCGGCAGGTCGCAGGCTAAAGTTCTTCTTGTTCGCCCCGCCGAGCGGGAAGAACACAGGCCCGGGGCTATAGCTCAGTTGGTAGAGCGCCTGCATGGCATGCAGGAGGTCAGGAGTTCAATTCTCCTTAGCTCCACAGAAGGACCAGAAGGTCCAGAAGCAACACGGTGAATCCCGTCCCCTCGAGGGGCGGGATTTTTCGTTGCCTCACTTGAGCACCAGGGGCCCGCCGGACGTATGGCTCCATGGAGATCCGCGCCGGTCACCGTGTCCGTACTGGTACTGAGGCGTCGCTGACCGTGTCGGTCCGGGCGTGGCAGAATCAAACGGCCGGAAGGGGGCGCGGCCCGACGGGAGGGAGTACCGATGCCTGCGAGCATCCTCGGGGACAACGGCGGCGTCCCGTACGTGTGCACGGCCTGCGGCGACAGCTGGAGCTGATCGATGGGGGCACACAGGCGGAAGTGCGACTGGTGCGGCAGCGGCACTCCGATCGTCCGCGACATGGAACCGGTCAACCCCGAGTACCAGTACTGGTGCGAGGAGTGCGCGCGGGCGCTGATCATAAAAGGCGACCCCATCGAGACGTACCGGGAACTCGAGGGCGAGCCGATCTACGGCCGCCTTCTGGAGGAGCACTGCACGCTCAAGCGGTTCTACTCCTTCGTGGCCGCCTGACGGCCGACCACCCAGTGGGCAAAGTGGTCAAATCGGGCAGACCGGAAACGATTTGGTGTTGGACCCGGTCGACCGTGTAATGTTGGCGTCGCCGCCGGGGAAACCGGGCGGAGCGAAGCGGTAAAACGCGGGGCTATAGCTCAGTTGGTAGAGCGCCTGCATGGCATGCAGGAGGTCAGGAGTTCAATTCTCCTTAGCTCCACAGGGAAACCCCCCGGATCATCGATCCGGGGGGTTTTGTTCTGCTCAGCGGCCGAGCGCGCGCCGGCCGCGTCCCGGGGCGAGCACCGGCAGATTGGCCCGGGCGGGCGCCTGGGCGCGGGTGTCCTCCTCGATGCGCAGGGCGAGCGCCGGGCAGCGGCGCACCGCGCGCAGCGCCTTGGCCTCCGCGTAGCGCGGCACCTGCGCCTGCGCCACGGTCGGGAAACCGTCGGCGCCGAGCTGGAAGACCTCCGGGAGGATGTCCGCGCAGAGCCCGTGACCGCGGCACAGCGTCCAGTCGACGTAGATCTTCTGGCGGCTGGGGCCGTTCTCCGCGGCTGCGCCGCCGCCCGGCACGCCCGTCGGGGCCCTGCCCCCCTCGAAGAGCGGCAGCACGCCCTGCACGGGCCGTCCGCAGCCGTTGCCCAGGACATGGGCGGCCAGGTCGTCCGTGAACGCCTTGACGGTCGACTCCAGGAACATCGCCGAGCCGTCCGGGTGTGAACACGCGCCGCGCCGCTTGACGTTCTTCGCGACCTGCTTGAGCGCCTCCAGGGCGGCGGGACCGCCGCCGTTCAGGATGTCCTCCAGGCCGCGCGCGGCGGCCGGCAGACCGAGGTAGCAGGGGCCGCACTGGCCCGCGCTCTCCTCCGCCAGCCACTGCGCCACCCTCAGCGACTCGCCCAGCGGGCACGTCTCCTGACCGATCGGCAGGATGGCGCCCGCGCCCAGCGAACCGCCCACCGCGTCCAGCGAGTCGCGGGAGACGATCGCCTCGTCGACGGTGGCCGAGTCGATCCACTTGCCGTGGTAGCCGCCGGTCAGCACGCCCTGGGGCACCGGCGGGGCACCGGCCAGCTGGAGGACGTAGCGCAGCGGTACGCCCGTGGGGACCTCGATGACCATGGGGCGGGCGACCGCGCCGGAGACGGTCAGCATGACGGTGCCCGGCTCGTCGTACAGGCCGGTGTTGCCGTAGCGCTCGGGGCCGATGCGGGCGGCGATGGCGAGCTGGGCGAAGGTCTCGGCGTTCGACAGCAGCGTCGGCGCGCCGCCCACGCCGCTCCTGGAGGCGCTGACCTTGCGGCCGGGCGGGATCGCCGGGCCGCCGTCGATGGAGCGGATCAGCGAGGCGGCGGCGCCCGTGACCATCCGTACGGGATTGCGCTGCACGCGCGCGCGGAGCGCCGAACGGCGGCCGTTGCTCAGGCCGCGTTCGGCGAGCGCGGCCTCCATGGAGCGCTGGGTGGACTCCCGGGTGACCCCGACGACGAGGGTGCGCGCGCCCATCGCCTCGGCGCACAGCAGCGCGCCGTCCAGGATCAGGTGCGGCGCGCGGTTGATGAGGACGGTGTCCTTGCGGCAGGCCGGTTCGTCCTCGCTGCCGTTGACGACGACGACCGGGCGGACGCCGCGCTTGATCGCCGCTTCGGCGACCGAGCGCAGCTTCTTGTGGAAGGGGAAGCCCGCGCCGCCGCGGCCCCTGAGATTGATCGCCTCGGCGAGTTTGGCGAGCTGTTCGCCGCCAAGGGGTTCGAGCGGGCCGTGCACCTTGAGGTGCATCGGGAGATCCAGCCGCTCGACAAGGTCGAAGCCCGACGTGAGCTGGGGAAGGCCGACGACGCGGACCTCGGGGACGTCGGGCAGGGCCTCGTTCACTTCATGCCTCCGGAAGGCGTGTTCCAGGGTTCACCCGGCCCCGGCGCGTCGAAGTCGTAGGACGTGCCGGGGGCCGGTTCGGGGGCGGGACCGCTCGTACAGGTGTCGTCCGGGTAGTACGCGCCGGGGACGGTGTTCTGCTCACCGGTGTCGTACACATCACTCGGCCGGTAGCCGTAGCCGTCCGGATTGCCATAGGCCGGGATGGTGTGTCCGGTGTCGGTGAGGGGGTCGTACGCCGACGGCGGGGCCTCGCCGACCGGCGGCGGGGACGGGACCGGCCAGCCGCCGGGGGGCATCGCGGAGCCGGGTGCCGTGGTGGGTGCCGTGGTGGGTGTCGTGCCGGGTGCCGGGGCGGGGCGGATGTCCGGCGGCAGGTCCATGGGGGCGGTCCGGTCGGGGGCGGCGGGCTGCTGCCAGGGGCGCTGCGGGGCGGAGACGGCGCGGTAGGCGGCGGCGAACCCGTTCGCGGGCTCCCTGGGCGCGGCGGTCGCGGGCTCGTACGGCGGCGGGGCGGTCGCGGGCTCGTACCGCGGCGGGGCGGCGGCGGTGCGCTGCCGGGGGACCCCCGCGGTCTCGTAGCCCGGCAGTGCGGAGCCCTGCGAGGTGGCGCCGGGCGCCGTGCGGGCGCCGTCCCGGACCGGCTCCTCGCGGTCCGGCCGGCCCGCCTGGTCGAGGAGGGCGGCCACGCGGTCGGCGATCCGGCGCTTGACGGGCCCCGGCGCCGCGCGCAGCGCCAGGGCCGCCATCACGCCGGCCACCGACAGGCCGTACAGGACCAGGAAGACCGGCTTGGCCGCGCGGCCCGCGTAGAGGCCGTGCAGCAGGGCCGCGCACCAGGCCGGGTAGGCCAGCATGTGCATGGCCCGCCAGCGGGCCGCGACGGGGGCAGGGGAGGCGAAGCGGTTGCGCAGGGCGCCGGTGACGCCGACGAAGACCATGAGCAGGCCGGCCAGGGTGCCGAGGCCGATGAGGAAGGCCCGGCCGCCGAACTGCTCGTCGTCCGTGAGGAGCAGGCCGAACGGGATCACCGCGGCGACCCAGGTGGTGTGCGCCAGCGCCAGCTTGACCCCGACGTGCACCAGCAGGAAGACGATCGAGGCGACGGCGGTGGTGCGGTGCACCGCCTGGGCGAGGATGCGCTGGCGGGCCACGAGCAGGATCCGGTCCTGGGCGACCAGTCCCCAGATCACCGAGCAGCTGAGGCAGACCAGCGCCAGGACGCCGGCGCCGAAATCGAGGAACTCCGCGAACGAGTCGTCCGCCGTGGCGGCGAGGGATGGGTTCATGGGGGCACTCCGAGCGGTTCGGGGAAGCGGTCCCGGTGCCGCACTCTAGGTGGCGCCATACCCGTGGGTACGAGGTTTGAGTTATTGCGCTGTTATCAAATGACTATGCGGTCGTTGTGATGCCCTTTAGTGGCTGTTACGCGAAGTAAACCTTGACCGCGGTTCAGGCGACGGAACCCCGTCGCGGCCCGCTCGGCGGCTGCGGTACCCTGACCCCATGCGTGCCGTACGCCTTCTGCTTAGCGGGCCGCGCTGATCAGTACCGACCGCCGGTGCTCCGGACGGTCGGCATCGGCGCGGCGTCCCCTCCTGTGCGAGGGGATTTTTCATTTCTGTCATGAGTGAGAGTCGCAGCCGCAGGCGAAGACGATCGATGGAGCTTTGAGGATCATGAGCGAGACGAACCCCGCCACCGCCGCCGAGGCGGTGGCGCCGCACCGCTACACGGCCGCCCTGGCGGCCGAGATCGAGGCACGCTGGCAGGACTTCTGGGACGCCGAGGACACCTACGCGGCGCCGAACCCGACCGGTGACCTGGCGGGCGACCCGGAGACGGTCGCCCGGCCCAAGAAGTTCATCATGGACATGTTCCCGTACCCGTCCGGTGCGGGCCTGCACGTCGGCCACCCCCTGGGGTACATCGCCACCGACGTCTTCGCCCGCTTCCAGCGGATGACCGGCCACAACGTCCTGCACACCCTGGGCTTCGACGCCTTCGGCCTGCCCGCCGAGCAGTACGCCGTGCAGACCGGCACGCACCCGCGCGTGTCCACCGAAGCCAACATGGAGAACATGAAGGCCCAGCTGCGCCGGCTGGGCCTGGGCCACGACAAGCGCCGGTCGTTCGCCACGATCGACCCGGAGTACTACAAGTGGACCCAGTGGATCTTCCTGCAGATCTTCAACTCCTGGTACGACGAGGAGGCGAGGAAGGCCCGGCCGATCGCCGAGCTGGTCGCCGCCTTCGAGTCCGGCGCGCGTGAGGTCCCCGGGGGACGGGCCTGGAGCGAGCTGACCGCCGCCGAGCGCGCCGACGTCCTGGGCGAGTACCGGCTGGCCTACGCCTCCGACGCGCCGGTCAACTGGTGCCCCGGGCTGGGCACCGTGCTGGCCAACGAGGAGGTCACCGCCGACGGCCGCTCCGAGCGCGGCAACTTCCCCGTCTTCAAGGCCAAGCTGCGCCAGTGGAACATGCGGATCACCGCCTACGCGGACCGGCTGCTGGAGGACCTGGACGAGTTGGACTGGCCCGAGGCCATCAAGCTGCAGCAGCGCAACTGGATCGGCCGCTCCGAGGGCGCCCGCGTCGACTTCCCCATCGACGGCGAGCACATCACCGTCTTCACCACCCGCCAGGACACCCTGTTCGGCGCCACCTACATGGTGCTGGCCCCCGAACACCCCCTGGTGGAGAAGTTCACGCCCGCCGCCTGGCCCGAGGGCACGCGCCAGGTGTGGACCGGCGGTCACGCCACCCCCGCCGAGGCCGTCGCCGCCTACCGCGCGCAGGCCGCCGCCAAGTCCGACGTCGAGCGCCAGGCCGAGGCCAAGGACAAGACCGGTGTCTTCACCGGCGCGTACGCCACCAACCCGGTCAACGGCGAGAAGGTCCCCGTCTTCATCGCCGACTACGTCCTGATGGGCTACGGCACCGGCGCCATCATGGCCGTACCGGCGCACGACAGCCGCGACTTCGCCTTCGCGCGCGCCTTCGAGCTGCCGATGCGGTGTGTCGTCGAGCCGTCCGACGGCCGCTCCACCGACCCCGCGACCTGGGACGACGCCTTCGCCTCGTACGACGCGAAGATCGTCAACTCGTCCGGTGCGGACATCTCGCTGGACGGCCTGGGCGTGGTGGAGGCCAAGGCCCGCATCACCGAGTGGCTGACCGAGCGCGGCATCGGCGAGGGCACCGTCAACTTCCGCCTGCGCGACTGGCTGTTCAGCCGCCAGCGCTACTGGGGCGAGCCCTTCCCGATCGTCTACGACGAGGACGGCATCGCCCACCCGCTGCCCGAGTCGATGCTGCCGCTGGAGCTGCCCGAGGTCGAGGACTACTCGCCGCGCACCTTCGACCCGGACGACGCCGACACCCAGCCCGAGACGCCGCTGTCCCGCAACGAGGACTGGGTCAATGTCACCCTGGACCTGGGCGACGGACGCGGACCGCGGAAGTACCGGCGCGAGACCAACACCATGCCCAACTGGGCCGGCTCCTGCTGGTACGAGCTGCGCTACCTGGACCCGCACAACTCCGAGAAGCTGGTCGACCCCGAGATCGAGCAGTACTGGATGGGCCCGCGCGAGGGCCAGCCGCACGGCGGCGTCGACCTGTACGTCGGCGGCGCCGAGCACGCCGTGCTGCACCTGCTGTACGCGCGCTTCTGGTCCAAGGTGCTGTTCGACCTGGGGCACATCTCCTCGGCCGAGCCGTTCCACAAGCTGTTCAACCAGGGCATGATCCAGGCGTACGTCTACCGGGACGCGCGCGGGATCGCCGTACCGGCCGCCGAGGTGGAGGAGCGCGACGGCGCGTACTTCTACCAGGGCGAGAAGGTCTCGCGACTGCTGGGCAAGATGGGCAAGTCGCTGAAGAACGCGGTCACTCCGGACGAGATCTGCGCGGAGTACGGCGCGGACACGCTGCGCCTGTACGAGATGGCCATGGGCCCGCTGGACGTCTCCCGGCCGTGGGACACCCGCGCGGTGGTCGGCCAGTTCCGGCTGCTGCAGCGGCTGTGGCGCAACGTCGTCGACGAGACGACCGGTGAGGTGACGGTGGTGGACACCGACCCCGCCGACGCCGACGCCGGGATCGACGTGGAGACGCTGCGGGCGCTGCACAAGGCGATCGACGGGGTGCGCGGCGACCTGGAGGGCATGCGGTTCAACACCGCCATCGCCAAGGTCACCGAGCTGAACAACCACCTGACCAAGGTGGGCGGCCCCCTCGCGCGGCCGGTCGCCGAGGCGCTGGTGCTGCTGGTCGCGCCGCTGGCCCCGCACGTCGCCGAGGAACTGTGGCGCAGGCTGGGCCACACCGACTCCGTCGTCCACCAGGACTTCCCGGTCGCCGACCCGGCCTACGTGGTGGACGAGACCGTCACCTGCGTGGTCCAGATCAAGGGCAAGGTCAAGGCGCGGCTGGAGGTCGCCCCGGACATCTCCGAGGCGGACCTGGAGAAGGTGGCGCTGGCCGACGAGAAGGTCGTGGCCGCGCTGGCCGGTGCTGGGATCCGCAAGGTCATCGTGCGGGCGCCGAAGCTGGTCAACATCGTGCCGGCGTGAGTTCGGCATGGGTTCGGTGTGAGTTCGGCACGGGTTCGGCACGGGTTCGGTGTGAGCGCGGCATGAGTCCGGCGTGAGCGCGGCATGAGCTCGGTATGGGTTCGGCATGAGCTTGGTGTGACCGGCTGAGGGGCTCAGGGCGGTCCCCTACGGGCAGGTTCGGGGTTTTTCTGGAACTCCGGGCCTGCCCGTTGCGTTTACGGTGGAAGAGAGTGGCGCGGTGGGCGCCGCGAGTGCCCGCGGGGCGGGCCGGAGGAGGAGCACCGTGGAAGCAGTGATCGCAGTCGTCGCCCTGCTCTTCGTGCTCATGATCGCCCTTGGCGCCTATGCCACGGTGAAGGCCGTCGGCGCCGCCAAGCGGGGCGTGGACCGCGGCATCACCCAGGCCCGCCGCACGGTGGAGGAGCACACGCTGCGCGCCAAGTCCCTGGTCCAGCCGGGCTCGGCCGGTGAGGTCGCGCGGCTGCGGCTGTCGCTGCGCACGTCCATGCGGGCCACGCAGGACGCGCTGGAGGCGGGTGCGGCCGAGGACGAGTCCCTCAAGGAGTCCCTGGGCCTGTTCGCCCGGCTCAGTGCGCACGGACACGAACTCGACGCCGAGCTGCGGCGACTGGAGACCGAGCCGGACCGCGCCACCCTCGCGGAGCGCCTGCCCGGGCTGCGCGAGCGCACCGAGCGCATCACCCAGGCGGCCGACTCCCTGCGCTGGGCTGCCCGCGACAGGGCCCGCCGCTTCGCGGACGATGACCTGGACTCGCTGAGCGCGCAGATCGACGTGGAGGCGGGCGCCCTGCGGCACTGGACCAGGACGGAGCCCGCCTCCCCGCCGCCCCCGTGGCCCGAGGCCCCGGCCGCCGCCGACACGCGCGCCGCCGACGTGAGCGCCGGGCCGGGGCGGCCGGCTCCCGCCGGGGAACCGGCGCGACCGGCGATCGACCCGGCCGGGACGCGCCCGACGTACCCCTGGCAGAAGAAGGCCCGGCCGGAGAGCACGACCTGACGGCACGACCTGACGGCACGACGTGACGGCACGACGTGACGGACGACGTACAGGCCGGCCCGGCAGCCTGGCCGGGCGGCGCGGCTTGTTCTGTGCCGGTGCCGGTGCCGGTGCCGGTGCCGGTGCCGGTGCCGGTGACCGGGGCCGGACTGCCGTATGGGCGCTACGGCAGGTAACCTCCAGCTCATGTCCCGCCATGTCGCGATCGTCACCGATTCAACGGCCTACCTGCCGCCCCGGACGATGGAGCGCCACGGCATCACCGCGGTGCCCCTGACCGTGGTCCTGGGCGACCGGGCGCTGGAGGAGGGCACCGAGATCTCGACCCGCTCGCTGGCCCAGGCGTTGCAGAAGCGACGACCGGTCACGACCTCCCGACCCAGCCCGGAGACGTTCGCCGAGACCTACCGGAAGGCCGCCGGCTCAGGCGCCACCGGCATCGTCTCCCTGCACCTCTCCGCCGAGCTGTCGGGCACCTACGACGCGGCGGTGGTCGCGGCACGCGAGGCGCCCGTCCCGGTACGGGTCGTGGACACCGGCATGATCGCGATGGCGCTGGGTTTCTGCGCGGTCGCCGCGGCCGAGGCGGCCCAGAACGGCGGCACGGTGGACGAGGCCGTCACGGCGGCGGAGAAGCGAGCGGCGGGCACGTCCGCCTACTTCTACGTCGACACCCTCGACTATCTGCGCCGCGGCGGCCGGATCGGGGCCGCGCAGGCCCTGTTCGGGTCCGCGCTGGCGGTGAAACCGCTGCTGCGGCTCGACGGCGGCCGGATCGAGCCGCTGGAGAAGGTGCGCACGGCATCCAAGGCCATCGCCCGCCTGGAGGAGATCGCCGCCGACCGGGCGGGCGGCGCCGAGGTCGACATCGCCGTCCATCATCTCGCCGCCCACGACCGGGCAGCGGCCCTGGCGGACCGGCTGCGGACCAGGGTGCCGCGCCTGGCCGACCTGCACGTCAGTGAGGTGGGCGCGGTGATCGGGGCGCACACGGGACCCGGATTGCTGGGGGTCGTCGTCTCGTCCCGGTGAAGCCCGTCACCCGTGCGGGTGGCGGAGATATCCACAAGCGGGCGTCGGTCCCCAGAAACCGACCATGATCATCGCGAGTGTGCCGGGTCGTCCGATCCTCGGCGCATGGCACTTCGATCACGTTCTCGCGCAACGGCACCCACCAGCGGCCCGGGCCGCCGCCCCGCCTCCGACGGCCGGTTCCGCCACCGACGCCTGCCGCAGGCGCACGGCCGGGTACGGCATCCGGGCCGGGCACGGCACCACGGACGCCGGGGTTCGGCTTCTGCTTCTGCTTCTGCTTCGGCGGAGGTACTTCGTGGGCGGGCGGAGGCGCTGTTCGGCGAACGGCCGGGACGGGCCGGCTTCGAAGAAGGAGGCGCTCAGCGGCGGGAGCCGGGGAAGGCACTGCCCGGGCGGCGGGCCGGGGGACCGGACGCCGACGCCCCGCGGGCGGAGACCTGTGCGGACACCGGGGAGGCCGGGGCCGCCCGTGACGTCGGGTCCCGTTGGGGGCGGGCCCGGCTGGCGCTGCGGGAGCGGATGCCGCTGTGGCTCCAGACCAGGTGCGGGCTGGAACGGCGCGGTGTGCTGGCGCTGACCGTGGTGCTCGTCGCCGCGGCGGGTCTGGCGGTGCAGCACTTCTGGACCGGCCGGACCCAGTCCGTGTCCGCACCCGACCTGGTACGGGCGGCGGGGACGCCGTACGGCGGGCGGAGCGAGGCCGTGGGCGAGGACGGGGGCGAGGCCGTGGGCGAGGGCGGGGGCGAGGCTGAGGGCACGGGCACGCAGGGCGGGACGGGCCCGGTGACGGCCGGCGCTCCGGGGGCCACTCCGGGCGCCGAGATCGTGGTGGACGTCAGCGGCAAGGTCCGCGAACCCGGCGTCCACCGGCTGCCGCCGGGTTCGCGGGTGGCGGACGCCCTGCGCGCGGCCGGTGGCGTACGCCCCGGCACCGACACCGGCGGGCTCAACCGCGCGAGGTTCCTGGTGGACGGCGAACAGGTCATCGTCGGCCCGCCCCCGGAGGGCACCGGCGCGGGAGCCGGCCCCGTCGGCGTGCCCGTTGGCGGTACCGCCGGGGCTCCCGGGGCGGGGCCCGCCGCCCCCGTCTCCCTCAACACGGCCACCGTCGACCAACTCGACACCCTGCCGGGCGTCGGCCCCGTGCTCGCCGGGCACATCGTCGAGTACCGCACCCGGCACGGCGGTTTCCGCTCCGTCGACGAACTGCGCGAGGTCAACGGCATCGGTGAGCGTCGCTTCGCCGACCTGCGCGACCTCGTACGGCCATGACGCGACGCACCGATCCGGCCCGCGCGCCGGACGACCGGCACGGCGCACACCCGTCGGCCGGGCCTGGTCCGGCGCCCGCCGCGGCGACCCGGGCGGCCGTCCACGCCGCCTCCGGGAAGCGGCTCGGCGCCGCCCGTCCCCGGCAGGAGGGGCCGGTGGACCTGCGCCTGGTGCCGCCCGCCCTCGGCGCCTGGGCCGCGGCGGCCCTGTACCTGGACAGGTCCGCCGGGTGGACCGTCTGCGCGGTGGTCGGCTGCGCCGTCACCGCCGGGCTCCTGCTGGCGTGCCGGGGTGGACGCTGGACGCGAACTCAGGGGGAACACCGGGGAGCACGCCCGAGACGAAGCCAGGGTGAACGCTGGGGCCGGCACCGGCCCGCCGTCGCCGCCCTGCTGCTCTGTGTCGCCGCGTCCGCCGCCTCGGCCGGACTGCACGGCGCCGACCTGCGCCGGGGCCCGGTACCGGAACTGGCCCGGCGGTACGCCACCGTGACCGCCGAGGTGGAACTGACCTCCGGCCCGCGTCTCACCCGCCCCCGCGTCCAGGGCAACCACGAGGCACCGCCCGCCGTGCTGGTCGACGCCGACGTACGCCGCGTCGAGCAGACGGACGGTACGGCGGTGACGACCCGGACACCGGTACGGATGATCGTCGACCTGGACGCGGGGACGCCGGAACGGAACCCGGGACGTCCGGTCGCGGGGGCGCCGGAACGGAACTCGGGGGGCCCGGTCGCGGGGGCGCCGGAACGTGGCCCCCGCGACGGCGCGGCCCCGGGCACGGCCGCCGACCGGGCCCGTGCCTCGCCCTGGCTCGGGCTGCTGCCGACCACGCGGGTGCGGATCACCGCCCGCTCGGCGCCCCCGGCGGTGGGCGGGGACCGTATCGCCGCCCTGTGGCGGGTACGGGGCGGGGCTGCGCCGGACGTGGTGGCCGGACCGTCGGGGGCACAGCGGGTCGCGGGACGCCTGCGGGCCGGTCTGCGGGCGGCCACCGACGACCTCCCGGCGGACGCCCGGGCGTTGCTGCCGGGGCTGGTCGTCGGCGACACCTCGCGGATCACCCCGGACCTGGAGGAGGCCTTCAAGGAGACCGACCTCGCGCACACACTCGCCGTCAGCGGAGCCAACTTCACGATCCTGCTCGCCCTGCTGCTGGGCCCGCCCGGCCTGGCCCAGCGAAGCGAGCGCCGGGGACTGGCACCCCGCCTCGGCGTGCCGCTGAGGGCGACGGCACTGCTCGGGGCGGCGCTGGCCCTCGGGTTCGCCGTCGTGTGCGGCCCCGATCCGAGCGTGCTGCGGGCCGCGGCCTGCGGAGGCGTCGCGCTGCTCGCCCTGGCCACCGGCCGCCGCAGATCCCTCGTCCCGGCGCTGGCGACGGCGGTCCTGCTGCTGGTGCTCTACGACCCGTGGCTCGCCCGGAGTTACGGCTTCCTGCTCTCGGTGCTGGCCACCGGTGCCCTGCTCACGCTGGCGCCGCGCTGGAGCACCGCCCTGCGCGGCCGAGGGGTGCCGCCCCGGCTGGCCGAGGCGCTGGCCGCCGCTGCCGCCGCCCAGGCGGTGTGCGCGCCCGTCGTCACCGTGCTGTCGGCCCGGGTGAGTCTGGTGGGAGTGCCGTGCAATCTGCTGGCCGAGTTCGCCGTCGCGCCCGCCACGGTCCTGGGCTTCGGCGCGCTGGCCACCGCCCCGGTGGCGATGCCCGTGGCCGAGGTACTGGCGTGGTGCGCGAGCTGGCCGGCCGGTTGGCTCGCGCGGGTGGCCCGGACCGGGGCGGCGCTGCCCGGCGCGGGGGTGGACTGGCCCGCGACCTGGACCGGAGCGGCAGCGCTCGCGCTGGTGACGGTCGGTGTACTGCTCGCGGGGCGGCGGCTGACACGGCATCCCTGGTGGTGCGGTGTCTGTGTGCTGGCGCTGGTGGTCGCGGTGCTGCGGCCGGCTCCGCTGACCCGGGTGATCACGGGCTGGCCGCCTCCGGACTGGCGGCTGGTGATGTGCGACGTCGGACAGGGGGACGCGCTGGTGCTCGCGGCGGGCGAGGGCACGGGCGTGGTGGTGGACGCCGGACCCGATCCGGTCCTCGTCGACCGCTGTCTGCGCTCGCTCGGGATCACCCGGGTCCCGCTCGTCGTGCTGACCCACTTCCACGCCGACCACGTGGCCGGGCTGCCCGGCGTGCTCCGGGGGCGTTCGGTGGGCGCCATCGAGACGACCGGCTTCGAGGAACCGGCGGACCAGGTGGACTTCGTCCGCGGACAGGCGGCGGCACGGAAGGTCCCGTTGCGGCACGCGGTCGCCGGGGAGCGCCGGCGGACGGGGGCGCTGTCCTGGCAGGTGGTGTGGCCTCCGCCGCCCGGATCGCGTCAGCGGCTCGGCGTGGAGGGCCCGAACGACGCCAGCGTCAGCCTGCTGGTCAGGACGGCCGGTCTCAGGCTGCTCCTGCTCGGGGACCTGGAACCGCCGGCCCAGCGGGCACTGGCCGGATCGCCGGTGGCCTCCGCGCTGGAAGGGGTGGACGTGCTCAAGGTGGCCCACCACGGCTCGGCCCACCAGGACCCGGGGCTGCTGCGCAGGGCGGCCCCACGGGTGGCGTTGATCTCCTGCGGGGCGCACAACATGTACGGCCACCCCGCCCCCGGCACGCTCGCGGCGCTGCGTGCCCAGGGCGCCGCTGTCCTGCGGACCGACCGGGACGGCGCGCTGGCGGTCGCGGGTACGGAGGGGGAGGGGCTGCGGGTGACAGGAAGGTGAGAGCTGGGCGGGCAACAGGTGCCGGCTGTGCGGCAGTTGTGCAAACCGACACCGGAGCCGCCAATTCGGGCCACAGCGGGGCCACTCGTACGCAGTGCCGTCACATGCGCCGCTTTGCAGTGATGTGCTTCCGTGTTGCCTGGAAAGCCTCAACGGTGATCGAATGCGTCTTCGGTAGGGATGATCCAGCGTCGTGCAGAGGGTGTCGTAGATGATCGGCCGCTTGTTGGGAAGCCGCGCGAAGCGGGTACGACGGACGGGGCCCCTGGCGGCGGTACGGGTTCCGCCGAACGCGGGAGTGCTGAGCTGCAGGGTGCTGGACCCGGTGAACGAACCGGTGGCGCACGCCGAGTTGACGGTGAGCGACGGCATGGGGCGCAAGGTCGTCCGCGGTGGGACGGACCCCTACGGGTCGTTCGTCACGGCGGTGCCGGCGGGGGAGTACCGGCTCGCGGTCTCCGCCGAGGGGTTCACCCCGTACCGGGCGTCCGCGACCGTGGCCGAGGACTCGCTCTCCTCGCTCGGCGATGTGACCTTGCAGGTCGCGGCGGTGCCGGAGCTGCCGAAGGCGGGGGACTGGGAGATCGAGCCGGCGCACTCCTCGATCGGTTTCACCGCGCGGCACATCGGACTGGCCCGGATCCACGGACGGTTCAACTCCTTCGCCGGGGCGGTGCGGATCGCCGACGAGATGGACCGGTCGGCGATGCACGTGGTGATCGACGCGGCGTCCATCGACACCAACGTACGGATGCGCGACGACCATCTGCGGTCGGCGGACTTCCTGGACGTGGAGAGGTATCCGACGCTGGAGTTCTACAGCGACCGGTTCGCGCACCGGGGCGGCAACCGGTGGGCGGTCACCGGCGGACTGTCGCTGCACGGCGTGACGCGGACGGTGACGCTGGACGCCGAGTACCTCGGGCTCGGCAACGGCATGGAGGGCGAGGTGCGGGCGGCCTGCCGGGCCACCACGGAACTGCACCGCGACGACTTCACGGTCAGCTGGCAGACGATGCTGGCGCGCGGCATCGCCGTGGTCGGGCCGAGCATCACCATCGACCTCGACATACAGATCGTCCCCAAGGGCCGACCGGCCTGACCCGTCGGCCGGTGACGGACAATGTCCTGCGTGAGTGACGTGAGACATGTGCTGGTGCTGCCCGACCGCGACGCGGCGGAGGAGGTGGCCGAGGCACTGGGGGAGCGGTTCGGCGTCACCGAGGAGCCGCAGCTCCTCCGGGACGCGCTGGCCGGGGAGGACGACGCCGAGGACGCCCAGTGGCTCGTCGTCCTGCGGGACGAGGAGCGGCGGCTGGACGCCGGGGAGCTGGACGAGTTCGCCGCGGAGTGGGACGGCTGGCGGGAGGAGCCCTAGCCTCACCGGTCCGGCCCCGACCTGGCTCCGGCCCGGCCGCGGCTCGGAGTCCGCTGTCAGTGCCGCGTGCGATGCTTGTCGCGATGGCCAGGAAGACTGCGAATGACGACCCTCTCGCCCCGGTGACCCTTGCCGTGGGCCAGGAGGACCTCCTGCTCGACCGTGCCGTGCGGGAGGTGGTGGTCGCCGCGCGGGCCGCCGACGCCGACACGGACGTACGTGACCTCACCCCGGACCAGTTGCAGCCCGGCACGCTCGCCGAGCTGACCAGCCCCTCGCTCTTCGCCGAGCGCAAAGTCGTGGTCGTACGCAACGCGCAGGACCTGTCCGCCGACACGGTCAAGGACGTCAAGGCCTACCTCGGCGCACCCGCCGAGGAGATCACCCTGGTCCTGCTGCACGCAGGCGGCGCCAAGGGCAAGGGGCTGCTGGACGCGGCGCGCAAGGCGGGGGCGCGGGAGGTGGCGTGCCCGAAGATGACCAAACCGGCGGACCGGCTGGCCTTCGTGCGCGGCGAGTTCCGTACCACCGGGCGGTCGGCCACGCCCGAGGCGTGCCAGGCGCTGGTGGACGCCATCGGAAGCGACCTGCGGGAGCTGGCGTCGGCGGTGTCCCAGCTGGTCGCGGACGTCGAGGGGACCATCGACGAGGCGGTCGTCGGGCGGTACTACACCGGGCGGGCCGAGGCATCCAGCTTCACGGTCGCCGACCGGGCGGTCGAGGGCCGGACCGCGGAGGCGCTGGAGGCGCTGCGGTGGTCGCTGGCGACGGGGGTAGCGCCGGTGCTGATCACGAGCGCGCTGGCGCAGGGAGTGCGGGCGATCGGCAAGCTGTCCTCCGCGCGCGGGGGGCGTCCCGCCGATCTCGCCCGGGAGCTGGGCATGCCGCCGTGGAAGATCGACCGGGTGCGGCAGCAGATGCGCGGCTGGACGCCGGACGGCGTGGCCGTCGCGTTGCGGGCGGTGGCCGAGGCGGACGCGGGGGTCAAGGGCGGGGGAGACGATCCCGGGTACGCGCTGGAGAAGGCGGTCGTCACGATCGCGCGGGCGGCGCGGTCGCGGGGGCGGTAGGCACGAGCCTGGGTGGGTTCCGGGCGCGAGTGCTCCGTGGTGCCGGCCCCGTGGGCGCCCCTCCGCCCCCTGCCCTCCCCGCCCCTGCGGGCTGCGCACCCAGACCCCCATCGGCCTGAACGGCCGCGTCCTCGAACACCGGACGGGCTGAATGAAGACCCGACCCGCCGGACAGGTCCGCAGCACCACTGGTCGGCCCTGGACACACCAAAGCCCCGCCCAAAAAGGCGGGGCCTCGGGTCACGCTTCAGGTGAGCCCACACCCGCGTGGCGAACGCAGGCCGCGTGCGGGCTCGGGGTGCCGGTCGGGAGCGGATGAGAGAGGGCCCGCTCTGGGTCCTTCCGGCGGTCAGACAGACCAGATGAGGGTTCAGCCCTTGATGGCGGCGACCTTCTGCGCCAGCGCCGACTTCTTGTTGGCGGCCTGGTTCTTGTGGATGACGCCCTTGGAGACGGCCTTGTCGAGCTGACGCGCGGCGGCGCGCTGGTACTCGGTGGCCTTCTCGACGTCACCCGCGGCAGCGGCCTCGCGGGCCTTGCGGATCGCGGTCTTCAGGGAGGACTTGACGGCCTTGTTGCGCAGCCGCGCCTTCTCGTTGGTCTTGATCCGCTTGATCTGGGACTTGATGTTCGCCACGAATGAGCCTCTACAGGTTCAGGCACGGGGCCCACTGGTCCCGTACCGGTGATTTTCCAGAAGTCGTGCCTCGCGCTGAGAGGGCAAGAGACACAGCCCCCCACACTACCAGCGGCCCGTCGAGGCGCCCAAACCGGCCACCGGCCGGCCCGCGACCACCCCTCCCAGACCGCCCCGCGGTCGCCGCCCGTGGGACGATGGAAGCTACGTATCGATCCGACCCGAGACCGCAGACACTGCGGACGCCTCAAGAATCAGGACCCTGCGTGCCCGCGATCCCTAGCCATGTGCCCGAGCCGAGCCGTACCGACCCGGCTCTGATCCGCAACTTCTGCATCATCGCGCACATCGACCACGGCAAGTCCACGCTCGCCGACCGGATGCTCCAGCTGACCGGTGTGGTCGAGCAGCGGCAGATGCGCGCCCAGTACCTCGACCGCATGGACATCGAGCGCGAGCGCGGCATCACGATCAAGTCTCAGGCGGTGCGTCTGCCGTGGGCCCCCACCCACGCCAAGAACGACACGCACATCCTCAACATGATCGACACCCCGGGGCACGTCGACTTCACCTACGAGGTCTCGCGGTCGCTCGCCGCGTGCGAGGGGACGATCCTCCTGGTCGACGCCGCCCAGGGCATCGAGGCCCAGACCCTCGCCAACCTGTACCTGGCGATGGAGAACGACCTCACGATCATCCCCGTACTGAACAAGATCGACCTGCCGGCCGCGCAGCCCGAGAAGTTCGCCGAGGAACTCGCCAACCTGGTCGGCTGCGACCCCGACGACGTGCTGAAGGTCTCCGCCAAGACCGGTCTCGGCGTGGAGGCGCTGCTGGACCGGGTCGTCGCCGACGTCCCGGCCCCGGTCGGCGTCGCCGACGCCCCCGCCCGCGCGATGATCTTCGACTCGGTCTACGACTCCTACCGCGGTGTCGTGACCTACGTCCGTGTCATCGACGGCCAGCTCAACAAGCGCGAGCGCATCAAGATGATGTCGACCGGCGCCACCCACGAGCTGCTGGAGATCGGGACCAACTCGCCGGAGATGCTCCCCGCCGACGGCCTCGGCGTCGGCGAGGTGGGCTACCTCATCACCGGCGTGAAGGACGTCCGCCAGTCCAAGGTCGGCGACACCGTCACCAGCCAGCAGAAGGGCGCCACGGAGGCGCTCGGCGGCTACAAGGACCCGAAGCCGATGGTCTTCTCGGGGCTGTATCCGCTGGACGGGTCGGACTACCCCGAGCTGCGCGAGGCCCTCGACAAGCTCCAGCTCAACGACGCCGCCCTCGTCTACGAGCCGGAGACCTCCGCCGCCCTCGGCTTCGGCTTCCGCGTCGGCTTCCTCGGTCTGCTGCACCTGGACGTGATCCGGGAGCGGCTGGAGCGCGAGTTCGGCCTCGACCTGATCGCCACCGCGCCCAACGTGGTCTACCGGGTGGTGATGGAGGACGGCAGCGAGCACACCGTCACCAACCCGAGCGAGTTCCCCGAGGGCAAGATCACCGAGGTGTACGAGCCGGTCGTGCGCGCCACGATCCTGGCGCCGACCGAGTTCATCGGCTCGATCATGGAGCTGTGCCAGACCCGGCGCGGCACCCTGCTCGGCATGGACTACCTCTCCGAGGACCGCGTCGAGATCCGCTACACCCTGCCGCTGGCGGAGATCGTCTTCGACTTCTTCGACCAGCTGAAGTCGAAGACCCGCGGCTACGCCTCGCTGGACTACGAGCCCACCGGCGAGCAGACCTCCAGCCTGGTCAAGGTCGACATCCTGCTGCACGGCGACAAGGTGGACGCCTTCTCCGCGATCACCCACAGGGACCAGGCGTACGCCTACGGCGTGCGGCTCGTCGCCAAGCTCAAGGAGCTGATCCCCCGGCAGGCCTTCGAGGTGCCGGTGCAGGCCGCCATCGGCTCCCGCGTCATCGCCCGCGAGACCATCCGCGCCATCCGCAAGGACGTCCTCGCCAAGTGCTACGGCGGTGACATCTCCCGTAAGCGGAAGCTGCTGGAGAAGCAGAAGGAAGGCAAGAAGCGGATGAAGATGGTGGGGTCCGTGGAGGTTCCCCAGGAGGCCTTCATCGCCGTCCTCTCCAGCGACGACAGCGCGGGATCGGGCAAGGGCAAGAAGTAGCCGCGGCATCGGACACCAGGGGCCCGTCGCACGGGAGTGCGGCGGGCCCCTGTCCGTCCGCGTGACGGCCGTCCGGAGGAAACAGCGGGGAAGAGACCGGGCGCGGGCCCTTACATACCGGCCGGTCGGGCCTTACTCTGATCCCCTGCTCGATAGTTACTCGCGAGTTAAACAAGAGAGCCAAGAGAGCCAGAGCCAGCCGCAACAGAGCCAGCCGCACCGTCGCGGGCCCGGAGGATGTCGTGAGCGACACACAGACCCTGATCGAGAACCGTCCGCCGTCCGTGGCGGGCCTCTTCCTGGAGCGCGTGGCGGCCACGCCGGACGCCGAGGCCTACCGCTATCCCGTACCGCCGGCCTCGGGCGAGGGGCCGGACGACTGGAGGTCGCTGACCTGGGCGCAGGCCGCCGAGCGGGTCCACGCCATCGCGGCCGGTCTGATCGAGCTGGGGGTCGAGCCCGAGCAGCGGGTGGCGCTGGCGTCGTCGACCCGGATCGAGTGGATCCTCGCCGACCTCGGCATCATGTGCGCGGGCGCGGCGACGACCACCGTCTACCCGCAGACCAACGCCGACGAATCGGCCTACATCGTCTCCGACTCCGGGAGCCGGGTGCTGATCGCGGAGGACGCCGCCCAGCTCGCCAAGGCGCAGGAGAAGCGCGGCGAACTGCCCGACCTGACCCACGTCGTGGTGATCGACCCGGCCGGCGCCGACACCGGCGCGGACTGGGTCCTCACCCTCGACGAGCTGGAGCGCCGGGGTGCGGCCCGGCTGGAGAAGGACCCGGACCTGATCGGGAACCGGGTCGGCGCGCTCACCAAGGACCAGCTCGCCACCCTCATCTACACCTCCGGCACCACCGGCCGCCCCAAGGGCGTGCGGCTCCCGCACGACTGCTGGTCGTACATGGCGAAGGCGACCACCGCGACCGGGCTGATCAGCGCGGACGACGTGCAGTACCTGTGGCTGCCGCTCGCGCACGTCTTTGGCAAGGTGCTGACCTCCGGGCAGATCGAGGCCGGTCACGTCACCGCCGTCGACGGCCGCGTCGACAAGATCATCGAGAATCTGCCGGTCGTGCGGCCGACGTACATGGCGGCCGTCCCGCGCATCTTCGAGAAGGTCTACAACGGGGTCGCGGCGAAGGCGAAGGCCGGCGGCGCCGCCAAGTACAAGATCTTCCAGTGGGCCGCCGAGGTCGCCCGCGAGTACGCCAAGGTCACCCAGGACAACTTCCGCCGCACCGGCACCGCGAGCGCCCCCTTCGGCCTGTCCGCCAAGCACAAGGCCGCCGACGCCCTCGTCTACGCCAAGATCCGCGAGGCGTTCGGCGGCAACCTGCGCGCCTGCGTCTCCGGCAGCGCCGCCCTCGCCCCCGACATCGGCTACTTCTTCTCCGGCGCCGGCATCCACATCCTGGAGGGCTACGGCCTCACCGAGTCCTCCGCCGCCTCCTTCGTCAACCCCGGTGAGGCGTACCGCACCGGCACGGTCGGCAAGCCGCTGCCCGGCACCGAGGTGCGCATCGCCGACGACGGGGAGATCCTGCTGCGCGGCCCCGGCATCATGCAGGGCTACCACAAGCTGCCCGAGAAGACCGCCGAGGTCCTGGAGCCGGACGGCTGGTTCCACACCGGCGACATCGGCGAGCTGTCGCCCGACGGCTACTTGCGCATCACCGACCGCAAGAAGGACCTGATCAAGACGTCCGGGGGCAAGTACATCGCGCCCGCCGAGGTCGAGGGCCGGTTCAAGGCGGTGTGCCCGTACGTCTCCAACATCCTGGTGCACGGCGCCGACCGGAACTTCTGCACCGCCCTGATCGCCCTCGACGAGGCCGCGATCATGCCGTGGGCGCAGGAGAACGGGCTGGCCGGGAAGACGTACGCCGAGGTCGTCGCGGCCCCGGCGACGGTCGGGATGGTCCAGGGGTACGTGGATCAGCTCAACGCCGGGCTCCAGCGCTGGCAGACGGTCAAGAAGTTCCGGCTGCTGCCCCGCGACCTCGACATCGAGCACGGCGAGGTCACCCCGAGCCTGAAGGTGAAGCGGCCGGTGGTGGAGCGGACGTACCAGCACCTGATCGACGAGATGTACGCGGGGGCGCGCGAGGCGTAGTCCCGGCGCGCGGGGCACGGTTGACGTCGAGGCGCCTGCCCCGCGCCGTCCGTCACGGCATGCGCCTCCCGCGTTCCCCGCCGCGCGCGATCAAGTGCCGCAGCTCCCGCAGCCGCCGGCGCAGTTCCGGTACGTCCGGTGGCGCGTCCGCGTCCAGGTGGGCCTCCAGCGCGGCCAGCCGGGCCTCGATCGCCTCCTGCCCGGCCCGCTCGCCCGCCCGCAGCCGCTCCAGCTCGCGGTCCTTGCGGTGCAGGTCCAGGAAGACCCTGACCTTCGCACGCAGCACCCAGGGGTCGAAGGGCTTGGTGACATAGTCGGCGGCCCCGGTGGCGTAGCCCCGGAACGCGTAGCCGGAGGCGTCCTCCGTGCCGGTCAGGAAGATGATCGGGATGTCCTTGGCCCGGTCGAGCCGCTTGATGGTGGCGGCCGTCTCGAAACCGTCCATGCCGGGCATCCGCACGTCCAGCAGGATCAGGGCGAACCGGCGGCTGAGCAGCGCCTGGATCGCCTCCTCGCCGGAACGGGCCCGGACCAGGGGCTCGTCGAGGGGCCCCAGGACGGCCTCCAGCGCGATCAGGTTGTCCTCCAGGTCGTCGACCAGGAGGATCGCGGCGCGCTCGGCTGTCGTGGGCTCGGCGGTCATGGTGACGTGGCCTCACGGGGTTCCGTGACGCGGAGCCGGTCGTCAGCCGGTCCCTGGGGCCGTCGGGGCCCTTCGGGGTGCACAGATGTAGCACGGTTCTCACTCATCGCGGCCCACTTCGGTGACTCGACGCTTATGGGCGGGGCCAGTCTGTCACTCTGTCGCCATCGACTGCGGCGTATTCGTACGAACTGCCCGGGGAGCCGTTCATGGGGGCCATTTCGACGCAACGGGAGATCGTCTCCCTTGCCGGGGCGTCCGCGCACCCGCCGGAGACATCCGCGCGGGTGCGTGCCGACCTGCCCGGTACCTCCCTCGCGCCGGGCGCGGCCCGCGCGCTGGTCCGGGTGGCGCTCGCCGACTGGACGCAACAGGCCCTGCCCGGCACCGAGTACCTGACCGACCGGCACGCCGACGACGCGCTGCTGGTCGTCAGCGAACTGGTCACCAACGCCGTCGTCCACGCCGGTACCGATGTCGGGGTGGCCTTCCGGCTGGAGCCCACGGGCACGCTCGTCGTCGAGGTCTCCGACCGCCACCCCGCGCGCGCTCCCCGCAGCACCGACGCCGAGTCCTCGGCCGGGACGCCCGAGTACGGCCGCGGTCTGCGGCTCGTCGCCACGGTCTGCGACGCCTGGGGGATCACGTACCGCACGGGCGTCAAGACCGTCTGGGCCGGCCTCCCGCCGGACCGTGCCGCGGCCGCCCTCGCCGCCGCCGAGGGCGTCGAGGCGTACGCCGGGGAACGGGGCCCGGGGCTCCACGCCGTGGACGGGGACCGGGCACCGCGGGGCCCGTGGGACTCGGTGGAACAGCGGGTCCGGCGGGGAACGGGTGGCACGACCACGCCGGCGGGGCCTCACGTCACAGGGGAGGCGAGCGGGTCAGGAGCGAGCCCGGAAACCGACGGTACCGGAGAGAACGAAGCGAACCCCGGGACCCTGGACCCGGACGGCGGCGGGCAACGGGACGTCCGCGACCGGCAGTGGCTGGGCCGCGGCGCGCTGTCCTTCCTCGCCGAGGCGTCCGACCTGCTGGCCGGGCAGCTCGACGAGGACAGGATCGCCTCCCTCGCCGCACAGCTGGTGGTGCCCAGGCTCGCCGACTGGTGCGCGGTCTGGCTGGAGGACGAGTCCCTGGGCCGCGCCGACTGGGGAGACGGCAGCGCTTCGGTGGGCGTCCGCCTGGCCCGTGTCTGGCACGGCAGCGAGAAACGCATCGAGGAGCTGCGCCGAGCGCTGGAGAAGGATCCGCCGCGCCCGCCCGCCCCGTGGCGCTCCGGGCCGGTCGCCCACCCCTGGCCGGGCCACGCGCTCGGCCCGCGCGGCGCGTGGGGCGCGGCACTCGCGTACCGGCTGGTCGCGGGCGGCCGGCCGCTGGGCACGCTGGTCATCGGCCGGGCCGCCACCGTGCGCTTCCCCGACGAGATCACCGGCCTGGTCGAGGACCTCGGCCGGCGGGTGGCGCTCGCCATCGGCACCGCCCGCCAGTACGCCCGCCAGGCCACCATCAGCGCCGTCCTCCAGCGCGGCCTGCTGCCCGGCGCCGTCGCCGAGATCCCCGGCATGCGCAGCGCCCTCGTCTACGAACCCCGTGATCAGGGCGGACCCAGCGGCGACTTCTACGACCTCTTCCCGGCCGGCGACGGCCGCTGGTGCTTTGCCGTCGGCGACGTCCAGGGCAAGGGCCCGGAGGCCGCCGTGGTCATCGGGCTGGCCCGGCCCTGGCTGCGGCTGCTGGCCCGCGAGGGCTACGGCGTCGCCGACGTCCTGGACCGCCTCAACCAGCTCCTGCTCGACGACGCCACCGAGGCCGCCGACGCCGCCGCCCGGGCCCTGGTCGCCGGCGAGGGCCGTCCGGTTGCCCCGGGCGACGGTCCGCAGACCCGTTTCCTGTCCCTGCTCTACGGCACACTGGTCCCGTTCGACGGAGGGGTGCGCTGCACCCTCGCCTCCGCCGGACATCCGCTGCCGCTGCTGCTCACGCCCGGCGGCGACGTCCGCACCGTCGCGCGGCCCCAGACGCTGCTGGGGGTCGTGGAGGACGAGACGTACGCCGGCGAGACCTTCGACCTGCGGCCCGGCGACAGTCTGCTGTGCGTCACCGACGGCGTCACCGAGCGGCGCAACGGCTCCCGCCAGTTCGACGACGACGAGGGCCTCGCCGCCGCGCTCGCCGGGTGCGCGGGCCTGGACGCGCAGCTGATCGCCGCACGCGTCAGAGGGCTGGTGCACGCGTTCGGCGACGGCCCGCCGGAGGACGACCTGGCCCTGCTGGTGCTCCAGGCCGAGTAGCGGCCGGTAGGCGGGACACGGACGCGGGACACGGATGCGGGACAATGGAGCCCATGCCCTCCGCACTCCCCGACGGCGAGCCCGTCCCCGCCGACGGCGCCCTGCCCGCCTCCGCGCTCACCGGGGCCGCGAGCCGCCCCCTCGGCTTCTACCTGCACGTCCCGTACTGCGCGACCCGCTGCGGCTACTGCGACTTCAACACCTACACCGCCACCGAGCTGCGCTCCACCGGCGGCGTCCTCGCCTCCCGCGACAACTACGCCGACACCCTCACCGACGAGGTCCGCCTCGCCCGCAAGGTGCTCGGCGACGACCCGCGCGAGGTCCGCACGGTCTTCGTCGGCGGCGGCACGCCCACCCTGCTGGCCGCCGCCGACCTGGTACGGATGCTGAGCGCGATCCGCGACGAGTTCGGCCTCGCGCCCGACGCGGAGATCACGACGGAGGCCAACCCGGAGTCCGTCGACCCGGCGTACCTGGAGACCCTCCGCGAGGGCGGTTTCAACCGGATCTCCTTCGGCATGCAGAGCGCCCGGCAGCACGTCCTGAAGATCCTCGACCGCACCCACACCCCCGGCCGCCCCGAGGCCTGCGTCGCCGAGGCCCGCGCGGCCGGCTTCGACCACGTCAACCTCGACCTGATCTACGGCACCCCCGGCGAGACGGACGACGACTGGCGGGCCTCCCTGGACGCGGCCCTCGGCGCCGGACCCGACCACGTCTCGGCGTACGCGCTCATCGTCGAGGAGGGCACCCGGCTCGCCCGCCGCATCCGCCGCGGCGAGGTCCCGATGACCGACGACGACGTGCACGCCGACCGGTACCTCATCGCCGAGGAGACCCTCGCCGCCGCGGGCTTCGACTGGTACGAGGTGTCCAACTGGGCCACCTCCGAGGCGGGCCGCTGCCTGCACAACGAGCTGTACTGGCGGGGCGCCGACTGGTGGGGCGCGGGACCGGGCGCCCACTCCCACGTGGGCGGCGTGCGCTGGTGGAACGTCAAGCACCCCGGCGCGTACGCGGCGGCGCTGGCGCAGGGCCGCTCCCCGGGCGCCGGGCGCGAACTCCTCACCGACGAGGACCGCCGCGTCGAGCGCATCCTCCTGGAACTCCGCCTGCGCGAGGGCGTCCCGCTCTCCCTCCTCCGCGAAGAGGGCCTCGCCGCGTCACGCCGGGCGCTGTCGGACGGGCTGCTCCAGGAGGGGCCGTACGGGGAGGGGCGCGCGGTGCTGACGCTGCGGGGGCGGCTGCTGGCGGACGGGGTGGTCAGGGACCTGGTGGACTGATCGCTCGGGTGGGTGAAGCGCTGCCGAGGGGCGGTGCGGTCCCTGATCCCGGTTCGCCGGTGTCGAACCGGACACCGGCGAGTCCGCCGTCCACGAGAACGTCAGGCCCCACCGCTCCCCGTGACGAAGTCGATCAGCTCCTCCACCCGCCCCAGCAGCTCCGGCTCCAGGTCCTTGTAGGACCGCACCCGCCCCAGGATGTGCTGCCAGGCGGCCCCCGTGTTCTCCGGCCACCCCAGCGCCCGGCACACCCCCGTCTTCCAGTCCTGCCCGCGCGGCACCCGCGGCCACGCCTCGATCCCCAGCGCGGCCGGTTTCACGGCCTCCCAGATGTCGATGTACGGATGACCGACCACCAGCGCGTGCTCACTGGTCACCGACTCCGCGATCCGCCACTCCTTCGAGCCCGGCACCAGATGGTCCACCAGGACCCCCAGCCGCGCGTCCGGACCCGGTGCGAAACCGTCGACGACCGACGGCAGGTCGTCGACGCCCTCCAGGTACTCGACCACCACGCCCTCGACGCGCAGGTCGTCGCCCCACACCTTCTCGACCAGCTCGGCGTCGTGCCGGCCCTCCACGTAGATGCGCCCGGCGCGGGCCACCCGGGCCCGCGCGCCGGGGACGGCGACCGAACCGGACGCCGTACGGGACGGACGTACCGGACCCGACGACGGCTTGACCAGCGTCACCACCCGGCCCTCCAGCAGGAACCCGCGCGGCTCCAGCGGGAACACCCGGTGCTTGCCGAAGCGGTCCTCCAGCGTCACCGTGCCCGCCTCGCAGCCGATCACCGCCCCGCAGAACCCGGTGCCGGGCTCCTCCACGACGAGCCCGGGATCGGCCGGGACCTCGGGCACCGGCTGCGGCTTCTTCCACGGGGGCGTGAGATCGGCGGAGTACTGGCGCATTCCGCTGACGATACGAGGAACGCCACGGACGTGATCAGAGCGACACGCCGAACCGCGCCGCCAGCGCGTCCCGCTGCGCCCGGACGAACGCCGCGTCCACCACCGCGCCGTGACCGGGCACGTACAGCGCGTCCTCGCCGCCCAGGCCGAGCAGCCGGTCCAGCGAGGCCGGCCACTGCCCGGGAAGGGCGTCGGGCCCCGCCTGCGGTTCCCCCGACTCCTCCACCAGGTCCCCGCAGAAGACGACCGCCGGGCTGCCCGGCACCACGACCGCCAGGTCGTGCGCCGTGTGCCCCGGGCCCACGGCGGCCAGCAGCACCCGCCGGCCGCCCCCCAGGTCGAGGGTCCGCTCGCCGCCCACCTCGTGCCGTACGGACACCAGCGCGTCCACCGCCTCCGCCGCGCGGCGCCGGTCCAGGCCGTTGGCCAGCGCGTCCGCCCGCAGCGCCGCCCGCCCCGCGCCGAGGACCGCGTCCACCCCCGCCGCGCCGTACACCTCCGCCCCCGCGAACGCCGCCGCCCCGAAGACGTGGTCGAAGTGGGCGTGGGTCAGCGCGAGATGCGTCACACGCCGGCCGGCCAGCCGCTGCGCCTCGGTGCGCAGCCGCGCGCCCTCGCCCAGGCTCGACCCCGCGTCGACCACCAGCGCCGCGTCCCCGCCGACCACGAGCCCCGCCGTGCAGTCCCACACCGGCAGCCGGCGCCGCCCCACCCCGGCCGCCACCCGCTCCCAGCCCAGCTCTTCCCAAGTCACCGTCATGGCGGCGACGCTAACGGTGCGAGCCCGCCGGGGACGGCAGCACGGGGCGGCCCTTGCCGGGGGTGTACCCCACGGCCGTACACTGGGCCGGGGAAGTCTGGCACTCGCACGCGGTGAGTGCCAGGGCGGAAGTGGTCGGACGTGACCGGGAGGTGTGCGCGATGCTCAGTGAACGAAGGCTGCAAGTGCTGCGCGCCATCGTCCAGGACTACGTCGGCACCGAGGAGCCCGTCGGCTCCAAGGCCCTCACCGAGCGGCACAGCCTCGGCGTCTCCCCGGCGACCGTGCGCAACGACATGGCGGCGCTGGAGGAGGAGGGGTTCATCGCCCAGCCGCACACCAGCGCCGGGCGCATCCCCACCGACAAGGGCTACCGGCTCTTCGTCGACAAGCTCGCCGGGGTCAAGCCGATGACGGCCCCGGAGCGGCGCGCGATCCAGAACTTCCTGGAGGGCGCCGTCGACCTCGACGACGTGGTGGCCCGCACGGTGCGGCTGCTGGCGCAGCTGACCCGGCAGGTCGCCGTGGTGCAGTACCCGTCGCTGACCCGCTCGACCGTGCGGCACGTGGAGCTGCTCTCGCTGGCGCCCGCGCGCCTGATGCTGGTGCTGATCACGGACACCGGGCGGGTCGAGCAGCGCATGGTCGACTGCCCGTCGCCGTTCGGCGAGACCTCGGTGGCGGACCTGCGGGCGCGGCTCAACAGCCGGGTCGCGGGGCGCCGGTTCACGGACGTGCCGACGCTGGTCGAGGACCTCCCCGACGCCTTCGAGGCGGAGGAGCGCGGTACGGTCGCCACAGTGCTCTCCACGCTGCTGGAGACGCTGGTCGAGGAGAACGAGGAGCGGCTGATGATCGGCGGCACCGCCAACCTCACCCGCTTCGGCCATGACTTCCCCCTCACGATCCGGCCGGTGCTGGAGGCGCTGGAGGAGCAGGTCGTGCTCCTCAAGCTGCTCGGCGAGGCGAAGGATCCGGGCGTGACCGTACGGATCGGTCATGAGAACGCCCATGAAGGACTCAACTCCACGTCCGTCGTGTCGGTGGGCTACGGTTCGGGCGGCGAGGCGGTTGCCAAGCTCGGCGTGGTCGGACCGACCCGCATGGACTACCCGGGAACGATGGGAGCGGTACGCGCAGTGGCACGGTACGTCGGACAGATCCTGGCGGAGTCATAAGTGGCCACGGACTACTACGCCGTACTCGGCGTGCGCCGCGACGCGTCCCAGGACGAGATCAAGAAGGCGTTCCGGAGGCTCGCCCGCGAGCTGCACCCGGACGTCAACCCCGATCCGAAGACCCAGGAGCGGTTCAAGGAGATCAACGCCGCCTACGAGGTGCTGTCGGACCCGCAGAAGAAGCAGGTCTACGACCTCGGCGGCGACCCCCTGTCGCAGAGCGGCGGCGCCGGCGCCGGCGGTTTCGGCGCGGGCGGCTTCGGGAACTTCTCGGACATCATGGACGCGTTCTTCGGCACGGCGTCGCAGCGGGGACCCCGTTCGCGCACCCGCCGCGGCCAGGACGCGATGATCCGAATCGAGGTGGAGCTGGACGAGGCCGCCTTCGGTACGACCAAGGACATCCAGGTCGACACGGCCGTCGTCTGCAACACCTGCAACGGCGAGGGCGCGGCCCCCGGCACCTCGGCGCAGACCTGTGACATGTGCCGCGGACGCGGTGAGGTCTCGCAGGTCACCCGGTCCTTCCTGGGCCAGGTCATGACCTCCCGGCCCTGCCCCCAGTGCCAGGGCTTCGGCACGGTCGTGCCGACGCCGTGCCCCGAGTGCGCGGGCGACGGCCGCATCCGCTCCCGCCGCACGCTGACGGTGAAGATCCCGGCCGGTGTCGACAACGGCACCCGGATCCAGCTCGCGGGCGAGGGCGAGGTCGGCCCCGGTGGCGGCCCGGCCGGCGACCTGTACGTCGAGATCCACGAGCTGCCGCACTCCCAGTTCCAGCGCCGGGGCGACGACCTGCACTGCACGGTCACCCTCCCGATGACGGCGGCGGCGCTCGGCACCAAGGTGCCGCTGGAGACGCTGGACGGCCTGGAGGAGGTCGACATCCGGCCCGGTACCCAGTCCGGCCAGTCGATCCCGCTGCACGGCCGGGGCGTCACGCATCTGCGCGGCGGCGGCCGGGGCGACCTCATCGTGCACGTCGAGGTCCAGACCCCGACCAAGCTCGACCCCGACCAGGAGCGCCTGCTGCGCGAACTGGCCAAGCTGCGTGGCGAGGAGCGGCCCCAGGGGCAGTTCCAGCCGGGTCAGCAGGGGCTGTTCTCCCGGCTGAAGGACGCCTTCAACGGGCGTTGAGCGGACGGGTCGTTCTCGCGGCCGGAGGAGGCGTTCGACGGGCGCCGGCGCAGGTCCGTACGGCGGTGCGCGGAGCCCGGCCGGGGGGCGGACGGCCGGATTCGGTCCTGCCCGGAGGACATGGCACGATGCGGTCATGTCCTCCGCGCTGACCGATCTCTTCCCGTACCCGATCGTGCAGGCTCCCATGGCGGGCGGCGTCTCCGTGCCCCGGCTGGCCGCCGCCGTCTGCGAGGCGGGCGGGCTCGGCTTCCTGGCCGCCGGGTACAAGACGCCCGACGGGATGTACCAGGAGATCAAGCAGCTGCGGAGCCTGACGGGCCGCCCGTTCGGCGTGAACCTCTTCCTGCCGCAGCCGGAGACGGCCGACCCCGCGGCCATCGGCGTCTACGCCCACCAGCTGGCCGGCGAGGCCGCCTGGTACGGGACGGAACTCGGCGACCCGGACAGCGGCCGGGACGACGGCTACGAGACCAAGCTCGCCGTGCTGCTCGACAACCCCGTGCCGGTGGTGTCGTTCCACTTCGGCGTCCCCGGCCGCGAGGTGATCGACGCACTGCACCGCGTCGGCACCTTCGCCGTGGTCACCGCCACCACCGCCGACGAGGCCCGGGCCGTCGAGGAGGCCGGCGCCGACGCGGTGATCGCGCAGGGCGTCGAGGCCGGCGGCCACCAGGGCACCCACCGGGACGCCCCGGAGACGGACGGCTCCGGGATCGGGGTGCTGTCGCTGGTCGCCCAGGTGCGCGAGACGGTGAACCTGCCGGTCATAGCCGCCGGCGGCCTGATGCGCGGCGGCCAGATCGCCGCCGTCCTGGCGGCCGGCGCGAGCGCGGCCCAGCTCGGCACCGCCTTCCTCGCCACCGCCGAGTCCGGCGCGCACGCCCTGCACAAGGCCGCGCTGACCAACCCCCTGTTCGTCCGCACCCAGCTCACCCGCGCCTTCTCCGGACGCCCCGCCCGCGGCCTGGTCAACCGCTTCCTGCGCGAGCACGGCCCCTACGCCCCCGCCGCCTACCCGGACGTCCACCACCTCACCGCGCCGCTGCGCAAGGCGGCCGCGCAGGCGGGCGACCCGCAGGGCCTGGCCCTGTGGGCGGGGCAGGGCCACCGGATGGCCCGCGACCTGCCCGCCGGACAGCTCATGGAGGTGCTCGTGTCCGAACTCACCGCCGCCGGGGCGGCATTGTCGCACTACACCACCGGAGGAGCGGACCGATGACGGCACCGGTGTTCGTGGCCGACTCCCTCGACGGCCTGTCCGGCGGGGAGTACGTCCTCGACGGCCCCGAGGGACGGCACGCCGTCTCCGTGAAGCGGCTGCGGCCCGGCGAGGACGTCGTCCTCACCGACGGGCGCGGCCACTGGGCCGAGGGCGTCGTCAAGGCCGCCGAGGGCAAGGACCGCCTGGTCGTCATGGACCTGGAGTCCGTCGTCGAGGAGCCCGCGCCCCAGCCCCGTATCACCGTCGTCCAGGCCCTGCCCAAGGGCGACCGGGGGGAGCTGGCCGTCGAGACGATGACCGAGGTCGGCGTCGACGCGATCGTGCCCTGGACGGCGTCCCGGTGCGTCTCGCAGTGGAAGGGCGACCGGGGCCTCAAGGCGCTCGCCAAGTGGCGGGCCACCGCCCGGGAGGCCGGCAAGCAGTCCCGCCGGGTCCGCTTCCCCGAGGTCGCGGACGCGGCGACGACCAAGCGGGTTGCCTCCCTTCTGACCGACGCCGACTTCGCCGCCGTACTCCACGAGACCGGCGAGATCCCCCTGGCCACCGCCGAACTCCCGGCAACCGGCGACATCGTGCTCGTTGTCGGCCCCGAAGGCGGCGTCTCCCCGGAGGAGTTGGCGCTCTTCCAGGAGGCGGGCGCCCGGCCGTACGTGCTCGGCCCCACTGTCCTGCGCACCTCGACCGCGGGAACCGCCGCCGCCGCCCTGCTCCTGGGGCGCACGGGTCGCTGGGGCTGACCGCGCCGGGGTGGTGCGGAGTGGCCGTATGCGCCCTACCGCCCCGCCCCCGTCGGTGGCAGTCTGCCCGCATGGGGGTTTTGAGGCGTCTTCGGCTCGGGCGGCGCGGGGTGCCGGCCGCCGTACTGGCCGTGGTGGCCGTCGGCTCCGTGGTGGCCTGCGATCCCGCCGGCGTGAGTTCCGCGTCGGTGGCGTACACCACCGACGAGACGGTCACCCGCGAACTGGAGCGACGGGACACGGGCGTGCGGTGGATCACCTGCAACGCGTCCTACGACGGCGGCGCGAGCCCCTCCGCGGGGGAGCGGACCGTGGCGGAGGTCGACTGCGAGGGGCAGACCGACGACGGCAAGGACATCGCCGTCGACGGCCACGTCACCCGCGTCGTCGAGGGCTCCTGCGTGCGCGGCGAACTCACCGCCAAGGTCGACGGCAAGGAACGGTTCCGGGTCAGCGGGCTGGGCGACTGCGACGCCACCCCCACCCCGCCGGTGAACAGCGACCCGACGCGGAACGGACCGGGGCCCACCGTCACCGTGACCGTCACCAAGACCGTCTACTGCCAGACCCGCCCCGAGTGCTGGCCCGAGGGCAAGTGATCCAAACCCCTGTCCCGCGCCGCCGCCGCTGCTTAGGGTGAGGGGGTGACTCAGTCCGCAGCTGCTGCCTACCTCCGGTTCCCGCATCCACACGGTGAGTTGACCGCCTTCACCGCCGAGGACGACGTGTGGCTCGCGCCCCTCGACGGGGGACGCGCCTGGCGGGTCAGCGCCGACAACACCCCCGTCACCCAGCCGCGCATCTCGCCCGACGGCACCACGGTCGCCTGGACCTCCACCCGGGACGGCGCCCCCGAGGTGCACGTCGCGCCGGTCGAGGGCGGCCCGTCCCGGCGGCTGACGTACTGGGGCAGCAGGACCCAGGTCCGCGGCTGGCTGCCGGACGGCCGGGTGCTGGCCATCAGCACCTACGGCCAGGCCAGCCTGCGCCGCACCTGGGCCCGCGCGGTCCCGCTGGACGGCGGCCCCGCCGAGACCCTGCCCTACGGCCCCGTCGGCGACGTCGCGTTCGGCCCGCACACCGTGCTGCTGTCCGCCCCGATGGGCCGCGAGGCCGCCTGGTGGAAGCGGTACCGGGGCGGCACGGCGGGCAAGCTGTGGATCGACGCCGAGGACGACGGCGAGTTCGTACGGCTGCACCAGGACCTCGACGGCAACATCGAGTACCCCTTCTGGGTCGGGATGGGGGTCCCCCCGGTCGAGCGCAGCCGAGACTGGGGGAGGCTCGCGTTCCTCTCCGACCACGAGGGCACCGGCGCGGTGTACTCCTCCCTCGCCGACGGCACCGACCTGCGCCGCCACACCCCCCTCGACGGCTTCTACGCCCGGCACGCGGCCACCGACGGCACCCGGGTCGTCTACTCCAGCGCCGGTGAGCTGTGGACGCTGGACGACCTGGACGGCGCCGAGCCCCGCCGCCTCGACGTACGGCTCGGCGGCCCGCGCGTCGACCTCCAGCCCTACCCGGTCGACGCCGCCCGCTGGTTCGGCTCCGCCTCCCCCGACCACACCGGGCGCGGCAGCGCCGTCGCCGTCCGTGGCGGCGTGCACTGGGTCACCCACCGCTCCGGACCCGCCCGCGCGCTGGCCGCCACCCCCGGCGTCCGGGCCCGGCTGCCGCGCGCCTTCCGCGCCGACGGCGAGCAGTGGGCGGTGTGGGTGACCGACGCCGAGGGCGAGGACGCCCTGGAGTTCGCGCCCGCCACCGGCCTGCTGCCCGGCGCCACCCCGCGCCGCCTCGCCGCCGGACAGCTCGGCCGCGTCCTCGGCCTCGCGATGGCCCCCGACGGCAGCAAGGCCGCCGTCGCCTCCCACGACGGCCGGGTGCTGCTCGTCGAGCGGGCCACCGGCGAGGTCCGCGAGGTCGACCGCAGCGAGGACGGCGACGCCCGGGGCCTGGTCTTCTCGCCCGACTCCGCCTGGCTGGCCTGGTCCCACCCGGGGCCCCGCCCCCTGTCCCAGCTCAAGCTCGCCAACACCACCGACCTCACGGTCACCGAGGCGACCCCGCTGCGCTTCCAGGACTACGCCCCCGCCTTCACCCTCGACGGCAAGCACCTGGCGTTCCTGTCCACCCGCTCCTTCGACCCGGTCTACGACGAGCACGTCTTCGACCTGGGCTTCGTCGAGGGCACCCGCCCGCACCTGATCACGCTGGCCGCGACGACACCGTCGCCGTTCGGCCCGCAGCGCCACGGCCGCCCCTTCGAGGCCGCCGACAAGGAGGGCACCCCCGACAGCGAGGGCGCCCCCACCACCCGCGTCGACCTCGAAGGACTCGCCGACCGGATCGTGCCCTTCCCGGTCGAGGCCGCCCGCTACTCCGGCCTGCGCGCCGCCAAGGACGGCGTGCTGTGGCTGCGCCACCCGGTCACCGGCGTCCTCGGCGCCTCCCGGGCCACCCCCGAGGACCCCGACCCGGGCCCGGAGCTGGAGCGCTACGACCTCGCCCAGCAGCGCGTCGAGCACCTGGCCTCGGACGCCGACCGCTTCACCGTCAGCGGCGACGGCAAACGCGTCCTGCTGTGGACCGACGGCCGCCTCAAGGTCGTCCCCAGCGACCGCCGCGCCTCGAACGACGACGACAGCGACACCAACATCACCGTCGACCTCTCCCGCGTCCTGGGGACCGTCGACCCGGCCGCCGAGTGGCGGCAGATGTACGAGGAGACCGGCCGCGTCATGCGGGACCACTTCTGGCGGCCCGACATGAGCGGCGTCGACTGGGACGGCGTACTGGACCGCTACCGCCCCGTCCTCGACCGCGTCGCCACCCACGACGACCTGGTCGACCTCCTCTGGGAGGTGCAGGGCGAACTGGGCACCTCGCACGCCTACGTCGTCCCGCGCGGCGGCCACGGCCACGGCGCCCGGCAGGGCCTGCTCGGCGCCGACCTCTCCCGCCACGAGGACGGCACCTGGCGCGTCGACCACGTGCTGCCCTCGGAGACCTCCGACCCGCACGCCCGCTCCCCGCTCGCCGCACCCGGCGTCGCGGTACGCGCCGGGGACGCGATCGTCGCCGTCTCCGGCCGCCCCGTCGACCCGGTCACCGGCCCCGGTCCGCTCCTCGTCGGCACGGCGGGCACCGCGGTCGAGCTGACCGTCCTGCCCGCCGGCGGCGGCGAGGCCCGGCACGTCGTGGTCGTCCCCGTCGCCGACGAGGAACCCCTGCGCTACCACGCCTGGGTCGCCGGCCGCCGGGCCCGCGTCCACGAACTGTCCGGCGGCCGGCTCGGCTACCTCCACGTCCCCGACATGCAGGCCCCCGGCTGGGCCCAGATCCACCGCGACCTGGCCGTCGAGGTCGCCCGCGAGGGCCTGGTCGTCGACGTCCGGGAGAACCGCGGCGGCCACACCTCCCAGCTGGTCGTCGAGAAACTGGCCCGCCGCATCGTCGGCTGGGGCGTGCCGCGCGGCATGCGGCCCTACAGCTATCCGCAGGACGCCCCGCGCGGCCCGGTCGTCGCCGTCGCCAACGAGTTCTCCGGCTCCGACGGCGACATCGTCAACGCCGCGATCAAGGCCCTCGGCCTCGGCCCCGTCGTCGGCACCCGCACCTGGGGCGGCGTCATCGGCATCGACAGCCGCTACCAGCTGGTCGACGGCACGCTGGTCACCCAGCCGAAGTACGCCTTCTGGCTGGAGGGCTACGAGTGGGGCGTGGAGAACCACGGCGTCGACCCGGACGTGGAGGTGGAGCACCGCCCGCAGGACCACGCGGCGGGCAGGGACCCCCAGTTGGACGAGGCGGTGCGGCTGGCACTCGAGGCTCTGGAGACGGCACCGGCGAAGACACCCCCGGGCCTGCCCTCCTAGGGGCACCCAGGGGGCGTCCGCACCCGGCGACGATACGCTTACGATCACCACCTGACCCGCCCGAAGGAGACCCGCACATGCCAGGGGACCCCCAGGAAGACTGCCTCTTCTGCAAGATCGTCGCCGGCCAGATCCCGGCGACCGTCGTCCGCGAGACGGAGACGACCGTCGCCTTCCGCGACATCAACCCCCAGGCGCCCACCCACGTCCTGGTGATCCCCAAGGCCCACTACAAGGACGCCGCCGCCCTCGCCGCCGGCGCCCCGGAACTCGCCGCCGACGTGCTGCGCGAGACCCAGGCCGTCGCCGACGACGAGAAGCTGGACAGCTACCGCATCGTCTTCAACACCGGCGCCGGCGCCGGCCAGACCGTCTGGCACACGCACGCCCACGTCCTCGGCGGCCGCGGCCTCCAGTGGCCCCCCGGATAAGCCTTGTCCGTACGCGAACTCGTCGTCCTCGGCACCGCCAGCCAGGTCCCGACCCGCCACCGCAACCACAACGGCTACCTGCTCCGCTGGGACAGCGAGGGCATCCTGTTCGACCCCGGCGAGGGCACCCAGCGCCAGATGCTGCGCGCCGGGGTCGCCGCCCACGACCTGAACCGGATCTGCGTCACCCACTTCCACGGCGACCACAGCCTGGGCCTGGCCGGTGTGATCCAGCGCATCAACCTCGACCGCGTCCCGCACGAGGTCACCGCCCACTACCCCCGCTCCGGGCAGCGCTTCTTCGACCGCCTCCGGTACGCCACCGCCTACCGCGAGACGGTCGCCCTCACCGAGGCCCCGGTGGACACGGACGGGGTCCTGGCCCGCACCCCCGCCTACACCCTCGACGCCCACCGCCTCTCGCATCCCGTGGAGTCCTACGGCTACCGCCTCACCGAGCCCGACGGCCGCCGCATGCTGCCCGACCGGCTCGCCGCGCACGGCATCCAGGGCCCGGACGTCGGCCGCCTCCAGCGCGAGGGTGCGCTGAACGGGGTCTCCCTGGACGAGGTCAGCGAGGTCCGCCGGGGCCAGCGGTTCGCGTTCGTCATGGACACCCGCCTCTGCGACGGCGTGTACGCGCTCGCCGACGGCTGCGACCTGCTGGTCATCGAGTCGACCTTCCTCGACGAGGACGAGACCCTCGCCGTCGAGCACGGCCACCTCACCGCGGGGCAGGCGGCCCGCGTGGCCCGCGACGCCGGGGTGCGCCACCTCGTCCTCACCCACTTCAGCCAGCGCTACTCCGAACCGGAGGAGTTCGAGCGGCAGGCGCGGGCCGCCGGGTACGAGGGCGAGCTGACCGTGGCCCGTGACCTGCTGCGGGTGCCGGTTCCGAAACGTCGGTAAAGTCCCCGTACCATTCTGTGATGCCCCTGCCCAAAGCTGAACTGCACCTGCACATCGAAGGCACCCTGGAGCCGGAGCTGGCCTTCGAGCTGGCCGCCCGCAACGGTGTCGCCCTGCGTTACCCGGACACCGAGGCCCTGCGCGAGGCGTACCGTTTCGCCGACCTCCAGTCCTTCCTGAACCTGTACTACGAGCTGATGGCGGTGCTGCGCACCGAGCGGGACTTCGAGGACCTCGCCGACGCCTACCTGGCCCGCGCCGCCGCGCAGGGCGTGCGGCACGCGGAGATCTTCTTCGACCCGCAGGCGCACACCGCCCGGGGCGTCCCGCTGGGCACGGTCGTCGAGGGGCTGTGGCGGGCGCTCGGCCGCAGCCGGGAGAACCACGGCGTCTCCACCCGGCTGATCCTGTGCTTCCTGCGCGACCAGCCCGCCGACGCGGCCCTGGAGACGCTGACCGCCGCCCGCCCCTACCTGGACCGCATCACCGGCATCGGTCTGGACTCCGCCGAGGTCGGCCACCCGCCGGCCAAGTTCCGCGAGGTCTACGCCGAGGCCGCGGCCCTCGGTCTGCGCCGGGTCGCGCACGCCGGCGAGGAGGGCCCGCCGGCCTACATCACCGAGGCCCTGGACGTGCTCGGCGTCGAACGCATCGACCACGGCCTGCGCTGCGCCGAGGACCCGGCCCTGGTGGAGCGCCTGGTACGGGACCGCGTCCCGCTCACCCTCTGCCCCCTGTCCAACGTCCGGCTGCGCACCGTCGACACCCTCGCCGACCACCCGCTGCCCGCCCTGCTCGACGCCGGGCTGCTGTGCACGGTCAACTCCGACGACCCGGCCTACTTCGGCGGCTACGCGGGCGACAACTTCGACGCCGTACGGGACACCCTGGGCCTCACCGAGGACCGCCTGCGCGAACTGGCCCGCAACTCCTTCCTCGCCTCCTTCCTGGAGGACGACGAGGAGCTGCGGGCCACGTACCTCGCCGAGGTGGAGGCGTACGTCTTCTCCTAGCTCACCCGGCCGAGGGGCCCTGCTGGTGGGGTCCCGCCGTGCCGTAGGCCCGCCGGACGGGAACGGCCGCGCCGTCCACCGGGATCTCCACGACCGGCTGCTCCGGCGCCCCGACCTCCGGCACCGCCCCGCTCGGCGTGCCGGTGGTCGCGGCGACCACGGCGGCCGCGTGACCGCCGCGCCGGCGGACCGCGCCGGGCAGCAGCGGACGCCCGCCGGTGTGCAGGGCCACGGCCGTCATCGGCACGGCGATCAGCAGCAGCCCGGCGCCGAGGACCACGCCCATGCCGGCGAACCCGGCCTGCGCGGCCAGCACACTGCCGGTCAGCGGCCCGGCCGAGGTGCCCAGCGAGGACGCCGACCCGATGAGCACCGCCCACCGGCCGCGCGGGTCGAGCGAGGCGGCGAGGCCGATCAGGTAGGACAGCACCACCGGGTAGAGGGTGTTCCAGACGATCTCCCCGGCAGTGAAGGAGACGGGCCCGGTCGCGGACGCGGTCAGCGCGATGCACCCGGCGATCAGCACCGTCCCGGCGCCCACCGGCACCGCGCGCCCCAGCCGGGCGCCGAGCGCCCCGGCGGTCAGCACCCCGACCAGTCCCGCGCCCAGCGCCGCCGCGAGGACCGCGCCGAGCGCGGCCTCGCCGAGGTGCGCCTGTTCCAGGCCGATCCGGCTGCTCACGCCCCACAGGGAGTTCTGCGCGAGCGACCAGCACACCATCGCGCCGGCGAGGACCAGTCCGGAGCGGCGGCGGGGGAGCGGGGCCCGCTCGTGACCGGCCGTCACGTCCCGGGTCGGGCCGGGCAGTCGGCCGGTCAGCGGCCACACGGCCAGCGCGGTCAGCGCTATGGCGGCCAGCGGCAGCCCGTGCCCGGACCCGAGGTGCGGGACGGTCAGGTAGACGGCGGCGGCCAGCGCGGAGACGGACAACAGGCCGAGCGTGGACGCCCGGTGGGGGTCCTTCTCCGCGGCGATCCGGGTGGCGGCGACCGTCGTCGCCGTACCCGACCCGAACCCGCCCACGACCGCGCCGGCCACGACGGCCGGTACGGAGGCGGTGAGCGCGGCGGCGCCGTAGCCGAGGGCGGCCAGGGCGAGGCCCAGCCGGGCCAGGGTCCGGGCGCCGGCCCGCTCCACGCGGGAGGCGAGCAGGAATCCGGCCGACGCCGAGCTGAGCAGCAGCGCGCTGCCGACGGCACCGGCCTGGGTGGCGGTCAGGGGGAGCCCGGCGTCCAGTCTGCCGACGGTGGTGGGCAGCAGGTACGGGGCGAGGTACCCGGCCGTGAAAAGGGCGACGAGGGGCCAGGGGGTGGTGCGGGCGAACACGGGCGTTCCCAAGGCATGCGAAAGGAAGCGGTCAGGGAAGTGCAAAGAAAGGAGAGACTGCGACCTTTGATTGACAGGCGCGCGGGCAATTTGTATCAAGCGCGGGCAGGCGCGAGCGAAACCAGATGATGTGATCTAGGTCACTGTATGGTTTGCATACCGGGAAGCCGGGTAGCAGTGGGCGCTGCCACCGGTCGACCGACCCGTTCCCGCCCGGAACGGATGCCTCCACTTTCGCCCGGATCTCCCGCGTCACCGCGACGATCCGCCGCTCGTGCGCGGGCGTCAGCCGGGCCACCGGTGCCGGGCAACTGATCGCGTCCTGGACGGGGTTGTCGTAGCGCGGCGCAACGCCGACGATGCCGGGGACGCCGGCGCGGCCTCGGCGGTCACCGCGCCCGCGTCACAGGAGAGGAAGCCAGGTCCCGGCCGACGCACCCGGCATCCAGCGGTCGACGGAACCCCGGACACCACCAGGGGTCGACCGGCGCCCGCCCTGCACCTCGCGCGGTACGCGCACCGATCCGCCCCGGACCGCCCCGGCGCCCGGCGCGACGGCCGACGCACTGTCGGTGCCGTGGTGCACACTGGCCTGCATCCGCACCACGTCAGGGAGCGCTCACGTGACCGCGTCCATCGCGCCCTTCGGAGAGGGGCATCACCGGCACCCGGGTGCCGGCCCGTCGGCCGACCCGCTGGCCGCCCTGCGCGCCCCCGGCGACCCGCCCGTCGACGTCTACCTCACCGGCACCGTCTTCCTCGACATCATCTTCACCGGCCTCGACTCCGCCCCGGTGCGCGGCACCGAGTCCTGGGCCCGCGGGATGGGTTCGAGTCCCGGCGGCGTCGCCAACATGGCCACCGCCCTGGCCCGCCTCGGCCTGCGCACCTCGCTCGCCGCGGCCTTCGGCGACGACCACTACGGCGACTACTGCTGGGACGCCCTCGAACAGGGCGAGGGCATCGACCTGACCCCCTCCCGCACCGTCCCCGGCTGGCACTCCCCGGTCACGGTCTCCATGGCGTACGAGGGCGAACGCACGATGGTCTCCCACGGCCACGAGGCCCCCGCCGAGGAACAGCCCGCCCCCGGCTGCCCCCCACGCGCGCGCGGCGCCGTCGCCTCCCTCGCCCCCGGCGTCCGCGCCCCCTGGATCGCCCGGGCCGCCGCGCACGGCACCCGCGTCTTCGCCGACGTCGGCTGGGACGACACCGGCGCCTGGGACCTGGCCGCCCTGCCCGACCTGGCGCACTGCGAGGCGTTCCTGCCCAATGCCGAGGAGGCGATGCGCTACACCGGCACCGACTGCCCGCGCGCCGCCGCCCACGCCCTCACCGAGCACGTACCGCTGGCCGTCGTCACCCTCGGCGCAGAGGGCGCCTACGCGGTGGACCGGCGCACGGGGGAGACCGCCGAGGTCCCCGCCATCGCCGTGGAGGCCCTCGACCCGACCGGCGCCGGGGACGTCTTCGTCGCCGGGTTCGTCACCGGCACCCTGGCCGGCTGGCCGCTCGCCGACCGCCTCGCCTTCGCCGGGCTGACCGCCGCCCTCTCCGTCCAGGAGTTCGGCGGCTCCCTGTCCGCGCCCGGCTGGTCCGAGGTCGGCGCCTGGTGGCGCGAGGTCCAGTCCGTCGACGACCAGGACCCGGCGGCCCTGTCCCGGTACGCCTTCCTGGCCGACCTCGTGCCCGACGGCGGCCCCTGCCACGCGGCCCGCCCGTGGCCGCTGCGCCGCGCGGTCCCCACGATCGGCTTCCGCCGACCGCAGTGAGCGACTGCGCTGAGCGGCCCGGAGCGAGCGAACCGTAGCGGCCCGGAGCGGGCGGACCGCGGTGATACGAAAACTCCTACGGTGTTGTCAGTCCACCGTCGTACCCTGGAACACGCGAGGCCGCCCTCAGCGTGCGGCCATGACGAGGAGGAACCGCAGGCCTTGAGCGCCGGCCCATGACTCAGACACCCACAGCTCACACCCCCGCGCAGCGGCAGGCGAGTGCACGGTTCACCGTCCCCGCCCAGCACCCCATGGTGACCGTCCTGGGGTCCGGAGACTCCCTGCTGCGCGTGATCGAGAAGGCATTCCCGGCGGCCGACATCCACGTCCGGGGCAACGAGATCAGCGCGACCGGCGACGTTGCGGACGTCGCCCTCATTCAGCGCGTGTTCGACGAGATGATGCTGGTGCTCCGCACCGGGCAGCCGATGACGGAGGACGCAGTGGAACGCTCGATCGCCATGCTCAAGGCGAGCGAGAACGGGGAGAGCGACGGCCAGGAGACCCCGGCCGAGGTGCTCACGCAGAACATCCTGTCCTCGCGAGGCCGCACCATCCGCCCCAAGACGCTCAACCAGAAGCGGTACGTCGACGCCATCGACAAGCACACCATCGTCTTCGGCATCGGCCCCGCCGGCACCGGCAAGACCTACCTGGCCATGGCCAAGGCCGTCCAGGCCCTCCAGTCCAAGCAGGTCAACCGCATCATCCTGACCCGCCCCGCGGTCGAGGCCGGCGAGCGCCTGGGCTTCCTGCCCGGCACCCTCTACGAGAAGATCGACCCCTACCTGCGCCCGCTCTACGACGCCCTGCACGACATGATCGACCCGGACTCGATCCCCCGGCTGATGGCGGCCGGCACGATCGAGGTGGCGCCGCTGGCATACATGCGCGGTCGTGCACAGCCGACCTTCACAAAGGTTCTGACACCGGATGGCTGGCGCCCCATCGGCGACCTCCAGGTGGGTGACCTGGTCGTCGGCTCCGACGGCAAGCCCACTCCGGTCCTTGGTGTCTATCCGCAGGGCGAGAAGGACATCTACCGAGTCAGTGCCCAGGACGGCTCCTGGACCTTGTGCTGCGGCGAACACTTGTGGACGGTCCGCACGGCGGCCGACAAGCGCCGCGACAAGCCCTGGCACGTCCTGGAGACGCAAGAGATGATCGGCAACCTGCGCGCGGCACACGCACGCCGGTACGAGCTGCCCCTCCTCACAGCACCGGTCCAGCTTCCCGAACGTGATGTTCCCATGGACCCGTACGCCCTGGGACTGCTGCTGGGTGACGGCTGTCTGACCGGATCCACCACCCCGTCGTTCGCGACAGAAGACCCTGAGCTGGCGCAGGCTCTCGAAGCGGCGATCCCTGGTATCAGGGCACGCCACCGAGGCGGACCCGACTACGCCCTCAACCGGATCAAGTCGCCGGGTGACGTGGTCACCCTGGAGAACCCGGTCACGCGGCTTCTTCGTGACCTGGAGCTCCTGCGCCTCCGCTCCCACACCAAGTACGTGCCGGACGACTATCTCGAGAACTCCGCCGAAGTCCGACTGGCCGTGCTCCAGGGCCTGCTCGACTCCGATGGAGGACCGGTCACTCAGACGGACCGCACCTGCCGCATCCAATACACGACGACCTCGGTTCTCCTGCGCGACGACGTGATCGCGCTGGTGAGGTCACTGGGCGGGGTCGCGTACACCCGCCGCAGGGCTGCCGAGGGCCGTAAGCCCGGTCTCGCGAGGGGCCGGGAGGTCGCCTACCGGCACGACGCCCACATCATCGACATCCGTCTCCCCGAGGGCATCGAGCCCTTCCGCCTCGCCCGCAAGCGCGACAAGTACCACGCGGCGGGAGGCGGCGGACGCCCGATGCGCTTCATCGACAGCATCGAGCCCGCGGGCCGGGAGGAGACCGTCTGCATCCAGGTCGCGGCCGAGGACTCGCTGTACGTCACCCAGGACTACCTGCTGACGCACAACACCCTCAACGACGCCTTCATCATCCTGGACGAGGCCCAGAACACCAGCCCCGAGCAGATGAAGATGTTCCTCACCCGCCTCGGCTTCGACTCGAAGATCGTGATCACGGGTGACGTGACCCAGGTCGACCTGCCGGGCGGCACCAAGTCCGGGCTGCGCCAGGTCCAGGACATCCTGGACGGGGTGGACGACGTCCACTTCTCCCGGCTCTCCTCCCAGGACGTCGTCCGGCACAAGCTGGTGGGCCGTATCGTCGACGCCTACGAGAAGTACGACAGCGACCACGGCACCGAGAACGGCGCGCACAAGCCGCGCGCCAAGTCCTCCGGCGCCAAGGGCACCCAGGGGAAGTAGACCAGCACGACCATGTCGATCGACGTCAACAACGAGTCCGGAACCGAGGTCGACGAGCAGGCGATCCTCGACATCGCCCGCTACGCGCTCGCGCGGATGCGCATCCACCCGCTCTCCGAGCTCTCGGTGATCGTCGTGGACGCCGACGCCATGGAGCAGCTCCACATCCAGTGGATGGACCTCCCCGGCCCCACCGATGTCATGTCCTTCCCGATGGACGAGCTGCGTCCGCCGTCCAAGGACGACGACGAGCCGCCGCAGGGCCTGCTCGGCGACATCGTGCTCTGCCCCGAGGTCGCCGAGAAGCAGGGCAAGGAGGCCGAGACGCGGCACACCATGGACGAGGAGCTGCAACTGCTCACCGTCCACGGTGTGCTGCACCTGCTCGGCTACGACCACGAGGAACCGGACGAGAAGGCCGAGATGTTCGGCCTCCAGGCGGCCATCGTGGACGGCTGGCGCGCGGAGAAGGGCCTGACCGGCCCGTCCCCGGCCCCGACCGTCTCATGAGCCTGCCGCTCATCGCCGGCGCCGTCGCCCTGATCGTCGTCGCCTGGCTCGCCGCGAGCGCGGAGGCCGGGCTCGCCCGCGTCTCCAGCTTCCGCGCCGAGGAGGCCGTACGGTCCGGGCGGCGCGGCAGCGCCAAGCTCGCCAAGGTCGCCGCCGACCCCACCCGCTACCTCAACGTGGCGCTGCTGGTCCGCGTCGCCTGCGAGATGGCCGCCGCCGCGCTCGTCACCTACGGCTGCCTCAACGAGTTCAGCAACACCACCGAGGCCCTGCTGATCGCCATCGCCGTGATGGTGCTGGTGTCGTACGTCGCCGTCGGCGTCTCGCCGCGCACCATCGGCCGCCAGCACCCGCTGAACACGGCCACCGCGGCGGCGTACGTCCTGGTCCCGCTGGCCAGGATCATGGGCCCGATCCCGCCCCTGCTCATCCTCATCGGCAACGCCCTCACCCCCGGCAAGGGCTTCCGCCGGGGCCCCTTCGCCTCCGAGGCGGAGCTGCGCGCGCTGGTCGACCTCGCCGAGAAGGAGTCGCTCATCGAGGCCGAGGAGCGCCGCATGGTGCACTCCGTCTTCGAGCTGGGCGACACCCTGGTACGGGAGGTCATGGTCCCGCGCACCGACCTCGTCGTCATCGAGCGCTACAAGACCATCCGCCAGGCCCTCACCCTCGCCCTGCGCTCCGGTTTCTCCCGGATACCGGTCACCGGCGACAGCGAGGACGACATCGTCGGCATCGTGTACCTGAAGGACCTGGCCCGCAAGACGCACATCAGCCGGGACGCCGAGAGCGAGCTGGTGTCGACGGCGATGCGCCCCGCGTACTTCGTGCCCGACACCAAGAACGCCGGCGACCTGCTGCGCGACATGCAGAAGGACCGCAACCACGTCGCCGTCGTCATCGACGAGTACGGCGGCACCGCCGGCATCGTCACCATCGAGGACATCCTGGAGGAGATCGTCGGCGAGATCACCGACGAGTACGACCGCGAACTCCCGCCGGTCCAGGACCTCGGCGAGGACCGCTACCGGGTCACCGCCCGCCTCGACATCGGCGACCTGGGCGAGCTGTACGGCCTGGAGGCGTTCGACGACGAGGACGTGGAGACCGTCGGCGGCCTGCTCGCCAAGTCCCTGGGCCGGGTGCCGATCGCCGGGGCGTCGGCCCCGGTCGACCTGCCCGACGGCCGGACCCTGCGCCTGACGGCGGAGGCCGCCGCAGGCCGCCGCAACAAGATCGTGACGGTCCTGGCGGAGCCGGAATGAACCCACGGGACCTGCGCGCGTTCTGCCTCTCCTTCGGCGCGGCCGTGGAGGACTTCCCCTTCGGCCCCGAGTTCTCCGTCTTCAAGGTGCTGGGCAAGATGTTCGCCCTGACGGCCCTGGACGCGCGCCCGCTCACCGTCAACCTCAAGTGCGACCCGGACGACGCGGTCCGCCTGCGCCGCGAGCACCCGGACCTGATCGTCCCCGGCTGGCACATGAACAAACGGCACTGGAACACGGTCACGGCCGACGGCGACCTCCCGGACCGCCTGGTCCGGGAGCTGGTCGAGGACTCCTACGACCTGGTCGTCGCCGGCCTGCCGCGCGCCGACCGCCTCCGCCTCGACCGCCCCTGAGCCCGCACACCGTCTCTCCGGAAGGACTGGTCATGACGCTCGGCATGGTGCTCGGCGACTCCCCCTCCCGCGCTTCGACGCAGGAGCGGTAGCCCGGCCCGCCCCGACCGACCCGCCCGTGCCGCGCACGGGCCGGCTGCCCCTGCCCCTGCTCCTCGTCGAAGTGCTCTTCGCGCCCCCGCACGTCCACTCACGAGGAGTACGTGGTGAACACCATCCACTGGACCGAGACGAACACCCCCCGCTCCGCCCGCTGGCACTCCGAGAGCGCCGCACCGCCTCCGGCCCGCGTCATCGGCGCCGACGACCGCCTGAACGCCGCCACGGCCCACCGGCTGGCCTGTGAAGGCACCGCCCTGCTGTGGCGGGGCGACTTCCCCGGCGCACGGCAACTGCTGCGGGCGATGGGCCGCCGCGTCGACCGGAAACCTCCCCGGCCGGGGGAGAACCCCGCCGACTCCTTCCACCAGTACCGCAGGGCCCGCGGCCACCGCGCCCGCGTGCTGGGCAGGCTCCTCGTCCTGCTGGGGGACGACTACCGCCTGGACCTGCGCCGGGCCCCCGACGTACGCCGGGCCTGCGCCGAGGCGTACGGCCCGCCGTCCGGGCCGATGGCCGTCTCCCTCACCGAACTGCTCGGCGTCATCGGAGCCCACCAGTGGCGCACGAAGGGCGTGGAGGTACCGGCCCTCGGCGCCCGCGTCCATCCGCACTACGGCGTCTTCTCCCCGGTCAGGGGCGAGTACGTCGACCTCGTCGCCCAGGCACCCCTGCCCGCGCCGGCACCGGGCCGTCGCGCGGGCCGCCGTACCGCGTTCGACCTCGGTACGGGGACGGGAGTGCTCGCCGCCGTCCTGGCCCGCCGGGGCATCGACCGGGTCGTCGCCACCGACAGCAGCCCGCGCGCCCTGGCCTGCGCCCGCGACAACGTCCGCCGGCTGGGCCTCACCGGGCGCGTCGACGTCGTGGGTCCCGCCCTGTTCCCCGACGGACGCGCCGACCTCGTCGTCTGCAACCCGCCCTGGCTCCCCGCCCGGCCCACCTCCGCCCTGGAGCAGGGCGTCTACGACCCCGGCGGCGGCATGCTCCGCGACGTCCTGGACGGCCTCGCCGGCCACCTCGCACCGGGCGGCGAGGGCTGGCTGATCCTGTCGGACCTCGCCGAGCGCCTCGGGCTCCGTACCCGCGCCGAACTCCTGGCCCGCATCGAGGCGGCGGGCCTGCGCGTGCTGGACCGGACCGACATCCGGCCCCGGCACCCACGGGCGAGGGACACCGCCGATCCCCTCCACGCGGCCAGGGCCGGAGAGGTCACCTCCCTGTGGCGTCTCACCGGCGACGGACGCTTTCGTATGCTCACCCCATGACCGACAGCAGCGCGCTCGCCCCCCTCGCCCCCGAGGACCAGAAGATCGTCACCCTGGCCCGTTCCGCCCGGGCCCGCAACCAGGTGCCCGAGGGCGCCGCCGTGCGCGACGAGACCGGCCGTACGTACGTGGCCGGCACCGTCGCCCTGGACTCCCTGAACCTCAGCGCGCTGCGCACGGCGGTGGCGATGGCGGTGGCCTCCGGCGCGACCTCGCTGGAGGCGGCGGCCGTGGTGACCGGCGCCGGCGCTGTCTCCGACGAGGACCGGGCGGCCGTACGGGACCTGGGCGGCCCCGGGACGCCGGTACTGGTGGCCGGACCCGACGGCGAGGTCCGGGAGACGCTCACCGCGGGCTGAGCCCCGCGGGCGCCGGGCCCCGGACGCCCGCGTTCCGCGCGGGTGCCGGGGCACTGGTGCGGCGGGGCCCTGTGGATCAGGGACAATGGGCGCCATGAGCGTTCGCAGTCAGTCATCCGAGCCGTCGGAAACGTCCGAGGCCGCACACCGGGCGGGCTTCGCCTGTTTCGTGGGCCGCCCCAACGCGGGCAAGTCCACCCTCACGAACGCTCTGGTCGGGCAGAAGGTGGCGATCACCTCCAACCGCCCGCAGACGACCCGGCACACCGTGCGGGGCATCGTGCACCGGCCGGACGCCCAGCTGATCCTGGTCGACACCCCGGGCCTGCACAAGCCGCGCACCCTCCTCGGCGAGCGGCTCAACGACGTGGTGCGCACCACGTGGGCCGAGGTCGACGTGATCGGCTTCTGTCTGCCCGCCAACGAGAAGCTCGGCCCCGGCGACCGCTTCATCGCCAAGGAACTCGCCGGGATCAAGAAGACCCCGAAGGTCGCCGTCGTCACCAAGACCGACCTGGTGGACGGCAAGACCCTCGCCGAGCAGCTCATCGCCGTCGACCAGCTCGGCCAGGAGCTGGGCATCACCTGGGCCGAGATCGTCCCGGTGTCGGCCACCGGCGACAAGCAGGTCGACCTGCTCGCCGACCTCCTCGTCCCGCTCCTGCCCGAGGGCCCCGCGCTCTACCCCGAGGGCGACCTCACCGACGAGCCCGAGCAGGTCATGGTCGCCGAGCTGATCCGGGAGGCCGCGCTGGAGGGCGTACGCGACGAGCTGCCGCACTCCATCGCCGTGGTGGTGGAGGAGATGCTGCCCCGCGAGGACCGCCCCGCCGACAAACCGCTCCTCGACATCCACGCCAACGTGTTCATCGAGCGGCCCAGCCAGAAGGGCATCATCATCGGCCCCAAGGGCAAACGCCTGAAGGACGTCGGCATCAAGTCCCGCAAGCAGATCGAGGCGCTGCTCGGCACCCCCGTCTTCCTCGACCTGCACGTGAAGGTGGCCAAGGACTGGCAGCGCGACCCCAAGCAGCTGCGCCGGCTGGGCTTCTGACTCACGCCTGGGCTTCTGACTCACCCTGGGCTCTCAGCACGTCCCGGAACCAGCCGTACGACGCCTTCGGCGTGCGCCGCTGCGTGGTGAAGTCCACGTGGACCAGCCCGAACCGCCGGGTGTACCCCTCCGCCCACTCGAAGTTGTCCAGCAGCGACCACACGAAGTAGCCGCGTACGTCCACCCCGGCCGCCAGCGCCTCGTGCAGGGCGCGCAGGTGGCCGTCCAGGTAGGCGATGCGGGCCTGGTCGTCGAGGCCGTCGTAGGCGCAGCCGTTCTCGGTGATCAGGACCGGCGGGAGCCGGTCGCCGTAGCGGGCGCGGAACCCGGTGAGCAGTTCCGTCAGGGCCTCGGGGACGACGGGCCAGCCGGAGTCGGTCACCGGGCGGCCCTCGATCCGGCGGACGGAGAAGGGGAGTTCGGCGCCGAACTGGTGCTCCCCGGCGGGGGCGCCCACCCGGGTCGGCGCGTAGTAGTTCACGCCGTAGAAGTCGAGGGGCTCGGCGATCACGGCCAGGTCGGCCGCCACGTCCCCGGGCATCAGCTCGCCGATGCCGTCCGGGTAGCGGCCGAGGAGCAGCGGGTCGGCGAACATCCGGTTGAGCAGGACGTCGTAGAAGCCGGCGGCCTCCCGGTCGGCGGGGTCGTCGGAGGCCGGCCAGGTCGGGCCGTGCGAGTTGGCGATGCCGATGCCGGTGGCGCCCGCCGCGCGCAGCGCCCGTACCGCCAGGCCGTGCGCGAGGAGCTGGTGGTGGACCACCGGCAGCGCGTCGAACAGCAGCCGCTCGCCCGGCGCGTGCACGCCCAGGGCGTGGCCGAGGAGGGTGTGCTCGGCGGGCTCGTTGAGGGTGATCCACGTGCTGATCCGGTCACCGAGCCGGTCCGCGACCCGCGCCGCGTACGCCGCGAACCGGGCCGCCGTGTCCCGCTCCCGCCAGTCGAGGCCGAGCGGCAGGTCCCAGTGGAAGAGGGTCGGCACCGGACGGACGCCCGCCGCGCACAGCTCGTCGGTCAGCCGGTCGTAGAAGTCCAGCCCGCCGGGGGAGTTCACCCGCGGCCAGGACACCGAGAAGCGGTACGCGTCCACGCCCAGGCCGGCCAGGAGCGCCACGTCCTCGCGGTAACGGCGGCAGTGGTCGCAGGCCACCGCCGCCGTCGAGCCGTCCCGTACCCGGCCGGGCCGGTCCGTGAAGACGTCCCACACGGACGGCTCGCGCGCCTCGGCGGACCCCTCGATCTGGTGGGCGGAGGTCGACACTCCCCACAGGAAGCCGGCCGGGAACCTGGGCACCGGGTTCGTCGTCACCATGCGCGGATCATCCGCACGGCCCGCGACTCACGTCAACCGCTACGCACCCTCTTTCAACACCCGCCGGACCAGCTCCCGTTGGGCCTCCGTCAGCCGGGGGTCCGCGGCGTGGACCGTCCGGCCGTCCACGGTGATCCGGTAGCCGAACCCGTCCGGGACCCCGGCGGGCGGGGTGGCCCGGGCGCCCTCCAGGGCCCGCGCGGCCAGCGCGTGCCACTCCTGCGCGTCCGGGCGGCCCCGGGTGTCCACCTCCGCGTGGCGTTCGACGCCCGCGAAGCCTCCTGTGCGCGTCACCTGAATCCGCATGGTCCGTGTCTAGTACGCCGGCGCCCGGTACGGAACTACCCGGCCCGTGTCCCGGCCTGGGCGCCCGCCTGGACCCCGACCCGCTCCCAGGCCTTGCCCACCGCGTCCAGCTCCTCCGCGTCGCCGTAGCGTTCGCGGGCCGCCGCCAGGGTCAGCCCGGCGAACTCCTCGAACGTCGCGTCCTGGCCCAGCTCGCCGCCGGTCAGCACGTCGTACCAGACCTGCCCGGCGCGCTCCCACGCCTTGCCGCCGAGCGCCGTGGCGAAGAGGTAGAAGGCGTGGTTGGGGATGCCGGAGTTGATGTGCACGCCGCCGTTGTCCGAGCCGGTGTTGATGTAGCCGTCCATCGTCGCGGGCTGCGGGTCCTTGCCGAGGACGTCGTCGTCGTAGGCCGTGCCCGGCGCCTTCATCGAGCGCAGCGCCACCCCGGTGACGCGCGGGGCGAGCAGGCCGGCGCCGATCAGCCAGTCCGCCTGGTCGGCGGTCTGCCCGAGCGAGTACTGCTTGATGAGGGAGCCGAACACGTCCGACACCGACTCGTTGAGGGCGCCGCTCTGGCCGAAGTAGGTCAGGTTGGCCGTGTACTGGGTGACGCCGTGGACCAGTTCGTGGCCGATGACGTCGAGGGGGATGGTGAAGTCGAGGAAGATCTCGCCGTCGCCGTCGCCGAACACCATCTGCTCGCCGTTCCAGAAGGCGTTGCCGTACTCGCGGTCGTAGTGCACGGTCGCGTCCAGCGGCAGGCCGTTGCCGTCGATGGAGTCGCGGCCGTACGCCTTCAGCAGCACCTCGAAGGTGGCGCCGAGGCCCGCGTAGGCGCGGTTGACGGTGGCGTCCTTGCCGGGGTCGTCGCCCTCGCCGCGCACCTTGGTGCCGGGCAGGTCGGTGCCGTTGCGGGCGTCGTAGATCGTGCGGTGCGGGGTGCCGGCCTCGGCGGTGGCGGGCGCGGCCAGCGCGCGGGCGCCGACCACCGTGGTCAGGCGGCGCTGGGTGCGCTCGTAGGCGTCGCGCTGGAGGGTGCGGCGGGCCGGTCCGGCGAGCACGGGGTCGTCGGCCTGGGCGAGCTTGTCCAGGACGTGCGGTGGGACGATGGTGCAGAAGACGGGCTCGAAGCCCCCGTTGGTGTTCATGCCCAGAACCATCGCACTGCGTAGCGCACCTGTCACTAGCGGCAACCATGATTGGTGAAATGGGCCGTCGCCGGGCGACCCTGACGCCCCTGAAGTGGTATGCGGCACTTTTTGTCCCGGTTCTCCCACGGGTCCCGCATACTGATACGGACCCGCGTATCCGGCACGGCTGGGCTAGGCTGCACAGCACCATGCGTTTCGGGCTGCTTCTCCTTAGCTGCCGCGGCGAGGGCCTGTAGTCGAGGCCGACTCCCTCCCCGCGGAGCTTCTGCGTTGCCGTCGGCCGTCCTTCCGGACTCGCGGACACCGCGGACACATCGAGGAGCCCACGCCACCATGGTCAACCGCCAGCAGCCCAGTTCCATGCCGATCCAGAAGTACCGCGGCTACGAGCAGGTCGACATCGCCGACCGCACCTGGCCGAACCAGCGGATCACCACCGCCCCCCGCTGGCTCTCCACCGACCTGCGCGACGGCAACCAGGCCCTGATCGACCCCATGTCGCCCGCCCGCAAGCGCGCGATGTTCGACCTGCTGGTCACGATGGGCTACAAGGAGATCGAGGTCGGCTTCCCGGCCTCCGGCCAGACCGACTACGACTTCGTCCGCTCCATCATCGAGGACCCGGACGCCATCCCCGACGACGTCACCATCTCCGTACTGACCCAGGCCCGCGAGGACCTGATCGAGCGGACCGTGGAGTCGCTGAAGGGCGCCAAGCGGGCCACCGTCCACCTGTACAACGCCACCGCGCCGGTCTTCCGCCGGGTCGTCTTCCGCGGCTCCAGGGACGACATCAAGCAGATCGCCGTCGACGGCACGCGGCTGGTCATGGAGTACGCGGAGAAGCTGCTGGGCCCGGAGACGGTCTTCGGCTACCAGTACAGCCCGGAGATCTTCACCGACACCGAGCTGGACTTCGCCCTGGAGGTCTGCGAGGCGGTGATGGACGTCTACCAGCCCGGCCCGGACCGCGAGATCATCCTCAACCTGCCCGCGACCGTGGAGCGTTCGACGCCGTCCACGCACGCGGACCGCTTCGAGTGGATGCACCGCAACCTGTCCCGCCGCGAGCACGTGGTGCTCTCCGTCCACCCGCACAACGACCGCGGTACGGCGGTGGCGGCGGCCGAGCTGGCCCTGATGGCCGGCGCCGACCGCGTCGAGGGCTGCCTGTTCGGCCAGGGCGAGCGCACCGGCAACGTCGACCTGGTCACCCTGGGCATGAACCTGTTCTCCCAGGGCGTCGACCCGCAGATCGACTTCTCCGACATCGACGAGATCCGTCGTACGTGGGAGTACTGCAACCAGATGGAGGTCCACCCGCGCCACCCGTATGTGGGCGACCTGGTCTACACGTCCTTCTCCGGCTCCCACCAGGACGCCATCAAGAAGGGCTTCGACGCGATGGAGGCCGACGCGGCGGCTCGCGGGGTCACGGTCGACGACCTCGAATGGGCCGTGCCCTACCTGCCGATCGACCCCAAGGACGTCGGCCGGTCCTACGAGGCGGTCATCCGGGTCAACTCGCAGTCCGGCAAGGGCGGGATCGCCTACGTCCTGAAGAACGACCACAAGCTGGACCTGCCGCGCCGGATGCAGATCGAGTTCTCGAAGATCATCCAGGCGAAGACGGACGCCGAGGGCGGCGAGATCACCCCGGCGGCGATCTGGGAGGTCTTCCAGGACGAGTACCTGCCCAACCCGGACAACGCCTGGGGGCGCATCCAGGTCCGCACCGGCCAGACGACCACCGACCGGGACGGCGTGGACACCCTCACCGTGGAGGCCACGGTCGACGGCGCCGACACCGTGCTGACCGGCTCGGGCAACGGTCCGATCTCGGCCTTCTTCGACGCCCTCCAGGCCGTCGGCATCGACGTACGCCTGCTGGACTACCAGGAGCACACGATGAGCGAGGGCGCCTCCGCGCAGGCCGCCTCGTACATCGAGTGCGCCATCGACGGCAAGGTCCTGTGGGGGATCGGAATCGACGCGAACACGACGCGCGCCTCGCTGAAGGCGGTCGTCTCCGCCGTCAACCGGGCGGCCCGCTGACCAGCCGAACCAGTGGTCCGCCGCCCCGTCTCCCCGCCGCGCGGGAGGCGGGGCGGCGTCGGGTACCGGCCATCTACGTGTGCAGGTCACGGAAAGGTCTCGTACGGGGTACTGACTCCGCGTCGGCGATGTGGCTAACATCACGCCAGTACGGCGATGTTGCCGTGCGGTTACGGAGGTGCGACGTGCTGCCTGGACGGGGACGGAACGGCCGAGCTGCCCGGCCGCCGCGCATCCTGGGGACCCGCACCGCGTGGACAGCCGTCGGCGACGGCGAGTTCTTCTGCCCCGCCTGCGGAGGGGACCGCAACTACCGGCGCCTCACCGGCCGCCGCCGGCTCGCCCTGCTCGGGGTGCCGGTGCTGCCCCGCGGGGACACCGGCCCGGTCGTCGAGTGCGCCGCCTGCCGGCGCCACTTCGGCACCGACGTCCTCGACCACCCCACCACCACCCGCTTCTCCGCGATGCTCCGCGACGCCGTGCACACCGTCGCCCTCGCGGTGCTGGCCGCGGGCGGCACCTGCTCCCGTACGGCGCTGGCGGCGGCGGCCGGGGCGGTGCGCGCGGCGGGCTTCGAGGACTGCACCGAGGAGCGGCTGGAGGCGCTGGTCGAGGCGCTCGCGGCGGACACCGGGCGGATCCGGGGCGGACCCTGCGGGCCCGGCCTCGCCATAGAGCTGCACGAGGCGCTGGACCCGCTGGCCCCGCACCTCGCCGCCGGCGGCCGTGAGTCGGTCCTCCTCCAGGGCGCCCGCATCGCCCTCGCCGACGGCCCCTACACGCCCGCCGAACGCGACACCCTCGCCACCGTGGGCGCGGCCCTGACCATCTGCGCGGACGACGTGACCCGCCTGCTGGCGGCGGCGGCGCGGACGCCTTCCTGACCACACGCCTCCCGGGCGGCGCGGCTCACTCCCGCGGGACCAGGTCGAGCCGCATCACCCGCCGGTGCATCCCGGGGCCGAAGTAGTCGCGCCGCAGGCCCCTGTCGGGGGGTTCGGGGCGGAAGTCCAGGGAGCGGTAGAGGCGGATCGCGGCGCGGTTGGAGGGCTCCACGGTGAGGCGGACCCGTTCGACGCCGGCGCCGCGCAGCCGTACCAGGATCTCCCGCATCAGCTCCCGGCCCAGCCCGTGCCGCCGCCGGTCCGGGGTCACGCACAGGCCCAGGATCCAGCTGTCCCGGTCCAGCGCCGTCGTGCCGGCCAGGACGTAGCCCCGCAGCCGGCCCCGGCCGTCGTCCAGGACCAGGAAGTGCTCGGCGTACATGTCGTACAGCTGGCGCAGCAGGAAACCGGGGTAGGCGACCTCTTGGAAGACCTCCTCGTCCAGCCGCCGCAATTCGGGCAGGTCGGACTCCCGCGCCGTCCGCAGCGCCAGCGTCCCCGAGCCCGGCGCGGCCCGTGGGTCCGGTACGCGGACGGGTGCCCTGAGCTGCCCGTGGCGATTGAGGAAACGTTCCAGCGGTTCGGCGGTCATGCCACCCCCCGGTCGGGATTCTGCGGACGGAAGTCAACTCGACGGCTGCGCGATTCACCCCTTGAGGGAATGCGGACCCGTGTGGCGGCCCGTGTCGGCTTCTGGCTAGAGTGTGCTGTCAACTGCCGCTGTGCAAGGGCGAGTTCGGGTGTGCGACGGTGCGCCCGACATGCGCCCGGCCGAAGAGGACTGGCGTATTCCGAGCTGGCCGCGCCCTAATGGGTGGCTTACCGTGCGGAAAAAGATGTGCCGTTTTCGTCTGTCGATGTCCCGGGGAGATCACGCGCACGGCACATGGTCGGTCGTAAGACGAATGGAAAGCGGCAGGGTGACTATGGATCGAAACGCCGACGCGCCTTGGTCGAAGTTCGATCCGGAGGCATATGTCGACGTCAATTATCGAACTCCGCTCGACGTCGATCTGCTGATCCTGCGGGCGATGCGCGACCATTTCAGCCGCTGTTTCGGGGGAAACGTCCCGCAATCGGTACAGGGCGTCGACGTCGGCGCCGGTGCGAACATGTATCCGGCGCTGGCCATGCTTCCGTGGTGCGAGAAGATCGTACTGCTCGAATACGCGCAGCCGAACGTGGAGTATCTGGAACGGCAGACCACCGGGGGTGGTCTCGACGCGACGTGGAGCGCGTTCTGGGACGTACTCCTGGAAAATCCGGCCTACCGCGGTGTCGACCCGGCCGGCCGGGTCGCCGAGATCGTGCGCGTCGAGCGCGCGAACCTCTTCGACCTGGGTGGCCGGCAGCGCTACGACCTGGGGACGATGTTCTTCGTCGCCGACTCGATGTCCGAGTGCCCGCAGGAGTTCCGGCGGGGCGTGCGGTGTTTCATGAACACCTTGTCGCCGGGCGCTCCGTTCGCCGCCGCGTTCATGAAGGAATCGGTCGGCTATCAGGTCGGGGACCAGCACTTCCCGGCCTATCGGGTGAACGAGGAGAGGGCCAGGAAGAGCCTCGCTCCGTTCGCCGCGGAACTGGAGATCCACGATCTCCACCAGGTGGTGCGAAAGGGGCACGAGGGAATGCTGCTCGTGCTCGGCCGGCGCAATTCCGTGGTGGCCGTTCCCTAGAACCCCGGGAACGGGGACCATGGCTGCACAACAGGACAAGGCAATGAGATCTGTGCGAGGGGTGCGGGGATGCAGATCAAGCCACGCCAGCATCTGCTGGACGTCTGGCGGGCGGTGGCCCGTTACTCGTTCGACAACGGGAAATACCTCATGGGGGACACCGGCGGACTGAGCAGCGTCGCGGACGCGGAACGCCTGCTCTGCCTGCTGTACCCGGCCACCGAGGTCCCCGCCTTCCGGCTGGACCAGCCGGACACCACCGACCGGGACGTCCTGCGCGTCCTGGAGGACGTCGGCGGCCGGCTGGAGATCCCCGCCAACCTGATCACCGCCCTGACCCAGTACATGCGGACCCACACCGGACCGGACGACAGTCCCGCCTTCTCCGGCGGCCACTACTTCAAACCGGCCGAACCCGGAGTCGAACTCACCCACCAGCAGGCCCAGTTGGGCGTGGTCGACTCCTACTCCATGTCCGTCACCCTCTGCCTGGCCACACTCGGGTTCCTCAAGGTCTACGAGGCCACCACCACCCGGCCCGAGATCCACGCCGCCATCGGCGAGCTGAGAGAGGCCACCAACACCCGGCTCACCGCCGCGATGATCAGCCTGCTGCGCTCCTTCACGGTGAACGTCTTCGACTCCGAGTCCGAACAGGGCAAGCGGCTGATCGAGGTCATCGGCCAGAACAGACAGTCCGACCGGGTCGTGCTCCAGCAGTTCGCCCGCCGGCTGCGCCCGCTGCGCGCCACGATCATCGAGAGCCTCACCCGCGGCATCCAGGTCGACGAGTCCATCCGCGACGAGAGCCAGCTCTTCGAGTGCGGCTGGGCCTGGGGCGTGGTGCGGGGCGCCCCCGAGGTCACCGGCCTCGACCTCCCGGTCCCCGGCCAGCCCGAGGGCATCGCCGACCGGCTGCCCTACGTGTACTTCACCGTCGTCGCCCTGGACGGCATCCAGGACCTCTTCTCCCACCGCACCCTCACCCTGGGCCTGCTCGACGAGGACCAGCAGAAGCTCGCCGAGATGCTGCGGCTGCGCTGGGAGCTGAGCCAGCAGTACTGGTCCGCCATCGCCCGCTTCGGCGCCGACCGGTGGCCCCTGGAGGACCTGCCCTGGCAGACCACCGGCCTGCGCCTGGAGTCCGAGTACTTCTCGCTGACCGTCGCGGCCATCCTCGTGCACGACCTGGTCCGCCGGAACGCCACCGACGACGACCTCACCCGCACCGTCACCATCATGGAGCGCCTCGCCGACCGCGGCCGGGTCAACAGCCGGATGACCAAGGACGACCCCACGATCCGGCTCCACCACCCGGGCGTCACCATGCCGCTCGCCGGGTCCGAACGCTCCGGCGGGCTCCTGCTGTGGCGGATGACGGACTACTCGGCGCAGCTCCTCAAGCGCACCGTCCAGCTCGCCATCCTCTCCCAGAACATCAACTCCCAGCGCCGCCTGCTGCGCCTGGCCGAGCAGACCTTCGAGCACCTGTGGCACCGGCGGATCAGGTCCGACGAGGGCGCCGACCTCTGGGACGACGTACGCGCCGTCTACCCGGACGCCCGCGGCGTCGACCGGCGGCTGTCCTGGAGCGTCACCGAGCGCGTCACCGAGTGCCTGGTCGCCGCCCGCAACCTGTACGAACAGCAGCCCATCCCCAGCGACGACCTGGCCCAGCTCGCCCGGGAACTGCTCAGCGAGGCCACCCACCTGTTCGGCAAGGAGCAGCTCCAGGCCGCCGCCGGCATCGGCGGCAACCGGGGCCGCGCGATGCGCAGCCTCGAGAGCCGCCTCGACCGGGCCCGCATCCTGGTCGACACCCAGCCCGGCACCGCCTTCGCCCTGGTCCTGCCGGTGCTCCAGGAACTCGACACCCTGGCCCAGGCCAGGGACGCCGGCGTGAAGGAGGGCTGAGCCGGTGCTCGTCTTCGCCGCCTCCGACAAGGGAGGCACCGGGCGCTCGGTGACCAGCGCCAACCTGGCCTACCAGCGTGCCCTGAACGGGGACCACGTCGCCTACGTGGACTTCGACTTCGGCTCGCCCACCGCCGCCGCCGTCTTCGACGTGCCCAGCGCCCTGCGCGGCACCGAGGCGCGCGGACTCCACTCCTACCTGGAGGGCGGCACCCCGGAGCCCGCCATGATCGACGTATGGCGGCAGACCGAGCACCCGCACCTGCACGCCTGGCCCAACCAGTCAGGGCGCCTGGTGCTGTTCCCCGGCGACCTCGGCGGCGGCGAGTTCGCCACCGACGACGACGCCCTGGAGCGCTGCGTCGACCTGCTGCTGCGGCTGAACGGCGAGTTCGACGTGATCATGGTCGACCTCAGTGCCGGCCGCAGCTACGCCGTCGACATGGCGCTGGCCGCCACCGCCCACCCCCGGATGCGCAACGTCCCCTTCCGCTGGCTGGTCTTCCACCGCTGGACCCGGCAGCACGTGATCGCCGCCTCCGGCCTGGTCCACCGCGAGCACGGCATCATCAAGGGCGGCGTCGAACGCGGCCACGACGAGAACGCGCTGCGGGCCGCCGTCCGGTTCGTCCGGGCCGCCGTACCCGACCCGGAGTCGGCCGTCTGGTCGCAGGGCTCGCCCGCGCAGGCCGCCTGGATGCAGTCCTGCGACGAGGCGCTGCGCCGGCTCGCCGCCGAGCACGCCATCGGCGACAGCGTCGTCCTCGGCGTCGTACCGCTGGAGCCCATCCTGCAGTGGCGCGAGCAGCTCATCACCGAGGAGGACGTCCTCGCCACCCAGATAGCCAACAAGGAGACGCTGGAGGCGCTGGAGGAGATCGCCCGGCGGCTGACGGACGACGCGTACTGGGGGCTGCCGTGACCGAGCACGCCGCGGAGTCCCGGCGCACGTCCGAGTCCGTGTTCCGGGAGACCGCCGCCGACCCGCGGACCCAGTCGGTCGGGCTGTCCCACCTCTCGCTGGAGCTGGGGCACCTGTACATGGAGGACTTCGAGGCCGGACCCGGGCGGCTGCGGGACCACTTCGCCCGGGTGGCCCCCTGGGCCGGGGCCGCCCGCGCCGCCGCCGCGGCGGCCACCGGCGGCAGACGCGCCCGGATCAGCACCTGCTTCCTGATCGACGACTACTTCGCCCGGTTCTCCAGCCCCGCCGAGATCGTCCCGCTCATCGTCGACGAGGCCGCGCGGGCCGGGCTGACCGTCGACTACCTGGCCCGCGAGTCCGGCTGCGCCGTCACCGGCAAGGTGCCGGTCGCCGAGGCGGTGGCCGGGCGCATCGTCGAGTCCCCGCCGCCCGGCAGCTACGGACTGCGCCCGCCCGCCGCGCAGACCGGCTGGCTGGCCAACGGCGAGCGCAGCCCGGTCGCCCGCGCCCCCCAGGCGATGAAGCGGGCCGCCCCCTGGGAGCCGCCCAGGGAGACCGCGGCCCGCCGCCACTCCGTCTTCCTGGACGTCGAGCTGTGGAGCGACGACGCCGACGGCCACCGCCTGTGGTCCTGCCCCTTCCTCGCCGCCGTCTGGCAGCTCGCCCGCCTCGGCCTGCTGCGCAACGAGGGCGAGGCCGTCTTCGTCCCCCAGCGGCCGCCCGCCGCCGGCTTCCCCGACGACTGGGACGAACTGCCCTCCCTGCTCCGGCTCAACCCGCGCGCCGACCCCTTCGCCGCCTACCGGACCGCCTCCGTCCTGCCCAGCCGGTTCCTGCCCGTCGAGCACGCCGTCCGCGTCGTCCTCGACCAGCTCGACGTGGACCACGGCGCGCTGCGCCAGGTCGCCGAACGCTCCGCCCGCGAGCACGCCGCCGTCCCCGACTCGGTCGCCGACCGCGTCTCCTACGTCTTCTACCCGGGACCCTGACATGGCGCGGCCCGAGGCAACCGCACCGGACGCCGTCCTCGCCTGCGGCGAGGTCCGCACCCGCCTGCTCCCCACCCGGCAGGCGCTCGACATCCGCACCGCCGCCCAGTTCCTCGCCCTGCGCGCCGACGAACGCGTGCTCGTCTCCGAACGGCCGGGCCTCTACGCGCGTTCCCCCGAGACCCTCACCGGCGTCGACTGCCCGCTGCCCAGCGCCAACGGCTCCCGCGTCCGCGCCGTCGGCACCGTCGCCGCGCGGGCCGCGCTCACCGAGGGCCGCGTCCTGCAGACCTCCGCCTGGTTCCGGCTGCCGCCCGCCGGACCCGACCGGCGCCGGCCCTGGGGCCAGTACCTGGTACGGCCCGGCACGGTCGAGCCGTTCGGCAAGGCCCAGCCCGAGGCCGTCGCCGACGGCGTCCTGGCCGGCGGGCGCCCCGGCGACCTCGACGTCGGACTGATCGCCGACGGCCTGCTCACCCGGCTGCTGCGCCACCCCCTGCTCGACCAGCGCCCGCCCCTGCGGTCCCGGCCCACCCGGCTGCGCTGGGCGGCCCTGCCCGCCGCCCCCGGTCAGGGCCCCGCCCTGGAGCGGTTCACCCTGGCCGAGGACGAGCTGCGCACCGTACGCCTCAGGGTGCCCCCGGGCACCCCGCCCGACCGGATCGCCGGGCTCTGCGACGACCTCGCCCTGCACGACTGGCTGCTGACCACCGTGGTCCACCTGCTCGACGGCGTACGGCTCGGCGCTCCGGAGCCGTCCGGCCGGCCCGCCGTCGTCCTGGCGCTGCGCCCCGCCGTCGACCACCTGCTGCACCTGTGGATGCCACGGGCCCGGGTGGCACCCGAACTGGCCCCGCTGTGGGAGACGCTCGAAGAACGGCCGGGCTTCACCCGGCAGTGGCAGGCGCTCGTGCAGCGCATCCGCGACCAGCTCACCCTGCACGCGGTCCCCGCGCTGTACCGGGAGGTGGAGCCCGCCCCCTGACCGCCCGCCGACCAGCCGCCCAGCCGCCCAGCCGCCTCCAGCACATCACCGCACCTCGATCCGAGCCATCCCGACGGGGGGAGAAGCGAGATGAGCACGGCACAGTCACCTCGATCCGAGGAGTCCGGACCGCCGTCCGGACCCCTGACCGCCCGGATACGGGCCCTCGGCCACCGGCGTCCCGGCGCCGACCTGTGGCCCCGCCGGCTGGCGGCCGGCCTGGTCGTCGGCGCCCTCGCCGGGGGCGTCGCCGCGCTGCTCGGCCCCGAGGTCGCGGTGGCGCGGCAGGTCACGGCCGCGCTGCTGTGCGCCGCCGCCGCGGTCGCCGTCCAGTACGTCCTCGGCCTGGACCGGCGGGTACGGGACCAGGAGCGCCGGACCCGCGGCGCGCTGGCCGAGACCGCCGCCGCACTGCACGAAGGGCTGCGGCGCCGCGACGACGAACTGGGCGCCGCCCTCGCCCGGACCACCGAGGACCTGCGGCACCTGGTCGACACCCGGCTGCCCCCGGCCGACCCGGAGGAGGACGCCGCCCACCAGCTCCAGGTCCGTACCGACGCCGACGGCGTGCCCGACCTGGCCCGCAGCTTCGCCGAGGTGCTCGCACCCGGCCCGGCGATCCTCGGCACGTTCGTCCGCATGGAGATGAAACGGGTGGTCTCCCACCTGTCGGACCTCACCAACCTGACCGCTCAGTGCCCCGGCGAGAACCACGACTGGATGCTCACCCTCACCCGCGCCGCCCAGCACTCCATCTGCGCCATCAGCACCTCCGTCGACCGCGAGTTCTGGAACAGCGAGCCCGCCAGCCGCTACCTCCAGGCCCAGAAGGAGGTCATCGAGGAGCGCGGCGTCCCGGTGAGCCGCCTCTTCCTGCTGCAGAGCGCCCGCGAACTCGACGACCGGCTGCTGCGCCTGTGCGACGAGCAGGAACTGCTGCGCATCGAGGTCCGCGTCGCCGTCCTGCCCGAACTCCCGCCGCACCTCCAGCGCGGCACCACCGACGACTTCATCGTCTACGACGAGGAGGTCACCTTCGAGATCGAGCAGGACCTGCGCGAGGTCAACGTCCGCACCCGGCTCAACGCCCGCCAGGACCACGTGCAGGACCGGATGAAACGGTTCCGGGAGCTGTGGGAGGCGGGCATGAACCTCCGCGAGCTGGAGGTGCGGGTCGACGACGAGGAGGACGGCACCTGGATGGTCGACCGGGGCTGACCGGGGCTGACCGGGGTGAACGGGCGGCGGCTCAGCGGCAGTACGTGTCGCCGTCCGGCCGCTCGCCGGTCGCCGGGGCGCACCGCTGCCGGGGGTCGGGGTCGGCCGCCCCGGGGCACGCGGCCCGGACGAGCGGGCGGCGGCGGGGCGGCGGCGGACGGCACCGGCACGGTCGGGCCCAGCAGGACGGCGGCGGCGCCCACGAGGGCGGCGGCACGCCGGGCCCGTGGGGCGGCCGGGGCCCGCCCCGCGCGGAGGGTCCGCGTCGGGTGTGTGGTCCGCGTCATACGGGCAGAGTCGCCGAGACGGGCCGCGGTCCCCGTCCGGGCAGCACCCGGTTCTCCTGGGGCAAACCCCCGCAGCCGCACCCGATCGGGTCCGGCGCTCGAACACCGTCGGGTCTGGGCATCACATGCTCGAACGGTACGTTTCTGCATTCCCCGGCGGCCCTTCCGAACTCCCCTTCGCCCCACCGCACTTGCGGCGCGCGGCGGCCCCCCGGGGCCGGTGCTGAAACGTCACCTTGGGGAGACGGGGCCCGGAACCGAAAAACAGAGGGGGACCCGGTCGGACAACGATCGGCCCGGAGCGAAGGGGCCGAGGGAGCGGAGGACGCGGTGCAAGAGCCCGTCGGTTCGTACGTCGTGGACACCCGGAACGGAAGGGTGGGGATCGTCATGGGGCACGAGGGACCGTACGTCCAGCTCCGGCCGTGCGGCGGCGGGCGGGAGTGGGACGCCGAACCGGGCGCGGTGCGCCGGGCGACGCCCGCCGAGCGGATCGGCGCGGGGACGGCGTACGTCAACGCCCGCAGCCGGGGCGAGGTGCCCTGAGACGTGGGTGACAATGGGTGCCATGAGTCTGTTCCGCGACGACGGCATCGTGCTGCGCACCCAGAAGCTGGGTGAGGCGGACCGGATCATCACCCTGCTCACCCGCGGTCACGGCCGGGTACGTGCTGTGGCCCGCGGCGTACGGCGCACGAAGAGCAAGTTCGGCGCCCGGCTCGAACCCTTCTCCCACGTCGACGTGCAGTTCTTCGCGCGCGGCAGCGAGCTGGTCGGCCGCGGACTGCCGCTGTGCACGCAGAGCGAGACCATCGCGCCGTACGGCGGCGGCATCGTCACCGACTACGCCCGGTACACCGCCGGGACGGTCATGCTGGAGACCGCCGAGCGGTTCACCGACCACGAGGGCGAGCCGGCCGTGCAGCAGTACCTGCTGCTGGTCGGCGCGCTGCGCACCCTCGCCCGCGGCGAGCACGCGCCCGGCCTGGTGCTGGACGCGTTCCTGCTGCGCTCCCTCGCGGTCAACGGGTACGCCCCGACCTTCGGGGACTGCGCGAAGTGCGGGATGCCGGGGCCGAACCGGTTCTTCTCGGTCGGATCGGGCGGTTCCGTCTGCGCCGACTGCCGGGTGCCCGGCAGCGTCGTACCCTCGCCCCAGGCCCTGGACCTGCTCGGCGCGCTGCTTGCGGGAGACTGGGCCACGGCGGACGCGGCCGAGCCGCGGCACGTCCGGGAGGGCAGCGGACTGGTCTCCGCCTACCTGCACTGGCATCTGGAGCGGGGACTGCGCTCCCTGCGGTACGTCGAGAAGTAGGAGAACCTGACATGGCCGTACGCGGGATTCTGGGGCGTCAGCGCCGGGAGTACCGGACACCCGAGCCGCACCCGTCCGGCGCCCGGCCGCCGAAGCTCCCCGGGGAACTGGTCCCGGAGCACGTGGCCATCGTCATGGACGGCAACGGCCGCTGGGCCAAGCAGCGCGGGCTGCCCCGCACCGAGGGCCACAAGGTGGGCGCCGAGCAGGTCATGGACGTGCTCCAGGGGGCCATCGAGATGGGCGTCGGGAGCATCTCCCTGTACGCCTTCTCCACCGAGAACTGGAAGCGCTCGCCCGACGAGGTGCGCTTCCTGATGAACTTCAACCGCGACTTCATCCGCAAGTCCCGCGACACCCTCGACGGGCTGGGCGTGCGGGTGCGCTGGGTGGGCCGGATGCCCAAGCTGTGGAAGTCGGTCGCCAAGGAACTCCAGGTCGCCCAGGAGCAGACCAAGGACAACGACCGGCTCACCCTCTACTTCTGCATGAACTACGGCGGCCGGGCCGAGATCGCCGACGCGGCGCAGGCCATCGCCGAGGAGGTGCGGGCCGGGCGGCTCGACCCGTCCAAGGTCACCGAGAAGACGGTCGCGAAGTACCTGTACTACCCGGACATGCCGGACGTCGACCTGTTCCTGCGGCCCAGCGGCGAGCAGCGCACCTCCAACTACCTGCTGTGGCAGAGCGCGTATGCGGAGATGGTCTTCCAGGACGTGCTGTGGCCGGACTTCGACCGCCGTGACCTGTGGCGCGCGTGCCTGGAGTTCGCCTCCCGGGACCGGCGCTTCGGCGGGGCGATCCCCAACGAGGAACTGCTCGCCATGGAGGGCCGTCAGCAGAGCTGATCTTCTTCGCCTACGCTTCCGCTCATGGTCATGGACATGGGGCGGGAAACGGGCGCGGACGCCGTGGAGCTGGCGTACCGGCCGGAGTACGGGGACTTCACGGCGGCGCTGCGGGCGCGAAGACGGATCCGCAAGGGCGCGCGGCTGCAGCGGGTGCTGCTCGTCGTCGTCGCCGTCTGCGCGGTCGTGGGGACCGTCGCCGGCGCGGCGACGGGGGAGCTGCCCCTGTTCCCCATGATCTGGATCGTCCTGGTCGTCGTGATGATGTCTCTGCTGCCGTGGCTCCAGGCCCGCCAGCTCCTCGCCCTGGCGACGCGGTTCGGCGGCCACCGGGCGACGGTGACGGAGTCCGGGCTGACGGTGACGAACGACGGCAGTTCGACGACGGTCACCTGGGCGGCGCAGCCGCGCTACCGCGAGACCCCCGAGCTGTTCGTCCTGTTCAGCGACGACAAGAACGTCTCGTGCTTCACCGTGCTGCCCAAGCGGGGCCTGCGGGACGGCGCCGACGCCGACCGGCTGCGCGCGGTCCTGGACCGGCACCTGACCCGCGTGTGACGGACGGGGCGGAGGTCAGCCCGCGCAGTCCGCGCACGTACCGAAGATCTCCACGGTGTGCGCCACGTTGACGTAGCCGTGCTCGGCGGCGATGGCCTCCGCCCACTTCTCCACGGCGGGTCCCTCCACCTCGACGGCCTTGCCGCAGGTGCGGCAGACCAGGTGGTGATGGTGGTCGTCGCTGGAGCAGCGGCGGTAGACGGACTCGCCGTCGGCGGTGCGCAGCACGTCGACCTCGCCGGCGTCGGCGAGGGACTGCAGGGTGCGGTAGACGGTGGTGAGGCCGACCGAGTCGCCCTTGTGCTTGAGCATGTCGTGCAGTTCCTGGGCGCTGCGGAACTCCTCGACCTCCTGCAGGGCCGCCGACACGGCGGCGCGCTGCCGGGTGGCACGGCCCTTCACGGGTGGTCCTGCGGTGGTCACCGGTTGCCTCCTCACGTCTGCGCTGCCGGGGCCATTGTGCCAGCCCCGGCTGCCGTCGGTCGGACGCCGATCGGATGCCGGGCAGTCGCCGGTCATATGCTCACCTCGTCGCCCGCCTCCCGCCCGGCCGGGATCCGGCACTCGGCGGGGTCGGCGGCGGCCCGCGCGGCGGCGGAGGCCCGCGCGCGCCGCCGGGCCAGCGGGGCGGCCAGCACGGTCAGCACGAGGAACGCACCGAGGGCGAGCAGCACGATCGTCGCGCCGGGCGGCACGTCCTGGTAGTACGAGGTGACCGTGCCGCCGAGGGTCGCCGCGACGCCGATCGCCACGGAGATCGCGAAGGTGGCGGCGAAGCTGCGGCTGAGCTGCTGGGCGGCGGCCACCGGGACCACCATCAGCGCGGAGACCAGCAGCAGGCCGACCACGCGCATGGCGACGGTCACGGTGACGGCGGCGGTGACGGCGGTCAGCAGGTTCAGCGCGCGCACCGGCAGCCCGGTGACCCGCGCGAACTCCTCGTCCTGGCTGACCGCGAAGAGCTGTCGGCGCAGGCCCAGGGTGACCAGCACCACGAAGGCCGCCAGCAGGCAGATCGCGGTGACGTCCGACTCGCTCACCGTGGACAGCGAGCCGAAGAGGTACGAGGTGAGGTTGGCGTTGGAGCCGCCCGGGGCGAGGTTGATGAACATCACGCCGCCGGCCATGCCGCCGTAGAAGAGCATGGCGAGGGCGATGTCGCCGCGGGTGCGGCCGTACCAGCGGATCAGCTCCATCAGGACGGCGCCCAGCACGGAGACCAGGGTGGCCATCCACACCGGGGACCAGGAGAGCAGGAAGCCGAGGCCGACGCCGGTCATCGCGACGTGGCCGATGCCGTCGCCCATCAGGGCCTGGCGGCGCTGGGCGAGGTAGATGCCGATCGCGGGGGCGGTGACGCCGACCAGGACGGCGGCGAGCAGGGCCCGCTGCATGAAGGCGTAGTTCAGGATTTCCATGGCGGTCAGCTCAGCAGTCCGGTGCGGATCGGTTCGGTGCCCGAGGTGTCGTGCGGGTGGACGTGGTCGTGGCCGGGCAGGGCATGCTGGCCGACCGCCTTGGGGGGCGGGCCGTCGTGCAGGACGCAGCCGTCGCGCAGGACGACGGCCCGGTCGATCAAGGGCTCCAGGGGGCCCAGCTCGTGCAGGACCAGCAGGACGGTCGTACCGGCGGCGGTCTGCTCGCGCAGGGTCTCGGCGAGCACCTCCTGGCTGGCCAGGTCGACGCCGGCCATCGGCTCGTCCATGATCAGCAGCTCGGGGTCGGAGGCGAGCGCGCGGGCGATCAGGACGCGCTGGTGCTGGCCGCCGGAGAGGGCGTTCACCGAGTCCTTGGCGCGGTCGGCCATGCCGACCAGCTCCAGGGCGCGGCGTACGGCCCGGTGGTCGGCCTTGCGCAGGATGCCGAAGCGGGCCCGGGACAGGCGCCCGGAGGAGACGACCTCGGTCACCGTGGCGGGCACGCCGCCGGCGGCCGTGGTGCGCTGCGGGACGTAGCCCACCCGCGCCCAGTCGCGGAACCGGCGCAGCGGGGTGCCGAACAGCTCGACCTCCCCGGCCGTCGCCGGCACCTGGCCGATGGCGGTGCGCACGGCGGTGGACTTGCCGGAGCCGTTGGCGCCGAGCAGCGCGACGACCTCACCGTGGCGGACGGTGAGGTCGATGCCCCGCAGGACGAGGCGCGAGCCCAGTTCGGCGCGGACGCCGCGCAGGGATATGACGGGCTCGTCGCTCACGAGGTCCTCCGAACGGTCAAAAACGGTCACTTGGCGCCGAGGGCGGTCTTCAGCGCTTCGAGGTTGGACTGCATGACCTCGATGTAGTCCTCGCCCTCGGACTTGTCGGTGATGCCTTCGAGCGGGTCGAGGACATCGGTCTTCAGGTTCGCGTCCTTGGCGAGCGTCTTCGCGGTCTTGTCCGACACCAGTGTCTCGTAGAACACGGTGGTCACGCCGTCGGCCTTGGCCTCCTGCTGGAGCTCCTTGATCCGGGCGGGGCTGGGCTCGCTCTCCGGGTCGAGGCCGGTGATGGCCTCCTGGGTCAGGCCGTAGCGCTCGGCGAGGTAGCCGAAGGCGGCGTGGTTGGTGAAGAAGACCTTGGTGTCGGTGTTCTTCAGACCGTTCTCGTACGCCGTGTTCAGACCGTCGAGCTTGGTCGTCAGCGTTTCGGCGTTCTTCTTGTAGTCGGCGGCGTGGTCCGGGTCGGCCTTCTCCAGGGCCGTGGCGACGCCCTCGGCGATCTCGGCGTACTTGACCGGGTCCAGCCAGACGTGCGGGTCGAGGGTGGACTCCGACCCCTCTTCCTCGGACTCGGCGTGCTCCTCCTCGCCGCCGTGGTCGTGCTCGACGTCGCCGTGGTTCTCCAGCTCGGTCAGCGTGGCCGCGTCGATCTTGGTCTTGACGCCGGACTGGGCGACCGCCTCGTCCACGGCGGGCTGCAGCGACTTCAGGTAGAGCACCGCGTCCGCCTTGCCCAGCTCGGCGGTCTGCTTGGTGCTCAGCTCCAGGTCGTGCGGCTCCTGGCCGGGCTCGGTGAGGGTGGTGACGTTCACGTGGTCCCCGCCGATCTGCTCGGCGAGGTACTGCATCGGGTAGAACGACGCGACGACGTCGAGCTTGCCGTCGCCCCCGCCGCTCGCCTCCGCGCTGTCGCCGGAGCAGGCGGAGAGGGTGCCGAGGCCGAGAGCGGTGACTGCTGCGACCGCTATGCCGGATATGGGGCGTCGTCGTACGTTCATGACACTCATTTTCAACAAATCTGGAAACGATTGTCAACAAAGGGCGGACCCGGGGCCGATTTGGTCGAGGGCCGGGCAACGCCGGTAACCTGAATCATTCGCTGGAAGCATCTCGCTTCGTCGCCCGTCGTCGTAATGAAGAGAGCACCGTGGCCGCCGACAAGATCGACACCATCGTCAGCCTGAGCAAGCGCCGTGGCTTCGTTTTCCCCTGTAGTGAGATCTACGGCGGCCAGCGTGCCGCCTGGGACTACGGCCCGCTCGGTGTCGAGCTCAAGGAGAACCTCAAGCGCCAGTGGTGGCGCTACATGGTCACGTCGCGCGAGGACGTCGTCGGCATCGACTCGTCCGTGATCCTCGCCCCCGAGGTCTGGGTCGCCTCCGGCCACGTCGCGACCTTCACCGACCCGCTGACCGAGTGCACCGCGTGCCACAAGCGGTTCCGCGCGGACCACCTGGAGGAGGCGTACGAGGAGAAGAAGGGCCGCGCCCCGGAGAACGGCCTCGCCGACGTCAACTGCCCCAACTGCGGCAACAAGGGCCAGTTCACCGAGCCCAAGCAGTTCTCCGGCCTGCTCTCCACCCACCTCGGCCCCACCCAGGACAGCGGCTCCGTCGCCTACCTGCGCCCCGAGACCGCGCAGGGCATCTTCACCAACTTCGGCCAGGTGCAGACCACCTCGCGCCGCAAGCCGCCGTTCGGCATCGCCCAGATGGGCAAGTCCTTCCGCAACGAGATCACGCCCGGCAACTTCATCTTCCGCACCCGCGAGTTCGAGCAGATGGAGATGGAGTTCTTCGTCAAGCCGGGCGAGGACGAGAAGTGGCAGGAGTACTGGATGGAGCAGCGCTGGAACTGGTACACCGGCCTCGGCATGCGCGAGGAGAACATGCGGTGGTACGAGCACCCCAAGGAGAAGCTCTCCCACTACTCCAAGCGCACCGCCGACATCGAGTACCGCTTCCAGTTCGGCGGCAGCGAGTGGGGTGAGCTGGAGGGCGTCGCCAACCGCACCGACTACGACCTCGGCGCCCACTCCAAGGCCTCCGGCCAGGACCTCTCCTACTTCGACCAGGAGGCCGGCGAGCGCTGGACCCCGTACGTCATCGAGCCGGCGGCCGGTGTCGGCCGCGCGATGCTCGCCTTCCTGCTGGACGCCTACATCGAGGACGAGGCGCCCAACGCCAAGGGCAAGCTGGAGAAGCGCACCGTGCTGCGCCTGGACCACCGCCTCGCCCCGGTGAAGGTCGCGGTGCTGCCGCTGTCGCGCAACGCCGACCTGTCCCCGAAGGCCAAGGGCCTCGCCCAGGCGCTGCGCCAGAACTGGAACATCGACTTCGACGACGCCGGTGCCATCGGCCGCCGCTACCGCCGCCAGGACGAGATCGGCACGCCGTACTGCGTGACGGTCGACTTCGACACGCTGGAGGACAACGCGGTGACGGTCCGCGAGCGTGACTCCATGAAGCAGGAGCGGGTGTCGCTGGACCAGATCGAGGGGTACCTGGCGAGCCGCCTGGTCGGCTGCTGAGGGTCTCTGTCTCTTACGAACGCCGGATGAGCTGGAAGGTTCAGCTCATCCGGCGTTCGGCTTTCGTGGTCCACGGGCGCTCAAGGACCTGGCTCAGCCGATGACGCGCACGGACAGCGGGTTGTTGAAAGCCACTGCGTGGCCGGGAGGCAGATTGCCCGTGAAGTTGGCGCAGTTCGCGTCGAAGAAGTAACTCACCGTCTTGTTCGTGTTGTTCGCGAGCAACTGGGCCCGGACCTGAAGGTTGAGGCAGACGTTGTCCGGCGGGTTGACGATCTGGAACGCCTGTCCCGAAGCGCTGAAGTACCGGATCGTTCCCGTGGCGGCCTGTGCGCTGGAGGTCAGGCCGACGGCCAGTGCGGCCGCGGTGCCGACCGCCAGGCCGAGCCTGCCCAGACGTGCGATGCGGAGCATGAGAGGGGACTCCTTCCCGCGTGGCTCGGATCCTTCGTGGCCGAGCTGTCGGGAGAGGTGTTCCGCCGATTGGGGGGTATCGCCGAGGTGAGCCCAAGAGGGGCCGTGGGATGATCTTGAAGCTGTGAGGGCCCGGCCCGTCACCCGTTCGGCTGATCACCGCGCATGAGCTGCATCTGTTCTTCTCGCCGACTCGCGATGAGCTTCAGTGGGCCGCTGGCCGTACGGACAGCGATGAGCATCTGCTGGCCCTGCTGCTGACGCTGAAGTCGTATCAGCGCATGGGGTGTTTCCCGAAGGTGGAGGACGTCCCGGAGGCGGTGGCGGAGTTCGTGCGGCGGGTGGTGGAGCTGCCGGAGGGCACGCTGCCGTGTACCGGGCGGCGAAGACCATGAAGAACCACCGGGGGCTGGTACGGCAGCGGGTCGGCGTGGTCTACGACCAGGTGCGAGCCCGGCGGATCGCCGAGGAGTCGATCCGCAGGGAGGCGGCGTCGAAGAACCGGCCTGCGGACCTGATCAACATCGCGCTGGAGAAGGTGGTGGAGGCAGGGCTGGAGCTGCCGGCGTTCTCAACCTTCGACGCGATGGCCTCGACGCTGCGCAAGGAGGTGAACGCCTCGATCTGCGGCGGTATCCATGACCGGATGAGTGCGTTCGAGCGGGCGGGGTCGCTGCGGCTGCTGGAGGAGCGCGAGAGCGACGGCACGACGCTGTACAACCGGCTGAAGAAGCCTGCCCAGGGCCCGACCTGGTCGCACTTCAAGAGCCTGGCCAAGCGGCTGGGCAGCCTGACCCGACCGGACGAGTTGGCCTGCTTCCTCGCTTACGCACCGAACGGCACCAGCGTCGAGGACCTGGTCCGCATCGCCGGATCGCGCTGGGCGATCGAGGAGGCCTTCCAGGCCGCGAAGAACGAATGCGGCCTCGATCAGTACGAAGTTCGCCGCTATCCGGGCTGGTACCGGCACATCACCCTGGCCATGCTCGCCCATGCCTTCCTGGCCGCCGTCGCAGTCCAAGTCACCGAAAGGGGGGGGCAGCAGAAACGACACCAGCACCGTCCGCTTCACCGTGGCAGAAGTCCGCCGGCTCCTGGAAGCTCTGCTGCCCCGCCCTACCCCACGCCCCGGAGCGGTTGTCCATGCCCTGAACTGGTCCCTCTGGCGCAGACGGCACCAAGCCACGGCCCGACGCTGCCACTACCGACGAAGGACCAGCTCAGGCAACGATTTCTCACTGGAGTACTAGTGGACATTTTCTGCTCCCCGTCGGGCCAGGGGATCCACGGACAACTGCTGCTCCGTAACCGGGGGCCCGGCCCGATGCGGCGTCGGTACCCCGGCGTGGCAGGCCACCCGCCGCACGCAAGACGACGTGGTACCAGGCGCGGCAACGGCGGACGTAGCACCGACGGGGCGGGGAATGTGCCCCTGGCTCTGCCCCTTCAGACCTGTCGGTGCACCGGGGTGTAGCGGTGATCCTGAAGGATCAGATGGAGTATTCCTCCTGTTGTCTCAAAGGAGCCTCATCATTCATACGCACGCACGGCGGGAGCGCCGGTTAAACGAGTCGGAAGCAGACCGCGCCGCGAGTCCGCTGCTCAATATGACCGCCCAGCGGATGCTGAACCTCCAGCGCCTGGCCGGGAACGCCGCAGTGGCGCGTGCCGTCGGGACAGCCGACCACGCACACGAACCCACGTACGGGCACACCGGCGTGGAGGAGGGCGGTCCCGCCGACCAGCGCCAACTGCTGGAGGCGGCCATGGCGGGTCCGAGCCGTGAGCTGCCGGGGTCCCTCCTGGATGAGGCGTCGGCGTTCTACGACAACAACGCGCTGTCCGCAACCCGCCTTCACGACGATCCGACGGCTCAGCGCGCGGTCGCGGCGATGGGTGCCCACGCCATGACGGTCGGCACGCACGTCTTCATGGGCCCGACGGCCCGGGGGCGCAAGGACATCATCGGCCACGAACTCGGCCATGTCGACAAGAACCTCCGGGGAGACCGTGAGACGGGTCAGAACAACGGTGCCGGAGTGACCGTGACCTCCCCGGGGCAGGATTCCGAGCGGACTGCCGAGGCCGACGGAGCGGCCTTCGCGGCAGGCGCGGCGCAAGCCCCGTCCGTCCTCGCGCAGCGGGCGGCCGTACCGGGCGCAGGCCCCGCAGCCCCCGCCGTGCAGCGCAGTGCCCGCGCGAGCGGCGCCCTGAGGGCGGATCCGCTGTCCGTCGTCCAGCGGTACGGCTCCTCCCGGCCCGTACGACGGCGCCGGGTGAACGTCGACAACCTGCCGAGTTATATCGTGCGCCCCAGCTACACCATGACCAAAGCCAAGAGGGGCGGCGAATGGTCCACGGCGACGCTCGGCCCGAACGGGTACTTCGGCATGGGAACCGACGCGAACTCCAACCTCCCCTCCTCGATCAACAAAGCCAGGAGAACCTACTCAATCGCCTTCAAGGCGGGTCATCTGCTGAACGCCGATTTCGGTGGGACCGGCAGGGATGCCGCAAACCTTACGATCCTCACTCCGACCGCTAATAGACTGCATCAGTCGTTTGACAATCCAGTGAAGAATGCCGTCTACATGCTGCGGCGGGTGTACGAACTCATGGCGGACATGTATCTCCCCGTCGACCGGCTCGACTACGGCGTCAGCGTCAGCGTCAGAGTTTCGGACACGAAATGGGACGCCCACAGTCCCGGTAAATACATCACGACCCAGCTGTACTGCGACGCCGGGGTCACCGGAGTGAACAGCGTGTATGACATGCTTCTGGACGCCCACGATGACGGAATGGACGCCACAGCGGTCTACGCCGCGATCGATGAAGTTCAAAACTATGTCGACCTCGCCAATAGTAGCAACATCATCCCCAACACCCACTGAGCTTGGCGTTTAGGCTCGAAGCTTCATGACGGTCCGCCGACGGAGTCGGTGGACCGTTTTCGTGCCCACTGCACCCAGGGTCATTGCATGATCGAGATCTGTCTTGGTTTGTCATGTGAGACCGAGGGTTCGTAGGGGCCGGTGGCTCGGCGGCGCCAGGCATGACAGCTGACAGTTATTGAAATCTGTCAGCTGTCATGTCATGGTGGACGCATGACGATGTCAACGCGCTCTCTCGGAACCACCGGCCCCCAGGTCTCCGCCCTCGGTCTCGGCTGCATGGGCATGTCCGCGCTCTACGGTGACGCGGACCGGGGCGAATCGACGGCCACCATCCATGCCGCCCTCGACGCCGGGGTCACGCTGCTCGACACCGGTGACTTCTACGGCATGGGGCACAACGAGATGCTGATCGGCGAGGCGCTGCGGACCGCGCCGGCCGGCCTGCGGGAGCGGGCGCTGGTCAGTGTGAAGTTCGGGGCGCTGCGCGACCCGGACGGCGGCTGGGCGGGGTACGACGGGCGGCCCGCCGCCGTGAAGAACTTCGCCGCCTACTCGCTCCAGCGCCTCGGCGTCGACCACATCGACGTCTACCGCATCGCCCGTCTCGACTCCGACGTGCCGATCGAGGAGACGGTCGGCGCCATCGCGGAACTGGTCGAGAAGGGGTACGTGCGGCACATCGGCCTCAGCGAGGTCGGGGCCGGGACCGTCCGGCGGGCCGCCGCCACCGCGCCCATCAGCGACCTGCAGATCGAGTACTCGCTCATCTCGCGCGGCATCGAGGAGGAGATCCTCCCCGCCGTGCGGGAGCTGGGGATCGGGATCACCGCGTACGGCGTGCTCTCGCGCGGGCTGATCTCCGGGCACTTCACCCCCGACCGGCAGCTCGCGGCCACCGACTTCCGCGCCCACTCCCCGCGCTTCCAGGGCAACAACCTCAAGCACAACCTGGACCTCGTCGAGGCCCTGCGGAAGATCGCCGAGGGCAAGGGTGTGAGCGTCGCGCAGGTCGCCATCGCGTGGGTGCTGTCGCGCGGTACGGACATCGTGCCGCTGGTCGGCGCCCGTACCCGGGAGCGGCTCGGGGAGGCGCTGGGCGCGCTGGACGTGACGCTGGACGCCGCCGACCTCGCCGCGATCGAGGAGGCCGTGCCGCCCGGTGCCGCCGCCGGCGAGCGCTACCCGGCGGCCCAGATGGCCCACGTCGAGCGCTGATCCGGGCCGGGTACGGTCTAGGGCATGGCACCGACCTCCGAGACCCTGACCGCCGAGCGCATCCTCGAAGCCACCGAGGAGGTGCTGCGCCGCCACGGCCCGGCCAAGGCCACCGTGGTGGACGTGGCCCGCGCGCTCGGCGTCAGCCACGGCAGCGTCTACCGGCACTTCCGGACCAAGGCGGCGCTGCGCGAGGCGGTCACCAAGCGGTGGCTGGACCGTACCTCCGAGGCGCTGGCCGGGATCGCCGCCGCCGCCGACCGCGACCCGGAGGCCCGGCTGCGGGACTGGACACGGGCCCTGTTCGAGGCCAAGCGGCGCAAGGCGGGCGACGATCCCGAGCTGTTCGCCACGTACTCGGTCCTGGTCGGGGAGAACGGCACGGTGGTCGGGGAGCACCTCGACGACCTGACCGCCCAGTTGACCCGGATCGTGCGGCTCGGCACGGAGGCGGGCGCCTTCGCCGCCGGTGATCCGGAGACCGCCGCCCGGGCGTTCTTCCAGGCCACCGCCCGCTTCCACGACCCCTGCCACGCGGACCAGTGGGGGCGGCCGGAGATCGACGGGGAGTTCGAGGCCGTGGTGGGGCTGCTGGTGCGGGGGCTGCGGGCCTGAACCGGGGGCCGGGTGGGTTCGGTTCACTGTCCGGGGCGGGTGGGTTCGGCTCATCGTCTGGGGCGGGTGGGTGTGGCTCGCTGTCCGGGTCGGGTGGGTTCGGCCCACCGCCCGGGTCGGATGGGCGGGCCGGATGGGCGGATCGGGTGGGCGGACCGGGTGGCGGGTTCGGCCCACCGCCCGGGCCGAAGGGCTCAGCCCACCGTCCGGGGCAGTCGCAGGCTCAGGAGGCCCGTCAGGACCACGCCCGCCAGCTGCACCAGGAGCGTGATCAGCAGGGCGTCCCGCATGCCCGCGCCCGGGGTCAGCGTCAGGAACAGGGTGCCGAGCGTGGCCACGCCCAGGGCCAGCGCCGACTGCTGGGTGGTGACCATGACACCGCCGCCGACGCCCGCCTTGGCCGCCGGCACCTCCGACAGCACGACGCGGAAGACGACGGGCAGTTGGAGCCCCTGCCCGGCCCCCGCCACGGCCGCGCCCGGCAGCAGCGCGGCGAAGCCCAGGTGCGGCCAGTACCGCCAGGCGGCCAGGATCAGCAGCGTCACCCCGACGGCCTGGACGACGGCGCCCGCCGGCACCACGCGCGTGCCGTAGCGGACCACCAGCCGGGGACCGGCCAGCGAGGCCAGGAAGAACGTCACCGCGAGCGGCGCCAGCGTCAGGCCCGCGGCCACCGGGGTCAGCCCCGCGCCCTGTTGCAGGGCCACCGCGATCACGAACATGAAACCGCTGAACCCGATCGAGAACGGCAGCACGAGCAGCAGCCCGCGCCGCAGCGACACCAGCGCGAACAGGCTCGGCGGCACCAGCGGCGTACGGCCCCTCCGGTCCGCCCCGCGCTCCACCGCCCAGAACGCCGCCGCCGCGCACGGGAACGCCGCCAGCGACAGCCACGTCCACAGCGGCCAGCCCGCCGCCCGGCCCTCGGTGAGCGGGAGCAGCAGCGCGATCAGGGCAGCCGCCAGCAGCAGGGTGCCGGGGACGTCCACGGGTTCCGGGCGGGCGGACCGCGTCTCCGGTACGGCGCGGGCGGCCAGTGGCAGACCGGCCAGCACCACGGGGACGTTGATCAGGAACACCGACCGCCAGCCCGTACCGGCGACGTCGGCGGTGACCAGGACACCGCCCAGGATCTGCCCGGCCACCATCGCCAGCCCGGCCGTCGCCCCGTACAGGCTCATCGCCTTCGCGCGCCGGGGGCCGGACGTGGTCGCCTGGACGGTGGCCAGCACCTGCGGCAGCATCGCGGCGGCCGACGCGCCCTGCGCCACCCGCGCCGCCACCAGCCACCACGCGCCGGGCGCCAGCCCGCACGCCAGTGAGGTCAGCCCGAAGGCCGCCATGCCGACGAGGAACAGCCGCCGCCGGCCGAACAGGTCGCCCAGCCGTCCGCCGAGGACCAGCAGGACGGCGTACGCCACCCCGTAGCCGGCGACGACGAGTTCCAGCACCGCCTCGCCCGCCGATAGGCCGGTGGCGATGGCGGGCAGGGCGACGTTGACGACGAAGAAGTCGACGAGGGGAAGTGCCGCGCCCAGCAGCACGGTGAACAGGCCCGCGCCGCCGAGCACCGGTGACGGTGGGACGGCCGGCCGGGCGGGAGGGGGAGTAGTCAGGGTCTCGGTCACCTCACCGAGGCTGCGGCCCCGCGCAGCCGGGTACCAGAGTGTCCTTGTCCTGGTAGCAGGAGTACCCGGCAACAGGGTGCGGCGGTGGCGGGGACGCGGTCATGCTGGACGCATGACGACGACGGACCAGAGCAGCGCGTCCGTGACGCGGCCCCGGCAGGCGGTGTCCGCCGTCCGGCGGCGCGAACTCGCCGCGTTCCTGCGCAGCCGCCGGGAGCGGATCAGTCCCGAGCAGGTCGGCCTCGTACGCGGCCGGCGGCGCCGTACGCCGGGCCTGCGGCGCGAGGAGGTCGCCCAGCTCTCGGCGGTGGGCGTGACCTGGTACACCTGGCTGGAGCAGGCCCGAGACATCCAGGTCTCCGTCCAGGTCCTCGACGCCCTCGCCCGCGCCCTGCTGCTCGACCCGACCGAGCGCGCCCACCTCTTCCGGCTCGCCGGGGCGACCGACCCGACGCCGGCGACCGTGTGCCCGTCCGTCACCCCGGCGCTGCGGGCCCTGCTGGAGCGGATCGAGCCCTTCCCGGCCTGCCTCCAGAACAGCCGGTACGACATCCTCGCCCACAACCGCACCTACGGGCTGCTGCTGTGCGACCTGGAGGCGGTGCCGCCCGAGGACCGGAACTGCATGATCCTCTCCTACACCCACGCGGAGTGGCAGTCCTCGATCGTGCACCTGGAGGAGGCCCAGCGGCTGATGGCCGCCCGGTTCCGTACCGCCATGGCCGGGCATCTCGCCGAGCCCGCCTGGAAGATGCTGCTGAAGCGGCTGCGCGACCAGTCGCCCGCGTTCCGCGAGGCGTGGGAGCGGCACGAGGTCGTCGCCCACCGCGGCAAGCGCAAGGAGTTCCACAACCGGCACGTCGGCCGCCTCTTCCTCGACCACACCGACCTGTGGCTCGGCCCGGAGAACGGCCCCCGCCTGGTGACGTACGCACCGGCCGACGACGACACCCGGCGGCGGCTGGACGCGCTGCACGCGCTCGCGCTGGAAAGGCGCCCCGTGGCACAGGAGTGACCCGGTATCACGTGGATGACCCTCCGAAGTGCGGGAACCCGGCGCGTACCGGAAGGTGATGTTGCCAGGGCGAGCACGCGCGTGGAGGACGGTCATGGCTGAGCAGAAGTCGGCGACACACGGGCTCCCGGGGCCGCTCGGTGCCGCCGTCACGGTGCTGGAGCGGGTGCCGGGTGCCGGGACGGTCGGCAAGGTGGCCGGCGGGGTGCTGGAGCGGGTGCCGGGTGCCGGAACCGTCGGCAAGGTGGCGGGCGGGGTGCTGGACCGGATCGGCGCGGTGTCGCCCCGCGGGCGGCGGCTGGCGGTGTACACCGGTGCCGGGGTGGCGGGCGTCGCCGGTCTCGTGGAGTGGCCCGTCGCGGTCGCCGGAGCGGCGGTCGCCTGGCTGACGCAGCCTCGGCGGCGGGAGTCGGAGGAGGCGGAGGCGGATGCGGGCACGGGCACGGGCACGGGCGTGAAGAAGGGCACCGGCGCGAAGAAGGGTGCCGGTGCGGGCAAGGGCGCGGCTGGGGCTGTTGCTACGGCTGTGAGTGCCGGGGGTGGTGAGGCGGTCTGGGGCGGTGCGTCGAGGACCGCCGCCGCGGCCGGGACGCCGGCCGGAGCCCGTAAGGCGGCGGCCGGGGTCCGCAAGACGGCGGCCCGGTCCGCCACGACGGCGGCGGGAGCAGGGAAGACGGGGGCCGGGGCGCGCAAGACCACTGGCACGGCGGTGAAGACGGGGGCCGGGGCGCGCAAGACCACCGGCGCGGCGGTGAAGACGGCGGGCGCGCGCCCGGCACCGGCGTCCGGTGCCGCCAGGACAGCGGGCCGGGGGACGGCTGCCACGGCGAAGAGGACGGCGACCGCCCGCACCAGGCCGGCCACCGCCCCCACCGCGACCACCGACACCGGAATGACCAGCGGCGTCCGCGCCAAGAACACGGCCGTGGCCAAGGGCGCCGGTGCCGTGGCCCGCAGCGGGGCCGCGACGAAGAGCGGCTCGGCGGCGCCGCCACGCGCTGCCACCGCCACCACCCGGAAATCGGCCAGGAAGACCGCTGAGTCCGCTGAGTCCGCCGGGTCCGCCAAGGGCAGCAAGACCGCCAAGGGCGCCAAGTCGGGCAAGGCGGCCGGAACGAGCCGGAAGGCAGGCTGAGGGGGCGTTGGTGATGGGGGTTGGACTGCTGACACGTACGTCCGGGGCCGCCGCCGGGTTCGTCCTGGCCGGACCCCGGCTGCTGGCGCGCGGCGCCGCGCCCGCGGCCGGTCTCGCGGCCGGTGCCGTGGCGGGCGGCGCGCGGGCCGGCGTACGGACCGCGGACTTCGCGGCGCGGGCGGCCAGGGTCGCCCGCGCCGCGCTGCCGGGCGGCACCGGCGACTGGCGGGCCGGCACCCGCGCCCACCTCGCGCTGCGGCCTGCCGAAGAGGGGAAGGTGCGACGGGCGGGCGGCGTCGCGGGAGCGGCCCGGCGGGTGGCGGCGGCGCTGGCCGACCACCCGGACGTGGCGCTCGCCTACTGGGACGAGGGGCTGGCCCGCCTGGTGGTGACCGCCACCGAGGAGGCGCTGACCGACCGGGTGGTGGACCGGGCCACCGACCTCGCCGAGCGGCACGGGCTGACCCGCGCCGAAGCCGCCGAACCCGTCGAGGAACTGTCCCACCCCGGCGACCCCACCTCCGTGCGGGTCGCCGCGGCGGCCCTCGGCGCCGACGCGCTCGGCGTCGCCGCCGGGCTGACCGCCTCCGCGCTGCGGCTGCCGCCCTCGCCCCGGCTGGTGACGGCCGTGGCCACCCTGCTGCGCGAGAACCCCGCCTTCCGGTCCTGGCTGCGCGGCCGGCTCGGCACCGCTCGGATGGACGTGGCGCTGGCCGCCGCCAACGCCGCCGTGCACGGCGCGGGCCAGAGCCCGACCTCACTGATCCTCGACGGGGCGCTGCGCGCCTGCCAGTTGGCGGAGGCGGTGGCCCGGACGGCCACGTTCGAGGTCGTGCACGACCGGCTGTGCGTCCCGGAGCGGGGCGGTCTGCCCGGCGACCCGGCGCTGCGCCCGCCGCTGCGTTCCTCGCCCGCCCTCACCTACGCCGCCCACGCCTCCACCGGCAGTGTGGCGGGCGCGCTGGCCACCCTGCTGGTCAAGCACGACCTCAACGAGGCGGCCGAGGCGGTGCTGGCGGGGTCGCCGAAGGCCGCCCGGTACGGGCCCGCCGCCTTCCACGCCGTGCTCAGCGGCGCGCTGTCCCGGGCCGGCGTGCTGGTCCGCGACCCCGAGCGGCTGCGGCAGCTGGAGACGGCCGGCACGGTCGTGCTGCACCCGAGCGCGCTGCGGCGGCCGGGCGAGGGCGCGGACCCCTGGACCGAGGAGGTCCTGGACGCGGCCCGCCGCGCCGGACTGCGCGTGGTGATGGTGGAGGACCCGGCGCTGGCCGACTTCACCGGCCTCGCCGACCAGGTCGTCGGCGCCGGCCGGCCGCTGCGGGAGGTGGTGGACGCCCTGCGCGAGGAGGACGGCGGCGTCATCACCGTCGTACGGCCCGGCCCCGACGCCGGTGACCCGCTGCTCGCCGGGCTGCTCGGCGGCGACGTGGCCGTGGCCCTCGCCGACGGGGACGGTCCGGTCGTCTGGGGCGCGGACGTACTGGCCCCGCACGGCCTCGCCGACGTGTGGCGGCTGCTGCGGGCGGTGCCGGCGGCCCGCGGGGTCGGCCGGCGGTCGCAGGTGCTGGCCCGGTCCGGGGCCGCGCTGTCGGGGCTGCTGGTGGCGGTCGGCGAGGCCCGCAAGGAACGCGGTTCGCCGCTGCTGCCGGGGCTGCGGCACGCCCCCGTCGACGCGAGCGCGCTGGCCGCCCTGGTGTCCGGGGCGCGCGCCGCGCTCACCGTGGCGGCGGCCCGCGCGCCCCGCCCCCGGCCCCGGGTGGCCTGGCACGAACTGGACCCCGACGACGTACGGGAGAGGCTGGCCGGGCAGCGGGAGCCGGAGCCGTCGGCCGCCGAGCAGCTGACCGCCCGGCTGCGGGCGGTGACCCGGAAGGCGGCCCGGACGCCCGTGCTCAAGCCGGTCGTCTGGACGGCGCAGCTCGCCGGTGCCGTACGGGGCGAGCTGGACGATCCGCTCACCCCGGTCCTCGCGGTCGGCTCGGCCGCCGAGGCGATCCTCGGCTCCGTGATGGACGCCGCGCTGGTCGTCGGCGCCCTAGATCTCAACGCGCTGGTCGGCGGGTTGCAGCGGCTGCGCGCCGAACGGGCGCTGGCCGGGCTGCTGGCCCAGCAGAAGCAGAAGGCCCGGGTGAGCACGCAGGACGACGGCGCCGAGGAGCGGCCGGACCGGGTCGTGGACGCCGCCAAGCTCCGCCCGGGGGACGTCATCGCCCTGAACACCGACGACGTGGTGCCCGCCGACGCCCGGCTGCTGTGGGAGGACGGTCTGGAGGTCGACGAGTCGGCGCTGACCGGGGAGTCGCTGCCGGTGGACAAGTGCCTGGACCCGACACCGCACGCGCCCGTCGCCGAGCGGCACTGCATGGTCTTCGAGGGCACCACTGTGGTCGCCGGGCGGGCCCGTGCCGTCGTCGTCGACACGGGGGAGCGTACGGAGGCGGCCCGCGCCGTGTCGCTGGCCTCCCGCACCCCGGCCGCCGCCGGCGTACAGGCCCGGCTCCAGGAGCTGACCGGCAAGGCGCTGCCGCTCACCCTGGCCGGCGGCGCCGCGGTGACCGGGCTGTCGCTGCTGCGCGGCACGCCGATCCGGCAGGCGGTCAGCGGCGGCGTGTCGGTGGCGGTGGCCGCGGTGCCCGAAGGGCTGCCGCTGGTGGCGACGGTCGCGCAGCTCGCGGCGGCCCGGCGGCTCGGGCGGCGCGGCGTACTGGTGCGCACCCCGCGCACGCTGGAGGCGCTGGGCCGGATGGACACCGTCTGCTTCGACAAGACCGGCACGCTCACCGAGAACCGGCTGCGGCTGGTCCGCGTCGCGGACGAGAGCGGCGCGGTGCACCGGGCCTCCGCGCAGGAGGCGGCCGAGACGGTACGGGTCGCCGCCCGCGCCTGTCCCCGGCTGGACGGCGACGGCACCCGGCCCACCCACGCCACCGACGAGGCGGTCCTCGACGCCGCCGGGGACGACGCGGAGTGGGAGCAGATCGAGGGGCTGCCGTTCGAGACCTCGCGGGGTTACGCCGCCGCCGTCGGCCGCGCCGGGGACGGCACCCCGGTCCTGGTCGTCAAGGGCGCCCCCGAGACGGTGCTCCCGGCCTGCCCCCGCCTCCCGGACCACGCGCACGACGGCGCCCACGACCTGGCCGCCGCCGGACTGCGCGTCCTGGCGGTCGCCCACCGTCCGCTGACCGGCGGCGAGGACCCGGCCGAGCTGCTCGAACGCCCCCTGGACGAGCTGGACCTGCGCTTCACCGGGCTGCTCGGCCTGTCCGACGTGGCCCGCGAGACGTCCCCGGCGCTGGTGCGGGGGCTGCGCGCGGCGGGCGTACGGCCGGTGGTGCTGACCGGCGACCATCCGCAGACCGCCCGCGCCATCGCCGCCGAGCTGGGCTGGCCCGAGGACGCGGTCGTCGTCACCGGCGACGAACTCGCCGCCGCCGACCGCCGGGGCCGCTCCCGGATGCTGCGCGACGCCGATGTGGTGGCCCGCGTCGCGCCCGAGCAGAAACTCCAGGTCGTGGAGTCGCTGCGGGACGCCGGGCGGGTCGTCGGCATGGTCGGCGACGGCGCCAACGACGCCGCCGCGATCCGCGCCGCCGACATCGGCGTCGGCATCAACGCCCGCGGCTCGGCCGCCGCCCGCAACGCCGCCGACCTGGTCGTCACCGGCGACGACCTGCTGGTCCTGGTGGAGGCGGTGCGCGAGGGCCGCGCCCTGTGGCACAGCGTCGCGGACGCCATCGCCATCCTGATCGGCGGCAACGCCGGCGAGGTCGGCTTCGGCATCCTCGGCACGGTCCTCGGCGGCTCCGCGCCCCTGTCGACCCGGCAGATGCTGCTGGTGAACCTCTTCACCGACCTGTTCCCGGCGATGGCCGTGGCGGTGACCGAGACCGGCGACCCGGAACAGGAGGACGCGGACGCGGGCGCCCCGCTGGGTACGGCCGTCCTGGGCGAACCCCTGATCCGGCAGATCCGGCACCGGGCGCTGACCACGGCGCTGGGCGCGACGATCGCCTGGCTGTTCGGCCGGTTCACGCCGGGCACCCGCCGCCGGTCGACGACGATGGCGCTGTGCGCGGTGGTCGGCACCCAGCTCGCCCAGACCCTCGCCGACCGGCGCGGCAGCCGCCTGGTGCAGCTGACCTCGCTCGGTTCCGCCGCCGCGCTGGTCGCCCTGGTGCAGACGCCGGGCGCCAGCAACCTCTTCGGCTGCACCCCGCTCGGGCCGCTGGCCTGGACGGGCGTCGCCCTCGCCATCACCGCGGCGCTGGCCGGGCAGCGGGCCCTGCCGCACGTGGAGGAGGCGGTGGCGCGGGTGTGGCCGAAGGTGGCGGAGCGGCTGCCGGAGTTCGCCCGGGTCTGAGTTCAGCCGAGGTCGGCGAGGTCCTCCTCGGTGAGGGTGATCCCGCCGGCCGCGACGTTCTCCTCCAGGTGGGAGACGGACCCCGTGCCGGGGATGGCCAGCGTGACGGGGGAGGAGGCCAGCAGCCAGGCCAGCGCGATCTGCGGGACCGTGGCCCCGTGGCGGTCGGCGACCTCGGCCGGCCGGTCGCCGGCGGCGAGACCGTCGTGGCCGCCGCCGAGGGGGAAGTACGGCACGAAGGCGATGCCGGCCTCCTCGCACGCCCGCAGCAGCTCCACGTCGTCCCGCCGGGCGGCGTGGAAGTGGTTCTGGACGGCGGCGACGGGTGCGATGGCGCGGGCCTCGGCGAGGTGGCCGGCGTCGATGTGGCTCAGCCCGAGGTGCCGGATCAGGCCCTCCTCGCGCAGCGCGGCCAGCGCCTCGAAGCGGGCGGCGACGGACTCGCCGCGCGGCGGCGGCGCCATGCCGCCGATCCGCAGGTAGACCAGGTCGAGACGGTCCAGCCCGAGGGTCTCCAGGTTCTCCTCGACCAGGGCCCGCAGCCCCGCCGGGTCGGTGATCGCCCGCGCCCCTCCGTCCGGGGTGCGCACCGGGCCGACCTTGGTGGCGATCACCAGACCGGCCGGGTAGGGGTGCAGGGCCTCGCGGATCAGGTCGTTGGCGCGGACGCTGCCGTCGTCGCTGGTGTAGAAGGCGGCGGTGTCGATGTGGTCGACGCCGAGTCCGACGGCGCGGCGCAGCACGGCGCGGCCGGTCTCGGGGTCACGGGCCGGGCCCAGGAAGGAGTGGGCGGGCAGCCGCATCGCGCCGAAGCCCATGCGGTTGATCACGAGGTCGCCGCCGAGGCGGAAGTCGTTGCTCATGCGGTCCAGCCTCCGCGGCGGGACCCGCGCAGGCGAGGCGGTGGCCACTTGCTGCCAGGGGGCACTATGGACGGGTGGCAGAAACCATGACCATCCGCGGCGACCTGGAGTTCCTGGCCCGCACCGGGCACCTGTTCTCCTCGGTGCGCGAGGAGTTCGTCTGCGCCGCCCGCGACCTGCGCACCTGGCCGCTCCCCGAGACCGGCCGGGCGGCCCGCGCCCGGGTGCGCGACAGCGGGGTGCGGCACGTCCGCAAGCTGATGAGCCCGCTCGCGCTGGCCGACGAACCCGGCCGCGAGCACCTGCGCGCGATGGCCGACGCGGGCGCCCGGGTGCGGATCGCCGCCACCGCGCTGCCGCACGAGACGATCATCATCGACCACCGGTACGCGATCCTCGCCGGACCGGCCGCACCGGCCGGTCCCGACAGCCGCGAGTACACGGTGACCAGCGCGCCCGCCGTGGTCGGCGGGGTCTACTCCCTGTTCGAGGCGGTCTGGGAGGCGGCGACCGACCTCGCCGCGTTCCTGCGCGCCGAACGGCCCCGCCTCGACGCCGGCAGCCGGACGATCCTGCGCGCCCTGGCCTCGGGCGCCACCGACGAGAGCGCCGCCCGCGAACTCGGCATGTCCCTGCGCACCTACCGCCGCCGCGTCGCCGGCCTCCTCACCGCCCTCGACGCGGACTCCCGCTTCCAGGCGGGGCTGCGGGCGGGGGAGATGGGGCTGAAGGGCTGACGGGCCGAAGCGCTCAGGGGCCGCGTCACACCCCCGCCCGAGCCCCCTCACGCGCTCCCGGCTCCGCCGACGCCAGCCGCGCCGCCGCCCGCTCCGCGCTGCCGCGCGCCCACCGCCCCGTCGTCACCCCGCCGAGCACCAGCACCGCCAGACCGCAGGCGGCCAGGATCCACCAGCCGGGCCGGGCGGCGGAGACGAAGGTGTCCGCGTACGACGACCCGCTCACCCCCGCGGCCAGCACCGCGCCGATCACCGCCACGCCGAGGGTCTGGCCCAGCTGGCGGCTGGTGGAGGCGACGGCGGCGGCCACGCCCGCCTGGGCGCGGGGCATGCCGGAGACGGCGGTGTTGGTGATGGGCGCGTTGACGAAGCCGAAGCCGACACCGAACAGGACGAAGCCGAGGAAGAGGGTGGCGTCGGAGGTCTCGGCCTCGAAGGCGGCGAACAGCACCCCGCTCACCGTCATCGCCGCGCCCGCGACCAGCAGCGAGAGCCGCGGCCCCCGGCTGCCCACCAGCCGCCCGGACAGCGGCGCGCACAGGAACATCGGCAACGCCATCGGCAGCATCCACAGCCCGGCGTGCAGCGCGCTGAGCCCCCGTACGTTCTGGAGGTACAGCGTGGACAGGAACAGGAACCCGCCCAGCGACGCGAACGCGCCGATCGCTATGAGCGTCGCCCCGCTGAACGGCGCCGAGCGGAAGAACCGCAGGTCGATCAGGGGCTCGCGGCGGCGCGGCTCGTAGATCAGCAGCCCGGCCAGCGCGACGACGGCGACGCTCGCGTACGGCAGCACGGCCGCGAGCCCGGCGTTCGGCGCCTCGATGATCGCGTACGTCAGGCTGCCGAACAGGGCGATCACCATCACCTGGCCCAGCGGGTCGGGGCGGCGCGCCTTCGGGGCGCGGGACTCGGGGACGCAGCGCAGGGTGAGCAGCAGGGCGGCCAGCCCCACCGGGAGGTTGATCCAGAAGATGGAACGCCAGCCGACCGACTCCACCAGCACCCCGCCGACCAGCGGTCCCGCGGCCATCGAGATGCCGACGACGGCGCCCCACACGCCGATCGCGCGGGCCCGCTCGCGCGGGTCGGTGAAGGTGTTGGTGATGATCGACATGGCGACCGGGTTGAGCATCGAACCGCCCACCGCCTGCACCATCCGGAACACCACCAGCGACGACAGGTCCGGCGCGAGGGAGCACAGCACCGAGCCGACGGTGAAGACGGCCAGGCCCGTCATGAACACCTTCTTGCGGCCGATCCGGTCGGCCGTCGACCCCGCGAGCATCAGCAGTGCGGCGAGGACGAGGGTGTAGGCGTCGACGGCCCACTGGAGGCCGGAGGTACTCGCGTCCAGGTCCCGTTGCAGGGCGGGCAGGGCGACGTTCAGGACCGTGTTGTCGATGCTCACGATGAGCAGGCTCATGCAGCAGATCGCGAGCACGAGCAGACGGCGGCGACGGGTCAGCTCGGGCATGGGTTCATCGTACGCCGATATCGATAGTATGCCTAACTAACTAACTTTGCCATTTCATTACACGGCACAATGGAGGAATGTCCACGTCCAGGCCCGCGCCGCTCCAGATCGGCCCGCACACCGTCCAGCCGCCCGTCGTCCTCGCCCCGATGGCCGGGATCACCAACGCCCCCTTCCGCACCTTGTGCAGGGAGTTCAGCGGGGGCAAGGGCCTGTTCGTCAGCGAGATGATCACGACCCGGGCGCTGGTCGAGCGCAACGAGAAGACCATGCAGCTGATCCACTTCGACGCGACCGAGAAGCCGCGCTCGATCCAGCTGTACGGCGTCGACCCGGCCACCGTCGGCAAGGCCGTCCGCATGATCGTGGACGAGGACCTCGCCGACCACATCGACCTCAACTTCGGGTGCCCGGTCCCCAAGGTGACCCGCAAGGGCGGCGGCTCCGCCCTCCCCTTCAAGCGGCCCCTCCTCCGCGCCATCCTGCGCGAGGCCGTCACCGCCGCCGGTGACCTGCCCGTCACCATCAAGATGCGCAAGGGCATCGACGACGACCACCTCACCTACCTCGACGCCGGCCGGATCGCCGTCGAGGAGGGCGTCACCGCCGTCGCCCTGCACGGCCGTACCACCGCCCAGCACTACGGCGGCACCGCCGACTGGGAGGCCATCGCCCGCCTCAAGGAGGCCGTCCCGGAGATCCCGGTGCTCGGCAACGGCGACATCTGGTGCGCCGAGGACGCGCTGCGGATGGTCCGCGAGACCGGCTGCGACGGCGTGGTCGTCGGCCGCGGCTGCCTGGGCCGGCCGTGGCTCTTCGCGGACCTGGTGGCCGCCTTCGAGGGCCGGGAGGACCGCGCGCGCCCCACCCTCGGCCTGGTCGCCGACGCCATGGTCCGGCACGCCACCCTGCTCGGGGAGTGGATCGGCGACGAGGCACGCGGTGTGATCGACTTCCGCAAGCACGTCGCCTGGTACCTCAAGGGGTTCGCGGTCGGCTCCGAGATGCGCAAGCGGCTCGCGATCACCTCCACCCTGGCGGACCTGCGCGCCGGGCTCGACGAACTGGACCTCACCCAGCCCTGGCCGGCCGGCGCCGACGGCCCCCGCGGCCGCACCTCCGGCAACAACCGCGTCGCCCTCCCGGACGGCTGGCTGAAGGACCCGTACGACTGCGCGGGCATCGGCGAGGACGCGGAACTGGACACCTCCGGCGGCTGATCAACTCCCGGAGGGCGTGGTGCCGTAGGCCGTCAGGAAGCGGTCGCGGAAGGCGCTCATCCTCCAGACCGGGGCGTCGTGGGCGGGCTTGAGGCCCTCCGTCCAGTTCCAGCCGTCGATCGCGTCCAGCACCTCCGGGTCCTTGGCGACGATCGAGACGGGCACGTCCCGGCCGGCGTGGTCGCCGCTGACGCGGGCGATGGGCTGGTGGTCGCCGAGGAAGACCAGGACGGTGTCGTCGGTGCCGTAGCGCTCCAGCCACTGGGTGAGACTGGTGACGGAGTACTGGATGGACCGGCCGTACGCCCGCTTGGACCGGTCGCCGTCGGCGACGACGTCGGCCGCCTTCTCGCCTGCCTCCGCGATCGGGCCGAAGGCCCGCCCGTCGCCCAGCTCGTCCCAGTCCACCAGCTCCGGGACCGGCGCCCACGGCTGGTGACTGGAGGTCAGGACGATCTCCGCCATCAGCGGCCGGTCGCGCTCGCGGCCGTGCTCCAGGCGCTGGAACGCCTCCAGGGCGTACTGGTCCGGCATGGTCGACCAGCTGAACTTCGGCCCCCGGTAGCCCAGCCGGGACGCGTCGTAGACCGTGTCCAGGCCGAAGAACTCCGCCTCCGGCCAGCTCTTCCGCACGCCCGGCATGATCCCGACCGTGTCCCACGCCCCGGTCCGCCGGAACGCCTCGGTTAGGGTGAGCCGCCCGCTCGACGTCACCGTCCGGTAGCGCTGCTGGTTGTCGACCCACAGGCCGGACAGGAACGTGGAGTGACCGAGCCAGCTGTTGCCGCCGTACGTCGCCGACGTCAGCCAGCCGCTCTCGGCCCGGAACCCCGCCTTCGCCAGCTCCTGCGTACCCGCCTCCAGCGTCCGGTCCACACCGGGCGCGATCAGCGGGTCCTCGACGGCGGAGCGGCCGTAGCTCTCGACGAAGGCGAACAGGACGTCCTTGCCGCGCAGGTCCGGGACCAGCTCGGCGGCGGGGGTGGCGCCGAAGGCGTCGGTCCCCGCCTCCTTCTCGAACGCCGCCTCGTCGCGGACGGTGTCCACCACCCGCCGGGCCTGCACTTCCAGCGCCCCGGTGGCCCGGTCCGAGGCGAGGGGCGTCCCGAACGGCTGGAGACCCAGCGCCGAGCAGCTGATCCACACCGTGGCGGCGACCAGCGCGCCCCGCCCCGCCCGCTCCCGGTGCGCGGCCAGCACCTCGCCGAGCCGGACCGCCGCCAGCGCCGTGACCACCGGCACCAGCACCGCGAGGACAACGGCGCCGACCGTCGCCCAGACGGCGGTGGCCCCGCCCAGCGAGTCCGCCACGTACGCCCGCGCGTCGTCCAGCAACTCCCAGTCGAGGACCGGGTTGAAACCCCGGCCGAGGTACTCCCGGAACCCCATGTCGAGCAGGTTCAGCAAGGTCAGCGCACCGAGCAGGGCCCCGGCCGGCGCGGCCACCGCACGGCGGGCCCGGCGCGGCAGGGCGAGCAGCACCACGGCGCCGACGACCGCCTCCGCCGGGATGCGGGCGAAGCGGTCCGGCCGCAGCGCGCCGAGGGTGTTCGGCAGCAGCAGCGCCCCGAGGACCAGCAGGGCGGCCAGCACGGTCACCGTCCGGCGCGTGACGAGGGCCGCCGCCGGGTGCCGGGTGCGCCAGGCACGCCAGTGGGCGAGGCGGGAGCGCGCGGCATCGAGCGGCGCGGCCTGCGCGAACCGCGTGAACACAGACACCCGGGGATTCCCTCCGTACGACACCGGACCGGTGACGGACCCGGTGTGGGGGCCCGGGTCCGCCGTATCTCAGTACGGGTGTCGGGGGGCGGGTGTTCACATGGGTGGTGTCGGTGTTGGTGTTGGTTTGGTGTTAGCGGTGGCGGTGGCGGTGGCGGTGGCGTCGGCCTCGGGCCCCCGGCCGCGTCCGGCGGCGACGTGCGACGGGGGCCGGCCCCGTCGCACGACCGCCGGAGGCTCACGCTCCGCCGACCGCCGTCAGCAGTGCCAGCGGGGCCGCCGCCGCCCGGGACTCCCGTACGCACGCGTGCGGGTACGGCACCGGCTCCGGATGGCTCTCCCGCCCGTACCCGGCCAGCACCTCCGGCAGCCGGTGCCCGACCGCCGTCGCCGCGTCGACCATGCCGTGCGCCACCGTCCGCGCCTCGTCGTGCAGCCCGTAACGGGCCAGCCCCAGCGCGATCAGCGCGTTGTCGTGCGGCCACACCGATCCCCGGTGGTACGACAGCGGGTGGTACGCCGCCTGCCCGGCCGCCAGCGTCCGCACCCCCCACCCGGAGAAGAAGTCGGGTTCCAGCAGCCGCCGTCCGACCAGTTCCCCGTACTCCTTGTCCAGCAGCCCCGACCAGAGCAGGTGCCCGGCGTCGGAGGCCAGCGCGTCCACCCGGCGCCCCTCGCCGTCCAGGGCCAGGGCGGGGAAGGAGTGCTCGGGCATCCAGAAGTCCCGCTGGAAGCGGTCGCGCAGATCACCGGCCGCCTGCTCCAGCAGCCCCGCGTACTTCTCGTCCTCCCACACCGTGCGGGCCAGCCACGCCGTGCGGCGCAGCGCGTCGTACGCGTACCCCTGGGCGCCCGCCGCCGCGACCGCCCCGGAGGGCCGGGAGCCGTCGGCGTGGCAGACGGCGCCGGGGGAGTCCTTCCAGTTCTGGTTGGCGAGGCCGCCCCGGTCGGCGCGGTAGACCAGGTAGCCGCGCGAGGTCAGCCCGCCGTGGTCCAGCATCCAGCCGACCGCGGCCCGGGCGTGCGGCTGGAAGCGGCGGGCCGTCGCCGTGTCCCCGGTCTGCTCCACGTAGGCGCCGAGCAGCACCAGGAACAGCGGGGTGGCGTCGACCGACCCGTAGTAGCGCCCGTACGGCACCTGCCCGAAGTGCGCCAGCTCCCCGTACCGCACCTCGTGCACGATCTTGCCGGGCCGGGCCACGCCCGGGTCGGTGCCGGACGCCGTCCGCGCCGTCGCCTGCGTCGCCGCGAGCGCGGCCAGCGTGGCGGCGGCCGGCCCGGTCCGGTAGGGGAGCGTGAAGAGGGAGGTCAGCAGGGCGTCGCGGCCCAGCAGGGTGAGGAACCAGGGGGCGCCGCCCGCCGGGACGCGCAGTTCCTCGCCGTCCGGGCCCCGCGCCGGGACCTGGAGCGAGGCCAGGTCCGCCAGGCCCCGCGCGCAGGCCGCCGCCAGCTCCGGCCAGCCGGTCGGGAAGGCCACGCCCCGGGCGAACGCGTCCTCCTCGGCGAGCAGCCGCCGCACGGCGGCGGCGGGGGAGCGCGGCACCCGCACCGCCCGCCGGTGCCCGTGCGGCCGGGCCACCACCCGCAGGACCAGCTCGGCCGTGCCGTGCGGATCGAGGTCGAGGGTCCACACCAGGCGCCGGGCCCCGGTGCCGGTCTCCTCCACCGCGTCCGGCGCGGGCTCGGAGGTCACCGTGGTGACCGAGCGCCACTCGCCGCGCCGGTAGGCGAACTCCACGCCGTGCGGCAGCACCTCGCGGGAGCGGACGGCGCCGGGCTTGGCGTAGGTGCGGTGGTCGGCGCGCAGCTCGAACTGGTCGGCGAAGTCGGCGTCGGCGGTGACCGCGAGGTGGATCGTGGTCGGCACCGGGCGGTTGCTGGTCACCCGCAGCGCCTCGACGAACGAGCCGTCCCCGACGGCCTGTTCCCGGAAGACGGTGTACGCGGGCGGCTCGTCGCGTCCGCCGCGCGGCACCAGCACACAGCGGGCGGTGTCCCCGCCCGCGACGGGCGTGAGGGCGTCCGGCACGGCGCCGTCGACGGTGAGCTGCCAGCGGCTGAGGTGGCGCGCGTCCCGGACGAACAGGCCGTCCGGTCCGCCGCCGCCCCGCACCCCGCTGATGTCCCCGTGGTCGCCGACGGCCGCGAACGTGCCGCCGTGCACGAGCAGTTGATGACGTTCCGTCATGCCGGGCCCCCTCCCTGGCCGCCGCCATACTGGTGTCCGGGGTGCGAGAAGGAGTCCGTGGGCGGGGGAGGTGGGGCAGGGTTCAGGTGCGCGGTGGGTCGGGTGGTGCTGCGGGCGGTGGTGGGACCTTCTGTGGTGGTGCGGGTGGTGGTGGGTCGGTTCATGCGATCCACTCGGGACTCCCCGAAGACGTCCGGCCTGCCGATTCGGCGGTGGCTACCATAGAGTTACGTCTATTTAACACGCATAACTCACTATGTAATGCAGAGTTGGGAAACACAAGGGGGTGCGCATGACCGAAGAGCCCGGCAGGACCGGGGCGACCACGACCGGGGCACCAGGCAGAGGCGTCACCAGAACGAGTGGCCAGGCGAGCGCCGGTGACCTGCTCGCACTCGTGCGCAGCGGCCGTGCCACCACCCGCGGGGCGCTCCAGCAGGCGACCGGTCTGTCCCGGGCCACCGTCGGCCAGCGCCTCGACCGGCTGTTCCGCGCGGGCTGGCTGCGCGAGGGCGCCGGCGGCCCGGTCGACTCCCCGCTGGGCGGACGCCCCTCCATCACGCTGGAGTTCGACGACGAACACGCCGTCGTCCTCGCCGCCGACCTGGACACCCGGCACGCCCGCGCCGCCCTGCTCACCCTGACCGGCGAGATCGTCGTCGAGCACAGCGGCGCCCTGGTCGTCGAGGACGGCCCGGAGGCGGTCCTCGGCGAACTGGGCCGCTGGTTCGCCGGACTGCTGGAGAAGGCCGGGCGCGGCCTCGACGAGGTGTGCGGCATCGGCCTCGCCGTCCCCGGTCCGGTCGACCGCGACGCCGGCCGGGTGGTGCAGCCGCCGATCATGCCGGGCTGGGACGGCTACGACATCCGGGGCCGGCTGGCCCGTGCCGTCACCGAACGCGCCGGGGCCGCCGCCGCCCCCGTACCGGTCCTGGTGGACAACGACGCCAACCTCATGGCCTACGCCGAGCAGCGCGCCGCGTACCCGGACGCCTCGGCGTTCGTGCTGGTCAAGGTGTCGACGGGCATCGGCGCCGGGGTCGTGGTGGACGGGCACATCTTCCGCGGCACGGACGGCGGGGCCGGGGACATCGGCCACATCCGCGTCCCCGAGGGCGCCCAGGCGCTGTGCCGGTGCGGCTCGTACGGCTGTCTGGCCGCCGTCGCCAGCGGGGGCGCCGTGGCGCGGCGGCTGACGGCGGCCGGGGTGCCGGCGGAGTCCGGCTCGGACGTGCGCAAGCTGCTGGCGGGCGGGCACCCGGAGGCGGTCGCGCTGGCCCGGGAGGCGGGGCGGCTGGTCGGGGACGTCCTGGCGACCGTGGTGACCCTGCTCAACCCCGGCGTGCTGATGATCGCCGGGGACTTGGCCGGAACCCCCTTCCTCACCGGCGTGCGGGAACTCCTCTACCAGCGGGCGCTGCCGCGTTCCACCGCCCGTCTGGAGGTCGTCACCTCGCGGCTCGGCGAGCGGGCCGGGCTGATCGGCGCGGGGGCGCTGGTGGTGGAGCACCTGTACGCGCCGCGGCGGGTGGAGGAGCGGTTGTCGGCGCTCGGGGTGTGACGGGGGCGTTTCCGTCCCGTCGGCGGCGTCCGCATCGTGAAATCCGGGGCGTCGGGACGGCGTGATTCTCGCCACCCTTGATAAGGGGTCTGCTCAGATGAGCGGATCATGGGCGGGTGCACTTCTCCAAGGGGTGGCACTCGGTGCCACCCCTTGATCGTTCATCGATCGAACTCAATCGAAGGGAAACCTGCTCATGTGAGCGGCGGGGGAGGGGTGTGCCGATTCCTGTGTTCAAGAAGTGAAGACAGGGAGGGGCGGCTGCTTGCCATGCCTTGACTTTCGATCCGCTGGCGGACGGGTGGTTACAGGCGTATGACGCGCAAGTAGACGTACCCAGGCGCCTTTGATCTGGGTACATTCCTCGCCGTCAGGGCAGCCACCGCGTCCTCGAGGAGTCGAGACCCGTGTCGGAAAACAAAGATCCCCAGGATCCCCAGGTGACGAAGTTCGTTTACGACTTCACCGAGGGCAACAAAGACCTCAAGGACCTGCTCGGCGGCAAGGGTGCCAACCTCGCCGAGATGACCAACCTGGGCCTCCCGGTCCCGCCCGGCTTCACCATCACCACCGAAGCCTGCAAGACCTACCTCGACAGCGGCGAGGAACCGGCGGCACTGCGTGACGAGGTGAGTGCGCACCTCGACGCCCTCGAAGCGCGGATGGGCAAGAAGCTCGGCCAGCCCGACAACCCCCTGCTCGTCTCCGTCCGCTCCGGTGCCAAGTTCTCCATGCCCGGCATGATGGACACGGTCCTCAACATCGGACTCTCCGACAAGTCCGTGCAGGGCCTGGCCGCCCAGGCCGGCGACGAGCGCTTCGCGTGGGACTCCTACCGCCGCCTCATCCAGATGTTCGGCAAGACCGTCCTCGGCGTCGACGGCGACCTCTTCGAGGAGGCGCTGGAGAAGGCGAAGACGGCCAAGAAGGTCACGGTCGACACGGAACTGGAGGCCGCCGACCTCAAGAAGCTGGTCACCACCTTCAAGAAGATCGTCAAGAAGGAGGCCGGCCGGGACTTCCCGCAGGACCCGCGCGAGCAGATGGACCTCGCCATCAAGGCGGTCTTCGACTCCTGGAACGGCGACCGCGCCAAGCTCTACCGCCGTCAGGAGCGCATCCCGCACGACCTCGGCACGGCGGTCAACGTCTGCTCGATGGTCTTCGGCAACCTCGGCCCGGACTCCGGCACCGGCGTCGCCTTCACCCGCGACCCCGCCTCCGGCCACCAGGGCGTCTACGGAGACTACCTCCAGAACGCCCAGGGCGAGGACGTGGTGGCGGGCATCCGCAACACCGTCCCGCTGGCCGAACTGGAGCGGATCGACAAGAAGTCGTACGACCAGCTGATGCAGATCATGGAGACCTTGGAGAACCACTACAAGGATCTCTGCGACATCGAGTTCACCATCGAGCGCGGGCAGCTGTGGATGCTCCAGACCCGCGTCGGCAAGCGCACCGCCGGCGCCGCCTTCCGGATCGCCACCCAGCTCGTGGACCAGGGCCTGATCGACGAGGCCGAGGCACTCACCCGGGTCAACGGCGCCCAGCTCGCGCAGCTCATGTTCCCCCGCTTCGACGAGGACGCCAAGGTCGAGCAGGTCGGCCGGGGCATCGCGGCCTCGCCGGGCGCGGCGGTCGGCAAGGCGGTCTTCGACTCGTACACGGCGGTGAAGTGGTCCCGGTCCGGCGAGAAGGTCATCCTGATCCGCCGGGAGACCAACCCCGACGACCTGGACGGCATGATCGCGGCGGAGGGCATCCTGACGAGTCGCGGCGGCAAGACGTCCCACGCGGCGGTCGTGGCGCGGGGCATGGGCAAGACCTGTGTCTGCGGCGCGGAGGAGCTGGAGGTCGACACCAAGCGCCGCCGGATGACCGTGCCCGGCGGGCATGTGGTGGAGGAGGGCGACGTCGTGTCGATCGACGGCTCGTCCGGCAAGGTCTACCTGGGCGAGGTCCCGGTGGTCCCGTCCCCGGTCGTCGAGTACTTCGAGGGCCGGATGCACGCGGGCGCCGAGGACGCCGACGAACTGGTCGAGGCGGTCCACCGCATCATGGCCTTCGCCGACCGCAAGCGCCGGCTGCGGGTGCGGGCCAACGCCGACAACGCCGAGGACGCGCTGCGGGCCCGCCGCTTCGGCGCCCAGGGCATCGGGCTGTGCCGCACGGAGCACATGTTCCTCGGCGACCGCCGCGAGCTGGTGGAACGCCTGATCCTGGCGGACACGGAGGCCGAGCGCGAGGAGTCCCTGAAGGGACTGCTTCCGTTGCAGAAGCAGGACTTCGTCGAACTCTTCGAGGCGATGGACGGCCTCCCGGTCACCATCCGCCTCCTGGACCCCCCGCTGCACGAGTTCCTCCCCGACATCACGGAACTCTCCGTCCGCGTGGCCCTCGCCGAGTCCCGCCAGGAGCCCCACGAGAACGAACTCCGCCTCCTCCAGGCCGTCCACCGCCTGCACGAGCAGAACCCGATGCTGGGCCTGCGCGGCGTACGCCTCGGCCTGGTCATCCCCGGCCTCTTCACGATGCAGGTCCGCGCCATCGCCGAGGCCGCCGCCGAGCGCAAGGCGGCCAAGGGCGATCCGCGCGCCGAGATCATGATCCCGCTGGTGGGCACGGTCCAGGAGCTGGAGATCGTCCGCGAGGAGGCGGACAAGGTCATCGCCGAGGTCGAGGCGGCCTCCGGGGCCCACCTCAAGCTCGCCATCGGCACGATGATCGAACTGCCGCGCGCCGCGCTGACCGCCGGGCAGATCGCGGAGTGCGCGGAGTTCTTCTCCTTCGGCACCAACGACCTCACCCAGACGGTGTGGGGCTTCAGCCGCGACGACGTCGAGGCGTCCTTCTTCACGGCCTACCTGGAGAAGGGCATCTTCGGCGTCTCCCCCTTCGAGACGATCGACAAGGACGGCGTCGGCTCCCTGGTAGCCGCCGCCGCGAAGGCCGGCCGCGCCACCCGTCCCGACCTCAAGCTCGGCGTCTGCGGCGAGCACGGCGGCGACCCCGAGTCCGTCCACTTCTTCCACCAGGTGGGCCTGGACTACGTCTCCTGCTCCCCGTTCCGCATCCCGGTCGCCCGCCTGGAAGCGGGCCGCGCCGCGGTCCAGTCCACGGGCAGCGACCACCGCTGACCCCACCGGAACGCCGGTCCGCCGCCTGTCACCCGACCACCCTCACCGATCGGCGACGGCACCGGTCCGCGAGAAGGGGGCGGCACCCTTGTGCGGGGGTGCCGCCCCTTCGGCTACGGCGCCGCGTCACCCAGGGGAGACACCGCCCGTCCGGACCGGCAGCGGGGGCACCGGCAGGGTGGATAGCCGTCTCCCACCGGCACCGGGCCCTTCACGTCGAGGACAGTGATCGTGCCCCGATCGGCGGTGACGGTGCCGTCCCGGGCGACTCGGTAGACATGCAGAGTCATTTTGACCTCGGGCTCAGGAGGGGTTGTAGCGTTCACGATGTTGACGCTCCTCTACAGCGTTGACCGCGCCCCGGGACCGTCGCGAGCGGTCGCCGGGGTCTGTGCTGTGACAGCACTGCCGAGGAGACTGGACCGGTGGACCGGTCCAGTCAAGGAGAACTCGGAAGAGCTCACCCCATCGGGTACTGCTCGACCTGCTCGAAGACATGCGACGCCGTCACGCCCTCCTCGCACACGAGCGGACGGTGCTCCTGGTCGAGCGCCACATGCAGGACGACCGCCACGGCCGTGGGCTGCTCCACCGCCAGGAGCCGGGCCTCCTCGGCGTCGGCCAGCCGTACCGTGGTGTGATCCACACCCTCCACCGGGAAACGCCCCGTCGCACGGCGCACATAGTGGGTGGTGCCTTCCGCGATGGGCCCCTGCCCGGCCAGGCGGGGAGCGGCCTCAGCGATCGCCGGCGGGAACCATGCCGTCACCAGACTGTGCGGAGAGCCGTCGTCGAGCAGTACCAGCCGGACCCTGCGCAGCGCCTGCTCTCCCTCCGCGAGGCGCAGAACCTCGGCGACACGAGGGGGCGGCACCGTATGGTCCGGGACCCCGAGACGTCGGTACGCCGCTCCGCCGCTGATCCGGGCGGAGCCCGCCCGGCGACCTCCTGCGGGCCGGGCGACCGGAGTCTCCACGACCGTGAACCCGGCCCCCTGACGGGCCACGACCAGACCGTCACGGACCAACGTGTCGTACGCCTTGACCACGGTCGCCCGCGACACGCCCCACCGCTCGGCCAGATCGCGGCCGGAGGGCAGGAGGTCGCCGGGTCCGAACTCGTCGTTCGCAATCCGTGTGCGCAGCTCTTCGGCGATGCGCTCGTACTTCAACAGGGGCATGGGGCTGCTTCCGCTCACTGGACTGGTCCACCTGGCAACCACCAGAATGCCCGCATGACGAGCCCAGAGGTAGCGCCGGAGATCGTGAGGTTCTACGCAGAGACCGTCGACGAGGCGAGCCGTCTGACGGTGTCGGCCGACGGGCGCCTTGAGATGGTCCGGACGCAGGAACTGCTGCGCCGCTTCCTCCCCGCGCCGCCGGCCCGGCTCCTGGACGTCGGCGGCGGCCCCGGCGCTCACGCGCGATGGCTGGTCGAGGACGGTTACGCCGTGCACCTCGTCGACCCGATCCCCCGACACCTCGAACAGGCGGCGCGGACCGGCGCCACGGTCGAGCGGGGAGACGCCCGTCTGCTCACGGCCGAGGACGCGTCCTACGACGCCGTACTCCTCCTGGGTCCCCTCTATCACCTGCTCGAACGCGCCGACCGCGACCAGGCCCTCGCCGAGGCGCACCGCGTCCTCAAGCCGGGCGGACTCCTGGCGGCGGCGGGCATCAACCGGTACGCGTCGCTGTTCGAGCACGCGGCCTTCGCGCACCTGCACGGCGAGGCGATGCGGGAAAGCATCAGTGCCGTCCTCGACCACCAAGTACATGACGGGAAGCGGGCGTTCACCAGCGCGTACTTCCACAGCGGCGAAGAGCTGCGCGACGAGGTCGCCGCCGCCGGATTCGCCGACGCACGGGTCTACGGTGTCGAGGGCCCGGCCTGGTCCATGCTCGCGGCGGCGGAACGCAACACCGGCACGTCGTTCCGCGACAGCGACCTGTTCGAGTCGGCACTGGCGGCGGCGCGGATGGCCGAGGCATACCCGGAACTCCTGGCGGCCGGCTCCCATCTGCTGGCGTTCGGGCGCCGGGCGGCGTGACTGCCGCGCGAAGGCGCCACGGTGACCGGTGGTGAAGCCGCCTTGCGGGCGCTGCGGCGCGCGGCGGTGAGCCGTCCCCCACACGGATGACTCGGCGGTGGCGGTCGGCTGGCGGCATCGGGTGCGGGCAGTTTTCCCGGGACCGTTCAGGTACGTCTGGAGGAGACCGTCTTGAGCACTCCCGCACCGTCCTCGTTCCGGATCACCACCGCTCCCGACCTCGTGTACGGCGTGTGGAACGCCGAGAGGTTCGAGACCAGGTCGGCCGACTGGGTCCAGGTGCCCGGCGCCGAGGTGCACCTGATGCTCGGACAGGGGTGGCCGTCGTACGGGGCGCAGTTCGTGGCGACGTTCAGTGCCGAGGCGCTGTGTTCCGACAACGACAAGGACGGGCAGGGCGTGCTCCAGGCCACCGTGTTCTTCGGGGACACGCAGGCCGAGCCGGTCAGCGGCAACCACCGTTTCGTGACCGCCCGCGGCAACCCGGAGTGGTCGAGCCACACCTTCCTCCGGACGGTGCGGTTCGAACCGGACTCCGCCGTGCGGGACGTCTCGGCCCGGGTCAAGCTCAAGGCGAGCGGGGCCGAGGGCGGCGTGCAGAACTGGTTCCTGAAGATCGAGCGGTTCAGTCTCTGAGGGAGGGACCCGCATGCTCTATCACGCGGCCTCCCTGGAGGCCTGGCTCACCGATCCGCACCTGCCCTACTCCTCCGCGACCCTGCGCACCGACGGGTCCGTGCACTGTTCCGCCGGCGAGGAGGCTCTGCTGGCCGCCGTGGCCCACATCCCGGAGAAAGGCCCGCTGCTGGCGCTCGTCATCGACGAGACGAGACTCGACCCGCCGGTGACCTGGGCGACCGGGGCCTCCGGGGCGCCGGTGGCGCGCATCCGCGGTCCCGTGAACCGGGACGCGGTCGTCGCGCGGATGGAGATCGAAAGGGACGGCGAGGGCCGGGCCACCGGGCTGGCCCCGCTGAAACGGGCCTCGCCCGGGGGCGAAGACCACCCTTAAGAGCGGTTTATCGCTTAATGCGGTGTTCGCGGCTGGTGGCGGGTATCGGCCCGGCAGGCCCGTGAATCGGCGGGCCTCGCGCTGAAGGGGGGAATCACCGCGATGACTGCCGCGGAGATCGAAACGGAAAGGGCGTGCCCGTTCCGGCACGACGACGCTCTGGAACCCGACCCGTTCATGACCCGGATGCGGACCGAGGCCCCCGTGGCCCGGGTCCGCATGCCGTACGGGGAGGGCGACTGCTGGCTGGTGACCCGCTACGAGGACGTACGGACGGTGACCTCGGACCGGCGGTTCAGCCGGGCCGCGCTGATCGGCCGGGACTTCCCGCGGATCACCCCGGAGCCCATCGCCCAGTCCGAGGCGATCAACCTGATGGACCCGCCCGCGCTCAACCGCGTGCGCCGGCTCGTCGTCAAGGCCTTCACCACACGCCAGGTCGAGGCGCTGCGGCCCTGGACCCAGCTGACCACCGACGCGCTGCTGGACGCGATGGAGGAGCACGGCCCGCCGGCCGACATCGTCGCCCACCTCGCCGACCAGTTGCCGCTGATGACGATCAGCCAGCTCATGGACATCCCCGACGCGGACCGCCCGCGGCTGCGCCGGTGGGCGATGACGATGATGTCGATGAGCGCCGCCGACCGGACCTCGGCGGTCGAGGCGAAGGCCGCCCTGCGCGCCTACTTCGCCGAGCTGACCGCCGCGCGGCGCCGCGACCCGGGCGACGACCTGATCAGCTCGATGGCCACCGCCCGCATCGGCGAGGAAACCCTCGACGCGGACGAACTGACCGTCCTGGCCATGCTCCTGCTGGTCACCGGCCACGACACCACCACCTACGACATCTGCAACAGCGTCTACACCCTGCTGACCCACCCCGACCACCTGGCCCAGCTGCGGGCCCGCCCCGAGCTGCTGCACCAGGCCCTGGAGGAGCTGTTGCGCTTCATCCCGTTCCGCCAAGGCGTCGGCATCCCCCGGGTGGCGCTGGAGGACGTCGAACTCGGCGGGCAGCTCATCCGCGCGGGCGACACGGTGCACGTGTCGTACCTGACCGCCAACCGCGACGAGGCGGTGTACGAGCGGCCCGACGAACTGGACTTCGAGCGGCGGGAACCCGCCGGGCACATGGCCTTCGGCTACGGCAGCCACCACTGCCTCGGCTCCCACCTGGCCCGCATGGTCCTCCAGGTGGCCATCGGCACGCTCCTCACCAGGTTCCCCGGGCTGCGGCTGGCCGTACCCGCGGACGAGGTGCGGTGGAACACCGTGTCGATCTGGCGCTATCCGCTCGCCCTCCCGGTGACCTGGTAGCGGCGGCCATGGCCACGTTGTGCAGGCCGGCCGTCGCCGTGCCCGAGTACGTCATCACCCGCGAGCAGACCCTCGACCTGGCCAGGGAACTGCACGCCGACCACCCGCAACTGAAACTGGCGCTGCGCCTGATCGCCAACACCGGCGTGCAGACCCGCCACCTGGTGCAGCCCATCGAGGACACTCTGCGCCACCCGGGCTTCACCGTGCGCAACGCCCGGTACGAGGCGGAGGCCAAGAACCGGGTGCCCGAGGCCGCCCTCCGCGCCCTGGCCCACGCCGAACTCACGCCCCGCGACATCGACATGATCATCTACGTGTCGTGCACGGGGTTCATGATGCCGTCGATGACCGCCTGGCTCATCAACACGATGGGCTTCCGGCCGGAGACCCGGCAACTGCCGATCGCCCAGCTCGGCTGCGCCGCGGGCGGCGCCGCCATCAACCGCGCCCACGACTTCTGCACCGCCTATCCGCGGGCCAACGTCCTGATCCTGTGCTGCGAGTTCTGCTCGCTGCTCTACCAGCCGACGGACCTGGCCGTGGGCAACCTGCTCTCCAACGGGCTGTTCGGGGACGCCATCGCCGCCGCGGTCGTCCGCGGCCGGGGCGGCAAGGGCGTACGGCTGGACCACAACGGCTCCCACCTGGTGCCCGACACCGAGGACTGGATCTCCTACGCGGTCCGTGACACCGGCTTCCACTTCCAGCTCGACAAACGGGTGCCGGGCACCATGGCCGACCTCGCCCCCGCCCTGCGCGCCCTGGCCGAGCTGCGCGACTGGAACGTCTCCGACCTCGCCTTCTACATCGTCCACGCCGGAGGTCCCAGAATCCTGGACGACCTGTGCACGCACCTGAACGTGCCGCCGGAGATGTTCCGCTACAGCCGGGCCACCCTCACCGAACGCGGCAACATCGCCAGCGCCGTCGTCTTCGACGCGCTGGGCCGCTTCTTCGACGACGGCGGCGCCGACCACGCGGCCCCGGGCCTCATCGCGGGCTTCGGCCCCGGCATCACCGCCGAGATCACCCTCGGCACCTGGAGCAGGACGGAGGAACCGGACCGGCCGCCGGTCCCCGTGGGCTGACGCTACTCGCAGCCGACCCCGTCCCCGTCCCGGTCCAGGTGTCCGCCGTAGCCGGGGTCGCCCACGCGGACGGGGGCGGCGCCGGCGGCCCGGGCGGCGTCGCAGTTGCGGTAGTAGACGGAGCCGCCGGCGTCGCTGTCGTCGTCGGCGGAAGTGCCGGTGTCCGTGTCCGTGTCCGCGACCGCCTCCCGCGTCACCGTTCTCGTGACGGTGACCTTGACGGTCTCCTTGGCGGTCACCGTCTCGGCCGGCTCGGGCTCCGGGGTCTCGGTCGCCGTCTCCGTCAGGGTGACCGTCGGCCGGGCGGCGGCGGCCACGGCCTTCCCGTCGGCCTTCGTGCCGCCCTCGCCGTCTCCGTCCCCGCCGCCGATACCGACGCCGACGAACAGGGCCAGTGCCAGGGCGGGCAGGACGTACCGCTTCCGGGCCCACTTGGGGGCGGGCCCGGAAGCGGGCACGGGCGCAGCGGGGTACGGCGGGTAGGGCGGCTGCGGGTGCTGTGCGTGCGGTGCCTGCTGCGGGTACTGCTGGTGGTGCGGGCTGCGCGGGTCGTACGGGCCGGTCATCAGGTCCCCCCTCGGTGGTGCGTGAGGGGGCGACCGTATGGCGGATACATCAATCTGTGGAGGGGGTGTGATGAAGCCGTGATGCGACTGTGTCGTCAGAGGTGGAAGGGGCCCCGCACCTCATAGCCCCCGGCCGGCTCTAGCCGTCGACCTCGTACCGCCCGACCTCCAGGAAGTACCGCAGGCCCTCCGGGGTGTTGTCGTCCAGCGCCGCGCTCGCCGCCGCGCGCAGGGCGTCGCTGCTGGCCGGGTCGGCGAGGATGCGGGCGATGGCGACGCGGTCGTCCTCGGCCTGGGCGAGGCGGTAACCCGTCTCCAGCCAGGCGCGTATCTCGTCGGCGTCGTTGTGGTCGAGGAGCTGGTTCACCTCCGCGATGACGCGCTTGCCGCTGTCGGGATCGGCGAGGAGCGTGGTGAGGCGGACCCGGTCGTCCTCGGCCTGGGCGAGGCGGTAGCCGGTCTCCAGCCAGGCGCGCATCTCCTCCACGGTGCCGTCGTCGAGGAGCGCGTTCGCCTCCCTGATCACGCGCTTGCCGCTGTCGGGGTCGGCGAGGACCCGGGCGATCGCCACCCGCAGGTCGTCCGCGTCCATCTCGTCGTAGGGCGAGTCCGCCACCGCCACGGCGGTCACCGGGGTCGCGGCGGCGGCGAAGGACGGGGTGGCGAGCAGCAGTACCGGGGCGAGGGCGCCGGAGGCCACGGCGAGGGTCACGCGGGTCAGTCTCACGGAGTCAACCACCTTGTGTCGTAGTCGCGGGGTGGGGCGACGGCATCGTCCCACCGGGGACGGGCCGGGGCACTGCCCGGACCGGGCAGTATCCGCCGGTCATCATTGCCGGTGACCCGCCCTGTGTCAGCGGGATGCGCGCCGGGGCACTACAGCGGCACCGCCACCGCGTTGAACGCCGTCTCCGGCGTCTGCGGGCTGGTGAACCGGGCGTTGACCAGGTACAGGCGGTCGCCGTGGCGGGCGGCGGTGGTGGGGACGTCGAAGCGGGGGTCGGTGATCGTGCGGCGCAGGGTGGCCGTCGTGGCCCCGGCGTCCAGGTCCCAGACGCTGACCAGGTTCAGGCGGTTCTGTACGACGTACAGGGTGCGGCCGATGCGCAGCAGGCCGTCGCCGTTGACGACGTCGGCCGCGCCGGAGAGCATGATCCGGCGGGCGGCGCCGGTGCGGAGGCTGACGCGGTACAGCTCGCCCGGCGTGCTCTTGACGACGATCAGACCGGTGCCGTCGGGGGAACCGACCACGCCGTTGGCGTTGTTGACGTCCGGGAGCTGCTCCCAGTCGCCGGTCAGCGGCAGCGCGCGGACCTCGCCGCGCCGGCCGCGCGGGACGCCGTACAGGACCGCTTCGCGGGAGTCGGTGAACCAGGCGCGGTCACCGAGCAGCACCACGTCGTTGATGAAGTGGCCTGTGGGAGAAGTGAGTGGGTGGGTGTGCAGCAGCGTGCCCGTGCGGGCGTCCAGGACGCGGGCCGTCCCGCCGCCGCCCCCGGCGACGTACAGCAGGCCGTCCCGGTCGAGTTTCAGGCCGATGGAGGCGAGGCCGCTGCCGCCGCCCCACAGCACCTCGCCCGCGCCGGTGCGCAGGTCGGTGCGGTAGACGGCGCCGTCGGCGCGCGAGCCCAGGTACGCGTACGGCCGGGCACCGATGGCGATGCCCTCGGGGAGCCAGCCGTCGGGCAGCGGGAACTCGGTCGGCCGGGCGCGCCCCGGGGCGGCCTGGGCGGAGCCGGTGCCGGCGGCCACCGCGAGGGCGGCGACGGCGGCCCCGCCGAGGAGGGCGCGGCGGGACGGGCGGGGGTGGGTGTCGGTCATCGTTCGGGCCTCCGCGTCGGAAGGGGAGCGGTGCGGAACACGGACGTGACCCAGTGAAACGCCAGGGCCCTGGTTTCACGACGCGCCCGCCGAACCCGACAGGCAACCGACAGGGCGGGGCCGGGCAGTGGACGCTAGACGGCCGCCGTGACGGCCCGCGCCCGCACCTCGTACGCCGTCACCCGCACCGACTCGTCGTCCAGGCACTGCCCGGTGGCGAGGTCGAAGCGCTGCTTCAGCAGCGGGGAGGCGACGAACGGGCGGCCCCCGTGGGTTCCGGTCAGGCCCCGGGAGAGGACCGCCGCGCCGGTGAACGGGTCGCGGTTGTCGATGGCGTACAGCGTGCCGGTGCGGTCGCGGAAGAGGGCCGCCTGGGTGCCGTCGGGCAGCAGGGCCGCCACGCCCCGGCCGGGGAGCAGCCGGTTCAGGTCGCAGACGGTGAACCAGTCGTCCGCCAGGCGGAGCTGGACCGACAGGTCGGTGGTCTCGGGGGCCAGGGTCATCGCTGGGAGGTTCCTTCCAGGGGGCGGTGGCCGATGGAGAGCAGCGGCAGGTCGGGCTTCATCTGGTCGCGCTCCGGGACGAAGCCGACGACCGGGTCGGGGGTGTCCGGCGCGTTGACGAAGGACACGAACCGGGCGAGCTTCTCGGGGTCGTTGATGGTCTCCGCCCACTCGTCGCGGTACCCGGCGACGTGGGCGCTCATCAGCGCCTCCAGCTCGTCGCAGATGCCGAGCGAGTCGTGGACGACGACGTCGCGCACGTGGTCCAGGCCGCCGGGGATGCGCTCCAGCCAGGTCGAGGTGCGCTCCAGCCGGTCGGCGGTGCGGATGTAGAACATCAGGAACCGGTCGATCAGGCGGACCAGTTCGGCGTCCGACAGGTCCTGGGCGAGCAGGTCGGCGTGGCGCGGGGTGGCGCCGCCGTTGCCGCCGACGTAGAGGTTCCAGCCGCTGGAGGTGGCGATGACGCCGAAGTCCTTCGACTGGGCCTCGGCGCACTCCCGCGCGCAGCCCGACACCGCCGACTTCAGCTTGTGCGGCGACCGGAGCCCCCGGTACCGCAGCTCCAGGTCGATCGCCATCCGCACCGAGTCCTGCACGCCGTACCGGCACCAGGTCTGCCCCACGCACGACTTCACCGTGCGCAGCGACTTGCCGTACGCGTGCCCGGACTCGAAGCCGGCGTCCACCAGCCGCGCCCAGATCGACGGGAGCTGTTCCACCCGCGCGCCGAACATGTCGATGCGCTGACCGCCGGTGATCTTCGTGTAGAGCCCGAAGTCCCGCGCGATCTCACCGATCACGATCAGCTTCTCCGGCGCGATCTCCCCGCCGGGGATGCGCGGCACGACGGAGTACGAGCCGTTCTTCTGCAAGTTGGCCAGGAAGTGGTCGTTGGTGTCCTGGAGCGCGGCCTGCTCACCGTCGAGGACATAGCCGCTGGCGCCGATCGCCGGGGCGAGGGAGGCGATGATCGAGCCGACCGTCGGCTTGCAGACCTCGCACCCGTCGCCGCCCCGGGCCGCCTCCCGGCCGTACCGGTCGAGGAGTTCCTGGTAGGAGGTGATCCGCAGGGCGAGGACGATCTCGTACAGCTCCTCGCGGGTCTGCCCGAAGCAGCCGCACAGGCCCTTGTCGACCTCGACGCCGCTCGCCTCCAGCTCGGCGGTGACCAGCTGCCCGAGCACCTTCACGCACGAGCCGCAGCCGGTACCGGCCTTGGTGCACTTCTTCACCTCGGGCACCGTCACGCACTGGTGGTCGGTGACCGCGCCCCGGATCGTGCCCTTGGTGACGTTGTGGCAGGAGCAGATGACGGCGTCGTCGGGGAGGGCGGCCGGGCCGAGCTGCGCCGGGGCCCCGGCCCCCGCCGGCAGCACCAGCGACTCCGGCGAGACGGGCGGCACCGACCCGGTGAACGCCTTCAGCGTGCCGTACGCCTCCGCGTCCCCGACCAGGATGCCGCCGAGCAGCGTGCCGTCCCGGCCGATGACCAGCTTCTTGTACAGCCCGGCGCGGGAGTCGGAGTACACCACGTCCAGGCAGCCGTCGGCCGTGCCGTGCGCGTCGCCGAAGGACGCCACGTCCACGCCGAGCAGCTTCAGCTTGGTGGACAGGTCGGCGCCGGTGAACGCCGCCTCGTCCTCGGCGATGGTCGCGGCGGCCGTCGCCGCCTGCTCGTACCCGGGCGCGACCAGCCCGTACACCCGCCCGTCCACCGCCAGCGCGCACTCGCCGATCGCGAAGACGTGCGGGTCGGACACGGTCCGGCACTGCTCGTCCACCGCGATCCCGCCGCGCTCGCCCACCGTCAGCCCGCACTCCCGGGCGAGCTGGTCGCGGGGCCGCACCCCGGCGCTGAACACGACCAGATCGGTGGCGAGTTCGGACCCGTCGGACAGCTTCATGCCCCGCACGGCACCCTCGCCGTCGGTCACGATCTCCTGCGTGCCGACGCCCGTGTGCACGGACAGCCCCATCTCTTCGATGGTCCGCAGCAGTGCGGCGCCGCCGCCCTCGTCCACCTGGACGGGCATCAGCCGGGGCGCGAACTCCACGATGTGCGACGTGAGCCCGAGCCCCTTCAGCGCACCCGCCGCCTCCAGGCCCAGCAGCCCGCCGCCCACCACCGCACCGGTCGTCGCGGTCTTCGCGTACTCCTCGATGGCGAGCAGGTCCTCGATCGTGCGGTACACGAAACAGCCGGTGGCGTCCTTGCCGGGGACCGGCGGCACGAACGGGTACGAGCCGGTGGCCAGCACCAGCACGTCGTACCCGACGACCAGCCCCGACCGCGCCGTCACCGTCTTCGCCTCCCGGTCGACGGACTCGGCCGGGTCACCGACGTGCAGCTCGATGCCGTGCTCCGCGATGAACGCGAGGTCGGTCATCGACAGGTCGTCGGGGGTCTTCCCCGAGAAGTACGAGGTGAGGGCGACCCGGTCGTAGGCGGGGCGCGGCTCCTCGCACAGGACGACCACGCGGTGCGTGGCGGTCAGGCCGCGCTCGGCGAGCGCTTCCAGGAAGCGCTGGCCGACCATGCCGTGGCCGACGAGCACGATCGTGGCCGTCTTCTCCGTGGACATCAGGAGCCTCCGTCGTTGGTGAGCAGGTGGAGCAGGGGGCCGTCGTCGGGGAGCGGCTCTGCTCCCTCCCAGGCGCGGGCGAGGGCGCTGACGGTGCCGAGTTCGCCGACCAGGACCCCGCCGACCAGCCGGTCGTCGCGGACGACGACCTTGCGGTACGTGCCCCGGGTGGCGTCGGCGAGCTGCACGACGTCGTCGCCCGGGAGGGCCTCGGTCTCCCCGAACGCGGCGAGGTCGAAGGGGCTGTCCGGCCCGGTCAGGGTGAGCCGGGTCAGCGAGCGGGTGCCGCCGTAGCGGGCGGCCGGGTCACCGGCCAGCGACCGGGCGAGCGCGTCGGCCTGTTCCAGCGCCGGCGCGGCGAGCCCGTACAGCGTGCCGGCGTGCTGCGCGCAGTCGCCGATGGCGCGGATGTGCGGGTCACTGGTGCGCAGCTCGTCGTCGACGACGACGCCTTTGCGTACGTCGAGACCCGCGTCCACCGCCAGACCGGTACGCGGCCGGACCCCGCACGCCAGCACCACCAGATCGGCGTCGAGGGCGTACCCGTCGGCCAGCTCGACCGACCGCACCGCACCGCCGACGCAGCGCACGTCGCGCACCCGGCACTCGGTGTGCACCTCGACCCCGAGGTCCTCCAGGTGCCGGCGCACCAGCCGGGAGGCGGCCGGGTCGAGCTGGCGCTCCATCAGCCGCTCGGACTGCTGGGCCAGCACCACCTGCGCGCCGCGCACCGCGAGCGCCCGCGCGGCGGACACCCCGAGCAGCCCGCCCCCGATCACGACCGCCCGCGCCCCCGGCCGCACCGCCCGCGACAACGCCAGGCAGTCGTCGAGGGTCCGGAACGCGTGGACGCCGCGCGGCAGTTCGTGCCCGGGCGTGAACAGCCCCCGCAACGGCGGAAGCACGGCATTGGACCCGGTCGCCAGCACCAGCGTGTCGTATGCGATCACCGAACCGTCGGCCTGGGTGACGGTCCGCGCGTCCCGGTCGATGCCGGTGACCCGCCCCCGGACCAGCCCGGCGGGCTCCGGCAGCGCGATCACCTCGGCGCCGTACCGTCCGGCCAGCACCTCGGCGAGCAGCACCCGGTTGTACGGCGGGTGCCGCTCCTCGCCGATCAGCAGCGCGGGCACGCCCAGCTCGCCGAGGCGCCGGGTGAGGGTGACACCCGCGAGGCCGGCGCCGATCACCACCACACGCGTATTCGAGGTCATGCCACCGAGCGTGCGGTGCCGGTGTTACCCGGCCGCATCACCTCTGTTTCCCACGGGGAACGCTGCCCTCAGTGGCAGCGGGACGCGGGTGTGAGGGAACGGCGGGCTATCGTCATGATCATGCCCGACATCACGCTGACCATGATCGTCCTGCTCTGCCTGGCCGCCCTGGCCGCCGGCTGGATCGACGCCGTGGTGGGCGGCGGCGGGCTCCTGCTGCTGCCCGTCCTCCTGCTCGGCCTGCCCGCCGGCACCCCGGCCGCGCACGCGCTGGGCACCAACAAGGCGGTGGCGATCGTGGGCACCACGGGCGCGGCGGTGACGTACGCGCGCAAAGCCCCCGTCGACGTCCGGCTCGCCGTCCGGATCGGCCTGGCGGCCCTGGCCGGCTCCTCCGGCGGGGCGTTCTTCGCGGCCGGCATGAGCACCGAGGTCCTCAAGCCGGTCATCATGGTGGTCCTGCTCGCCGTCGCCGCCTTCGTCATCCTGCGCCCGGCCTTCGGCACCGCCCCCGCCACCGGCCCGGCCACCCGCCGCCAGGTCCTCGCCGCGATCGGCCTCGCCGGCCTCGGCATCGGCTTCTACGACGGCCTGATAGGCCCCGGCACCGGCACCTTCCTCGTCCTGGCGCTCACCGCCGTCCTCCATCTCGACCTGGTCACGGCCTCCGCCACCGCCAAGATCGTCAACTGCTGCACCAACGCCGGCGCGCTCGCCACCTTCGCCTGGCAGGGCGCGGTCCTGTGGCAGCTGGCCGCCCTGATGGCCGTCTTCAACCTCGCCGGCGGCATGCTCGGCGCGCACACGGCCCTGAAGAAGGGCAGCGGCTTCGTCCGGATCGTGCTGCTGACGGTCGTCTTCGCCCTCGTGGCGAACATGGCGTACGAGCAGTGGCTGGCCTGACCTCCACGGCTCACCGGCGGCTGCCGGTCAGATGGGCGAAGACCACCACGTTCCCCTGATAGCCGGTCCCGCGCGACCAGCCGCCCCCGCACGTGATGACCCGCAACTCGGCCCGCCCGGCGCGGCCGTACACCTTCTCGTCGGGGAAGTCCTCGGCGTCGTACACCTCCACCGCGTGCACGGTGAACACCGCCACCGACCCGTCCCGCCGGTCCACCTCCACCGTGCCGCCCCGCTTCAGCGCGCCGAGCCGGTAGAAGACGGCGGGCCCCCGCGCGTTGTCGACGTGCCCGGCGACGATGGCGGTCCCCGTCTCGCCGGGCGTGGTGCCGGCCTCGTACCAGCCGGCGAGGTTGTCGTCCTCGGCGGGCGGCACCTCCAGGCTGCCGCCGGCGGTCAGCCCGAGGCCGGTCAGCGGGGCGCTGACGCCGATCGCGGGGATCCGCACACGGTCGGGCGGGGAGGGCGGCAGCGGCGGGGCGTCGGGTGCCTGCCGCCCGTGCCCGGCGCGGGCCTCGGCGGCGGCGGGCTGCGGCGGCGGCCCGGACCCGGCCCCGCCCCACAGCAGCCAGGCCCCCGAGCCGAGGGCGAGGACGGTGACGCCCGCTATGACGGTGTTACCGACCCTGCGGCGCATGACGAGGACCCTTCTCCCTTCGCCCCGGGCCCCCTCCGGGCCGCGAGGGGCGTCGGACCCGGAGGGGGTGGGGAAGTGCGGTACCGGCGGACGGGCGGCGGAGGGTGCCCGTCAGATCCCGTCGCCTCTCGCCCGGCGATGCAGGAGCCAGGTACCGCCCGCGGCGGCGACGGCCAGAGCCGCCACACCGGCCGCGGTCTGCACGGGATCGGGGCCCAACGCGCCACCGACCCCCGTCTTCACGCTCCCCTTCGGATACACCTGAGCCCCCGCCGACAAGGTGACCACCAGGTCCCCCGCGACCCGCTTCCCGCTCCTCGCACAGGTCGCGACGATCTCGTACGTCCCCGGCTGCGCACCCGGCGGCACCCGGAACCGGCCGGTCGTCGTCCCGGCCTCGCCGTCCGGCGCCAGCGTGAACGCCCCGGCCCCCACGGCACTGGCGTCCCCGGCCGCCGTACCGCCCTTGCCGCACGCCTCCGTGTCCACCGCCGCCCGGTCGCCCGGCACGACCGAGGCCGGCCGCAGCAGCAGCCCACCGGACGGGTCGCCGGGTACGCCGCCGTACGCGGGCCCCGCGGCGATCAGGCCGGCACCGGCCGCGGCGAGTGCGGTACCGGTCAGCAGGCGGGCGGTACGTCGCATCAGCAGTACTCCTTCGAGGTGGCCGGCTCGGGCTGTCGGTGACCCCTGCCCCTCCGAGGAAAGGGCCGGCGCTCCCGCCCCGCTCCCTGACCGAACGTCAGGATTACGGAGAACGGGTGCCTTTCTTTCCCGTTCCAGCAGGTCACGGCCGCGTCCCGAACGCGGGACCGCCCGGGTGTGAACGGGTGACCCCTTGACCTCGACCGAACTCGAGCCACGAGGCCGACCGCCATGAAGGCAACGGGCGCACCCCTCGCACCCCTCGGCACCACCCTCGTCATCGGCAGCGACCGCCACGGCCGCTTCGGTCCCCCGAAACCGGCGTCCGCCGACGCCTACCCCCGAGTACAACCACTCCTTCCCGGCGGCCCAGAACCTCATCGACTGGCACTGCACGGAAGGGCAGGCCGAGCCCGTCGCCCTGGTCACCTACGGCGGCCTGCGCGCCGCCGAGCACCTCCGTCAGGTCTTCGCGGAACTCCACGCCGTGACCGTCCGCGACACGGTCTCCTTCCACCACGCGGGCGCCGCCTTCGACGACGCGGGCCGCCTGAAGGACCCGTCCGGCCCGGACGCGGCGGCGAAGGCGGTGCTGGACCGGCTGACGTGGTGGGGGAGGGCCCTGCGAGAGGCGAAGGAGCGGCGCCCGTACGGTGGTTGAGACACTCCCCCCGGGCGGGCGACCGCGGTCACCGAGGGCCGCTCGTCCGCCGCGGGGATGCCGGTGCGGGGGAGCGGCCCTCGGTGCGCGTCACGATGCCTGCGGGACGTTCCTCACAGGATCTCGATGGCGTTGACCTTCGGCGGACGGTTCGGGAAGCTGATCACCGTGTTCCGGGCGATCTTCACCACGTCGCCGTTGTTGTCGTAGTACTTCACGTCGTTGTTCCCGGTGGAGATCTTGTCGACCCACCACCCGCCGAAGTTCGTCCTCCCGGCGTTCGCGTAACAGTCCACGCTGTCGGTGCCGTTCATGTGGGACCAGATCTTCAGGAACCCCTTGTCGGGGTCGCAGGTGACCTTGTTGATCGCGTGCGCGGACCCGGTCGGCCCGACCAGCGTGAACGCGGCGGCCGCGGCGACCGCCGTGGCCATGGCCCGTACGACGCTCTTCTTCTTCGAGGTCATGTTCTCTCCCAGAGCCGGATGCAGAACGGTGAATTCCGCTGCCAACTGTCCTGGCCTCCTCGGCGCGAGAACAAGACATGCCCGGGCATACCACCCCTTCGGGTGGAGCGGTGAAGGAACGGCCGGCCGCTGGGGCACCGTGACGCGGACCGCCGGCAAGAGCGTCCGGTGGGAGCCGGACAGCCGACGCGCTACGACACCGCCTCCACCCGCACCGCGCACACCTTGAACTCCGGCATCCGCGACGTCGGATCCAGCGCCGGGTTGGTCAGCACGTTCGCCCGCCCCTCGCCCGGCCAGTGGAACGGCATGAACACCGTGTCCGGGCGGATGCCGGTCGTGATCCGGGCCGGGGCCACCGCCCGCCCCCGCCGCGACACGACCGCCACCGGGTCGCCCTCCGCCGCGCCCAGCCGCGCCGCCAGCCGGGGGTGCAGCTCGACGAACGGCCCCGGCGCCGCCGCGTTCAGCTCGTCCACCCGCCGGGTCTGGGCGCCCGACTGGTACTGCGCCACCACCCGCCCGGTGGTCAGCAGCACCGGGTACTCGTCGTCCGTCTCCTCCGCCGCGGGCCGGTGCGCGACCGGCACGAACCGCGCCCGCCCGTCCTCCGTGGCGAACCGGTCGAGAAACAGGCGCGGGGTGCCGGGGTGGACCTCGGCGTCCCCGGCCGGACACGGCCAGAACACCCCGCCCTCCTCCGCCAGCCGCCCGTAACTGATCCCGGAGTAGTCCGCGACCCCGCCCGCACTCGCCCGCCGCAGTTCCTCGAACACCTCCTGCGGATCGGCCGGGAAGCCCTTCTCCACCCCCAGCCGGTCGGCCAGCTCGTGCAGCACCTCCAGGTCGCTGCGGACCCCGTCCGGCGGCGTGATCGCCCGGCGCCGCAGCAGCACCCGCCCCTCCAGACTGGTCGTCGTCCCCGTCTCCTCCGCCCACTGCGTCACCGGCAGCACCACGTCCGCCAGTTCCGCCGTCTCCGACAGCACCACGTCGCACACCGCCAGGAAGTCCAACGACCGCAACCGCGACTCCACATGGGCCGCCCGCGGCGCCGACACCACCGGGTTGGACCCCATGAGCAGCAGCGACCGCACATCGCTCCCCAGCGCGTCCAGCAGCTCGTAGGCGCTGCGCCCCGGCCCCGGCAGCGAGTCCGGGTCCACCCCCCAGACCTCGGCGACATGCCGCCGCGCCGCCGGATCGGTCAGCTTCCGGTAGCCGGGCAACTGGTCGGCCTTCTGCCCGTGTTCGCGCCCGCCCTGCCCGTTGCCCTGCCCGGTCAGACAGCCGTACCCGGAGTACGGCCGCCCGGCCCGCCCGGTCGCCAGGCACAGGTTGATCCACGCGCCCACCGTGTCCGTGCCCTTGGACTGCTGCTCGGGCCCGCGCGCGGTCAGCACCATCGCCGCCTCAGGCGCGCAGAACAACCGCACGGCCTCCCGCAGCTCCGGCACCGGAACCCCGGTGATCCGCTCCACGTACTCCGGCCAGTGCGCCATCGCCGCCGCCCGCGCCTCCTCCCAGCCGGAGGTCCGCTCGGCCACGTACGCCTCGTCGACCCGCCCCTCCGCCACCACCAGGTGCAGCAGCCCCAGCGCCAGCGCCAGATCCGTACCCGGCCGGGGCGCCAGGTGCAGGTCGGCCTGCTCGGCCGTCTTCGTGCGGCGCGGATCGACGACGATCAGCGTGCCGCCGTTCTCCTTCAGCTCGCGGAAGAAGCGCAGCGACGGCGGCATGGTCTCGGCCGGATTCGAACCGACCAGGATCACACAGCCCGTCCGCGGAATGTCCTCCAGCGGAAACGGCAGCCCCCGGTCGAGGCCGAACGCCTTCGTGCCGGCCGCCGCCGCCGACGACATGCAGAACCGCCCGTTGTAGTCGATCTGCGAGGTCCCCAGCACCACCCGCGCGAACTTGCCCAGCGCGTACGCCTTCTCGTTGGTCAGCCCGCCCCCGCCGAACACCCCGAGCGCGTCCGCGCCGTGCTCCGCGCGGATCGACCCGAGCGCCGCGGCGATCCGGTCCAGCGCCTCGTCCCACCCCGCCTCGACCAGCGTCCCGTCCGCCGCCCGCACCAGCGGCGACGTCAGCCGCACCCGCGAGGACAGCACCGCCGGCGCGGTCCGCCCCTTGCCGCACAGCGCACCCCGGTTCACCGGGAAGTCCACCCGCTCGGAGACCTCCACGGTCCCGTCGGCGGCCGGCGTCAGATTCATGCCGCACTGCAGAGCGCAGTACGGGCAGTGCGTCGGCGTGGGTGTCGGCGTCGCGATGTTCTGCATGTCACCCACAGTGCGGCGCGCGTGTTACGCGGCCCGGCGGCTCCCTGTTACGCGGCCGGGACGGCGACCTCCCCGCCGCCCCGCCCCCGCCGTGAGGTCAGCGCCCGGCGGCCTCCAGCGCCCGCCGCACCCCCGGCTCCTTCGGCCCGAGGAAGCGCGGGTCGGGCTCGAACACCACGTCCAGCGCCGCCTTCCCGGCCGCGAAGACCTCCCGTACGGCCCCGTAGTACCAGGTCAGGTCGTGCCGGTCCGCCGCCGCGACGCCGTACGGCGTGACCCCCGCCGCCTCGCACAGCGCCACCGCCCGCCGGAGGTGGAAGCCCTGGCTGATGAGAACGGCCCGGTCGACCCCGAAGATCTTCTTCGCGCGCACGCAGGAGTCCCAGGTGTCGAACCCCGCGTAGTCGCTGACGATCCGCGCGTCGGGCACCCCGTGCCGGACCAGGTACGTCCGCATGGCGTCCGGCTCGTCGTACTCCGCGCGACTGTTGTCCCCGGTGACCAGGACCACCTCGATCCGGCCCGCCCGGTACAGCTCGGCCGCCGCGTCCAGCCGGTGCGCCAGGTACGGCGACGGCTCGTCGTCCCACAGCCCGGCGCCGAAGACGACGGCCACGTCGGTGCGGGGCACGTCGTCCACGGCACGCAGCCGGTCGCCCGTCACCAGGCGCAGCCACGCCCCCGGCAGCAGCGCCAGTACGCACACCGCCACCACGGCCTGCGTCAGCCGCCGCCACCCGGCCCGGGTACGCGGCAACCGCGGTCGCCACCGTCTGCGCATCGGGCTCCCTCCCGAGACGGCCCCTGACGGGCCCCTGACGGGCCCCCTGACGGCCCTCCTGGTTCTCAGGGACGTCCCACCGGCCCCGTCGGTTCGCGGCACCTGCGAAAACCCGGGCCCGAGCCACCTCACACCGCCCACCCACCCCGCCGTGATCCCCCCGAAAACACCCGTGACGCCCGTGCAACGGGCCGGCAACCTCCCCCGGCGACGATCGATCCATGACGACGACCACCCTTCCCACCCCGCCGGGCTCCCCGCACGACCCCGGCCCCGCCCTGGTCGTCGTGGCCCACGGCAGCCGGGACCCCCGCGCCCTGCGCACCGTACGCGCCCTGCTGGACCAGGTCCGCGCCCTGCGCCCCGGCCTGCCGGTCCACCTCGGCCACATCGAGCTGAACGAGCCCCTGCTCCCCGACACCCTCGCCGCCCTCGGCGACCGGGAGGCCGTCCTCGTGCCGCTGCTCCTCAGCCGCGGCTACCACGTCAAGCGGGACATCCCCGAGATGGCCGCCGCCTCCCCGGTACGGGCCCGGGTGGCCGCCCCGCTCGGCCCGCACCCCCTCCTGGTGGACGCCCTCCACGCCCGCCTGACCGAGGCCGGCTGGCGGCGCGGGCGCGGCGACGCGGTCGTCCTGGCCGCCGCCGGCTCCCGCGACCCCGACTCCGCCGTGGACACCGGCCGCACCGCCCGCCACCTCGCCGCCCGCCTCGGCGTCCCCGTGGTCCCCGCCTACGCGTCCACGGCCGCGCCGGCCGTCCCTGACGCGATCGCCGCCCTCACCGCCGCCGGCCACCGCCGCATCGCTGTCGCCTCCTCCTTCACGGCCCCGGGCCGCTTCGCGACGGAGACGGCGGCCGCGGCCCCGTGGATCGCCGCGGCCCCGCTCGGCACCCACCCGGCGATGGCCCGCCTGATCCTCCACCGCTACGAGGAGGCGGCGCCGGCGACCGCACCCGCGGCCCCTCGGGAGCTGGCGTCGGCCTGAGAGCGTCCTCGCGCGTCACGCACACAGGTCTCGCCCGACGGCTTCCCACGCCGTGACTCCCACGCGTGACTCCCGCGTCACTGGCTCTACGGTCCCTGCTGGTCCCTACCGGTCGGCAGCGACGCTTCGCATGACCGACTCGTGGTCGCGCTCGCCCGCCGGGGTCTGCGCACCGCGCTCCAGAGCCCCCGTCATGAGCCGGGCCGGCAGGTCCCCGCTCACCAGCGCCGCCCACGCGTCGTGTTCGGCGCGCAGACCGTCGGTCAGGTCCGCCGGAGGGACCAGCCGCTTGGCGGCGGCGATGAGCTCCGGGGAGAGCGCGGCGACCTTCTCCGCCACCCCGTCGACGAACGCGTCCAGCTCCGCCGCGGGCACCGCACGGTTGATCCACCCGTAGGCGGCCGCGGTGTCCGCGTCCACCAGGTCACCGGTGAGCAGCAGCTCCAGCGCGCGGTTGCGCCCGACCCGCTCGCCCAGGTACTGCGTTCCGCCGCCGCCCGGAACGATGCCCATCAGCACCTCGCTCTGGCCGAGTCCCGCGGTCTCCCGCGCGGCGAAGGTCATGTCGGCCGCCGCGACGAACTCGGCACCGCCGGCCCGGGCCTTGCCCGCCAGTTTCACGATCGTCACCTGGGGCTGGTGACGCAGCAGCTCGCCGACCCCCTGGAACAGATTGGCGTCCGGGTTGCGGTCCGCGATCTCCCGCAGTCCGTCCATCTCGTCGAGGATGTGGATGTCGACGTGCGCGATGAAGAACTCGGGGTTGGCGCTGGAGAACACGATGACGCGGACCGAGCGGTCGTCCCGCAGCGCCCCGAGGGCGTCGTGCAGTTCGCGGATCAAGGTCCCGCTGAGCACGTTGACCGGGGGATTGTCCAAGGTGATCCGCGCGACTCCGGCATCGATGCCGACACGGAGCGTCGTGTACTGGTCCAGGTGCATGAGTGTCCCCAGGTGTGCGGTGGGCTAGTAGGTTTGCAACGCATACCAACCCTGGGACCCGCGCCATGAACCGGTCAATAACGCACTTATGGACAACCAAGGATCATGATGGATACCCCTCCCTCGCCCCAGCCGCCCCAGCCGCCCCAGCCGTCTCAACCACCCCGCAGCACCCCGCGGTTCAGCGCGGAGTGCCCGAGCCGGCCCATCCTCGACCAGATCTCCGACAAGTGGTCGATGATGGTCCTGGCGGTCCTGGAGCAGCCGACGCGGTTCAACGAGATCAAGCGGCAGCTGGAGGGCATCACCCAGCGGGTACTGACCCAGACGCTGCGCCGGCTCGAACGCAACGGCATGATCCGGCGCCGGGTGCTCGAAACCTCCCCGCTGGGCGTGGAGTACTCCCTCACGCCCCTCGGTGAGTCGTTCCGCGGCCCCTTCACACGCCTGTACGAATGGACGGTCGAGCACAGCGACGAGGTCCTGTCGGCGCAGCACGCGTACGACGCGCGGTCATCGGGGCGGTAGTTCTCCGGGCGGAACGTCCCCGCACCCGCGCACGACGTACTGTCGGTCCATGAAAGGCACCGCACCGGAAGGCACCGCACCCCTCACCCCCTACGACCCCACGTCAGTGGCCCGCTGGGCCCCCGAGCCCGACAAACGCCCCGGCCGCACCGCCTTCCAGCGCGACCGCGCCCGCGTCCTGCACTCCTCCGCGCTGCGCCGCCTCGCCGGGAAGACGCAGGTCGTCACCCCCGGCGACCCCACCCCCGCCTGGGACGCCAGCCCCCGCACCCGTCTCACCCACTCCCTGGAATGCGCCCAGGTCGGCCGCGAACTCGGCGCCGCCCTCGGCTGCGACCCCGACCTCGTCGAGGCCGCCTGCCTCTCCCACGACCTGGGACATCCCCCCTTCGGCCACAACGGCGAATCCGCGCTGAACGAGTTCGCCGAGGACTGCGGCGGCTTCGAGGGCAACGCCCAGTCCCTGCGCCTGCTCACCCGCATCGAACCCAAGCGCTTCACCCCGGACGGCCCCGTCGGCCTCAACCTCACCCGCGCCACCCTCGACGCCGCCACCAAGTACCCCTGGTCCAGAGGCGCCCACCCCGCCGACCCGGCGTCACCCAAGTTCGGCGTCTACGACGACGACCGCCCCGTCTTCGACTGGGTCCGCGAAACCGCCCCCGCCCCCGGCCGCATCTGCTTCGAGGCCCAGGTCATGGACTGGTCCGACGATGTCGCCTACTCCGTGCACGACGTCGAGGACGGCCTGCACGCCGGCCACATCCACCCCGACTGCCTGCTCGCCGACCCCGAACGCCAGGCCGTCTTCGCCACCGCCCGCACCCGCTACGCACCCCCCGGCACCGACCCCGCCGAACTCGCCGCCGCCCTCGACCGCCTCCTCGCCCAGGAGTGGTGGCCGCACGGCTACGACGGCACCGCGCTCGCCCAGGCCCGCCTGAAGGACGCCACCAGCCAGCTCATCGGCCGCTTCTGCCTGGCCGCCGAGGCCGCCACCCGCGCGGCGTACGGCACCGGCCGCCTCACCCGCTACGCCGCCGAACTGGTCGTCCCCCGCGCCACCCGCCTGGAGTGCGCCGTCCTCAAGGCCGTCGCCGACCGGTACGTCATGCAGCGCGACGAACAGGAACGCCTCCGCGCCGACCAGCGGATCGTCGTCGCCGAACTGGCCGCCGCCCTCACCCGCCGGGCACCGGACGGCCTGGACCCCCAGTTCCGCGCCCTGTTCGACAAGGCCCCCGACGACCGCGCCCGCAAACGCGTGATCGTCGATCAGATCGCCTCCCTCACCGACGCCTCCGCCCGCTCCCTCCACGCCCGACTGAGCTGATCGGACCACCCCTCTTCCCGCGGCCCGCTCCGTGCGGGACGCTCGCATGTGGCGGAACGCTGACGAGGAGGCAAACAAGTGGTCGACGCTGATCAGACATTCGTCATCGTCGGAGGAGGGCTGGCCGGCGCCAAGGCGGCCGAGACGCTCCGCGCGGAGGGCTTCTCCGGCCGGGTGATCCTCATCTGTGACGAACGCGACCACCCCTACGAGCGCCCCCCGCTCTCCAAGGGCTACCTCCTCGGCAAGGAGGAACGCGACAGCGTCTTCGTGCACGAACCCGCCTGGTACGCCCGCAACGACATCGAGCTGCACCTCGGCCAGACCGTCGTCTCCGTCGACCGCGCCACCCGCACCGTGCACTACGGCGACGACGGCACCCGCGTCCGCTACGACAAGCTGCTCCTCGCCACCGGCGCCGAGCCGCGCCGCCTCGACGTCCCCGGCACCGGCCTGGCCGGCGTCCACCACCTGCGCCGCCTCGCCCACGCCGAACGCCTCAAGGGCGTCCTTGCCGCCCTCGGCCGGGACAACGGCCACCTGGTGATCGCCGGCGCCGGCTGGATCGGCCTGGAGGTCGCGGCGGCGGCCCGCGAGTACGGCGCCGAGGTCACCGTCGTGGAGCGCGCGCCGACCCCGCTGCACGGCGCCCTCGGCCCCGAGCTGGGCGCCGTCTTCGCCGAGCTGCACCAGGCGCACGGCGTCCGCTTCCGCTTCGGCGTGTCCCTGAACGAGATCGTCGGCCAGGACGGCGTGGTGCTGGCCGCCCGTACCGACGACGGCGAGGAGCACCCCGCGCACGACGTGCTCGCCGCGATCGGCGCCGCGCCGCGCGTCTCGCTGGCCCAGGCGGCCGGCCTGGAGATCGCCGGCCCGGCCGACGGCGGCGGCATCGTCGTCGACGAGGCCCTGCGCACCAGTGACCCCGACATCTACGCGGCGGGCGACGCGGCCTCCTTCCCGCACCCCGCCGGGACCCGCCGCCGCGTGGAGCACTGGGCCAACGCCCTGAACGGCGGCCCGGCCGCCGCCCGCTCCATGCTGGGCAAGGAGATCACCTACGACCGGGTGCCGTACTTCTTCTCCGACCAGTACGACCTGGGCATGGAGTACAGCGGATGGGCGCCGCCGGGGACGTACGACGAGGTGGTGATCCGGGGGGACGCCGGGAAGCGGGAGTTCATCGCGTTCTGGCTGAAGGACGGGCGGGTGCTGGCCGGGATGAACGTGAACGTGTGGGACGTCACAGAGGACGTCCAGCGGCTGATCCGCACCGGAACCCCGGTGGACGCGGACGCGCTGGCCGATCCGCGCGTCCCCCTCGGAAGCCTCGGCGCCTGAGTGCCGTACCGCCCCCGTAGAATTCACGCGTGGCTGGACGGATCAACGACGAGGACGTGAAGGCGGTACGGGACGCGGTCCCGATCGACGCCGTCGTGTCCGAGTACCTCCAGCTGCGCAACGCGGGCGGCGGCAACCTCAAGGGGCTGTGCCCGTTCCACGACGAGAAGTCCCCGTCCTTCCAGGTCAGCCCCAGCAAGGGACTGTTCCACTGCTTCGGCTGCCAGGAGGGCGGCGACACCATCACGTTCGTGATGAAGATCGACCACCTCACCTTCTCGGAGGCGGTCGAGCGGCTGGCCGGCCAGGCCGGCCTCACCCTGCGGTACGAGGAGGGCGGGTACAACCCCTCCCACCAGCGCGGCGAGCGCATCCGCCTGGTCGAGGCCCACAAGGTCGCCGCGCAGTGGTACGCCGAGCAGCTCGCGACCTCCCCCGAGGCCGACGCCGGCCGGGTCTTCCTCGCCGAGCGCGGCTTCGACCAGGCCGCCGCCGAGCACTTCGGCGTCGGCTACAGCCCGCAGGGCTGGGACCACCTCACCCGCTACCTGCGCGGCAAGGGCTTCAGCGACAAGGAACTGCTGCTGTCCGGCCTCGCCCAGGAGGGCCGCCGCGGCCCCATCGACCGCTTCCGCGGCCGGCTGATGTGGCCGATCCGCGACATCGGCGGCGAGGTCGTCGGCTTCGGCGCCCGCAAGCTCTACGAGGCGGACAACGGGCCGAAGTACCTCAACACCCCCGAAACCCCCATCTACCGCAAGTCCCAGGTCCTCTACGGCATCGACCTGGCCAAGAAGGACATCGCCAAGGCCTCCCGCGCGGTCGTCGTCGAGGGCTACACCGACGTCATGGCCTGCCACCTCGCCGGCGTGACGACCGCGATCGCGACCTGCGGCACGGCCTTCGGCACCGACCACATCAAGATCCTGCGCCGGCTGCTGATGGACAACGGCAGCGCCCGCGTGATCTTCACCTTCGACGGCGACGCCGCCGGGCAGAAGGCGGCCCTGCGTGCCTTCGAGGACGACCAGAAGTTCGCCGCCGAGACGTACATCGCCATCGCGCCGGACAACATGGACCCCTGCGACCTGCGGCTGGCCAAGGGCGACGAGGCCGTCGCCGACCTGGTCGAGCCGCGCACGCCGCTGTTCGAGTTCGCCCTGCGGCAGATCGTCTCCCGCTACGACCTGGACACCCCGGCCGGCCGCGCCGCCGCCCTGGACGAGGCGGCGCCCGTCGTCGCCCGCATCAAGAACAGCGGCGCCCAGCACGAGGTCGCCGTCCAGCTCGCCGGGATGCTCGGCATCCTCGACACCCAGTTCGTGGTCAAGCGCGTCGGCCAGCTCGCCCGCTGGGCCCGCGAGCGCGGCGGCGGCGGTGACCGGGGCCCCGCTCCCGGCGGCCCCCGGCAGCAGCAGTACGCCCCCGCCCCGGCCGCCCCCAGCGGCCCCTCCCTGACTCTCCGCAACCCCGTCTACGCCACCGAACGCGAACTCCTCAAGCTCGCCCTCCAGCGCCCCGAACTGGTCTCCCCGGCCTTCGACGCGTACGGCGTCGACGAGTTCACCGCCCCGCCCTACGCCGCCGTACGCCAGGCGATCCTGGACGCGGGCGGCGCCGAGCACGGGGTCGAGGACCCGCAGGAGTACCTGGTCAGGGTCCGGGAGGCGGCCCCCGACGACACCGTCCGCGCGATGGTCACGGAGCTCGCCGTCGAGGCGATCATGCGCCGCGCCGTCGACGACGTCTACGCCGGCGAGGTGCTGGTCCGGGTCCGCCGCCGCGCCGTCGAGCGCCGCATCCGCGACATCCACGCCACCTTCACCCGCCTGGGCAACGGCGGCGACCCCGCCCACCTGGCCACCGTGCAGAACGAGCTGTGGGTGCTGGAGAAGTACGACCGCGCCCTGCGCGACCACGGCGCCGCCGCCCTCTGATACCGCGCGGTCACGGACCGGACGCAAAAAGTCACCGCACGCCCCTCGTGGCGGAGTTGTGTCGTACCCCACACTGGTGCCGGTGCCTGAGTCCTCGGAGCGCGGCCGGTCCGTCCCCGACGGGTCCGGAGAACCCCGCGGTTCCGACCATCGCGTACGGGACGGACAGCGGCGAGGCCGCCGACTCCGTCCCCGAAGTACCGCTGCCGCACGGCCGGGCAGCGATCACCCTGGAGGTCGCACCCGTGCAGACCCAGACCCTCGCGCAGAGCGGCGCACAGACCCGCGCACAGGCCGGCGGCACCGCCGACGGCCCGGAACCGGAGGCCGCCGCGGACGTCCTCGCCGCGCTGCCCGGCCAGCACCGCGCCGCGCACCATCCGGAGGACCCGCCGCCCGCCGACGCCGTGGAACCGGCCGCCGAGCCCGCGGCGGGGACCGAGCCGGAACCCGTGGACGCGCCGCCCGCCCGGGCCGACACCACCGGCCCGTCCTCGGACCTGTTCCGCCAGTACCTCCGCGAGATCGGCCGCATCCCGCTGCTCACCGCGGCCGAGGAGGTCGAACTCGCCCGCCGCGTCGAGGCCGGCCTGTTCGCCGAGGAGAAGCTGAGTACCGCCACCGACCTGGACAGCCGCCTCGCCCACGACCTGGACCGGCTGGTCGTCATGGGCCGGATGGCCAAGCGCCGCCTCATCGAGGCCAACCTGCGCCTGGTCGTCTCCGTCGCCAAGCGGTACGTGGGACGCGGGCTGACCATGCTCGACCTCGTCCAGGAGGGCAACCTCGGCCTGATCCGGGCGGTCGAGAAGTTCGACTACGCCCGCGGCTACAAGTTCTCCACGTACGCCACCTGGTGGATCCGGCAGGCCATGTCCCGCGCCCTGGCCGACCAGGCCCGCACCATCCGCGTCCCCGTGCACGTCGTCGAGCTGATCAACCGGGTCGTCCGCGTCCAGCGCCGGATGCTCCAGGAGCGCGGCTACGAGCCGACCCCCGCCGAGGTCGCCGCCCACCTCGACCTGCTGCCCGAGCGGGTCAGCGAGGTGCTGCGGCTCGCCCAGGAGCCCGTCTCGCTGCACGCGCCGGTCGGCGAGGAGGACGACGTGGCCCTCGGTGACCTGATCGAGGACGGCGACGCCGCCAGTCCCGTCGAGTCGGCCGCGTTCCTGCTGCTGCGCGAGCACCTGGAGGCGGTGCTCTCCACCCTCGGCGAACGCGAACGCAAGGTCGTCCAGCTCCGCTACGGCCTCGCCGACGGCCGCCCCCGCACCCTGGAGGAGATCGGCCGCATCTTCGGCGTGACCAGGGAACGGATACGCCAGATCGAGTCCAAGACCCTCAACAAACTCCGCGACCACGCCTTCGCGGACCAACTGCGGGGTTACCTGGACTAGGGCCTGTCGTTTGGATCACGCCGCAGACGCGGGGTCTGGCACGCGCATCTGCGGCGTTGTCGTCACTCGCCGACTCCCCCACGCTCGGCTGCGCTCGCGCGGGGGGACCCCCATCGCGTCGACTCCCTCCTCCGCCTTGCAGCTGCACGCACCAGACCCCGCTCACCGGCATGGAGAAGTCCCGCCGGTGTCCTGCGTCCTGATCCAAACGACAGGCCCTAGTGAGACGGCGCCGATCGCAAGTTTGTTCTTGAGGTGGGTGGGACAGGAAAGCATCGTCCGCAAGCCAAGACAGAGTCGTCCCCGGCGAGGCGCTGATGTTCCTGATTCCTGAGCGAGTCCTGCGACCGAGCGCGCGGGTGAGACGTACCGCGGCGGCCCTGGCCCTCACGCTCACCACGGCCGCCACCCTGGTCTCGGGCACGACGGCCTCGGGCACGACAGTCTCAGGCAGCACAGTCTCAGGCACCACGGTCTCAGGCACGACCGCCGAGGCCACCGGCGACACCGCCACCCCCCAACGCTCCGCCGCCCGCGCCTGGTTCACCTCCTGGTCCAGCTCCCAGCACAACCTCGCCCCCACCACCCTCACCGACCAGACCGTCCGCATGGTCACCCACCTCAGCCAGGGAGGTGACGCCGTGCGCATCCGCGTCCAGAACACCTTCGGCACGACCCCCCTCACCGTCGACGCCGCCACCGCCGCGCTCACCGACGGCAAGAGCGCGGCGACCCAGGGACGCCCGCGCCCCGTCACCTTCGAGGGCCGGCGCCACGTGGTCGTCCCCGCGGGCGGCGAGGTGTGGAGCGACCCCACCCGGCTCGCGACCCGCGCTCAGAGCGACGTGGCGGTGTCGCTGTCCGTCTCCGGCACCGTCGTACCGGGCCGGCACGACACCGCCTTCCGCACCAACTACCTCACCGAGCCCGGCAGCGGCGACCACACCGCCGACACCGACGCCGCCGCCTACACCAGGACCACCGGGTCCACCTACCTCGTCACCGCCGTCGACGTCCACAACCCCCGCCTGAAGGGCACCGTCGTCGCCTACGGCAGCTCGGTGGTCGACGGCATCGGCTCCACCGACTGCGGAACGGGCTGCACGGAGCTGGGCACCAACCGGCGCTGGACGGACGACCTGGCCCGCAGGGTCATCACCGAACTGCCGCCCACCCGGCAGTTCGCCGTCGCCAACGCCGGCGTCAACGGCACCACCAGCGCGGCCGACTGCCCGAACCTGGGCGACGCCGTCCGCGGCCTGGACGCCGGAGCCCGGCTGGAACGGGACGTCCTGTCCCTGCACGGAGTCACCGCCGTCCTGTACTACTACGGCACCAACGACCTGCCCGCCGGATGCGACGCCGACCAGATCCTGGCCTCCTACCGCACCACGTTCCAGCGCCTGCACGACGCGGGGATCGAGGTGTACGTCACCCCGATCACCCCGCGCCCCGGCTACACCGACCAGCACAACCGGACCCGGCACACCGTCAACACCTTCGTCACCCGGTGGAACGACTGCGCCGGCACCTGCAACGGCATCCTCGCCTTCGACCAGGTCCTCAAGGACCCGGTGAAGCCGAACAGCATCAACCCGTCCTACGACACCGGCGACGGCGTCCACGCCAACATCGCCGGCCAGCAGGCCCTGGCCGACACCGTCTCCCTCCCCATGCTGGTGCCCTAGTCGACCTCCGCCACCGCCTGCGCGAACTGCGCCTGGTAGAGCCGCGCGTACGCCCCGCCGCCCGCGAGCAGCTCGTCGTGCGCGCCCTGCTCCACGATCGACCCGTTCTCCATGACGAGGATGGTGTCCGCGTCCCGGATGGTGGAGAGCCGGTGAGCGATGACGAACGAGGTCCGCCCGTGCGCCAGCTTGGCCATCGCCTTCTGGATCAGCACCTCGGTACGGGTGTCGACCGACGACGTCGCCTCGTCGAGGACCAGGATCACCGGGTCGGACAGGAACGCCCGCGCGATGGTGATGAGCTGCTTCTCACCGGCGCTGACCCCCGTGCCCTCGTCGTCGATCACGGTGTCGTAGCCGTCGGGCAGCGTCCGTACGAACCGGTCGGCGTGCGCGGCCCGCGCCGCCTCCTCGATCTCCCCGCGCGTCACCTCGCGCGCGGCCCCGTACGCGATGTTCTCCGCGATGGTGCCGCCGAACAGCCAGGTGTCCTGGAGCACCATCCCGATCCCGGCGCGCAGTTCGTCCCGTGACATCTTCGCGATGTCGACGCCGTCGAGGGTGATCCGCCCGCCGAACACCTCGTAGAACCGCATGAGGAGATTGACGAGCGTCGTCTTGCCGGCCCCGGTCGGGCCGACGATGGCGACCGTGTGCCCCGGTTCCACCGTCAGCGACAGGTCCTCGATCAGCGGCTTCTCCGGGTCGTACCGGAACGACACGTGTTCGAGCGCGACCCGCCCGCGCAGCTCGGCCGGCTTCTCCGCCGCCACCGGGTCGGCCGACTGCTCCTCCGCGTCCAGCAGCTCGAAGACCCGCTCGGCGGAGGCGACGCCCGACTGCACCAGGTTGGCCATCGACGCGACCTGCGTCAGCGGCATCGAGAACTGCCGGGAGTACTGGATGAACGCCTGTACGTCCCCGATGGACAGCGAGCCCGACGCCACCCGCAGTCCGCCGACCACGGCGACCAGCACGTAGTTCAGGTTGGACACGAACATCATCAGCGGCTGCATGACCCCGCTGTTGAACTGCGCCTTGAACCCGGCCTGGTACAGCGCCTCGTTCTGCTCGGCGAACCGCGCCGCCGACTCCTCCTGCCGCCCGAACACCTTCACCAGGGCGTGCCCGGTGTACATCTCCTCGATGTGCGCGTTCAGCTTGCCCGTGGTGCGCCACTGCTGCACGAAGTGCGGCTGCGACCGCTTGCCGACGCGGGTGGCCACCACGAACGACAGCGGTACGGTCACCAGCGCGACCAGCGCCAGGATCCAGGAGACCCAGAACATCATCGCGAGGACGCCGATGATGGTCAGCAGCGAGTTGATCAGCTGGCCCATCGACTGCTGGAGGGTCTGGCCGATGTTGTCGATGTCGTTGGTGGCGCGCGAGAGCACCTCGCCGCGCTGGCGCCGGTCGAAGTAGGACAGCGGCAGCCGGGACAGTTTCGTCTGCACGTCCTCGCGCAGCCGGAACATCGTCCGGTTGACCGCCCGGTTGACCAGCCGGGTCGCCACCGCCATCAGCAGCCCGGCGACCAGGAAGGTGCCGAGCGCGAGCAGCAGGACGTGCCCGACCGCCGTGAAGTCGATGCCCTCGCCCGGCGTGAAGTCGGTGGACCGCAGCATGTCGGCGACCTGGCCGTCACCGCGCTCCCGCATCGACTCCAGCACCTGCTCCTTGCCGGCCCCGGACGGCATCTCCCGCCCGATGATCCCGGCGAAGACCAGGTCGGTGGCGTTGCCGAGGATCTTCGGCCCGATCACATTGAGCCCGACGCTGACCACCACGCACAGCAGCAGCACACCGATCGTCAGCCGCTCCGGCCGGAACTGCCCGACCAGCCGTTTGCCCGACCCCTTGAAGTCCATGGAGTGCTGGTCGGGTCCGCCCCCGGCCATCATCCGCCCCGCCGGCCCGGCCATCAGGCAGCCTCCGCTTCCGTGAGCTGGGAGAGCACGATCTCCCGGTAGGTGTCGTTGTCCGCCATCAGCTCGTGGTGCCGTCCGGTGCCGACGACCCGGCCCTCGTCGAGGACGACGATCCGGTCGGCGTCCCGGATCGTCGAGACCCGCTGCGCGACGATGACGACGGTCGCCTCGGACGTCTCCCGGGCGAGCGCGGCACGCAGGGCGGCGTCGGTGGCGTAGTCGAGCGCGGAGAAGGAGTCGTCGAAGAGGTAGATCTCCGGCCGCTGCACGAGCGTCCGGGCGATGGCGAGCCGCTGCCGCTGCCCGCCCGACACGTTCGTGCCGCCCTGCGCGATGGGCGCGTCGAGCCCGCCCTCCAGCCGCTCCACGAACGGCTTCGCCTGCGCGACCTCCAGCGCGTGCCACAGCTCCTCGTCGGTGGCGTCCGGATTGCCGTACCGCAGGTTGGTCGCGACGGTGCCCGCGAACAGGTACGGCTTCTGCGGCACCAGCCCGACCGTCCTGGCTAGCACCTTCTGGTCGAGGGTCCGTACGTCCGTCCCGTCCACCAGCACCTCCCCCTCGGTGGCGTCGAACAGCCGGGGGACCAGCCCGAGCAGGGTGGACTTGCCGCTGCCGGTCGAGCCGATGACGGCGGTCGTCTCGCCCGGCCGGGCGACCAGCTCGACGTTCCTCAGCACCGGCTCCTCGGCACCCGGATAGCGGAAGCCCGCCCCCCGGATCTCCAGCAGTCCGTGCCGTCGCAGCTCGGTGACCGGCGCGAGCGGCGGCACCACACTGCTCTCGGTCTCCAGCACCTCCATGATCCGCTCGGCGCACACCTCCGCGCGCGGCACCATCATGAACATGAAGGTGGCCATCATCACGGACATCACGATCTGCATCAGATAGGCGAGGAACGCGGTCAGGTCGCCGATCTGCATCCCGCCGCTGTCGATCCGGTGCGCCCCGAACCAGACCACCGCGATCGACGACAGGTTCACCGTGGTCATGACCACCGGGAACATCAGCGCGAGCAGATTGCCGGCGCCGACCGCCACCTCGGTCAGCTCGCCGTTGGCCTTGCGGAACCGCTTCTCCTCGTACGCGTCCCGCACGAAGGCGCGGATGACCCGGTTGCCGGTGATCTGCTCCCGCAGCACCCGGTTCACGGTGTCCAGACGCACCTGCATGGCCCGGAACAGCGGCCGCAGCCGCCGTACGATCAGCGTCACGCAGACGCCCAGCACGGGCACCACCGCGACCAGCACCCCGGACAGCGGCACGTCCAGGCCGAGCGCCAGCACCACGCCGCCCACGCACATGATGGGCGCCGACACCATCAGCGTGAACGTCATCAGGGCCAGCATCTGGACCTGCTGCACGTCGTTGGTGGTCCGGGTGATCAGCGACGGCGCGCCGAAGTGGGCGACCTCCCGGGCGGAGAAGGACTGCACCCGGTCGAAGACGGCACCGCGCACGTCCCGCCCGAGCGCCGCGGCGGTCCGCGCGCCGTAGTACACGGCACCGATGTTGCAGACGACCTGCACCAGCGAGATGAGGATCATCAGGGCGCCGTAGCTCAGGATGTAGCCGGTGTCGCCGTTGACGACACCCTGGTCGATGATGTCGGCGTTCAGGGTCGGCAGGTAGAGGGTGGCGCAGGTCTGCAGGAACTGCAGTGCCACCAGCCAGGCGATGGGTTTCTTGTAGGGCCTGAGACAGGTCCGCAGCAGTCGTATGAGCACGCTCGGTCTCTCGGAGTCGGCGGTGGGGGCGAGTGGTTGCCCTTGGCCCCTATCGTCGAACACCCGACCCGCGTTACCTCAACCGATTAACCCAACAGGCCCCCTCGGGCGACGGCTCAGACGCGGAACGCGCCGGGGTGCGTCTGCTCCCGTACGGACACGTACTGCTGCCGTACCGCCTGACCCACCGCCAGTTCCTCGCCGGGGTCCAGCACCTGCGCGACCGCCCCCTGCCAGGCCGGGGGAGTGCGCGGGTCCAGCGTGCCCTGCGACACGCCCAGCGCCCAGGCCGCCTGCCGCGCCGCCCCGATCGCCGCGTAGTCCGCGGGCTGCGGTACGACCACCTGCACGCCGAACAGCGCGGGCGCCGCCGCCTGCACGGCCGGCAGCTCGGCGGCCGGCCCCAGCAGGAAGATCCGCCGCACCTCGACCCCCCGGCCGCGCAGCACGTCCAGCGCGTCGGCGAGCCCGCACAGCATCCCCTCGAACGCGGCCCGCGCCAGGTGCTCCGGCCGCATCGACTCCCGCCTCAGCCCCGCCAGGGTCCCCGCCGTGTGCGGCAGGTGCGGCGTCCGCTCACCCTCCAGGTAGGGCAGCAGCACCAGCCCGTGCGCCCCCGGCGTCGACTTCATCGCCAGCTCGGACAGGCTCTCCAGATCCGGCAGCCCGAGCAGCTCGGCGGCCCCGCGCAGGGTCCGTACGGCGTTCAGGGTGGTGACGACCGGCAGGTGCATGCCGGTCGCGTCGGCGAGCGCGGTGATCATCCCGGACTGGTCGACGAGCGGCTCGGAGTGCACGGCCATCACGGACCCGGACGCGCCCAGCGAGACGACGGCGTCCCCCAGCCCGATACCGAGCCCGAAGGCGGCGGCCTGGGTCTCGCCGGTCCCGGCGGAGATCAGCAGCCCCTCCGGCGTCGTACCCGCCGCGTCGGCCGGACCGATCACCTCCGGCAGCATCGCGTGGTGCCCGAGCGCCAGCTCGACGAGATCCGGCCGGTACCCCCCGCTCGCCGCCGACCAGTACCCGGTCCCGGACGCCCCGCCCCGGTCCGTCGTCCTCCGGACCGGCCGCCCCAGCAACTGCCACACCAGCCAGTCGTGGGACTGGAGCAGTACGGCGGTCCGCGCGGCGTTCTCCGGTTCGCTGCGGGCCAGCCAGCGCAGCTTGGTCACCGGCTGCGCGGCCTGCGGCACACTCCCCACGGCCTGCGCCCAGGCCTCCCGGCCGCCGAGCGCGTCGACCAGGTCGGCCCCGGCCACCTGCGCCCGCTTGTCGCCGCCGACCATCGCGGGCCGCACGGTGTTGCCCTGCGCGTCCAGCGGCACGACCGCGTTGGCCTGCGCCGACACGCCGATCGCCTGCACGCCCTCCAGCAGCCCGCCGCCGGCCGCCTCGCCCAGGGACAGCAGCCACGCCTGCGGGTCGACGTCGGAAGGACGGCCCCCACCCTCGGGACCGTCCACCGGATGCGGCGCGTACCCCTGCCTGAGTACGGCCCCCGTGTCCGAGTCACAGACGACGATACGAGTGAAATCGGGTGAACTGTCCAACCCGGCGACTATCCCCATGACCGAAATTCTGCCGTACCGCACGGGGTGGGCGTGCCGGGTGGGGCCCCTCAGGTGTTGCTGGTGCCCCAGTCGTCACCGGCCGAGCCGTTCGCGCTCCGCTCCCGCAGGGACTTCACCCGCTGGGCCACCGAGTCCGGCATCCGGTCCCCGACCTTGTCGCTGACCACGTGGTACGCCTTGTCCGCGAACTGGCGGCCCTGGAGCGCGGCCGACTCCGCGGTGTTGCGCACCGCCGGGTTCTGGGAGACCTGCCGAGCGGCCTTCTTCAACTGCTCGTAACGCTCCCGCCCCGCCTTCGTGCCCAGTACGTACCCCACGGCGAGTCCGACGACGAACGTGAGCCGGTAACGCATGACGGCCACCCTTCCTTTGCCTCTGTCTGCGATGCCGGGGAGGACCGATTGGCGGAGCACCCCCCTGCTTGCGCTAATGTATGTGTCGCAGCGAACGCGCGCCCCCTGGCGGATACCCAGGGAGCAACGTTCGATGCGACGAGGCGATCCTCGGTAGCTCAATTGGCAGAGCAGCCGGCTGTTAACCGGCAGGTTACTGGTTCGAGTCCAGTCCGGGGAGCTTCGATCTTCCGTAGCTCAATTGGCAGAGCAGCCGGCTGTTAACCGGCAGGTTACTGGTTCGAGTCCAGTCGGGAGAGCATGGTGAACGAGGACCCTTCGGGGTCCTTTTTCATGTCCGCCCGCAGTCTCCGGCCGCGTCCGGGAACCGCGCGGGCCGCCCCGGAGTCCTCAAGGTCAGAACGCCGCAGCGGGAAGCCGACCACCCGGAGCAGGAGATCGTATGAGCGGCTATGCTGCGGCAGACGGCGCGCACACGTGTACGCGACACGCCGCTATGGGGCGGTAGCTCAGCCGGTTAGAGCAGCGGACTCATAATCCGCCGGCCGTGGGTTCGAGTCCCACCCGCCCCACCGCGCGTCCCCAGGCAGAATCGTTCTGACCTGGGGAGACGTGTTTCCGGGGGTGATCGCCCCGACGTCCCGCCGGGTCGGGACGGACGTCAGAGCCGGCGCAGTCCGATCAGCACCCGTTCCATCAGCGCGTGGGTCGGGACGTCGCCGAAGTCGGTGGCCGCCTCGTGGACGACGATCAGCCCGCGGTCCGCCAGGTCGCCGAGGAGGACCTTGGCCACCCCCAGCGGTACCGCGACGAGCGCCGCCACCTCGGCGACCGACCGCGGTTCCCGGCACAGGTCGAGCACCGCGTGGTCCCACTGCGTGGCGGCGCCGGGGGCACCGGCCGGATCGGCGGTGGTGACCAGGGTCTCGACCTCGAAGTGGTGGTGCGACCTGGTCCGGCCGCCCGTCCACGCGTAGGCGCGGACGAACGAGGCCGGCGCCCCGGGCTCCCCGTCCCCGGCGTCCTCGGCGTCCCAGACGTCCCCGGCGTCCCAGACGTCCCAGACGTCCCCGGTGTCCCGGACGGACGGCTGGTGGTCCGTCCGGGACACCGGCCCGTACGGTTCGGGGGCGGGCGGCGGCGGGGCTTCGCCGCTGTCGTCGCGCGCCCTGTCCGGCGGCGTGTCACGCCGGCCGGAGGTCTTCCGCCTGCGCCGCCCGGTGCCGAGACTGAACGCGTTGAGCACGTCGGCGAAGGTCTGTTCGTCCTCCGCTTCCCGATCTCTTCCAGGGCCGGACGGGCCTCCACCGGTGCTCATCTTCTCCCCGTCCGGCTATCGGGCAGCAGTCTGCTGGAACTGCTGCAGCTCGGTGCGGAGTTCCGGAGTCAGCAGCTCGCCGACCTGATCGACGAGGACGGCCATCTCGTAGGCTATCTGGCCGATCTCGCAGTCCGGAGCCGCCAGGGCGACCAGGCAGGAGCCGTCCCGGATGGACATCATCAGCATGTTGCCATGCTCCATCTGGATCACCGTGCGCAGCGCGCTGCCGGTGTCCATGCAGTGAGCGGCGGCCTGGATCAGGCTGATGGCGCCCGCCGCGATGGTGGACAGCTGTTCGGCACGCTCGGGCGCCAGTTGGTCGGACGCGGTGAGCAGCAGGCCGTCGGCCGAGATCACGACGGCGTGCGCCACGTTGGGGACGCGCTCCGTGAAGTTGGTGACCAGCCATCCGAACTGGCTCACCTCCGAGGAATGGGGTGATGTCATGGGTTCTTCCTGCCCGTCGCCGATGGATTGTGCGTCTGGTCGGGCTGTGCCCGACGGATGCCCGACTGGTAGCTGCTGAGGAAGCTGTGGGCGCGGCTGGCGTTCCGGCTCGAGGCCGTCCCGTCCGCGGGGGCCGCCCGCTCGGTCCGGGCCGGAGCGGGCGGCGTACGCGGAACCCGCCTGGGCAACCCGGCCTGGGTGCTGTCGGCCGTCCGGCCGGGTTCCCGCGCACCGCCCCCGGCCGGGCGCCGGACGGCGAGCGCGGGCCTCTCCGCCGCGGCGCGCGGCGCCGGCGCGTCCGTGCTGCCGTCGGTGTCGCGGGCCGCCGTCGCCGATGCGGCGAGGGCGAACCACGGCGGGCCGGCGGTCTTGTGCGGCGCGTCCCGGTCGGGCGGGACGCGCCGTGGTGTGCCGGCGGTGGTCGTGGCGGTGCCGAACGGTTTCCGCGGGGGGTACGTCGCCGGGGCGGCGCCGTCCGGCCGGCCGCCGCGCGTCCGGGTCGGCAGCGTCGGCGGCGGGGCAGCGGGGTGTCCGGCCCCGGTGCCCGGCCGGCCCGTGCGGAACGGCGCCTGCGGCTGTGCCTGTACGTGCGCCGTGACCAGCCTGGCCGGTACCAGGACGCGGGCCCGCAGCCCCCTGGCTCCCGGCCGCGGGCTCAGGCTGACGGCGATGCCGTGCCGGCCGGCCAGACGGCCGACCACGGACAGTCCCAGCTGCCGGGAGGCGGGGGCGTCCGTGCCGGCGTCCGTCGCCACGCGCCGGTTGGCCCTGGCCAGGTCGCTCTCGCTCATCCCGATGCCCCCGTCCAGGATCTCGATCAGCAGCGCACCGTCGGGCTGCCGGGCGCCGCCGACGAGCACCTGGGTGTGCGGCGGGGAGAACGCGGTGGCGTTGTCGAGCAGCTCGGCGACGAGCCGCCCCAGGTCACCGGCCGCGTACCCGACCACCTCGACGGAAGGTCCGGGCTGAACGAGTACGCGCTGGTACTGCTCGATCTCGGAGACGGCACTCCTCAGCACGGCGTCCAGCGCGGCGCCCTGGGAGGAGCGCACCAGGGCGCTGCCGCACAGGACCATCATGTTCTCGTTGTTGCGCCGCATCCGCGTCGCCAGGTGATCGAGCGCGAAGAGGCTGGCCAGCTGCTCCGGGTCCTCCTCGTGCCGTTCCAGCTGTTCCATCATCAGCAGCAGCCGGTCCACCAGGCTCTGGCTGCGCCGGGAGAGGTTGACCAGGGAGTTCCTGAGGTCGCCGCGGAGCGCGGCCTGTTCCGCCGCCAGGCGTACGGCCTGGGAGTGCACCGTGTCGAAGGCCCTGGCGAGCTGACCGAACTCCTCCGTGGTGTGCACTGGCACGACGTCGGCCACGGCGTCCGCCGTCCGCCCCTCGCGCATGCTCTCGACCGCGGCGGGCAACCGGTGTTCCGCCACGTCGAGTGCCGTCGAGCGCAGGACGGCCAGCGACCGCAGCAGATGCCGGCCGATCCCCAGACCGATGGCCAGGGCGAGCAGGAGTACGGCGAAGAGGACGACGGACGCGACGCCCGCGCTGTCGCTCGTACGGTCGTGCAGTGCGGCCGACGAGGTGCGCAGCCTGTCGAGGAAGCCGTCCGACACCTCGTCGACGAGCGCTCCGGCGGCCTCCGAGTCGCTGTTCCAGCGGTCGACCGGCACGGGCAGCCACGTGGTGGCGTTCCGCTCGGCGCCCGACGCGGGGGACTCGGCCAGTACGTCGCTCACCACCTGCGCGCGCCGGGTGACGGCGGCGCCGGTGACCGTGTGCCGGTATGCGCTCAGCTCCGCGGGGGTGGCCAGGGCCCGGAAGTCACCGAGTTTGTCCCGCAGGCGTACGTCGGCCGCTCGCAGCGCCTCGACGAGTCGCGGGGTCATCGGACGGTCCCGGCCGGGGGCTTGGAGCAGAATCGCGTGCTGTACGTGGATCTGCTCCTCGACGGCCTCCAGGTCGTACAACGCCGTCGCCGACCTGGTGAGTTCCGGGGTGGCGAACTCGCCGGCGAGCGCCTGGTCCAGATCGAGCACTCCCTTGATGATCGCGCCGTAGCCGTCGAGCGCGGCCCAGGCACCGATGTCGCCGGACGCCACCCGCGAGCGCAGGGCGGGCAGGCGGTCCAGGAGGCCGGCGGCGTCCCGGTAACGGTGCGCCGCGACGCCCGTGAGGAGGGCGCCCCGCTTCCCGGTGCCGGTGACGGCGGCCAGGGCGCGGTCGACGCTGTGCCGCTGCCGGGGCAGACCGGCGTGGGCGCCCGCGGAGTGGCCGTCGGCGGTGTCGTCGGTGCTCAGCCGCTGGACGGACATCGTGCGTTCCATCTGCAGGGTGTTCAGCAGGGTCCGCAGGTCACCGCGCAGGGTGGCCAGGCGTCGCATGTCCGCGTAGGAGTTGGCGCGGGTGACGTCGTCGTGGATCTGGACGACGCCCAGACCGACGGCGAACAGGGCGGGTACGAGCAGCACCGCCGCCAGCTTCACCAGCAGCGGCCAGTTCCGCCACTGCACGAGGGCGGCCCACCGCGACGGCCGTACCGGACGGGTGGCCGCGTGCCTGGCCGCGGTCACGACAGGGGCTCCGCACTCGGCACGGCCGGCTCGCAGGTATCGGTCACGATGCTTTTTTCTCCCGGCTTTTCACCTGAGCATGACGGGGACGCCCGGCAGCACAGGGTGGTGCCGGAGGGACGGGCGACTTCTTCGCGGTCATCCCATGGTGTGCGAACCCGGGCGTGGGCGTATGTCCCCGGTACGCCCAAGGAAATCCATTGTCCCGTCTCCCCGTTCTCGGATGCGAAACGATCCCCGCACGCCGTGTGCCGACCTGTCAAGTGCTGAACTCCGCGCGAGTTTAGGGCAGTCGGGCGGACGGTAACAATGCGGCTCCCCGCCCCGGGTACCGGCGGACCGAGCCGTCACGCACATGTTCTCCACATTCGGGGGGCGGGCCGATGGCATCGTGCGGGTTCGGTGAATGCTGGGCAAAAATAAGATCAAGCCGCCTTCAGTTCGCGACCGCTGGCGGCTTTGAATGGTCGTGGGCTACGGTTCGGCTCCTTCCCACCGCTCACCGCAGGGGTGTCGTGCGCCCTCCTGCCCGCATCCACAGAAAGAGGAACGTGACCAGACCGGCAGGGGCGCCCGCCTTCGACGTGTCCGAGCGGCCTGCCGGACGGGACCTCGGCGATTCCCGGCACGACGGCGGGCCCGGTTACCCGGCGATCCAGCAGAGCGAGGAGTTCGTCCGGCTCCGCAGACGGCTGCGGCTGTTCGTCTTCCCGATGAGTGCTCTTTTCCTCTGCTGGTACATGACGTTCGCGCTGCTTTCCGCCTACGCCGGTGACTTCATGAGCCGCAAGGTCTCGGGCGAGATCAACATGGGTACCGTCATCGGTCTGCTGCAGTTCGTGTCCACGATCCTGATCGTCCTGGCGTACCGGCGTTACGCCCGGAAGAAACTCGACCCGGAAGTGGACAGGATTCACGAACTGGCGGGAGTCGACAAGGAATGAAACGGCAGCTCGCCGCCGAGGCCACCGGCAGTCCTCTGCTCAATCTGAGCGTGTTCCTGGTATTCGTCGTCATCACCCTGTTCGTCGTCTACAAGGTCACCACCAGAAACCAGACGGCGTCCGACTACTACGCCGCGGGCAGCGCCTTCACCGGCGCGCAGAACGGCATCGCGATGTCCGGCGACTTCCTCTCCGCGGCATCCTTCCTGGGAATCACCGGGGCGATCGCCGTCCATGGTTACGACGGGTTCCTCTACTCCGTGGGATGGCTCGTCGCCTGGCTGGTCGCCCTCCTGCTCATCGGTGAGGGGCTGCGCAACACCGGACGGTTCACCGTGGGCGACGTGATGGCCTTCCGCATGCGGCAGCGCCCGGTGCGGGCCGCGGCGGCCAACGCCAGCCTGGTGATCACGTTCTTCTACATGCTCGCCCAGATGGCCGGCGCCGGCGGGCTGATCGCCCTGCTGCTGGACGTGCACACCAGGGGCGGACGGGCGCTGCTCATCAGCGGCGCGGGGATCGTCATGCTCCTCTACGTGCTGGTGGGCGGGATGAAGGGCACGACCTGGGTGCAGATCATCAAAGCCGGCCTGCTGCTGGTGTGCGTGACCTTCATCGCCGTGTTCCTCATCGGCAAATTCGGATTCAGCTTCTCCGCGCTGCTGCAACAGGCGACGGAGAACAGTCCGTTGGGCGAGCGGCTGCTCGAACCGGGCAGCCTGTACGGCCAGAACGGGACGAGCAGAATCGAGTTCGTCTCGCTGGCCCTCGCCCTGGTCCTCGGTATCTCCAGCCTGCCGCACGTGCTGATGCGCCTCTACACCGTGCCGAACGCCAAGGAGGCGCGCAGGTCGGTGGTGTGGTGCACCTGGTCGATGTTCACGTTCTACCTGGGCATCCTGGTCGTCGGTTACGGCGCCACCGCCCTGGTCGGCACGGACGCGATCGTCCACGCCCCGGGCGGGGAGAACTCCGCGGCGCCGCTGCTCGCCTTCCGCATCGGCGGGGTCGTGCTCCTGGGAATCGTCTCGGCGGTGGCCTTCGCGACGATCCTGGCGGTCGTGGCCGGTCTGACGCTGGCCGCCTCTGCCTCGTTCGCCCACGACGTCTACGCCAACGTGATCCGGCGCGGCAAGGCCGATCCCCGGTCCGAGATCCGGGTGGCCCGGCTGACGGCGGTCGTGGTCGGTTTCCTGGCCATCGCCGGCGGCATCGTCGCCGACGGCCAGAACGTCGCCTTCCTCGTGTCGCTGGCCCTGGCCCTGGCGGCCTCCGCCAACCTGCCCACGATGCTGTACACGCTGTACTGGAAACGGTTCAACACCTCGGGGACGCTGTGGAGCATCTACGGCGGTCTCGTCTCCTGCCTCGTGCTCATCGTCTTCTCGCCGGCCGTCTCGGGCACCCCCACGTCGATCTTCGAGAGCGTCGACTTCCACTGGTTCCCGCTGACCAATCCCGGCATCGTGTCGATTCCGCTCTCGTTCCTGTGCGGATATCTCGGCACCGTCCTCAGCCGGCGCCCCGCCGACCCGGACAAGCACGCGGAGATGGAGGTCCGGGCGCTGACCGGAATCGGCGCCCGGCTGTAGCCGGTCGCGGCCTAAGCGGCGGGCACGGTGGCCGCGGGGCCGCGTGCCGCGGTGGTCAGGGGCGGCCGAGGGCGAGGGCCGTGATGCGGCGCCAGTCCAGGGGCGGGGGCGGCGGCTCGGCGCCCGGGCGGTCGCGGGGGACCAGGACGCGCAGGGCGCGGGGGCGGACGGTGCACACCACCGGGGTGGGCAGGGTCAGGGCCTCGCCGTCTACGGCCACCGGGATGCTCTCGGCGGTGTCGGTGGCGGTGACCTCGACCCGGCGGGAGGTGAGGACGGTCAGCGCCGGGGAGAGCGTGCCGCGTACGGCGAGGTCGGCCGCCTGGGCGGCGCCGTCCACGCGGATGCCCAGCACGCCGAGTTCGCCCCGGTCCAGGCGGGGCCTGCGCCCCACGTCGAGGGGGTCGGCCGTGGCGTAGGGGTTGTTGCTGACCAGCAGCGCCTGCTGTCCGTCGACCGGGCGGTCGTCGGCCCGGGCGTCGAGGCGTTCACCGGCACCGCCCGCCAGCAGGTCGGGCAGCGCGTCCAGGGCCGTACCGGCCTTGGCGTCGCGGTACTCGGGGCGCTGCACGATCTCCGCGTACACCCCGAACGACACCGTGTTGACGAACGCCCGGCCCGCCACGTCGCCCAGGTCCACCCGGAACTCCACGCCGTCGGTGAGGGCGTCCAGGCAGCGGGACGGGTCGTCGCGGTCCAGGCCGAGGTCCATGGCGAGGTGGTTGCGGGTGCCGGCGGATATCACCAGGAACGGCAGGTCGTGCTCGGCGGCGACCGCGGCGACCAGCGCCTGGGTGCCGTCCCCGCCGGCGACGCCGAGCAGGTCGGCGCCCTCGGCGACGGCGTTCCGGGCCAGTTCCGCGACGTCCGTGCGGGTGCCCGGGGTGAGCAGGACGACCCGGGCGCCGAGGGCCTCGGCGCGCTCGACGAGGCCGAACCGCTCGACCTTTCCGCCGCCCGAGGCCGGGTTCATGATGAGGACCGCCCGGCGGTGCGGGGGGTGCGGCCGGACCGCCGCCGGCGCCGGGTCCGGCCGGTGCTCCGCGCGCAGGGCGGCGCGGGCGCGGGTCAGGGCCAGGGCCCACAGCAGGACGGCGGCCAGTGCCGTGAACCACATGCCGCCGCTCAGGAAGAGGACGAGTACGGCCACCGGGGCCGCCAGGGCCAGCACCGCGCCGAGCACCCGCAGCGCCCCCCGGTGGGCCAGGAACCACCACGCGCCGACCGCGCACACCGCCAGCCCGGCCAGTGCGCCCAGGATGACCAGGGAACCGCCGTCGCCGAGCGACAGCAGGACGACGACGACCGCCGCCGCGGCCGCGAGCAGCGCGTGACGGGCCGACGACCGGGCCCGTGCCCGGTCCCGGGCCCCGCCCGACGGAACGACCTTGCTCACCTGCGCGCTCCCCACCCCACCGCACCGCACCGCACCGAGGCTCCGGGCTGCGGCCGGGAGCCGCAGGGCAGCCTACGGCCTCCGGGCGGGCACGCACGAGCGCCGGCCGTGGGGCGCCCGGTGCCGTCCGGCCGCGTGGGCGAGGGCGGGGGCCCGGTGCCGTCCGGCCGCTTGGGCTGGGGGAGCGGGCAGCGTGGTGTGGGCTGGGTGGTGCGGGCACGGGGGCGCGGGCTGCGGGCACGAGGCTGCGGGCACGAGGGCGCGGGCTGCGGGCACGAGGCTGCGGGCACGAGGGCGCGGGCTGCGTGGTGCGGGCACGGGTGCGGCAGCGCGGTACGGGCGTCAGGGCGGGTGTCGGCGCCGGTGCGGGCGCCCGTCGGGCCGTCCTGGTCGTGCGTCCGTGCGCGGGCCGGCGTACCCGCGCGCTGACGGGCCGTCACGGCCGGTCGGCGCGCGGCGGCCCGCCGTCGGTCCCGGGGCTCTGGGTGTCAGAGGCGGGGGCCGGGCTTCTCGTCCTCGCGGTCGTCGTCGCGTTCGCCCTCCGCCTGGGACGGGGTCGGGTGCGGCGGCGACTGGCGCTCGGGCGTGCCCGGCTCGTCGTCACGCTCGCCCTCGGCCTGCGACGGTGTCGGTTGGTCGATCATGGTGCCTCCTGCTGCCGGGGCCCGGCCGTCGGTCCGGCGGGCCGGTCGCCGAGTACCCCGCCCGGCGCCGGCACCACCCGCCCGGTGTTCCTCCGCCCGGCGCGGTGCTGCCGGTCCGCTTCCTCGGTGCCCCGCCCGGCGTCGCGCCGCCCGTCCGTCGCCGCGGTTCCGCGCCCTCACACGCCCACCGCCCAGTGACCGTGCGGTACGCACCCCGTGCGCTCAGCGCCCGTGCCGGGCCACCGCTGTCCGCAGGGCCGCGCGGATCTCCGGCGGCGGGGGCGGGCCGTCGTTGCCCGCGCTGGCGGTGACCGCCTCGGCGACCGTGCGGAGCTTGGTGTTGGAGAGCTGGGACGCCTCCCGCAGGATGTCCCAGGCCGCCTCGGACGTACAGGAGTGGACGGCCATCAGCACGCCCCGGGCCTGGTCGATCACCGGACGCGAGACGATCGCCTGCCGCAGTTGCTCGACCTCCTCCTGGAGGTCGTGCAGCCGCTCCGAGCGTTCCAGCGCCACCGGCGAGGACGAGGACGAGGGGGCGGGCCGTGGCTCCGAGGTGCGCAGGGGGTCGTCGGTGTCCAGGCCGGCCAGCTCCAGGGTCCGGCGGGGCTGGCCGCGCCAGTGCCCCGTGGTCACCGTCAGCGTCCCCCGGTGACCGTGCCCGTCGAGGAGGTCCAGGAACTGGAGCCCCGCCGTGTCCATGAACACCACGTGCCGCATGTCCACGTCGACCCGGCCGGTCCCGGGCGGCAGCCCGGCCAGCGCCTCGGCCAGCAGCTCCGTACACCCCTGGACCAGCTCGCCCCGGGGGACGAGCAGCGCCCGCTCCTCCGCCACCCGGCACTCGATGACCAGGTCGGCCGGCCTGTCCGTCAGACGTGGTGCCGCTGAGGTCATGTCACCGCCTTCTCGGTCCTCATCGGTGTCGCAAGTGCGCCTGCCCGTCGTCGGCGTGAGTACACCCGCGTACGGGGGTTGGCCCGGCGGGAGCTGGGTAGGGGCGCCTGGTCCGGGAGTAGGGGAGAACACAGTGGGCACTCAGGGCGAGGCGCCGTCCGGGTCCGTGCGAGCGGCGCCGGGGCTGACGGTGTCCCCGCTGCCCGGGCGCGACGGCGTGCGGGCGGCGGGGGAGATCGTGCTGACGACGCGCGAGACATGGCAGCGGGCGCTGGAACAGGCGGTGCGTGAGGGTGGCGACGTGCATGTGGAGATGTCGGGCGTGACATTCGTCGACGTGGACGGGGCACACACCCTCGCGGACGCCGCCCGCCGGCTCCCGGAGGGCCGGCGGCTCGTGCTGCACCGGCCGCCTGCCACACTGCGACGGGTGCTGGAGATGTTCTGGCCCGACCAGCCGGCGATCGAGGTGTCGATGTCATGAGTACCGTGACCGAACCCACCGCCGGCATGCCGGAACCCGGCGACAGCGACTTCGTCCACCCCGCGCTCTTCTACCGGGGCGACGACGAGTACCTGGCCGGTACCGTCCCCTTCGTCCGCGAGGGCCTGGCCGGCGGCGAGCCCGTCGCCGTGGCGGTCCCCGGCGAGCGGCTCGACCTGATCCGCGACGCGCTCGGTTCCGACGCCGCCGCGGTACGGCTGCTGGACATGCGGGAGGCCGGACGCAACCCCGGCCGGATCATCCCCGGGGTGCTGCGCGCCTTCGCCGACGCCCAGCCGTCCGGCCGCCGGGTGCGGATCATCGGCGAGCCGATCTGGGCCGGCCGCAGCGGCACCGAGTACCCCGCCTGCGCCCAGCACGAGGCGCTGATCAACGACGCCTTCCGGGGCCGCGCGGTGACCATCCTGTGTCCGTACGACGCCGAGGGCCTGGACGCGCGCGTCCTCGCCGACGCCCACGCCACCCACCCCGTGGTCATCCCGGCCGGCTCCCGCGCGGAGGCGGTCAGTACCGCCTACGACCCCTCCGGCGTCGTCGCCCGCTACAACGAGCCGCTGCCGCCGGCGCCCGACGTCCCGGTCGTCTCCTTCCTGGCCGACACGCTCCCGGACGCCCGGCACACGGCCACCGCCGAAGCCGCGCGGCTCGGCCTCACCGGGATCCGGCTCGACGACCTGGCGCTGGTCACGGCCGAGCTGACCACCAACAGCGTGGTGCACGGCGGCGGCGCCGGTGCGCTGCGGGTGTGGGCCGAGGACGGGTACGTGGTGTGCGAGGTGCGGGACTCGGGACGGCTCGCCGACCCGCTGGCCGGGCGCCGGCCCGCCGCCCGCGACCAGCGCGGCGGCCGCGGCCTGCTGCTGGTCAACCTCGTGTCGGACCTGGTCCGGACGCACACCGGGCCGGACGGTACGGCGGTGCGCTGCTGGTTCGCCGTGTGACCGGCGGGCCGTGACGTCAGTCGGCGGTCGCGTGCAGGTCCAGCGGCTCGATCTGGCCCTCCAGCATGGTGCCCAGGCCCTGTACGGCGCAGATGTCCGGCCGTTCGGCGATGTGCACCGGCATGCCCGTCGCCTGGCGCAGCATCTGGTCGAAGCCGGGCAGCAGTGCGCTGCCGCCGACCATCATGATCCCGCGGTCGGCGAGATCGGCGACCAGGTCCGGCGGACAGTCCCGCAGCACCTTGCCGAGACCGTCCAGGACGGCCGTCAGCGGCGTCTGGATGGCGTTGCGCACGGCGGCGGTGTCCACCTGCACGCTGCGGGCGAGGCCGGTCGCCACGTCCCGGCCGTGGATCTCGGTGGAGGCGGGGCCCTGCGCGGTGAGCCCGTTGCCGCACAGGGCGACCTGGAGCGGCCGTACGGACTGGCTGGGCAGCACCAGTTCGTGGTGGTGGCGCAGGTGCTGGACGATCGCGTGGTCGACGGCCTCGCCGCCGACCGGGATGCGCGCGGCGGTCACGATCGAGCCGAGGGAGAGCACCGCGACCTGCGTGGCGTGCGCCCCGCACACCATGATCATCGTGGCTTCGGGCTGCTCCACGGGCAGTCCGCAGCCGACCGCCGCGGCGATGAGCGTGTCGACCAGCTCCACCCGGCGGGCGCCGAGTCCGACGAGCGTCTCGACGGCGGCCCGCTGGGCCAGCGGATCGGCGCCGTGCGGGGTGCAGACCGCCGCCCGCAGCCGGGGCTTGCGGCGCAGCGAGCGGCGCACCTTGTCGCCGAGCAGGTGCCGCAGCATGCGCTGGGCCATCTCGATGTCGACGATCGTGCCGCCGGAGACGGGCCGGACGACCCGGATGTAGTCGGGGGTGCGGCCGGTCATCTTCTCCGCCAGCTCACCGACCGCGATCAGCGCGCCGGTACGGGTGTTGACGGCGGCGGCGGACGGCTGGTCGACGACGAGCCCGGCGCCCTTGACGTACACGCGGGTCCGTGCCGCCCCGAGGTCGACGGCGAAGTGGCAGCGGCGCAGCTGCTCCAGAGTGGCGGTCATGGCAGATCCTCCCGAGAGCGCAGACCGTGGGGCCGGCGGGGGGCCGGCCTCCCTGGCATCGTGCGGGCGGACCCGGACCGGCGCCTGTCCGAGGGGGCCGGGCGGGGGGCCGCTGAACGGGGGGTGGTGGCGTGGACCAGTCCCCCTCTTGGCCCTCAGACTCTTCCGGGACCTTCTAGTCTCCTGCTCTCCCTGGTCGTCCCTCCCGGTCTTCCCGGTCTTCCCGGTCTTCCTGGCCTTCCCGGTCCTCCTCGTCCTCCCGTCTCTCCGGGTCGAACGGCGGAAAGCCGGCCGGCGTCTCCGGGGCGGGGCCCGTCTCCGGCAGCGCGCCGGCCGCCTCGTCCGGCAGGTCCTCCGGTTCCGACAGCAGCGGTGTCCACCGGTCGTCCTCCGTCGGGAACGGGCCCTCCGGCAGTTCGTCCGGCGCGGCCATGTCCGGGGACCCGTCCGACGCGTCCCCCTGGCAGGCCCCGGGTTCGTCCACCGGCACGGCGTGGTCCTGGCGCAGTTCCCGGCCGAGGGCCAGCAGCTCCGGGTTGCCGCCGCCGGACAGCTCGTACTCCTCGTACGCGTCCAGCGCCTCGTCGAGGCGGTCCAGGCGGCGCAGCGCGATCAGGTGGAGGCGGAGGAAGGTCTCGTGGAGCGGATGCGTGCGCAGCAGGTCGGCCAGGCTGCGGGCCGCCCGTTCGGCGTCGCCCAGCGCCAGGTCCAGCCCGGCGAGCCGGGCGTGCAGGGCGAGGCGGAGCTGCTGGAGGCGGCCCCGGGCGGTGCGGGCGGCGGGGCCGGGCAGGCCGGGGAGCGGGTCGCCGGAGCGCCAGAGCGCCAGCGCCTCGGCGACCAGCTCCCGCGCCTCGGTGTCGGCGCCCGCCGTCTGCGCCCGGTCAGCCGCCCGGACCAGTTCCTCGCAGTGCACCACGTCCACGAAGTCGGCGCTGGTGTGCAGCGCGTACCCGTGCGAGGGGGTGGCGAGCACGCCGGGGCCGAGCGCCTCCGTCAGCCGTTCCACCGCCCGGCGCACCCGGGACCGCCAGTCGCGCGGCTCGTCGGCCGGGTCCCACAGGCCGTACCGCAGCTCCTCGTGGGTGACCGTACGGCCGTGCTTGAGCAGCAGTACGGCGAGCAGCGCGCCCGCGTCCGGCGGCAGCTCCGGGGAGCCCTGCGGCCCCTCGACGCGCAGCGGGCCCAGGGCGTAGTAGAACCGCTGGTCGTACGCCTCCCGCGCCAGCCGGGGCAGCTCCGGGTCGGTGAGCAGGTCCCGGCCCTGGCGCTGCGCCCCGAGCGACGGGGACATCAGCAGGTCCAGGGCGTGCGCGAACGGGCCGCGCAGGGCGGGCGGCAGCAGGACGAGCCGCCGGGAGTCGACGGGCACGGTCAGCCGCGAGGTACCCGACGTCAGCAGCAGCACCACCTCGCACAGCGCGCGCAGGTCCTCCGCCCGGCCGCCCGGCCGTCCGCCCCGGCCCGGCGCGAAGAGGCTGAGCCGCACCGTGCCGTCCGGCAGCAGCACCAGCCGGGACAGCTCCGGCGCCCCGTGCACGGTGCCCGCCTCGTGGACGGCGGTGAGCGCCCGGGCCAGTTGCGCGGCGACGCCCACGGTCAGCGGCGCGGGCAGCCGGTTGCCGTAGGGGCGGGTCAGGGTGTTCAGGGCGATGCCGTCGAGGTGTTCCATGACGACGTAGGGCGTGTCGTCGTCGTCCACGCCGGCGTCGAGGACGGCGACCACGTTCGGGTGCCGGATCTCCCGCAGCAGCCGGGCGTCGCGCAGGAACGCCTCGCGCCGGGCCCGGTCGGTGACGGGGTCGTGCCGACGGACCGTCACCGTCCGGCCGGTCCCGGTGTCCTCGGCGAGCCACACCCGGCCGGTGGGGTTGAGGCGCCGGATCAGCCGGTAGCGGTCGGCCGGCCGGCCGGGGGGCGACTGCGGCGTGCGGACCATGCCGGTGTTGCCGACGCCGCTCAGCCACCGGGCGCCGCGCTCGCTGATCTCGGCGATCGCCTCGCCGCGCGGGCCGGTCTCGGTGCCGTTCGCGGCCGGGGTCAGGGCGGGGATCTCGCCGGGGAACCGGCCCGCCCGCTCCTCGATCAGGTCGCCGGTGCGCAGCAGCAGGTCACGGGTGCGGGCGCGGGCGGTGCGCGGCAGCCCGCGCAGCAGCAGGCCGCGTACGCCGGGCCGCCAGGCGTACGAACCGGGCGGCCCCGGCAGGGCGGAGAGCAGGCCGCTGAGGATCACCTCGGCCAGGTGCGCGGGGCGCGGCTCCGGTTCCACGGCGGCCTGCACCAGCCGCATCACCGGCAGGTCCGGGCGGCCCAGCGCGAGGTGCCCGGCCAGCCGGTACGCCTCCTGGGACGCGGTCGCCCGGAACCTGAGCACCAGCTCCTCGGCGGGCAGCAGGGCCACGTCGGTGCGGTCGTCGGCGTCGGCGGGCAGCGGACGCAGCAGCGCCGCCGCCGCGCCGGGGTGCCCGGCGCCGCCCGGACCGGCCACCAGCGCCGCCCAGTTGGCCAGCCACTCGGGGCCGGGTTCGAGGACCGGCACGGGCACGGCGCCCTCGGGCGGGGCGTCCTCGGCGGTGTCGTACGGGGTGAAGGTCAGCGCGGCGCTGGGCGCGGCCCGGTAGGGGGCGGAGAGCCGGCCGGCGACCGGCGGCAGCGCCGTGTCCCGCCACAGGTGTTCGGGCAGCGGCTGGACGACGGCCAGCGGCATCCGGCGCGCCCAGCGGCGCAGCGCGGCGAACCAGCGGGTGCCGGCCGGTCCGGCCCGCCACTGCGGGCCCATGCAGTCGCTGATCAGGAGGGTGACGGTCCGGCCGTCGGCGACGGCGTGCACGCCGTCACCGGCCACCGTGCCGTCGGGCAGCGCCCGGTGCAGGGTGACCGTGCGGAAGACGCCCGACTGGGCGAGGGCGGTGTGCAGTTCGCGGACCAGCGGACGCCAGACCGGCATCGTCGGACCGTCGTCGTACACCAGGTTCAGCCGGAGCCAGCGTTCCCGGGCGGGGCGCATGACCGGCAGCCACCAGCGGGGGTCGGCGCCGAGCCGGGCGATGCGGTCGGCGGTCGCCGCCTCGTCGACCTCCCGGACGGCGGGCGCGTCGGTACGGCGCCGCAGCGGCCGCAGGGAGCGCTGGAGGGCCAGCGGGTGCGGCAGCATCGGCGGCGCCGGGGCCAGCACGGCGGCGTGCGGCCGGGCCTCCGGCGTTCCCGTCCCCGCCTCCTGCTGCCCCGTCCCCGTCGCGGGAGTCGCCGGTGTCCGGGAGGGCAGGTGCAGCGGGGCGCGCGGCGGGGCCGGGGGGCAGGGCGGGGACGGCGGCTGCCGCCGATGCGGGCGGGTGTTCGTCTCCGGTGTGCGCGGCGAAGGCGGGGCGGCCGGCGCGGGGGTGTCCGGGGGCCGTGCGGGCGGGGACGCCGGGGGCGGGCCGGCGCGGTCCGGGGCGGGCGCCATGTGCCCGGCCAGCCAGAGCAGTTCCGCCAGCTCCAGCGGGGTCGGGCGCGTGCCGGAGGCCGCCCGGCCGAGGACGTCGGCCAGGCGGGCCACGGGCTCCGGTACGCCGGAGGGGTCAGAAGGCATGCGGCTGCGGGGACTGGCCCAGGTACGGCATCAGCTGCTCGGCCAGTTCGTCGAGGGAGCCGGCGGCCAGACCGGAGGCACGGGCCAGGTAGATGGCGTTGAGGAGCTGGTCGGTGGCGAGGTCGCCGCTGCCCACCCGGGACAGGAACCGGTCGATGAGCTGCCGGGCGTAGGCGTCCGGCTCGCCCAGGTGCGCCCGGACGATCTCGGCGAGGTGCCGGTCGTCGGGCTGGCGCAGCCGCAGGGTGACGCAGCGGCGCAGGAAGGCGGGCGGGAACTCGCGCTCGCCGTTGCTGGTCAGCACCACGAACGGGAAGGCGTGGCAGCGCACCCTGCCGTGCCGCACCGGGACCCGCCGGTCGGTGCCGTCGGCCATCACCTCGGCCCGCCCGTCCGGGACGTCGCGGGCGGCGCGCACCAGTTCGGGGATCTCGTACTGGCCTTCCTCCAGCACGTTCAGCAGGTCGTTGGGCAGGTCCAGGTCGCTCTTGTCGATCTCGTCGATGAGCAGGGCCCGGGGCCGGGCGTAGGGGAGCAGGGCGGTGCCCAGCGGGCCGAGCCGCAGATGGTTCTCGACGCCGGCGCCGGAGGCCGCCCCGGGGCCGCCGTCCTCCTCCGTCGCCTGCCGGGCCGCGTAGAGCCGGGAGAGCGGGTCGTACTGGTAGAGCCCGTCGTGCAGGGTGCTGCGGCTGGTGATGTTCCACCTGAGGACCGGGCCGAGCCGCAGTTCGCGGGCGACCGCGTACGCCAGCGACGACTTGCCGGTCCCGGGCGGCCCGGTGACCAGCAGCGGACGGCGCAGGTACAGGGCCGCGTTGACCAGTTGCACCGTCTCCTCGGTGGCCTGGTACGTGCGGGCGCGGTGGGTGCGGTCGGGCGAGGTGGCGGCGGCGTCGTCGTGCTCGTCGGGCGGTTCGAGCACGGGGTGCCCGTCGAAGGCCCGCCACGGCGGCGGCGGGGGCAGCCGGGTGATGCCGTCGTGCGGTTGCGTCGCTCCGGTGTAGACGGGCCACAGGGCCATGGGGTTTCTCTTTCGGGTTCGGGGCGCGGCGGTGCGGCCCGGCGGGTGGTTCGTCAACCGAGGGGTGCGACGGGCGAGTGCAGGCAGGCGGCGGGCTCGGAGAAGCAGCGCGGATCGTCCCACAGCAACTGCACCTCCCGCGCCCAGTGCCCCTCCGGATCGTCGGCCGCGTACGCCTCCTCGCGCAAGTCCAATACCCGGCGCGGCAGTTCGGCCGGAGGCACGCCGTCGACGGACTCGGTGAGCCGGTCCAGGAACGCCGTACCGGCGCACGGGCCGCCGCGGTCGCCGTGGTGGCCGTGGTCGTCGTCGGGACAGTCCGAGCGGCGCCACAGCAGGACCGGGACCGGGAAGTGCAGGCCGGTCGCGAAGTGCTCCCGCACCGCGGCGGGCGGGGCGGCGAACCCGGCCAGCGCCGCGTCCCGCAGCCGCGGGCGCAGGCTGCGGGAGTTCTCCCGGGTGCCGCACTCCACCCGGTGCAGCCGGACGCCCGACGCGCCGTCCAGCTCCTGCCACCGCTTGGTCAGCTCGTGGCGGAGCCGGCCGCTGCGGTGCCGGGCGCGCTCCGCGACGACCAGGGGGTGCGCGCAGCCCAGCGGGGTGGAGTCGTAGGCGCTGCACGCCCAGTGCGCCACCGGCTCGTTCAGCCACTCGGCCGGCAGGACGAAGGTGATCAGCGCCTCGGCGTCGCGGTCGAGGTGGTTGAACGCCTCGTCCACCCGGTCCTGGACGTAGGAACGCACCGCGTCCTGCGGCAGCCGGCGGGTGCCCACCGGACGGCGGTGCCCGCCGCGGTAGGCGGACACCTCCACGGTGACCTGGTCGGCACCGGCGCCGCTGCGGACGAGTTCTACGACGATGGGGGCCCAGGACGGTCCGGGGGTGGACGCGGGCGCCCCGACCGGCCCGCGCGGGACCCGTCCGACCGGCTCCTCGTGGCGGCTGCCGGCGGCGTGCGCGCGGGCGGTTCGGCCGTCGGCCGGGTACGGGTGGCCGGGGTGCCGGTCGTCGACGGACCGGTGGCCGGCGTGCCGCTCGTCCGTGAGCCGGTGGCCGGGGTACTGGTCGTCCGCGAACCGGTGGTCGGCGGCCGGGGCCGCGCCCCGGGGTCCGGGCGCGCGGAGCGGCCGGCCGGCCGCCCACTCGTCCAGGACCCGCTGGAGCCCGTCGGCGAACCGGTCCTCGGCGGCCAGGTCCGGGACCTCGGTCCGCACGTACTCGGCGGCCTGGCGCAGCGAGGTGAACGGCCGCTCGGGCTGCGGGGCGAAGAGGTCCACCGCGGAGGCGTACAGCCGGTTCGGGTCGCAGTCCGGACGGACCCGCTCGGCCCGTCGCAGCAGCGTCTCCAGCCGCCCCGCGTCCGGCCCGGGGCGGGGCGCCGGCATCAGGTCGCCGAGCCCCTTCCAGTAGCGGGCCATGACCTCGACGGGCAGCATCCTGCCGACGTGCGAGCCCGTGGTGGAGACGACCATGCCGACGACCGAGTGGTCGCGGAGCGTGACCGCCGCCCCGCTGAACCCGCCCACCAGCGTCTGCCCGTGCGCCGTGAGCGCCTCCAACTGCATCCACTCGTCCGCGATGAGCGGTCCGGGCACGGCCCGGTAGGTGGCGAGCACACCGTCGTCCAGCCGGGACGGGAAGCCGTAGGCGACCAGTTCGGGGGCGCGGTGCGCCGCGCCGGGCGGGGCGAACACGGCGGGGCGCACGGACACCTCCCGGGCCAGTTCGAGGACCACCAGGTCGCCGCGGTCGTCGGAGTCCTCCCGCCAGGGCCCCCGGTCGACGACGCGGGCGGTCAGGTCGCCCAGGTCACGGTGGCCCGGGAAGGACACCGTGACCGGCTCGGTGCCGTGCCGTACGACGACGTGGGCGCAGGTGAGCAGCAGGCGTTCGGTGACGAGGAACCCCGCGCCGACCTCCCGGCCGCATCTGATCCGGGCGTGCCAGGCGGCCGTACCCCCGGTCACGAGCCGGCGGCGGCCTCCCCGTCCGCCGGTGCCGTGGGGGCCGACGCCCCCGGTGACCAGTGCAGTCTCACCACCAAGTGGCCTTCCGCGGTGCCCTTGGCGATGACCGCGCCGGCCTCCGCGCTCAGCCGCACCCCGAACTCCAGCTCCACCGAGTCGGGTCTGAGGCTGCCGTCCCGGAAGACCCGCAGCGCGGACGAGGCCGCCGCGCGCACCCCCTCCAGCGCGCCCTCGAAGGTGCGTGCCGCCCGCGCCGGGCCGTCGCCCCGGGAGACCAGGCGGGCGCCGGTCTCCTCGTCGACGGCCTCCACCACCACCTGGGCACCGTCCTCGGTCGTGAACTCCAGCAGTCCGTCCATGGTGCCGTTCGCTCCCCGTTGTGCCGTTCTTCCGCGCGTCTTCCTCACGCGGACGGACCTCATTGTGACGGACCGTGCTCGCTGGTGTCCTCTGTTATGCCGGTCGTCCACCGGGGCGCTGGCGGAAAACCGCCACTGCGCGCATCCGCCAGGGCCGGGCAACTCCCCTGTGGCGCACGGGCCGTGAGACTCATCCGGAGCGACGTCACGGAGAGGGGCGTGGATGATCACGAGAGGCGCGAGACAGATGAGGCGCATGAGACGCGGGGGTTCCGGCCCGGCCCTGGTGGCCGCCGGACTGGTGTGCGCGCTGCTGCCGGCCGGCCCGGCGGCGGCGTCGGCGGCGACCGCCGCGACCGCGACCGCGACGGCCCCGGAGCCCGCCGCGCACGCGGACGCGGACGCCCGGACCGTCACCCTGATCACCGGCGACCGCGTCACCGTCACCGAGGCCGGGGGCGGGAAGAAGACGGTCACGGTCGAGCGGCCGAAGGGCGCCACCGGCGCCGTACGCACCCAGAACGCGAACGGCTCCGTCACCGTCGTACCCGACGAGGCCCTGCCCTACCTGCGGGCCGGCACCCTCGACGAACGGCTCTTCGACGTCACCGGGTTGCTGCGCCAGGGGCTCGGCGACACCGGCTCCGGCGAGCTGCCGCTGATCGTGACGTACGAGAAGGGCGCGCCGGTCGTCACGCCGCGCGGCGCCGAGCGGACGCGGGCGCTGCCCAGTGTGCGCGGCGCCGCCGTCGAGGCGGCCAAGGGCCGGGCCTTCTGGCGGGACTTCACCCGGCACGGCGGGGACATCGACGGCGTCTGGCTCGACGGCCGGGTCAGCGCGGAGATGGCCGAAAGCAACGCCCAGATCGGCACCCCCGAGGCGTGGGACGCGGGCCTGACCGGCAAGGGCGTCACCGTCGCCGTCCTGGACAGCGGCGTCGACGCCGACCACCCGGACCTGACCGGACGGATAGCGGCCGCCCGCAGCTTCATCGAGGGCGAGGAGGTCGCCGACCGGCACGGCCACGGCACCCACGTCACCTCCACGGTCGGCGGCAGCGGCGCCGCCTCCGACGGCAGGGAGAAGGGGGTCGCGCCCGGCGCCACGCTCGCCGTCGGCAAGGTCCTCGGCGACCAGGGGTCGGGCAGCGAGTCGCAGATCATCGCCGGCATGGAGTGGGCCGCGCGGGAGGTGAAGGCGGACGTCATCTCGATGTCCCTCGGCTCCACCGAGCCCAGCGACGGCACCGACCCGATGGCGCGGGCCGTCGACACCCTGTCCGCCGAGACCGGCGCGCTCTTCGTGATCGCCGCCGGCAACACCGGCTCCCCGTCCTCCATCGGCTCGCCCGGCGCCGCCGACGCCGCGCTGACCGTCGGCGCGGTCGACTCCGCCGACGCGGCGGCCTGGTTCACCAGCGCCGGCCCGCGCTTCGGCGACCACGCCCTCAAGCCCGACCTGTCCGCCCCCGGCGTCGGCATCCTCGCCGCCCGCTCCACCCTCACCGAGGGCACCGGCGCCTACACCGCCATGGACGGTACGTCGATGGCGACCCCGCACGTCGCCGGGGTGGCCGCCCTGCTCGCCGAACAGCACCCGGACTGGACCGGCGCGCGGCTGAAGGACGCGCTGATGTCGACGTCGAAGCGACTCGACGCCTCCGCCTACCAGCTCGGCGCGGGCCGGGTCAGCGTGCCGGACGCCATCGGCGCGGACATCACCGCCACCGGAAGCGCCGACCTCGGCTTCCACTCCTGGCCGTACGAGGAGAACGAGCCGGTCACCCGGACCGTGACCTACTCCAACTCCTCGGACACGGACGTGGAGTTGCAGCTCTCGGTGCACGGCGCCCCCGAGGGCGTCGTCACCCTCGCCGGCACCAGCCTCACCGTCCCCGCCCACGGCACCGCGTCCACCACCGTGACCGGCGACGGCACCGACGCGCCCGTCGGCACCACCAGCGGCCGGATCGTGGCGGCCGACGCGGCCGGGAAGACCGTCGCGCACACCGCGTTCGGCCTGGTCAAGGAGGAGGAGCGGTACACCCTCACCGTCCACGTCAAGGACCGCTCGGGCGCGCCCACCGCCGCCGACCTGACCGTGCAGCGGCTGGCCGAGGGCGTCGACCCGGTCCCGGCGTACGTCGGTGACTCCGGCACCCTCGCGCTGCGCCTGACGCCGGGCACGTACAGCCTCGCCACCTTCCTCGACGTGCGCGGCGCTCACGGCGCCGACTCCCTCGGCCTCGGCTTCCTCGCCGCCCCCGAGGTGGTCGTCGACCGGGACCGCGAGATCACCCTCGACGGGCGCACGCTCCGCGAGATCCGCGCGGACGTGGACCGGCGCACCGAGACCCGGCAGCTCCTCATGGAGTACGACCGCAGCGCGCACGGCGCCGAGCTGTTCGGCGCGGTCCAGGTGCCGGTGACCTACGACAGCGTCTTCGCCGCGCCCACCGGCCGGGAGGTCACCGAGGGCGGCTTCGAGTACCGGACGGTGTGGCGGCTGGGCAAGCCGCTCCTCACCGTCAAGGGCGTCGGGGAGGCCACCGTCCAGTCCGGCGGCACCCTCGCCGAGGGGCGTACCCGGCTGCCGCTGGTCGACGTCGGCGCCGGGCCGGTCACCGGGGCCGAGGGCAAGGCGGTCCTCGCCCGGCTCACCGACGGCACCGACCCGGCCGTCCTCGCCCGGGCGGCCCAGGACGCGGGCGCGCGGGCGCTGTTCGTGACCGACGACAAGCCCGGCCGGCTGTCGGCCTGGTGGGGCACGGACGACAACGCCGACCGCCCGCTGACCATCGCCACCGTGAACGCCGCCGACGCGGCCCGGCTGCGGCAGGCGGGCCGCGTCGACATGACCGGTACGCGCGACACGCCGTACACCTACGACCTGTCCGAAGGCCATCCCGGCGCGATCCCCGACCGGGACCTCGCCTACCGCCCCGGCAAGCGGGACCTGGCCGTGCTGGACGCCAAGTACCACGGCGCCGGGCCGTCCACCGGGGGCGAGTTCCGCTACTCGCTCACCGGCACCTTCCCCCTCGGCCTCGGCTTCAAGGAGCGGATCGGGTTCCCCGCCGAGCGCACCGAGTACGTCTCCACCGGCCCCGGCCAGCTCTGGCACGAGTCGGTGGACTCGGCCGGCGGCGCGCTGGAGCAACGCGGCGGACTGGTCTCCTACGAGGGCGGATCGCGTCCCACGCTGAACTGGTTCAAGCCGGTCTGGCACCCCTACCTCGGCACCGGCCTCGGCTGGGGGCAGCAGCGCGCGGGCGACCGGATGCGGTTCAACGCGCCCGGCTGGGGCGACTCGGGGCCGGACCACACCGGGTTCGGTGACGTGTACGGCACGGACAGCGGCCTGACCCAGACCACGGCGGTGTACCAGGACGGGGAACTCGTCGACCGGATGAACGGGTCGACCGCCTACGTCCAGGACGCGCCGGCCGACGAGCACACGTACCGGCTCGTGACCGACACCGCGCTGGACGCGGAGCGCTGGGGGACCGGGGCGACGGGCCACGCCGAGTGGACCTTCCGGTCGTCGGCGACCCCGGAGGACCGGTACACCTACCTCCCGCTGATCAACCTCTCCTTCGACGTCGGCACCGACCTCGCGGGCACGGTGCGCGCCGGCCACCGGCTCGGCATCGGGCTGGGCGCGGAGCACGTGGCGGGGGCGCCGGACACCGGGACCCTCGGCGGCGGGAAGCTCGACGTCTCCTACGACGACGGGACGACCTGGACGTCCGTCCGGCTGACCGGCGGCAAGGGCGCGACCTGGCACGGCACGCTGAACGTGCCCCGCGACGCGGCCTCCGTCTCGCTGCGCGCCTCGGCGCGGGACGACCGGGGCGGCTCGGTGACGCAGGAGCTCGTCCGGGCGGTGGGCGTCCGCTAGAGAACACGCGGACGGCGCCGCCTCCCTGGGACGGGGAGACGGCGCCGCCGCTGTTCTGCCGTACGTACCTCAGACCAGCCAGCCCACGAAGTGGACGAGGCCGGCGAGGATGTCGGTGAGAACGTTCATGTGAGTACTGCTCCTTGCGTGATTACTGCGATGTGGGACCTACGCCGACCACGGTCTGCAGCCCGTCGCTTGCGCACCGTCAGTCTCGTCGGTCTCACCGGCCGCAGGCGCGCTCATGAGCGACGATCACCTGTTCCAGGGAACACCTGCTCGCTTGTTCGGATCACGCCAAGTTCGGCCACGTCCTGGGGCCGCAGCCGCAGTTGGTCGGCGGTCTCGTCGGCTCGCTCCGGCGGCCGTTTCAGGATCGACGCCGCCGCCTCCGGTCCGATGACCGAGAAGTAGCTGTCCGGGGTGGCCCAGGTCCGCCCCGGTGCCGCCAGCGCCAGCGCCCCGCCCGAGCCGCCCTCGCCGATGAGCAGCGTGGTGACGGGCGTACGGGCGACGGCCACCGCGCCGAACAGCTCGGCGATGGCCGGCCCCGCCCCCCGCCGCTCCGCCTCGGCGTCGTTGGCGGCGCCCGGGGTGTCCACCAGCGTCAGCACCGGGATGCCGAGCCGGTCCGCGAGCCGGATCAGCCGGGCGGCGGTGCGGTACCCGGCGGGGCGGGTCGCGGTCCCGGTCTGGGCGGCGTACGCGACGGTCCGTCCGGCCCGGGTGCCGAAGCCGCACAGGATGCCCTCCGGGTCGGTGCCGCCGCAGCGGTCGCCGCTGATCTCGGCGCGGTCGGTGAAGTAGGCGTCCAGGTAGGCACGGGCGCGCGGACGCTCCGGCGCGCGCGCCCGGCGTACCGCCTCCCGGCCGCTGTCCGGAGGCGCGGTCGCGCCGAGCGGGGCGGGGACGGGGGCCGGTTCGCTGGAGGGGCGGGTGAGCAGCCGCAGCCAGTGGCCCAGCGTCCGGCGCAGCTCGCCGGGGGGTACGACGGCGTCCGCCGAGCCCGCCGCGACCTGCGCCTCGGCGGTGTACGCCGCCGGGTCGGCGTCCGGCGGCCGGACCCGGGACCCGGCGAAACCGACCTGCGCGCCGGGCAGCGCCAGCACCACGTCGGCCCCGGCCCCGAGGGTCGCCCAGCCGCCCCCGGTGGTCGGGTCGCGCAGGACGGCGATCTGCGCCAGCCCGGCCTCCCTGGTCAGCGCCGACTGCCGGGCCACCCGCTGGAGCTGGGTCAGCGCCAGCATGCCCTCCTGCATCCGGCTGCCGCCGGTGGCGACCAGCGGGACGACCGGCAGCCGGTGGGCGCGGGCGTGCGCGTACGCCGCCTCCAGCCGGTCCCCGGTGCGCTGTCCCAGCGAGCCGCCGAGGAAGCCGAACTCGAAGGCGATCAGCACGGCCTCGGTGCCCTCGATCCGCCCGGTGCCGCAGACGACGGACTCCGACTCGCCGGTCCGCTCGGCGGCACGGGCGCGGGAGGCGTCGTAGCCCGGCCAGCCGAGGGGGCCGTCGGGTCCGTACTCCCTTTCCGGATACGGGAGTTCGGTGAAGTCGTCGGTGAGCCGGGCGAGCAGGCGGCGGGCGGGGAGCCGCTCAGTCATGGTTCAGCGACCGCTTCATGATCTTCCCCATGTCGTTGCGGGGCAGGGCGTCGAGGTGGCGCAGGACCCGGGGCCGCTTGTGCGGGGCGAGGCGGGCGGCGACGTGGTCGGCCAGTTCCGCCAGCGCGGGCGGGGCCTGCGGGTCGGCGGGCACCACCCACGCCACGATCCGCTCGCCGAGGTCGGCGTCCGGCTCGCCCGTGACGGCCGCCTCCTTCACCGCCGGGTGTTCGAGCAGCGCGTTCTCGATCTCCCCGGCGCCGATCTTGTACCCGCCGCTCTTGATGAGGTCGGTGGCCTTGCGGCCGACGATGCGGACATAGCCGTCGGGGTCGCGGACCGCCATGTCGCCGGTGCGGAAGTAACCGTCGGCGGTGAAGGCGGCGGCGGTGGCGTCGGGGCGGTTGAGGTACTCGGTGAACAGGTTGGGCCCGCGCACCTGGATCTCGCCGACGGTCTCCCCGTCGTACGCGGTGACCTCCGACCCGTCCTCCTCCACCAGCCGCAGCTCCACCCCCGGCAGCGGCACGCCCACCGTCCCGGCGCGGGCCTCGCCGTCGGCGCGGACGCTGGTGTTCATCAGCGTCTCGGTCATCCCGTACCGCTCGACGACCCGGCGTCCGGTGGCGGCGGCGATCCGCTCGTGGTCGTGGACGGGCAGCGCGGCGGAGCCGGAGACCAGCAGCCGGGCCCCGGTCAGCGCCTTCACCAGCTCGGGTTCGGCGGGCAGCGCCTCCGCGATGCGGTGGTACATGGTCGGCACGCCGAAGAGCATGGTGGCGCCGTCGTTCAGCTCGCGCGCCACGCCCTCGGTGGAGAACCGCCCCAGGTGCCGCACCGACCCGCCGCGCCGGACGGGCCCGAGGGTGCCGAGGACCAGCCCGTGCACGTGGAACAGCGGCAGCCCGTGCACCAGGACGTCGTCCCCCGTCCAGCCCCAGGCGTCGGCGAGCGCGTCGAGGGTGGTGGCGACGGCCCGGCGGGGCAGGACGGCGCCCTTGGGCGGGCCGGTGGTGCCGGAGGTGTAGACGACCAGCGCCGGGTCGCCGTCCCCGGCGTCCGGCGCCGGAACCGGCCCCCGGGCGTCCACGTCGACGTCGACGCGGGCCAGGGCGGCGAGCGGCGCCGGGAGCCCGTCGCCGGGGGCGGCCAGGACCAGCGACGGCGCGCTGTCGGAGAGGATGTGCCGCAGCTCCTTCTCGCCCGACTTCGGGTTGAGCGGTACAGCGGGCACGCCGGCCAGCAGCGCGGCGATCACGGCGACGGCGGTCTCCAGCGACGGGGTCGCCCAGACGGCCACCCGGCCGGCCCCGCCCAGCCGCTGGGCGGTGGCACCGGCCGCGGCGGCCAGCTCCGCGTAGGTCAGGGAGCGCGCGCCGAACCGCAGGGCGGGCCGGTCGGCGGGGGCGCCGGTGAGGGCCGGGAAGAGTGAGGACACGAGTACTGCTCCTTTGCTCCTTTTACAACCGCTTACGAGCGCATACGAGCGCTTACGAGTTGGGCACGACCAGCACCAGCCACGCCAGGGCCGGCACCACCGCCACCACGACTCCTCCGTACACCATCAGCTGCCGGAAGAAACGGTCACGGTCGACGTCCGGTGCCGCCGCCAGCACCAGCGCCCCGTTGGTCGAGAACGGGCTGACGTCCACCACCGTCGCCGACACCGCCAGCGCCGCGACCATGCCCACCGCCCCGATCTCGCCCTGCGCGAGGAACGGCACGGCCAGCGGGATCAGCGCCCCCATGATCCCCACCGAGGAGGCGAACGCCGACACCAGCGCGCCGATGTAGCACAGCAGCACGGCCGCCAGCAGCGGGACGCCGATGCCACCGACGCCCTCGCCGGCCCAGGTGATGGTGCCCATCTCCTGGAGGACACCGACGTAGGTCAGCACACCGCAGATCAGCAGCACCGTGGACCAGGCGATCTCGGTCACCGCGCGGCGGCTGTCGTCCGGCCAGACGGTGCTCAGCAGCACGGCCAGCGTGACGGCGGTCAGCCCCGCGTCCAGGTCGAAGCCGAGGACGGCCACGACGAGGGCGGCCAGGGCGGCGAGGGTGGCGACCCGGGCGGGGGAGAGCCGTACCGGCCCGTCCTCGTCCACGTCCGCCGCCGGGTCGTCGGCGGCCCCCCGCGCCCACAGCTTCCGCCCCCCGAACAGCGCGAACACCACCCCGGCGATGACGAGGTTGGCGAGCAGCGACGCGAGGAACAGCCCGACCTCGCTCCCCGGCAGCTTCTCCCGCTCGACGATGCCGTTGACGATCGACCCGTAGATGCTGATCGGTGAGAACCCGCCGGCCTGGGCGCCGTGCACGACCATCGTGCCCATCAGCAGCGGACTGATCTTGTACCGGGTGGCGAAGCTGAGCGCGACCGGCGCGACGATCGCGACGGCCGCCGGACTGACCGCGCCGATCGCGGTGAGCGCCCCGGTGAGCGCGAACATCACCCACGGGATCAGCGCCACCCGCCCCCGCACCAGCCGCACCGCGGCGTGCACCAGCCAGTCGGTGGTGCCGTTGGCCCGCGCGATGGCGAACAGGTACGTGACACCGACCAGGACGACGAAGAGATCACCGGGGAACCCGGCGAAGATGCCGTCCGCGTCGAGGTCCGCGACGAGGGTGCCGACCCCGAAGGCGGCGGCGAAGGCGAGGGCGCCCATGTTGACGGAACGCGTGGTGGCGACGGTGAACACCACGACGAGCACGAGGATCGAGACGAGTTCGGGGGACATGCGGGCTCAGCGTGGGCCCGCCACCGGACACCGTCAAGGGGTCGCGCACGAATTGGCTCAGCCACTGGGCCACTTCGCCGGGGTGTTAACCTCCCCGTCGGGAGGGGGAACCGTGACCGATGCCTTGCGCCCGATGCCCCGGCGGCGCCTGTACGAGCAGGTGCTCCAGCGGCTGCGGCAGTACGTCGCCGAGGGCGGCCTGCGCGCCGGCGACCGCCTCCCGCCCGAACGGGACCTCGCCCAGCGGCTCGGGGTCAGCCGGGCCTCGGTGAAGCAGGCCATCGTGGTCCTGGAGGTCCAGGGCCTGGTGGAGGTGCGGCACGGCGGCGGCACGTACCTCGTCCGGGACAGCCTCGACGTGGAACCGGTCGAGGAGATGGTGGAGCGCCGCCGGCGGCTGCCGGACGTCCTGGAGGCCCGCGAGGCCCTGGAGACCAAACTCGCCGAACTGGCCGCCGAGCGCCGCACGGACGCCGACCTCACGGCGATGCGGTCCGCGCTGGAGGTCATGGCCGAGGAGATCGCGGCGGGCGGGCACGGCGTCGAGGGCGACCGCCTGTTCCACGCGGCGGTGACGGCGGCGGCGCACAGCGGCCTGCTCGCGGAGTTCATGCGCTCCATCGCCCCGCAGATCGCCGAGAGCCGCACGGAGTCCCTGCGCCAGCCCGCCCGCCCGGCCCGCTCCCTCGCCCAGCACCACGCCATCCTGGACGCGATCACCGCGGGCGAGCCCCGCCGGGCGGCCACCGCCATGCGCCGCCACGTCCGTACGGTGGCGAAGGTCCGGCTGCTGGACTGGGAGCCGGAGGGTGAGAGTCCAGGGGAGGGCTGAGCCCGTCTCCCCGGAGCCGAAGTGCCATCCGCTTCGAGGGGGTTGCTAGCCTGCCCGGCGGTCAGAGCGTCCTACGAGCCGTCCTACGAGGTTGGAGCCCGCCCGTGTCCCGTATCGCCCTCGTCACCTGCCGTCCCGGGCCGCAGGTCGGCGTCGACCGTGATCTGCCGGTGCTGGAGAGCGCGTTGCGACAGGCCGGGGCCGACGTGTCCGTCGCCGTGTGGGACGACCCCGGCGTCGACTGGGACCGGTTCGACCTCGTGCTCATACGCTCGACCTGGGACTACAGCTGGCGGGCGGAGGAGTTTGTCGCCTGGGCGGAGAGGGTGCCGCGGCTGGCCAACCCCGCCGGGATCGTGCGGTGGAACGCCGACAAGCGGTACCTCGGGGATCTCGCGGACGCCGGTGTCGCGGTCGTCCCCACCCGCTACCTCGCCCCCGGCGACCCCGCCGGCCTCCCCGACGACCACGAGTACGTGATCAAGCCGGCCTCCGGCGCCGGGGCCCGGTACGCCGCCCGCTACACACCCGGCGAACAGGCCACCGCCGTACGGCACCTGGAGCGGATGCACGCCGAGGGGCTGACGGCGATGGTGCAGCCGTACCAGCGGGGTGTGGACACCGGCGGGGAGCGGGCGTTCCAGTACTTCGGCGGGGAACTGCTGCACGTCAGCCGCAAGGGGGCGGTGCTCGCGCCCGGGACGCCGTTCGACGAGCGCAAGGTCGCCCACCCGGGCCTGGAGCCGTGGACGCCGTCGCTGGAGGAGGCGGCGGTCGCGCGGCGGGCGCTGGCCAACGTGCCGGGCGGGGAGGAGCTGCTGTACGCGCGCGTGGACCTGGTCGACGGGGAGGACGGGCGGCCGCGGGTGATGGAACTGGAGCTGGTCGAGCCCAACCTCTTCCTGTGGCTGCACCCGGGCTCCCTGGAGCGGGTGGTCGCGGCGGTGCTCAAGGCCGCGGGCGGTCACTGACCGCCGTGCGTTGCAGCAGACCCCAGGTGAACTCGGCGACCACGTCGCGCGGGGTGCCGTCCGGGTCCGGGGCGGTGAAGGCGAGGCCCCAGCGGGTGGGGGCCGAGCCCTGGAGGGGCCGGGCGGGGGCGAAGGCGCGGGCCGCCTCGTCGACCGTGCAGGACCAGGGGGTCAGGTCGGCGAGGGTGCGCAGGGCGGGGCCCGCGGCGCCGGGGGCGCGGACCAGCCACGTGTTCCACACCGTGCCGTCCGCGCCCACCAGGACTTCGAAGCGCAGGTCCGGCCAGAGGGGGAGGGGCCACTGGCGGGCCTCGCAGTCGAGGTCGCCGACGCGGCGGGGGAACGTCGACTCCGGGGGGCCGAGGACCGAGCGGTAGCGGGAGGCGGCCGAGCGGGAACGGGGGGAACGGAGCATCGCCTGCCAGCGCCTGTTGGCCTCGCGCATCTCCGCGGGCGAGGCGCCGAGCGCGCGGCGGGCGTCGTCCACCAGGCCGGGGTTGTGGTCGGCCATGCGGCGCAGCAGGACCAGGTGGAAGTCGACGGGGGTGAAGGGGCGCGGTGCGGACGGCATGGAGTCATCGTGTCGCACCGCGTCGCAGGACCGTTGCCCGCACGGAAGGCGTGTGGTTAGCCTTTGTTCGCGATTCCGATCGCCTGTTGAAATATCGAACGCTGAGAGAGGGGGAGCCGTACATGGGACGTCTCGTACCAGCCGTGACCAGGGCTCTCGACATCCTTGAGCTCTTCCTCGACGGGGACGGCACACTCTCCGCCCCCGACATCGTGCGCCGGCTCCAGCTGCCGCGCACCACCGTGCACGAGCTGGTCACCACGCTCGCCGCCCGCAAGTACATCGTCCCCGTCTCCGGGCAGCCCGGACGGTACCGGCTCGGCGTACGTCCCTACCAGCTCGGGGCGCGCTACGCCGAGCACCTCGACCTCGCCGCCGAGGGGCAGCAGGTCGCCCGGACCGTCGCCGAGACCTGCGACGAGACGGTGCACGTGGCGATCCTGGAGGACACCGACGTCATCTACATCGCCAAGGTGGACTCCACGCACGCCGTGCGGATGGTGTCGGCGGCCGGGCGGCGGCTGCCCGCCCACTGCACCTCCGTCGGCAAGATGCTGCTGGCGTCCCTGCCCGCGCACGAGCTGGCGGCCCGCCTGCCGGACGACGCCGAGCTGACCGGGATGACGCCGAACAGCATCACCGACCCGGCCGCCCTGCGCGAGGCCCTGGCGGAGATCCGGGAGCGGGGCATAGCGGTGGAGAGCCGCGAGTCCAACCCGGACGTCAGCTGCGTGGCCGCCCCGGTCCGCGACCGCACCGGCCGGGTGGTGGCGGCGCTGTCCATCTCCGTCCCCATGATCCGCTGGAGCGACGAGCGCCGCGCGGAACTGGAACAACTCGCCGCCAAGGGCGCGGCTGACCTGTCGGAACACCTCGGATACCGGAGCGCGGCATGACGACCATCGACGTGGCGGTACGGGCGGAAGCGGAGCTGGGCGAGGGGCCCACCTGGGACGCGGAGGCCGCCCGGTTGATCTGGGTGGACATCCTCGGCTGCCGGGTGCACACCTACGACCCGGCCACCGGCCGCCGTACCGTCCGCACGACCGAGCAGCACGTGGGCGCCGCCAAGCCGCGCGCGGGCGGCGGCCTCGTCCTCAACCTCCGGGACGGCATCGCGCTGCTCGACCCCGACGGCTCGCTGCGCATGGCGCACCGCGAGGCCGTCCCGGGCCGCCGCGCCAACGACGCCGCCGTCGCCCCGGACGGCAGCCTGTGGGCCGGCACCATGCGCTACGACGAGACACCGGGCGGCGGCACGCTGTCCCGCCTCACCGCCGACGGCACGCACACCACCGTCCTGGCCGACGTCGCGGTCAGCAACGGCACCGGCTGGAGCCCCGACGGGCGGCTGATGTACTACATCGACTCGCCGACCCGCCGCGTCGACGTCTTCGACCACGACGGCGGCCGGATCTCCGGCCGGCGGACGCTGGCCGTCGTCGAGGACGGCGCCGGGTTCCCGGACGGGCTCACCGTCGACGCCGACGGCTGCGTGTGGGTGGCGCTCTGGGACGGGGGAGCCGTCCGCCGGTACACCCCGGACGGGCGGCTGGACCGGGTGGTCGAGCTGCCCGTGCCGCGCGTGACGGCGTGCGCCTTCGGCGGCGCCGACCTCACCGACCTGTACGTCACCACCGCCCGCACCGGCCTCACCGCCCCGCACCCGCTCGCCGGGTCGGTCCTGGTGGTACCGGGGGCGGGGAAGGGGCTGGCGCAGCCGCCGTTCGCGGGGTGAGGTGGGGGTGACGGGCCGGTCGGCGGGCCGGTCGGCGGGCCGGTCGGCGGGGCTGGTCCGCCGACCGGTCTACGGTCCCGTCGGCGGGGCTGGTCCACGGGCCGGTCCACGGTCCCGTCGGCGGGCTGGTCCACGGGTCGGTCGGCGGGTCGGTCGGCGGGCTGGTCCCCGGACCGGTCGGCGGGCTGGTCCGGGACCGGTCGGCGGGCTGCCCGTGGGCCGTTGTCGTCAGCCGCTGTCCGCCGCCGTCAGCCGCCGACGCGGTCCAGGCCGCGCAGGACCTCCCGTTCGCCGGGCGTCAGCGGCGGCTGGGCGGCGGGCGGCAGCGCCGGTCCGCCGAGGGTGGCCAGCAGGGTGTCGGGGCGCAGCAGCCGCCCCGGCCCGGTGCGCAGACTCGTCACGTCCCACAGGGCGGCGGCGGCCGGGTACGAGCCGGTCGCCGTCCGCGTCAGCCGGCGGGTGAACGCGGCGACGAGGTGATCCGCGGCGTTCGGCCGGCCGCCGCGCGCCTCGGGGTACCGGACGTCCTGGCTGACCGCCATCGCCCAGGCCGCGTCGACCGGCCGGGCCGCCCCGCGCTGCACCCGGCGGGCCAGCCCCGGCACGTCCACGCCGCCGCGTCGCACCTCGCGGCCGAGCACCCGTGCGCCGAGCGCCGCCACCGACATGCCCTGCCCGTAGGCCGGGTTGAACGTGGCCAGCGCGTCCCCGAGCACCACGAACCGCTCCGGCCACTGCCGGGCCCGCTCCACATAGCGCCGTACGTTGCTGGTGGAGCGGCTGACGTGGACATCGGTCAGGGGCTGGGCGCCCGAGATCAGCCGGCCGACGATCGGGTCGGGCAGGTCCAGGGTGTACTGGAGGAAGCCCTCCGGGTCGGCGGGGGGTTCGCCGCCCCGGGTGCCGGCCAGGCTGACCATCCAGCGGCCGTCCTCGATCGGCAGCACCATGCCGCTGCGGCCGGGCCGGCCGGCGTGCGGGTCGGCCTGCACGATGGTCAGCGGGAACCGCTCGGCGCCCTCCGGTGTCCGGTAGACGCGGGTGGCGTTGACCAGACCGGCGTCCACGGTCCGCTCGCGCACCGCCGGGACACCGAGCCCGCGCAGCCAGTGCGGGAGGCGGCTGCCGCGTCCGCTCGCGTCCACCACGAGGTCGGCGTCGAGGTCCGCCTCCCCGTCCCCGGCCGCGATCCGCACCCCCGTCACCCGCCGCGCGTCGCCCGCCGGGCCCAGCACGTCGGCCTTGCGGACGGTGACCCCGGTGGTGTGGTCGAGGACGGCCCGGCGTACGGCCCAGTCCAGCAGGGCGCGGCTGCACGTGATCATGTGCGGTCCCTCGCGGCGCCAGCGGCGCAGCCAGCCCTCGGGGCTGAGCGCCAGCATGCCCGAGGCGAGGGATATCTCCCGGGCGCCGGCGGCCAGCAGCCGCGCCCGCAGGTCCAGCCCGGGCACGAGGTCGTCCATCGCCGCCAGACCGCCGGCCATCAGCAGGTGCGCGTGCCGGCCCTGGGGCACGCCCCGGCGGTGGTCCGGACCGTCGGGCAGGTCGTCGCGTTCCAGTACGACCACCTCGTCGACGGCGGTGGACAGGGCCGCCGCGGCCAGCAGGCCGGCCAGGCCGGCACCGATGACGACAGCTCTACGCGACATGGGTCTCCCTCGGTCCGGCCGGGTCAACGGCCTTGGTGTCAGCCTTCGTTCGGGCCTCGTTCAGCCCTGGTCGCGGCCGTGGGCGGCCCTCACCGTACCCTCGCGCACCGCGCCGGCGGGTGATCGTTCCATGGCCTGGGCCAGTTCGACCAGACCGCCGGTGCCGGAGACCTCCGTGGCCCGCAGCCGGTAGGTGCTCGGGCTGTCCAGGGGTTCCTCGCGGGCGGCGGCGCGGCGGGCGGCGTCGGTGAGCATCGCCGCCTCCGCGGCCAGCCGGGCCCGGTGCGGGTCGCAGCCCGCGCGCAGGGCGGCGTCCCGGGCCGTGACCCGCACCCGGTCGTCGAAGTACGGGGCGAGCGCCAGCAGGGCGTCGTGGATGGACACCTCCCGCCACTGGAGGCGCTCGCGCGGGGAACGCCACCAGGAGGCGGCCGGTCTGGGAGCGGTCGGCACGAACCGCAGCAGCGCCGCCAGCGGGGCCAGCCGCCGGTAGTCGCCCAGGCCCCGCCAGTGCGCGACGGCGCTCGGCAGCAGCCGCGGCAGGACGAACCCGGCGGAGCAGGTCAGCGCGCCGAGCGAGGCCATGGGCGGGGCGACGTAGGTGGACAGGAAGTCCAGGTCGTGCCCGGTCAGCCGGGCGACGACGGCGGTGTACTTGGTCGCCTGGAAGCCGATCGTGTCCAGCAGCACGCCCACCATGATCAGCCGCAGCCCGGTGCGCAGCAGGCCGGTGACCTCGCGGCCCCACTTCAGGCACATCACGCACATCGCCAGTGTCGCCGCGGTGTGCCCGGCGAGGTAGAGCAGGATCATCTCCCGCAGGTACGGCGTGTTCGCGTAGTAGGTGTCCAGGTCGGAGAGGCGCTCGGTGTCGGCGTCGGCCAGCACGAACAGGACGACGAGGGCGGTGATCAGCAGCGTGTACGCGGCGATCGTGCCCAGCACCAGGCGGCGCACCCGGTCCCCGGGGCCGCCCCGCCACAGGATCAGCAGCACCACCAGCGAGCAGCTGTACGCCGAGAGCATCCCGTAGGTCAGCGGGGCGCCGAAGTTGGGGACGCCGGTGAGGTCGTTGACCGTGGCCAGCGTCAGCGGGGCCGCGCAGACCAGGACGAGGGCGCCGAGGAGGATGGCGGCGCAGGTGGACAGGACCGTGGGGTTGCGCACGGCGGTGGCGGGCCGGCGCAGCAGTACGACGCAGGACAGCCCGAACACCAGGGCCGCCACATACACGACGACACTCATACCGGCCTCCGCGCGTGCCGTCGCGTGCGCTGTCGCGCGGGTGCCGCCGGGTTCACGGGGTCCCCGTGGGCGTGGACGCGGTGACGTCGAGGGCACGGGCGGCGGTACGGGGGAGAGGGCCGGCCAACGCGTCGGCGACCCGCGCGAGCGCCTCCGGACCGGGCACGCGCAACGGCCCCCGGTCGTCGCGGTCGGGGGCCGGCGCCCGCGTCGCCGGGCCCAGGCCGGCGTCCGGGCCCGGCCAGGCGTCCGGGCCTGCGTCCGGGCCTGCGTCCGGCCAGGCGGCCGGGCCTGCGCCTGGCCTGGAGCCCGCGCCCGCTCCGGTGCTCAGCCTCGGGGCCGGCGCCCGCGTCGCCGTGCTGAGGCCGGCGCCCGGGTCCGCTGCGGCGCCCGGCCTGGAGCCCGCGCCCGGCCAGACGTCGGGCCCGGCGCCCGCACCCGCCCTGGTGCCCAGCCTCGTCTCAGCCCCGGCGCCCGGCCCGGCGCCCGCACCCGGCCCGGCACCCGCAACTGCTCCGGCGCCCGCACCCGGCCCGGCGCCCACAACTGCTCCGGCGCCCGCACCCGGCCCGGCGCCCGCCCCCGTCGCGTCCCGTTGCACCGCCTCCGTGATGATCACCGCCCACGCCAGGGCCGCCGCCCGTTCCGGATCCCCCGTCTCGCGCAGTGCCGCCCGGCGGGCCCGGTCGTACAGCTCGGCGTCGAAGTGGGCGTCGAGGTGGCCGAGCGCGTTGTGGATGCTGGTCTGGCGCCACATCAGCCGCGTCGCCGGGGACGCCCAGCGGGGCCGCGGCAGGCGCAGGGCGCGGCGGGTGAGGACGTCCTCCAGGGCCCGTTCCAGCGGTTCGAGCCGGGCGTAGGTCCGCCGGGCCCGCCGCCACCGCGTCACCCACGGGGCGGCCAGCGGGATCAGCACCCCGGTGACGGTGAGCAGCGCGCCCAGCCCCGCGGCGGCCGGGGAGACACCGGTGACCAGCACCGACCAGTCCCGCCCGGTCCAGCGGGCCAGCACGGCGACGAGCTTGGCGACGCTGTACCCGGCGCTGCACAGACTGCCGACGCCCAGCAGGGCCAGCCCGGTCCGCAGCAGGCCGTCCACCTGCCGGGCCCAGCGCAGCGCCGACACCGTGGTGACGCCGGCGGCGGCGAGGTGCCCGGCCAGGTACAGCACGATCATCTCGGCGAGGTACGGCGTGGTCGCGTAGTAGACGTCCAGGTCGGTACGGCGTTCCACCGGCGCCTCGCCCAGCGCGAACGTCACCGCGATGCCGACGACCACGCCCGTGTAGGCGAGGATCCAGCGCCGGGCGACCCGGTGCACCGCCGGTCCGCCGCGCCAGTACACGACCAGTACTTGGGAGGCGGCGCTGTACGCGGTGATCGAGGCGTACGTCAGCGGCGCGGCCAGGTTGGGCGTGCCGCCGAGCCGGTTGACGGCGCCGACCGTCGGCGGGGCGCCCAGGAAGAAGCAGAGCCCGGCCAGGCCCAGCACCGCGCAGATCGCCCGCAGGTACGGGTCGTGCCGGTGCCTGAGCAGGTCCGGCGCCTTCACCGCCAGGCAGATCCACAGGACGGTACAGCTCGCGTAGTTGAGCAGGGCACTCATCCGCGCTGCCCGCGGTAGTTGAGCGCGGCGCCGATCCGCCCGGCCAGCCCCTCGGCGTCGGCGCCCTGGTCCGCGTACCCGGTCTCCTCCGGTTGCTGGAGCCAGGTCCGCAGCCGGCGGCCCATCAGCATGCCGAAGCGGTCGGCGTCCTGTTCCTCGGCGAGGCTGAAGTCGGTGCGGGCGGCGGCGGGCCGGGGCGCGGCGCCGGGGGCGGGCGGGGCGTCGGCGTCCCGGCGGCTCATGTGCCAGACCTCGTGACACAGGATGACGATCTGGTGCCACACGGCGGCCCGCCGGTCGACCACCACCACGTCCTGGCTCGCCCCCTCCAGCCACAGCCCGCTGGCGGTGTGCGGCGGGAACGTCTCGCGGCGCACGACGAGTTCCCGGCCCCGCCAGGCGGCGACGGACTCCACCAGCGCCTCGAACAGCACCTCGGGGTCGGCGGGCAGCGGCACCCGGATCGGGTCGATGAGCGCGTCGGCGAGGCGACGCATCTGCCTGCTCTTACGCACCGCTTTCCCCTTGCTCGCCCATGCCCGTGCCGACGCCCATGTCCACACCCGTGCCCATGTCCACGCCCGTGCCCGTGTCCACACCCGTGCCCGTGTCCACGCCCGTGCCCGTGTCCACGCCCGTGCCCATGTCCACGCCCGTGCCCGCCCGGCCTCGGGCGCGGGGGCGGCGCGCGGTCACCCGTGCAATATGCCAAGCCGGCCGGCCCTTCGGCCACTCCTTCCCGAGCACCGAAACCCTCCCGCTCACTCGGCCACCCGCGCCGTCCCCCGCGGCCCGCCCCGGTCACCCCGCCCGCCCCGCCCGGCGGTGATCAGCGGCAGACACGACCCGCAGAACGCGGTGAGCGGCGAATACACCCAGGGCGCCGAGACGGTGCGCACCCCGGTGAGCCGGTTGACGCGGGCGACGGCCGAGGGTGCGGCGGAGACGAACACCGCGAAGTCCATCGCTCCCCCTTCGCGACTCCTCCGGCCCGCCGTCCGGCGGGGTACAGAGCGTACGCGCCTGTGGATGTGCGCGTCATCGTGTCCAACCCATTGACGTGGGGGGTGTTCGACTTTACGGTCCGTTCGAAGTTACGGGCATCATTCGAGATACCGAACAACAGGGGACCGGTGTGCCCGGTCACCGACGGACAGATGGGGCAGGGCATGGGACGACCTGGCCTGAATCGCAGGCAACTTCTCGCCGGACTCGGCGGGTTGACGGTCGCCGGAAGCTTCGGCTTCGCGGCGCTCGGAACCGGAGCCGACGCGCTCGCCTCCGGAGCGGACACCCGCGTGCGCTACTGGAACCTCTTCAGCGGCGGCGACGGATACAACATGATCGCGATGCTGGACTCCTTCCGTAAGGAGAATCCGGGCATCGAGGTGAAGGACTCCACCCTCCAGTGGGGCAGCCCCTTCTACACCAAGCTCGCCATGGCCGCGGCGGGCAACCGCGCACCGGACCTCGGCGTGATGCACCTGGGCCGCGTCACCGGTTTCTCGCCCGGCCGCCTCCTGGACCCCTGGGACGTCGACCTGCTCGCCAAGTACGGCGTGCGCGAGCGGGACTTCAACCCCGAGCTGTGGAAACGCGCCGTCATCGACGGCAAGCTCTACGCCCTCCCGCTCGACATCCACGTCCAGCTCTGCTTCTACCGCAAGGACGTGCTGAGGAAGGCGGGCCTGCTCGGCACCGACGGGCACATGGTGTCGCCCACCTCGGTGGACGAGTGGTTCGCGATGCTGAAGGAGGCCAAGGCGGCCACCAAGAAGGGGCTGCAGACCATCGGCCTGTGGCACAACGACATGAACTTCCAGTGGTGGTTCTTCGTCGCCTTCTACACCCAGCTCGGCGGCACCTGGTTCAGCGCCGACAACACCAAGGTCACCTTCGACACCGACAAGGCCACCCAGGTCCTGGAGTTCCTGCGCCGGCACCTCGCCGAGGGGTACGCCGATCCGGGCTTCGGCGGCAACGCGGGTGCCGAGCAGTTCGTCAACGGCTCCCCCTTCTGCTGGGAGGGCAACTGGTCGGTACCGGTCTTCGACAGCGCCAAGGTCGAGTACGGGGCGGTCCCGCTGCCGCCCGTCTTCGGCACGCAGGCCACCCACGCCGAGTCGCACTCCTTCGTGCTGCCGCACCAGTCCGGCCGCGGCGGCGCCACCAACGAGGGCGCCCACCGGCTCGCCGCCTACGTCGTCAAGCACGCCCGGCAGTGGGCGGCCGGCGGCCACATCCCCGCCTACACCCCCACCCTGACCACGGCCGCGTACCAGAAGCTCCAGCCGCAGAACGAGTACGTCACGGCGATGGACCACCAGGCCACCGAGCCCAAGGTGTGGTTCGCCGGGTCCACCGGCATCCTCGCCCAGCGGGTCGGCCCGATCGTCGTCTCCTCGACGACCGGCTCCGCGAAGCCGGACGCCGTCGCCCGCAAGATGAAGAGCACCCTCGCCACGCTGCTCGCCATGAAGAACCCGATGGACGGCAAGACCGCCGCCGAGGGAGGTGCGGTCGCATGACGACGACCAGCGCTGAGACCGTCGTCCGCCCGGCGCGCGCCAAGGCCGCCGCCGACAGCGTGACCGTCCGCCGCAAGCAGGGCTTCCAGCACGGCGGCTGGTTCGTCGCCCCGTTCCTGCTGCTGTTCACGCTCTTCGTGATCTGGCCGCTGCTGCGCGGCGTCTGGCTCAGCTTCACCGACGCCAACATCTCCGGCGACGCCGCGAGCTTCGTGGGCCTCGACAACTACCGGGAGGCCCTGGGCGACTCGCTGATGTGGGACGCGCTCGGCCACAGCGCGTTCTTCACGCTGCTGGTGGTGCCCTGCATCACCGTCCTCGCCTTCCTCCTCGCGATGCTGGCCCACCACATCGAGCGCGGCAAGTGGCTGTGGCGGCTCTGCTTCTTCCTGCCGTTCCTGCTGCCGTCCACCGTCGCGGGCAACCTGTGGCAGTGGCTGTTCAACCCCGGCAACGGCATGATCAACCACGTCTTCGGCCTGGAGACGCCCTGGCTGACCGACAAGTCGTACGCCATGTTCGCCATCGTCATCTGCACCCTGTGGTGGACGGTCGGCTTCAGCTTCCTGCTCTACCTCGCCGCCCTCCAGGGCATCCCCGCCCACCTCTACGAGGCCGCGCGCCTCGACGGGGCCAACGCCTGGCACCGCATGGTCCACATCACCCTGCCGATGCTGCGCAACATCACCGGTCTGGTCGTCGCCCTGCAGATCCTGGCCTCGCTCCAGGTCTTCGACCAGGCCGTCGTGATGACCGACTTCACCACGGGACCGGAGGACAGCACCCGCACCTTCGTGCAGTACACCCTCGAACAGGGCTTCACCAGCTACCGCGTGGGCTACGCCTCCGCGATCTCCATCATCTTCTTCGTGCTCATCGCGGCCGTCGCCCTAGGACGGATGTGGCTGCTGCGCAACCGTGAGGAGGGCGGCCGATGACGACCGTACCGATGACCAGGCGGCCCCGCCGGTCCTGGACCCCCAGCCAGATCGTCCTCACCCTGCTCGGCGTCGCCGTCTCCGCGGTGATGCTCTCCCCCCTCCTGTGGGCCCTGTTCACCTCGCTCAAGTCGGAGACCGAGTCCGTCGAGGTGCCCACCCACTGGCTGCCCGAGGACTGGACCGGCCAGGCGTGGTCGGCCATCTTCGAGACCGGCAACATCACCAACTGGTTCGTGAACTCCCTGGTCGTGTCGGTGTGCGTGACCGCCGTCGTCCTCCTGGTCAGCAGCCTGGCCGGATACGGCTTCGCACGCACCGAGTTCCGCGGCAAGGGACTGCTGATGGGCGTCGTGATGGCGGGGCTGATGATTTCCCCGGCCGTGCTCGGCGTCCCCTTGTTCACCACCGTCCAGCAGATGGGCATGGTCGACACCTACTGGGGCATGATCCTGCCGCAGTGCGCGCCCGCCGCGATGGTCTACATCCTCTACAAGTTCTTCCAGGGCGTCCCGCGCGAACTGGAGGAGGCCGCGTTCATCGACGGCGCCGGCCGCTGGCGCGTCTTCTTCACGATCATCCTTCCGCTCTCCCGCCCCTCCCTCGCGGCGGTCGGCATCTTCACCTTCATCAGCTCCTGGAACAACTTCCTGTGGCCGTACATGGTGACCAACAACCCCGACCTGATGACCATGCCGAACGGCATCGCGACCGTCATGAACTCCTACGGCATCCAGTGGGCCCAGCTGATGGCCGGCGGCCTGATGGCGGGCCTGCCCCTGATCGTCGTCTTCGTCTTCTTCCAGCGGCAGATCGTGGCGGGTGTGGCGCACACCGGCCTCGCCGGCCAGTAACCCACCCCCAGGGAACCCGACTTGAGACGCTTCCGACTCGCGGCGCTGCTCGCCGCGGCCGTCGTCGCCCTGCTCCCGTCCACGGCGACCGCGGCCACCTACCCCGACCCGCGGCCCGTCACGGGCCAGCAGATCATCCACGACCCGACCGTCATCCGCCTGAAGTCCGGCGGCTACGTGGCGTACTCCACCGGCGGGGTCATCGGCGCCCGCACCTCCACCGACCGTGAGCACTGGGAGGACGCGGGCAACGCCTTCGCCACGCCCCCGTCCTGGTGGTACGAGTACAACGCCACCGGCGACCCGTGGGCGCCGGACATCAGCTACCGGGCCGGCCGCTACTGGCTGTACTACGCCGTCTCCTCCTGGGGCACCAACCACTCCGCGATCGGCGTGGCCACCTCCCCGACCGGCCTGCCCGGCACCTGGACCGACCAGGGCAAGGTCTTCACCTCCGAGACCACCGACACCTGGAACGCCATCGACCCGGCGCTGATCCGCGCCGACGGCAGACTGTGGATGGCGTTCGGCTCGTACTGGTCCGGCATCCGCATGGTCGAACTGGACCCGCGTACCGGCAAGGCGCTCCCCGGCACCACCGTCCACCACCTGGCCACCCGCCCCGACGAGCCGTACGCCGTCGAGGGCCCGTACATCGTCAAGCACGGCCGCTACTACTACCTCTTCGCCTCCTACGACGCCTGCTGCTCGGGCGTGAACTCCACGTACAAGATCCGCGTCGGCCGCTCGGCGTCGGTCACCGGCCCCTACACCGACAGCACCGGCACCCCGATGCTGGAGGGCGGCGGCGACCTCCTCCTGACGGGCCACGGCCGCTACATCGGCACGGGCGGCCAGTCCGTGTTCCGCGACCGGGGCCGCGACGTCCTCGCCTACCACTACTACGACGCCGAGGACGAGGGCACGCCCAAGCTCGGCCTGAACGACCTGACCTGGCAGAAGAACGGCTGGCCGGTGGTCCGTTAGCCACCGTCCCCCGCCCCGGACCGGACACCGACCCCCTGGAAGGAAACAATGCGCACCGCCCGCTTCACCCTCGACCCCGCCTTCACCGTCGCCGAAGTGAACCCCCGCCTCTTCGGCTCCTTCGTCGAACACCTCGGCCGCTGCGTCTACACCGGCATCTACGAGCCCGGCCACCCCACCGCCGACGAGGCCGGCCTGCGCCAGGACGTCCTGGACCTCGTCAGGGAACTCGGCGTCACCGCCATCCGCTACCCCGGCGGCAACTTCGTCTCCGGCTACAAGTGGGAGGACTCCGTCGGCCCCGTCGAGGACCGCCCCCGCCGCCTCGACCTCGCCTGGCGCTCCACGGAGACCAACCGCTTCGGCCTCTCCGAGTACATCGCGTTCCTGAAGAAGATCGGCCCCCAGGCCGAGCCGATGATGGCCGTCAACCTCGGCACCCGGGGCGTCGCCGAGGCCCTGGAACTCCAGGAGTACGCCAACCACCCCTCCGGCACCGCCCTGTCCGACCTCCGTGTCGAGCACGGCGACAAGGACCCCTTCGGCATCAGTCTGTGGTGCCTGGGCAACGAGATGGACGGCCCCTGGCAGACCGGCCACAAGACCGCCGAGGAGTACGGCCGGATCGCCGCCGAGACCGCCCGCGCCATGCGCCAGATCGACCCCGGCGTCGAACTGGTCGCCTGCGGCAGCAGCGGCCAGGCCATGGAGACCTTCGCCGAGTGGGAGGCGACGGTCCTCAAGGAGACGTACGACCTCGTCGACTACATCTCCCTGCACGCCTACTACGAGCCCCTCGACGGCGACGTCGACTCCTTCCTGGCCTCCGCCGTGGACATGGAGTCGTTCATCGAGAACGTCGTCGCCACCTGCGACCACATAGGCGCCCGCCTGAAGTCCAAGAAGAAGATCAACCTCTCCTTCGACGAGTGGAACGTCTGGTACCTCTCCCGCACCGACGCCGAGGTCGCCGCCCTCGACTGGCCCGAGGCCCCCCGCCTGCTGGAGGACAACTACAGCGTCACCGACGCCGTCGTCTTCGGTTCCCTGCTGATCGCCCTGCTCCGGCACGCCGACCGCGTCACCGTCGCCTGCCTCGCCCAGCTCGTCAACGTCATCGCCCCGATCATGACCGAGCCGGGCGGCCCGGCCTGGCGGCAGACCACCTTCTTCCCCTTCGCCGCCGCCTCGCAGTACGGCCGCGGCCAGGTCCTCGACGTCCGGGTGGACTCACCGACGTACGAGACGAAGAAGTACGGCGAGGCCGACCTGCTGCACGCCACCGCCGTGCGCGCCGAGGACGGCACGGTCACCGTCTTCGCCGTCAACCGCTCCCGCACCGACGCGCTCCCCCTCGACGTGGCCCTCAACGGCCTGGACCTCACCGAGGTCGTCGAGCACAGCGCCCTCGCGGACGCCGACGCCGAGGCCCGCAACACCCTCGCCGAGCCGGAGCGCGTCGTCCCGCACCCGGTGGACGGCACGGCCCTGGACGGCGGCCGGCTGACCGCCACCCTGGAGCCGCTGTCCTGGAACGTGATCCGCCTGGCCTGAGCCGCGCTCAGCGGCCGGGGGAGGACACCGCCTGGAGCGGCACGCCCCCGGCCGCGCCGCCCAGCACCGTCAGCCGTACGGTGCCGGGCCCGGCGTCCGTCGTCCCGTCGGTCAGCACCGCGAGCGCGAGGGTGTTGGCGGAGCGGGGGCGCAGGATGCCGCCCGGCAGGACGAAGGTGTGCTGGGCGCCGTCCTGTGCGGGGGCGTACTGGCCGATGTTCCAGCCGTTGAGGAAGATCTGCGCGCGGCAGGCGCCGCCGCCCTCCAGGACGAGCCCGAACGAGGCGTCGACCCCGGCGGGCACCTCCGGCCGGAAACCGGTCCGGTACCAGGTCTCGCCCTGCCGCCGCCCGGTCCGCGTCGACTCCACCGGCTCCCAGCCGTCGCCGTCGGCACCCGGCAGGTGCCAGCCCTCCCGTTCCCCGTGCAGCCCGCCGTTGTTGAGGGGCCCGCGCACGGGGTCGGGGGTGCCCGCGCCCCGTATCCGCCACGCGGCCCGCGGCGCGGCACCGCGGAAGGACACCTCCGTCAGCCCCCGGGCCGTCTTGCGGTCGTCGTGCGGCCCCGGCCGGACCAGTACGGCCAGTACGGCCTCCCCGTCCCGGTCCGCGAACCGCTCCCGCAGCCGCCCGGGCAGCCTGAGGACCGTCTCCGTCTCCCCGTCCGCCCCGCCTCCGCCGCCCAGCGGTTCCCCGTCCAGCCAGGCCAGCACCAGCCCGTCCGGCCCGGTGCGATGGGCCAGGGACACCGACGTGAGGCCGGCGGGGTCCGTCAGCCGCGCCCGGTACCAGACGTCGCCGTAGTGGCAGCCGTAGTCGTCGGCGAAGAGCACCGGCCCTCCGGCGGGCACGGGCGTCGTGCTGGACGACTCCGTGCGGTCGGCGCGCGTCCAGTCCGCGTCGTCGAAGCCGGGCTCGGACTCCGGGTTCCCCCTCCGCCGCCGCCAGCCGTCCAGCGCGGGCGGCGGCACCGGGGGCGCGCCCGGCAGCATGCCCTCGACGGTCAGGCTGCCGGCCCGGGTGACGTTCGCGCGCCGCGCGGTGCCGTTCCAGGTGACGGACGCCATCCCCGGCGGCCCCCACACCTCAAGACCGGTCGCCCCCGTCGTGTCCCCGGTGAGGTGCGCGGTGGAGCCCTTCAGCGTCACGCCGCGCAGCAGCGCCGGGCCGTAGACGAGGAAGGTCCCCGCGCCGGTCTCGTACGGCCACATCCGCAGCGAGGTCGCGTCGTCGGCGAAGAGCAGGATCAGCGTCCGGTCGGACCCGCCGCCCGCCACCGACACCCGGGCCAGACCCCCGATGCCCAGCGGCACGCTGACGTTGAGCCGGCCGTGGTCGTACGCCCAGGCCGCCTCCGCGTCCAGCCGCATCGTCTCCGGCTCGCTCGGGCACTCCAGCACCACCTGCGCCATCTCGCCGTGCCGCCCGGCGAACACTGCGATGTCCTGGCCGCCCACGTCGCTCAGGAACAGCATCGGCTGCACGGTGGAGTACGCCAGCTTGCGCTCCCCGCCCATCGACAGCCCGGTGGCGAGCAGCTTGGCGTCTCGTGCCGCGACCTTCACCGGCGCCTCGACGGCGGTGCCCGGCAGGGTGGTGGTGACCTCGTCGTCGGAGTCGTTGCGCAGGACGTACACCTGGGTGCCGGTGTCCGGGTTGGCCAGGTGCCGCACGCTCACCCGCCGGTCGCCCGCCCGCACCCGCGCCGCCTCCGTCAACCGGGCGAAGTCGGGCACGTGACGCGTCAGCTGGCCGAGCTGGTGGACCGGCGCCAGCCGGGACGTCGGCTTCCGGCCCCCGTCGAAGGCGGCCCCCTCGTCGTACCGGGTGGGCAGCGCCGGCGCGCCCAGCCACCCCGGGCTGATCCCGCCGAAGGCCAGCGGCCCGGCCGGCACCGCCGTCCCGCCGGCGCCGAGGCCCGCCAGCCGCAGCCGCCGTTCCTCCTCGGGCCCCGAGGTCCGCCGGACCTCCGTACCCCCCGCCACCAGGGGTACGTCGATCCCGTCCGCGCGCACCTTCCCGCGCACGTGCCGGGCCAGCGCCCGCGCGTCGGCGGAGTCCCCCGCCTCCTCCAGCCGGTAGAGCAGGACCGTGCCCTTGCCCCGGCTGTACAGGTGCCGCCGGACGGTCGCGTCGACCCGGGTCAGCCACGCGTCGGCGTGCCGCAGGTAGGCGGCGTCGGTGGTGCGCGGCCGGGCGCCGGTCGCCGCCAGCCACCCCGGCAGACCGCCGCCGTCCACGTCCGCGCCGATGTACGGGCCCGGCCGCACCACCACGTACAGGCCGGTCCCGGCGGCCGTGCGCAGGAACAGGTCCAGGTCGCGGACGCCGGTGAAGTCGTAGCGGTCCGGGGCGGGGGAGTGGACGTTCCAGGCCACCGGGATTTCGACCGCGTTGTAGCCGTGCGCGCGCATCTTCTCCAGCGCGTCCCGCCACAGGGAGGGGCTCGGCAGCCGGAACGGGTGCAGTTCGCCGGGCCACAGCACCAGACGCCGACCGTCGACCAGCAGCGAGTACCGGTCCCGGCCGACCCGGTGGCGCACCCCGTCGGCCCGGGGCCGGGGCGGCGGCGGGCCGGTGGGCACCGTCCGGCCGGCTCCGTCGGGCACCGCGCCGCTGCTCCCGCCGCCGAGCACGAGACCGAGGACGGTGGTGCCGGCGAGGGCGCTGAAGGTACGTCTGGTCAGCTCCAAGGGGGAGCGCCTCCCATCGAGCGCCGCCGTCGGCGCGGGTTCATGCGCTGTTCATGTGCGGCCCCATTCTGTACATCGGACCCCCGAATGGTCATATGGCCAGTTGAGAAGGGGTGCGTCGAACTCTCAGGTCCCGCTCAGGTTGGTGCCTTACCATCATCCCCGGCCTTTCCCTACCAGTCCGATGGGAAAGCCAGGGAACCTGTGTCACCTCCGCGAACCCGGAAAGGACGGCGGGCCGACGATGCGCACGCTGATACTGCTCGCCCTCGCGGGCCTGGGAGCCCAACTGGTCGACGGCAGCCTCGGCATGGCCTACGGGGTGACCTCCACCACCCTGCTGCTGGCGATGGGCACCAACCCGGCCGCCGCCTCCGCCACGGTCCACCTCGCCGAGATCGGCACCACCCTGATGTCGGGCGCCTCGCACTGGCGCTTCGGCAACGTCGACTGGAAGGTCGTCGCGAAGATCGGCGTCCCGGGCGCCGTCGGCTCCTTCCTCGGCGCGACCGTCCTGTCGAACCTCTCCACCGAGGTCGCCGAGCCGGTGATGTCCCTGATCCTGCTCGGCCTCGGCCTGTACGTGATGTCCCGCTTCACCCTGCGCGGCCTGCCCAAGGACCGCCTCGGCAAGCCGCTGCGCCGCCGCTTCCTGACCCCCCTGGGCCTGGTCGCCGGGTTCCTCGACGCGACCGGCGGGGGCGGCTGGGGCCCGGTCGGCACCCCGGCGCTGCTGGCCAGCGGCCGGATGGAACCCCGCAAGGTCATCGGTTCCATCGACACCAGCGAGTTCCTGGTGGCGATCGCCGCGAGCCTCGGCTTCCTCTTCTCCCTCGGCTCCCAGGGCATCGAGTGGACCTGGGTCGTCGCCTTCCTCCTCGGCGGCCTGGTCGCCGCGCCGATCGCCGCCTGGCTGGTCCGGATCTTCCCGCCGCGCGTCCTCGGCTCGGCGGTCGGCGGCGTCATCATCGTCACCAACGTCCGCACCCTGATCAACAGCGACTGGGCGGGGGTGTCGGGCACCCCCGCCGTCCTCCTGTACGTCGCCCTGTACGTGCTGTGGGCGGCGGCGCTCGCCTACTCGATCCGGGCGCACCTGCGGGAGCGGGCGGAGGAGGAGCGGACGCCCGCCGGTGCGACGGCCGCCGATGCCGGGGCTGCCGGCGCCACGGCCGCCGACGTCACGGCCGACGTCACGGCCGACGTCACGGCCGACGTCACGGCCGACGGACCGGCCGACGGACCGGCCGGGCGGGTGCCGCAGCCGGTCGGCGAGTAGGCCGGCGCGGCAGGGTTCGCCGCGGCGGCGCTCACCTCGGCAGGGTGAGGATCTCCGCGCCGTCGTCCGTGATGGCGATCGTGTGCTCGCTGTGGGCCGTGCGGCAGCCCGTCGCGCTGCGGAGCGTCCACCCGTCGGCGTCGGTGACCAGCTCGGCGGTGTCCGCCATCACCCACGGCTCCAGCGCCAGCAGCAGGCCGGGGCGCAGAGGGTAGCCGCGGCCGGGCCGGCCGGTGTTCGGGACGTGCGGGTCCTGGTGCATCGTCGATCCGATGCCGTGGCCTCCGAAGTCGGTGTTGATCCGGTACCCCGCCTCCTTCAGCACCGTGCCGATGGCGTGCGAGAGGTCGCCGATGCGGGCGCCGGGCCGGGCGGCGGCGATCCCCGCGGCCAGCGCGCGTTCGGTCGCGTCGATCAGCGCGACGCTCTCCGGGGGCCTCGCCTCGCCCACGACGAAGCTGATGGCGGCGTCCGCGGCGACACCGCCGAGGGAGACGGCGAGGTCCAGGGTGAGGAGGTCGCCGTCGGCCAGCGCGTAGTCGTGCGGCCGTCCGTGCAGTACGGCGTCGTTGACCGCCGTGCAGATGTAGTGCCCGAACGGGCCCCGGCCGAAGGACGGCGCGTAGTCGACGTAGCAGGACTGCGCCCCCGCCTCGAAGATCATGTCCTTGGCCCAGCGGTCGATGTCCAGCAGGTTCGTGCCGACCGTGCTGCGGCGCTTCAGCGCGTGCAGGATGTCGCCGACGAGAGCGCCGGTGTCTTTCGCCCGGGTCAGCAGGGTGGGGTTGAGGATCTCGATCACGGGGCGTCCCGTCCTTCTGGTGTGGCCAATAACTATACCGGCCATACTATACCGGTATTGAAATTGCCGCCGTGTCCGCCGTGCCCTCTGCGCACGCCGTGCCCTCTGCGCACGCCGTGCCCTCTGCGCGCGCCGTGTCCGCCGGGCGCGGCGCTCACCTCGAAGGCGGCGGGCGGGTCCGGCTGCCGGGTGCCGGACCCGCGGCCGGACTCCGGCCGGGCCGCCCGCCCGCTCACCGCCCCCCGTACGCCCCCGCGTCGATGTCCTCCAGCAGGGTCGGCCCGGTGGGCGTCCAGCCCAGCAGTTCCTGGGTCGCGGTGCTGGTCGCGGCCCCGTTCATGCCGAAGAACGTGCCGATCCAGCCGAAGTGGTTCTGCGCCTCGGCCGGGTCGACGGAGGCGACGGGCAGGTCGTAGGCGCGGCCGATCGCCTCCGCGATGGCGCGGGTCGGCACACCCTCCTCCGCGATGGCGTGCAGCCGGGAGCCCGCCGGCGCCTTCTCCAGGCCGAGCCGGACCATGCGGGCGGCGTCGGTCACGTGCACGGCGGCCCACCGGTTGGTGCCGTCGCCCGGGTAGCCGGAGAAGCCCTTGTCCTGGGCCACTGAGGCGATGATCGAGACGAACCCGTGGTCGCCGGTGCCGTGCACGGTGGGCGGGAAGCGCAGGCTCACGCTGTGCACGCCGCGCTCGACGTAGTCCAGGGCGAGGTTCTCCGTGCCGCCGCGCGGCGAGTCGGGGCCGTGGGCCGGGGACGGGTCGTCCTCGGTGGCGGGCCGGCCCTGCGCGAGGCCCGCGATCCCCGCCGCGAGCAGGAACGGCCGGCCGCTCCCGGCGAGCGCGTCGCAGATGGTCTGTACGGCGGCCCGCTCGGCCGCCGCGGTCGCCACCGGGTCGGTGAAGTCGTGCTTGTTGGCCAGGTGGATGACGGCCTCGGCGGCCTCGGCGCCGAGCCGGATGCCGTCCAGGTCGTCGAGGTCGCCGCGGCGGACCAGGGCGCCCTTCGCCTCCAGGGCCGCGGCGGAGGCGTCCGACCTGGCCAGACCGGTGACCTCGTGACCCGCGGCGAGCAGTTCGTCGACGACGGCGGAGCCGATCCAGCCGGTGGCTCCGGTGACGAAAACGCGCATGACGTGCTCCTCGTGTTCGGACATGCGGTGATGTCTGTGACTGACGTCAGTCACAGACATCACTGTACGCCGGTACGACAGTCACTGTCATCACTTGGCGCGCGGCCTTAGACTCACCGCATGGCGAGATGGGAACCCGGAACCGCGAAACGGCTGCAGGCCGCCGCGCTGGAGCTGTTCGCGACCCGCGGCTACGAGCGCACGACCGCGGCGGAGATCGCCCAGTCCGTCGGCCTGACCGAGCGCACGTTCTTCCGGCACTTCAGCGACAAGCGCGAGGTCCTCTTCCACGGGACGCAGACGCTGACGCTGGCGCTGGTCGACGGCGTGCGGGAGGCGCCGCCCGACGCGTCGCCCCTCGACGCCGTCGCCCGCGCCCTGTGGTCAGCGGCGCCCTTTTTCTCGGCGGAGCGCCGCCCGCACTCCCGTACCCGCAAGGCGGTGATCGACGAGAACCCCGCGCTCGCGGAGCGCGAACTGCGCAAGATGGACGACCTCGCCGCGACGCTCGCCGGCACCCTCCGCGCGCGCGGCGTGGACGACCTCGCGGCCACCTTGGCGGCGCAGACGGGCGTCGCGGTGTTCGGGGTCGCGTTCGGGCGCTGGGTGCGCGACGGCGAGGAGCGGTCCTTCGAGGAGATCGTGACGGAGGTGTACCGGGAACTGCTGTCCCTGGCCGGCGCGGCGGCTCCGGTGCCGCACGGGACGCGGTGACGCCGGAGCCGCCCGCCCCTCAGCCCTGGTCGACGCCCAGGGTCAGGCTGCCGGTGTAGCCGGCCGCGGCCGAACCGGTGACGGTCATCAGGCCGGCCGCGGCGCCCCCGTTCCCGTAGATGCCGTCCTGCGCGAGCGTGGTGCGCGGCACGGTGTTGGTCGAGTACGGGGAGACGCGGGCGACCGCGGTGGTGATCGCCTCGTCGATGAAGAGCTGGCCGGTGTGCAGCTCCTCACCGCCGCTGAACGAGCCGTCCGAGGTCAGGGTGACGTCCGTGTGGACCTTGACGTGGATGTGCACGCACCGGCCGCGGTACCAGCCGGGATAGATGGTGCTGATGCGGGCGACACCGTCGCTGCCGGTGAGGATGCCGCCGCGCAGGAACGTGCCGTTGTCCGGCTCCTGGTGCCCGTTGTTGCCGACGAAGCCGGAGTACTCGCCGAGCGCGTCGCAGTGCCACAGCTCCACGAGGGCCTCGTTCAGCGGGGCGCAGGTGGCGTCGTCGACGACGGTCAGGACCAGCTCCAGCGGCACGCCCGGTTTGTCCTCGGTGAGGTCGGCGCGGACGAGCGCGCCGTCGAGGTAGTACGGGCCCTCGGTCAGCTCCTTGGTGAGGGTGCAGACGGCCGCGGCGGCGACGGGAGCGGTGCGGTCGGTCTCCGCGCCCTCGGCCGTCACGGCGTCCTTGGCCGACACGGCGCCGACGGTGAGCGCGGCGGCCGTGGCGCCGGTACCGAGCAGGACGGTGCGGCGGCGGATGTGGGGGGTGTGGGGGTCGGTGTTGTCTGTCATGAACACGGCACCGTAGGGAGATCACCTGGCAGAGCGCTGTGAATTCGGCAAAGTGACGAAGCGTCAAGTCCCGTACCGGTCATGCCCGGAACCTCGCCGTCCGGCTCGGGCGCCGCCGACGGGACCTGACCTGACCTGACCCGACCGGACCGGTCCGCCGCGGTCGGGCCGGACGGTGCCGCGTTCTGCGACGGTGGTCACCGGAAGGAGGCACGGTGATCTCAGCGCTGAACGAACTGGTCGACCTCGTCGAGGAACACCTGGCCGAGGACGTCGACATGCACGCACTGGCCACGGGGCTCGGTACGACCGAATACCACCTGCGCCGGATGTTCTCGTCCCTGGCCGGCCTGCCCCTGTCGGAGTACGTGCGGCGGCGCCGCATGACCGTGGCCGCCGCCGACGTGGTCCGGGGCGAGGACGACCTGCTGAGCATCGCCGTCCGGCACGGCTACGGCTCCACGGAGGCGTTCGGACGCGCGTTCCGCGCGGTCCACGGCGCCGCGCCCCGCGAGGTACGCCGTGACGGAGGCCCACTGCGCACACAACCCCGGCTCAGGTTCCGCCTGACCGTAGAAGGGAGCATCTCCATGGACACCCGTATCGCCGACCGCCCCGCGTTCCGCCTGATCGGCCACGCGGCGCGGGTCCCGCTCGTCCACCGGGGCGTCAACCCGCACATCCAGCGGCACGTCGCCGCGCTGCCGCGGCAGGAGCACGAGCGGCTGAAGACCCTTTCCGACACCGACCCGGCCGGCCTGCTCCAGGTCAGCGACGACCTCGCCCCGGACGCGCCGGAGGGCACTGAACTGACCTACCTCCACGGGGTCGCCGTCACCGGGGACACCCCGGTCCCCGACGACCTCGACGCCATCGAGGTGCCGGCCGGGCGGTGGGCGGTCTTCCGCAGCGCCGGGCCGTACCCGGAGACCCTCCAGACGACGTGGGCGGCGACCGCGGCCGAGTGGTTCCCGTCCAACCCGTGGCGCCTGCGGCCGGGCCCGTCGATCGTCGCGGTCCTCGACCGCGCGGAGGATTTCAGTACGGCGACGTGTGAACTGTGGCTGCCGGTGGAACCGGCCGCTCCGGAACCGGACCGGGGCTGATCAACGCCCGCCGCCCGCGCCGCCGACGGGCTCCGCCCGGTAGGTGGGGTAGTCCGTGTACCCGACGGGTCCGCCGGTGTACATGAAGTACTTCGCCCGTACGTCGTTGACGGGTGCCCCGGCGCGGATACGGGCGACCAGGTCGGGGTTGGCCAGGAAGGGCCGGCCGAGCGCCACGAGGTCGGCCCCGGCCGCGAGGAGGCGTTCCCCGGCCGCCCGGCCGCCGTCGGCGGGGAGGCGGTCGGCGGGCAGGACGGGGTTGGCGATGAGCGTGCCGGTCCACAGTTCGCGCAGCCGGTGGAACAGCGGCCGGTCCGGATCGGCGTAGGCGAGGTGCAGATAGGCGAGCCCCTGTCCGGAGACGGCCGCCAGCAGGGCCGGGTAGAGCGTCTCGGTGTCGGTCTCGGCGATGCCGTTGACCGTGTTGCCGGGGGAGACGCGCAGCCCGGTCCGCTCGGGCCCGATCGCCTCGGCCACGGCGGCGACGACCTCCGTGGCGAACCGGACGCGGCCGTCGACGCCACCGCCGTAGCCGTCGGTCCGCCGGTTGGTGCCGGACGCCAGGAACTGGTGCAGCAGGTGGCCGTTGGCGCTGTGCACCTCGACGCCGGCGAAGCCCGCGTCGACCGCGCGGCGGGCGGCGGAGGCGAAGTCGCGGACCGTCCGCCGGATGTCGTCGGCGGTCATCTCCCGCGGCGTGACGCTCGGCCGGGGGCCGCCGGGCGTGTGGATCGTCCCGGGCAGCGGTACGGGGGAGGGGGCGACCGGGGTCAGGCCGCTCGTGTCGGGGTGGCCCACCCGGCCGCCGTGCTGGAGCTGGACGAACACGGGTCCGCCTCCGGCCGCCCGGACGGCCTCGACGACCCGCCGCCAGCCGGCCTCGTGGCGGTCGGTGTGCAGGGCGGTGATGTTCGGGTAGGTCTGCCCCTCCGCGTTCGGCGTGGACGCCTCCGCGATGATCATCCCGGCGGTGGCGCGCTGCGCGTAGTACTCGGCCATCAGTGGCGTGGGCGTGCCGTCGGGCTCCGCACGGTTACGGGTCATGGGGGCGATGACCAGGCGGTTCGCCAGCCGGTGGCTGCCGAGGCGGGCCGGGTCGAGGAGCGGGGAGGTGGTCGGTCCGTAGGTCATGCGCTTACGCTAGAACTTGACATGACTGTCAGATTCAAGGCGGAAAGGTGTGACGTGCGTCATGCGCATCGGTGAGCTGGCCCGCCGTACGGGTGTCAGTGAGCGGTCCCTGCGGTACTACGAGCAGGAGGGCCTGCTGTGGGCCTCGCGCACTCCCGGCGGGCACCGCGAGTTCACGGAGGCCGCGGTGGAACGGGTGCGGCGTATCCAGGAGTTGTACGCGGCCGGGCTGTGCAGCTCGAAGATCGCCGAGCTGCTGCCGTGCATGCGCGACAGCGACGGCGGCCCCTCCCGCACCGCCGACGCGCGCCTCGTCGAGGAACTGATGGCGGAACGGGCCCGAATCGACCGGATGATCGACGACCTGCGCCGGTCGCGTGCGCTGCTGGACGCCGTGATCGAGGCGGCGTCAGCCTCGTAGGCGCGTGAGGAAACCGTCCCAGGCGGCGGGGGAGAGGGCGAGGCGGGGGCCGGTCTTGTCCTTGGAGTCGCGGACGTGGACGGTGTGGGGGGTGGTGGATATCTCTACGCAGTCGTCGCCGGAAGCGCTGCTGTGGCTGGACTTGCGCCAGGCGCGGGCGACTTCGACGCAGTCACCGTCGCCGCCGCTGCTGTGGCTGGACTTGTGCCAGGTGAGGGCGACCTCTACGCAGTCGCCGTCGCTGCTGCTGCTGTAGCTGGACTTGAACCAGTTCAGTCGGTCGGTAGTCATAGATTTCCTCGCATCCGCCGCAACAGGCTCGCGGAGTCCGGGACGGTGAGAGCCTGTGAGCGCATACTGGCATACCGCTTCAGCAACACGCTGACTACTTTTCGGTCCGTGATCAGCTGTCCGCTCTTCTGCCCCTCGTTGTAGGCGAGCCACTGGTTCTCGGGTGTCTCCAGCAGATGGATAGGGCCCTGCAACCCGGCGTGTTTCTCCTGCACCAGGGGCATAAGCTGAATTTGGACATTGCGTAGCTCAGCAATTTCCAGCACGTGGTCGATCTGTTCCCGCATCACTTCGGCTCCGCCCGTACGCCGCAGGAACACCTGCTCTTCCAGGATGAAGCTGAACGTGGTGTTCGGACGCTCTCTCAGCAGTTTCTGCCTCTCTGCTCGCGCGATCCACCGTTCCGTGATCTCGTCGTCGCTCAGCGGCGGCACCGCAGCTGCGGACAGAGCGCGTACATAGGCCTCGGTCTGCAACAAGCCGGGAATCATCCGGCACTCGTACGTGTACAAGGCGATGGCCATCCGCTCCAACTGTGCCCACCGCCGGAACCACGCCGCCAACCCCGGTTGCCGCACCAGATGCACCGCCGCCTTCCGCAGCGCGCCCGTGTTGCCCGTGGCCACCTCGCCCCGCTCGACGAAGTCGACGTCGGGCATCCGCCTCCCCAACTCCACCGAAGCCACCGTGTGCTTGGAGAACCGCACCAGCTCCGCGAACTGCTCCCGGCTCAACCCCACGTGCTCGCGCAACGCCTGGACCACCGCACCGAACGTCCGCAGACTGTCCGAAGACTCATCGACCACAGTCGGCCACCTCCCGCACCCATGGTCACGGCACGTGACGAGTACTGTCCAGTCAGTCACCGCGTACTCTCGCGCGGAGTACGCACTGCCGCCCTGGTGAAGCGGGCGCAAGGGCGTCAGATTGGGCGCATGACCGCACCACCCGCCCGGCAGGGCGTCGTCACCGTACGTGTGTTCGCTCAGCGTCTCAGTGCCACCCCGCGCGGCGCCCGCCTCGCGCGGCGGCTGGCGGAGAACCAGTTGGAGGAGTGGGGCATCCCCTACGGCTCGGACGTCTCCGAGCGGGCCGCCGTGATCGTCGCGGAGCTGGCCGCCAACGCCGTGACCCACGGCCGGGTTCCCGGCCGGGACTTCGAACTGCGTCTCACCCTCCGCCCGGAGGGCCTCCGGATCGAGGTGGCGGACACGCACACCGGCCCGCCGCGCCCGGCCGTACGCCCAGTCGGGCCGCTCGACGAGCACGGCAGGGGGCTGGTGCTGGTCGAGGCGCTGGCGGACCACTGGGAGGTGCTGGACGGGGATCCGCCCGTCAAGACGGTTCGCGCGGACATCACTCGTGTGAGCGGCGAGAACCGGCCAGGCCGAGCGCCGTCACCTGGACCTCGACCTCCCCATCGGTGAGCGGACGTGTCACCGGCCGCGCCCGTACCCCGTGCGGCGGGCCCCCCGGGGATCAAACCGGGTGGGGAGACCTTGTCCGGGAACAGGGCGGAAGCGCTGGCCGGAGCTGGCCGGGGGCGGAACCGGCGCCTGACCATGGCCGCACAGCTCAAGCGGGGTTTCCCCCGAGGAGAGGAGTGGCGCCGTGCCCTCGTTCCAGACCGGCAGCGTTCCCCACGGGTTCATCGCCGACGAGACCGGAAAGATCATCCACTACAAGGACGCCGTCGTCGTGCCGGTGCCGCCGCCGCACGGCGGGTACGGCTGGAAGGGACTCTGGTTCTCCCTCGCCTCCGACTTCGGCGACTCCCGCATCCGCGTCTCCGTCTTCCGGAGCGGCAGTTGGAGCTCGAAGACCTTCGACGTGCAGGGGTCGGGTCCCCGGGTCGGGTTCGAGGTGACCGACGGTACCGAGAAGATCAGCCTGGGCCGCGCGATGAAGTCCGCCTCGGACCGGCAGGACGACAACCCCGTGGGCTGGCTGCTGGAAGCCCAGTAGCGCGGTGCCGGTGACATGACAACCGGCGCCTTCATGGGTCTCGCACAGGAACAACTCACGGAAAAATAAGGTCCGTCGGGGAATGTGGCCCCCATGCACGCACACAGACCACGCACCCCCCAGACCGAGCGCACCCGCCGCTGGTTCATGAACCGGTCGCTGCTGCTCGGCGGCGCCGCGGCCGTGGCGACCATGACCGGCGTGGCCGGCTGCTCCACCGACTCCTCCGGTACGTCGGACGCCGCCTCCAGCGGGGCGCCGAGCGGCGGCCCCGGCGGTGACACCGGCGGCATGGGACCGGGTGTCACGGCGGTGAAGTACGCCGATTTCGTCGGTGTCACCACCGACGGCAAGGTCGTCGACGACCTGTACTCGATCCACTCCACCGACGTCTCCACCGACAAGGTGGTCCAGGCCGCGCAGAAGTTCCTGGACGGGCTGACCGCCAAGGAGCGCAAGGCATCCGTCTTCGAGGTGGACGACGACGAGTGGCTGGCCTGGAGCAACGTCGACGGCTACGAGCGCGAGGGCGCCCGGATGGGCGACCTGACCGAGGCGCAGCAGAAACTCGGTTACGCCCTGCTGGGCGCGGCCCTCTCCGCCGACGGGCTCAAGCAGACCCGCGGCATCATGAAGCTCAACGGCTTCCTCGGTGAGTACAACGGCGGCAACCGGGAGACCCTGGAGGAGGGCGCCTACTTCTTCACCTTCATGGGCACCCCCTCGACCACCAAGCCGTGGGGTTTCCAGTTCGAGGGCCACCATGTGGCCATCAACTACTTCGTCCTCGGTGACCAGGTCGTCATGACCCCGACCTTCATGGGCTCGGAGCCGACCGAGAAGACGTACAAGGGCGAGAAGATCTCCCTGTTCAAGTCGGAGACCAAGGCCGGTCTCGCGATGATCCGCTCGCTGACGTCGGCCCAGCGGGCCGAGGTCATCGACTCCAGCAAGGAGAAGAGCGGCACCGACATGATCGCGGGCGCGGGCGCGGACAACCTGGAGCTGCCCTACGCGGGGCTGCCCGGCTCCGAGATGACCGACGCGCAGAAGCAGAAGCTGCTCGACCTGGTCGGCGTCTACGTCGGCTACATGGACGACGGGCACGCCGCGGTGAAGATGAAGGAGGTGGAGGAGCACATCGACGAGACCTACTTCTACTGGCTCGGCGAGACCAAGGATTCCTCCGCGTTCTACTACCGCGTGCACAGCCCGGTCGTCCTCATCGAGTACGACGCCCAGTCGCCGCTGTTCTACGGCACCGACTCGGCGGGGGGCGGCGGTATGCCGAGCGGGCAGCCGTCCGGTATGCCGAGCGGGCAGCCGTCCGGGATGCCCAGTGGTCAGCCGTCCGGTATGCCGAGCGGCGGGCCCGGCGGTGGCGGCGGCATGGGCATGGGCGGCGGTACCCCCACCCAGGAGCACATCCACACCATGATCCGCACCCCCAACGGCAACGACTACGGCGTGGACCTCCTCAAGCTGCACCTGGAGACGGACCACTGACCGCTCGGGGTGGGTGGGGAGGGCGAGTGTCTGCGCGAACCATTGACGCGCAAGGGGTTCGATTCTACGGTCCGTTCGAACTTGCGATCGCTGTTCGGTAGGTCGAACATCCCCCTTCCGCAAGGAGAACCCGTATGAGCCGCAAGCGCACCGCTCTCCTCGCCCTCCCCGTCGCCGCCCTGCTCGCCCTCGTGCCGGGTACGGCGTCGGCGTACCCGAACCCCGGTTACGTCACCGGCTCCGTCGTCACCCACGACCCGACGATGATCCGCACCTCGTCCGGGCAGTACCTGCTCTACGCCACCGGCGGCGGCATCTCCAGCAAGAGCTCCACCGACCGCACCGCCTTCAGCGCGGGCGCCGACGCGTTCTCGTCCAAGCCGAGCTGGTGGTCGACGTACTCCTCGGTCCCGGAGTCCTGGGCGCCGGACATCTCGTACCACGGCGGGAAGTACCTGATGTACTACTCCGTCTCGTCGTTCGGCGTGAACACCTCCGCCATCGGGCTGGCGGGCTCGACCACCGGACAGCCGGGCAGCTGGACCGACTACGGCATCGTCTACACGTCGAACGGCTCCAGCGACTACAACGCCATCGACCCGAACCTCTTCGTCGACGACGACGGCAAGTGGTGGCTGTCGTTCGGCAGTTGGTGGACCGGGATCAAGATGATCCAGATCAACCCGTCCACCGGGAAGCAGCTGTCGAGCAACACCACCCGGTACTCGCTGGCCTCCCGCCCGACCGGGACCAAGGCCGTCGAGGCGCCGTACATCGTCAAGCGGAACGGGTACTACTACCTCTTCGCCTCGTACGACACCTGCTGCGCCGGCACCAGCTCCACGTACAAGGTCAAGGTGGGGCGGGCCACCTCCGTCACCGGGCCCTACTACGACAAGAACGGGGTGTCGATGATGAACAACGGAGGCACGCCGGTGCTGGAGTCGCACGGCAGCGTCATCGGTCCCGGCGGGCAGTCGATCATGAACGACTCCGACGGTGACCTGATCGTCTACCACTACTACGACGGCAACGACGGCGGCACCCCGAAGCTCGGCATCAACCTGCTGAACTGGAGCACCGGCTGGCCCGTCGCCTACTGACCGGCACCGCGCGGACCCCGCCGGCCGGGCAGGGCGGCGGGGTCCGCGCGGCAGGGCGGCCGGTCACACGCGCCGCAGGTTCACCACCTGGCCGCTGTTCCGGCCGAGCCAGATCGCGGGATTGCCGGCCAGCCGCAGGTTGTCGTAGCGGGCCGGGAGGTCGCCGCCGGGGTTGACCGTGACGATGACCCGCTCCAGGCGCCACGTCTCGTCCGGCTTGTCCGACGGCGGCGCGTAGCGCAGGTAGACCGGGTAGCGGTCCAGGTCGTCGGTGTCCAGTTGGGGATCGCGGGGATCGTTGCGCTCGGGCTCGTAGATGTTGGCGCCGTCCCCCAGCACATAGGTGACGTCGGTGCCGGGCTCCCACTCGTCGCGGCTGGAGTCCAGGGCGAACTCCCGGCCGGCGACGTTGACGTAGACCCAGCCCCGCACTCCTGACGGGCTGTTGCTCGCCGTGACGATCCGTACGTCGATCCGCTCGATGGCTGCCATGTCGTTCCCTTCGGTGCAGGTGCCCCCCGCGTCGGCGGGGGCCACCCCCATCGCTACCCTCCGGGGTCGGGCGAATGCGCTTCGTGGCGGCAAGTCCGGGGCGTGCGGCGGCACTTGGGCGGTGGCCGGCGGATCACCGGCCCGTCCGCGCGCCGGAGCGGGCAACGGGTGTCACCCCGTCCGGCCCACGCCCGCCGCGTCCGGCCAGCGCTGCGCCCCGGGCCAGCCCGTCGCCGGGGCCGCCGCCAGACCGTCGGTGCCCCGTACCTGGGCGGCGGTGAGCCCGCCGCGCGCGGGAACGCCGGGCGGGGTGGGGCCGGCGGGCGCGGCCGCGGCCGCCGCTGCCGGTATCTGCGGCTGCGGGGCCGGCATCGGCATCGGCTGGGGTGCCGGCTGAGGCATCGGCGGCGGGAACTGCTGCGGGATCTCCTGCGGTGCCGCCGGCATCGGCATCGCGGCCGCGACGGCCTGCGCGGCCAGCCCCCGCGTTCCGCCGCCGTTGGTCTCGCCCATCAGCCGGTCCACCGCCGCCGTGCCCGAGCTGTAGCCGCTCCCCGTGGCCTGCTCGGGCACGGCGGCTCCCCTCCTGGTCCCGTAGAGCACCTGTTCCAGGCCGGACACCAGACGGCGTACGTCCACCTGGGGGCGCACCACGAGCCGCAGGAAGCGGCTGGAGGAACCGATCTTGTTGCCGCACTCGCGGACCAGCACCCGGTGCTCGGTCAGCAGCCGGTCCCGGACCACGGTGCCCTCGGCGCCGACGGGGAGGCGGACGAAGAGGAAGTTGCCCTGGGAGGGGTAGACCGTCAGGCCGGGGAGGGAGGAGAGCCGGCTGGACATCTCCAGGCGGTCGCGCCGCACCTCGTGCAGGCTCTGCGCGTACTCCGCGCCGTGGTCGCGCAGCATGAAGACGACGTGCTCGGCAAAGGAGTTGAGGTTCCACTTGGGCAGCATGGAGCCGACCTTGCCCGCGAGGGCCGGGTTGGCGACCAGGTAGCCGAAGCGGATGCCGTGCAGGCCGAAGTTCTTGCCGAGGCTGCGCAGGACGATGACGTTGGGGCGGAGCATCGCCTCCTGGACCACGCTCGGCTCGGCCTCCGCGTCGGCGAACTCCAGGAACGACTCGTCGATCACCACCAGGTCCAGGTCGGCCATCGCGTCCATGAACTGCACGAGCGCGTGCTTGTGCAGGAAGCCCCCGTCGGGGTTGTTGGGGTTGCAGATGACGGCGACCCGGGTGCCCCGGGCCCGGATGAACTCGGCGTACTGCGCGAGGTCCAGGGCGAAGCCGCTGGACTCCTGGAGCGGGAACATGTCGACCCGCTTGCCGGTCTCCATCGGCTGGTCGGTCCAGCGGCCGAAGGTGGGGACGGGGACGGCGAGGGACTCGCGGACGAGGAGGTGGTCGATCCAGGTGATCAGTTCGGTGGAGCCGTTGCCCATCGCCACGCACTGCGGGGGCAGTTGCAGCAGTCCGCACAGCTCGGCGGTGATGGTGTCGGCGCCGCTCGGGTAGTACGTGATGATGTCCCGCAGCCGCCCCGCCATCTCCTGGAACATCTCCGGCGTCGGGAAGTACGGGTTGCAGGGGATGCAGAAGTCCACGGGCCCCGCGCCGTCGCCGGTCTCCCGGGTCAGCGCCGCCATCGACGGGCTGTGCGCCGAGGCGGAGCGGAACAGCGAGGTGACGTTGCCGGCCAAGGGAACCTCCGTAGCGGGAACGGCCCGCGCGGGGGAGCGCGGGCCGCCCATGAGTACGGAGGCGCCCGGGCCGGTGTTCACCTCATGTGAGGGAAGTGTGACGACCGGGGCTCAGGAGTCGAACGAGTGGACGGTCGTCGTCCGGTAGGTCTCGCCGGGGCGCAGCACGGTCGACGGGAACGACGGCTGGTTCGGGGAGTCCGGGTAGTGCTGGGTCTCCAGGCACAGGGCGTCGCCCTGCCGGTAGAGCCGGCCGCCGGTGCCGGTGAGGGTGCCGTCGAGGAAGTTGCCCGAGTAGAACTGGAGGCCGGGCTGGTCGGTGGCGATCCTCAGGGTGCGGCCGGAGGACGGGTCGCGCAGGGTGGCGATCTGCTCGGGGCGGGCGGTGATGCCCTTGTCGAGGACCCAGTTGTGGTCGAAGCCCTTGGCGAGGACCAGCTGCGGGTGGGCGGCGCGGATGTCGCGGCCGATCGGCTTGGCGCGGCGGAAGTCGAAGGGGGTGGCGGCGGTCGGGGCCAGTTCGCCCGTCGGGATCAGGCCCGCGTCGGTGGGTGTGAAGCGGGACGCGGCGATGGACAGCTCGTGGTCCTCGATGGTGCCGCTGCCCTCGCCGGCCAGGTTCCAGTAGACGTGGCTGGTGAGGTTGACGACGGTGGCCTTGTCGGTGGTGGCCTCGTAGTCGATGCGCCAGTCGCCGGAGCGGGTGAGGGTGTAGGTGACCGTGGCCTTGAGGGTGCCGGGGTAGCCCATCTCGCCGTCGACGCTGGTGTAGTGCAGGACCAGGCCGACGTCGGAGCCCTTGGTGAACGGCTCGACGTCCCACACCCGGTAGTCGAAGCCGAGGGCGCCGCCGTGCAGGGAGTTCTCGCCGTCGTTGACGGAGAGCTGGTACGTGGTGCCGTCCAGGGTGAAACGGCCCTTGGCGATGCGGTTGCCGTAGCGGCCGATCAGGGCGCCGAAGTGCGGGCTGCGGGCCACGTAGTCGTCGAGGTTGTCGAAGCCCAGGGAGACGTTCGCGTACCGGCCGCGCCGGTCGGGGATCTCCAGGGACTGCACCACACCGCCGTACGACAGCACCTTCATCCGGGTGCCGCCGTTCTCCAGCGACCAGCGGTACACCTTCGTGCCGTCGGCGAGCTTGCCGAAGAGTTCCTTCACCGGCTTCCTGCCTCCCCCTGCTGCGTGTGCCGTGGTGCCGATCGCGGTGGCGGCGACGCCCGCCGCGGCGGCGCCTGCGATGACCGTGCGTCTGCTCAGTTCCATGCGGCTCTCCTGAAAGGGATCGGCCCCCCGCCCGGGCGGGCGGGGGGCCGGAACTGACCTACGAACCCACCTTGCGCTTGTTCCACACGTCGAAGCCGACCGCCGCCAGCAGCACCAGGCCCTTGATGACCTGCTGCCAGTCGGTGCCGATGCCGACGAGGTTCATGCCGTTGTTCAGCACGCCCAGGACCAGACCGCCGATGATCGCGCCGAGGACCGTGCCCACGCCGCCGCTCATCGACGCCCCGCCGATGAACGAGGCGGCGATGGCCTCCAGCTCGAAGTTGAGGCCCGCCTTGGGCGAGGCCGCGTTGAAGCGGGCGGCGAAGACCAGACCCGCCAGGGCCGCGAGCATGCCCATGTTCACGAAGACCAGGAAGGTGACCTTCTTGTCCCGCACACCCGACAGCTTCGCCGCCGGGAGGTTGCCGCCGATGGCGTAGATGTGGCGGCCGATGATCGCGTTGCGCATGACATAGCCGAAGCCGACCAGCAGCACGCCCAGGATCAGCAGCACGATCGGGGCGCCCTTGTAGGAGGCGAGCAGCATGGTGACGACGAGGATGGCGGCGCCCAGCGCCACCAGCTTCAGGCCGAACAGCTTGGCCGGCAGCACGTCCAGGTCGAACTCCTGCTGGCGCTTGCGGTCCCGCAGCTCCTGGAAGACCACGAACGCGATCAGCGCGATGCCGAGCAGCAACGTCAGGTTGTGGTAGTTGGTCTCCGGACCGACCTCCGGCATGAAGCCGTTGGCGACCTTCTGCAGGCCCTCCGGGAACGGGCCGAGGGTCTGGCCCTCCAGGAAGATCTCCGTCAGACCGCGGAAGATCAGCATGCCGGCCAGGGTCACGATGAACGACGGTATGCCGCCGTACGCGATGAAGAAGCCCTGCACCGCGCCCGCGACCGCGCCCATCAGCAGGCACAGCACCAGCGCGAGCGGCCAGGGCAGATCGTGTTTGACCATGAACACGGCGGCCATCGAGCCGATGAACGCCGTCAGCGAGCCGACCGACAGGTCGATGTGGCCCGCGATGATCACCAGCATCATGCCGATCGCGAGGATCAGGATGTAGCTGTTCTGCAGGACCAGGTTGGAGACGTTGCGCGGCAGCAGCAGGTCACCGCCGGTCCAGACCGCGAACAGCACCACGATCAGGCCGAGGGCGAACAGCATGCCGTACTGCCGCATGTTGCGGCGCATCCCGTCCAGCATCAGCTGGAGCAGGCCGTCGCCGCCGGCCGGCCCGCCCTTCCCGGCCGGCGCGGGGGCCGGCGACTTGGCGGTCACATCCGTGCTCATCGGGTTACCTCTTTGTCCTTCGTCATCTGACGCATCAGCGATTCCTGCGAGGCCTCGGCCCGCGAGAACTCACCGGTCAGCCGCCCCGCGGCCATCGTGTAGATGCGGTCGCACATGCCGAGCAGCTCCGGCAGCTCGGAGGAGATGAAGACGACCGCCTTGCCCTCGGCGGCCAGTTGGTCGATGACCGTGTAGATCTCGTACTTCGCGCCGACGTCGATGCCGCGCGTCGGCTCGTCCAGGATCAGCACGTCCGGACCGGCGAAGATCCACTTGCTGAGGACGACCTTCTGCTGGTTGCCGCCGGACAGCTTGCCCACCGGCTCGAACACGGTCGGTGCCTTGATGTTCATCGACTTGCGGAAGCCCTCGGCGACCTGACGCTCGCCGTGCTCGTCGACGACCCCTCGCTTGGCGACCTTGCCCAGGGCACTGAGCGAGATGTTGCGCCCGATGGTGTCGATGAGGTTGAGCCCGTAGTGCTTGCGGTCCTCGGTGACGTACGCGATGCCGTGCTTGACCGCCTCCGGGACGGTCTTGGTACGGATCTCCGTGCCGTCCTTCAGTACCGTGCCGCCCGCGTACCGGCCGTAGGTGCGGCCGAAGACGCTCATCGCCAGCTCGGTGCGGCCGGCGCCCATCAGGCCCGCGATGCCGACGATCTCGCCGCGCCGTACGTTCAGCGAGACGTCGTCGACCACCTTGCGCTGCTGGTCGATGGGGTGGTGCACGGTCCAGTTGCGGATCTCCAGGGCCGGTGCCCGGCCCTCCTCCGGCTGGTGCGGGGAGCGCTCGGGGAAGCGGTGCTCCAGGTCCCGGCCGACCATCCCGGAGATGATCCGGTCCTCGGTGGTCTCCTCGGCCTTCACGTCCAGCGTCTCGATGCTCCGCCCGTCCCGCAGGATGGTCACCGAGTCGGCGACCCGGCGGATCTCGTTCAGCTTGTGCGAGATGATGATCGAGGTGATGCCCTGTTCCTTCAACTGGAGGATCAGGTCGAGCAGTTTGCCGCTGTCCTCGTCGTTCAGGGCCGCCGTCGGCTCGTCGAGGATGAGCAGCTTCACCTTCTTCGACAGCGCCTTGGCGATCTCGACGAGCTGCTGCTTGCCGACACCGATGTCCGCGACCCGGGTCTCGGGGTGCTCGTCCAGACCGACCCGGCGCAGCAGCTCGGTGGCGTGCTTGAGGGTGTCGTTCCAGTTGATGAAGCCCCGGGCGGCGTGCTCGTTGCCGAGGAAGATGTTCTCCGCGATGGGGAGATAGGGCACCAGGGCCAGCTCCTGGTGGATGATCACGATGCCGCGCTGCTCACTGGCCCGGATGTCCTTGAAGGCGCAGGTCTCCCCCTCGAAGAGGATCTCGCCCTCGTAGGTGCCGTGCGGATGGACTCCGGAGAGGACTTTCATCAGCGTCGACTTGCCGGCGCCGTTCTCCCCGCAGATGGCGTGGACCTCGCCCTGCCGTACGGTCAGCGTGACGTCCGACAGCGCCTTGACGCCGGGAAAGGTCTTGACGATCGAGCGCATTTCCAGGACGGGTCCCGCCATGGTCGTGCCTTCCAATCACTCGGTACCGGCGGTTACTTGAGGTCGCTCGCCTTGATGTAGCCGGAGTCGACGAGGACCTTCTGGTAGTTGTCCTTGTCGACGGCGACCGGCTCGAGGAGGTAGGCCGGGACGACCTTGGCACCGTTGTCGTACGTCTTGGTGTCGTTGACCTCGGGCTCCTTGTCGTTGAGGAGGCCGTCGACCATGTCGGCGGACACCTTCGCCAGCTCCCGCAGGTCCTTGAAGACGCTCATCGACTGCTCGTCGGCGATGATCGACTTCACCGAGGCCAGCTCGGCGTCCTGGCCGGTGACGATCGGCAGCGGCTTGCTCTTGGAGCCGTAGTCGTCCGACTTGAGGGCGGACAGGATGCCGATGGAGATGCCGTCGTACGGCGACAGGACCGCGTCGACCCGCTCGCTCTTGTAGGACGAGGTCAGGATGTCGTCCATGCGCTTCTGGGCGGTGCCGCCGTCCCAGCGCAGGGTGGTGACCTGGTTGAGGGCGGTCTGCCCGGAGCGGACGACGAGCTGCTTCTTGTCGATGTACGGCTTGAGGACGCTCATCGCGCCGTTGAAGAAGTAGCGGGTGTTGTTGTCGTCGTTGGAGCCGGCGAACAGCTCGATGTTGAAGGGGCCCTTCTCGCTGCCGTCCTTCAGTCCGAGCTTCTCCAGGATGTAGTTGCCCTGCAGCTCGCCGACCTTCTCGTTGTCGAAGGAGGCGTAGTAGTCGACGTTCTCCGTGCCCAGGATCAGGCGGTCGTAGGAGATCACCGGGATGTCGGCGTCCTTGGCCTGCTGCACCACGTTGTTCATCGACTTGTTGTCGATGGCCGCGATGATCAGCGCCTTCACGCCCTGCGTGATCAGGTTCTCGATCTGCGAGACCTGCTGGTCGGGGTCGTCCTCCCCGTAGACCAGCTTGGTCTCGTAGCCCTTGGCCTCCAACTCCTTGACGACGTTGGCGCCGTCGGCGATCCACCGCTCGGAGGACTTGGTCGGCATCGCGATGCCGATGGTCGCCCCCTCCGAGCTTCCCTTGTCCTCCTCGCTGCCGCCCTCGCTGTTCTGGCCGCAGGCGGTCAGGGTCAGGGCGAGGGAGGCGGCCGAGGCGATGGCGGCGAGTGCGGCTCTGCGGTTACGCATGATCATCATCCTTGATGTGTGCGAGGAGGAACCGAGACGAGGTGTGTCGGATTGTGCGCGGTCGTGTCTTCTTTTGAGAAGGGAGTTTCCAGAACGTTATGACGAGATCTCGAACCGGTTGAGCGAGCCGGGCAGCCGCGTGCCGAGCGGGGCCATGTCGCCGCCGGCACCGTGCCGCGCGAGCAGGTCCAGTGCGAGCCGCCCGCGCCGCACCCGCTCCTTGGCGGTGGCCAGCGTCAGTTCCCGCAGGTGGTGGCCGTACGGGTAGATGCCGGGGGACTTCGACAGACCGAACTTCAGGTAGAGCGGGGCGCCGCGCCGGATCAGCTCCGCCACCTCGTACATCCGTACATAGCCGCCCAGGTCGTCCGGCGCCTCGATGTACATGTCCATCGGCGCCGCCGACACCCGGCGGATCTCGGTGAGGTGGTCCAGCGTCAGGTCGCTGGGCACGTTGACGGAGTCGGCGCCGAGCCGCTCGTAGACGGCGAACGAGGCAGGGTTGACGGGGCCCACGAGCGCCGAGACCTTCAGGGTGGTGTCGGCGGGGATGATCCCCTGGGCCCGCGCCCGGTGCAGCGTCCACAGCACGCCCTCGTCGGCGACGAGCAGGCACTTGACGCCCAGCTCCGTGGCCCGCACCGCGTCTTCGACGCACCCGGCGACCGCGTCGTGGCCGCGTGCGCGCAGCCCGCCGCCGCCGGAGTCGGTCCGGGTGGAGCCGCCGATGTCCCAGGTCCCGCGCGGACCGGTGAACAGGCACAGTTCGATGTCGCGGGCGGCGGTGGCCTCGACCATCTCGGTGATCTCGGCGTCGGAGAGCATCCACACCCCGCTGCCCTGGCTGATCCGGTGGATCGGCACGTCGAGGCGGGAGGACTCCTTCAGGACCACCGCCAGCGCCTCGGGACCCTCGCAGGACGGGATCTCGGTGCGCCAGCGACCGCCGTCCGGGAAGGTGTGCGGCGAGGCGTCGGCGGGGTCGAGGGCGGGCGCGCCCAGGCCGAGGGCGGTGAGCGCCTGCTCACCGGGCCGGCGGGGCGCCGTGGCGGAAGCGTCGGTCACAAGCTGTCCTTCGTGTTCGATATGCCGGACAAGGTTCGCGGCACATGGCAGACGGGCGGGGCATGGGTGTACGCCGGTACGGAGGCCGTCAGGTCGCCCCCGTACCGGCGTACGGCTGGGAGCTGCCTCAGGGACGCAGCAGTACCTTGCCGACCTTCGGATCGCCGGACCCCACCAGCTCGATGGCGTGCGGGAACTCGGCGAGCGGCAGTTCGTGCGTCACCAGCGGCAGCGGGTCGAGCAGCCCGGCGGCGAACACCCGGACGGTGTGCGCCCAGGCGTCCGGGGGCGCCCCGAAGACGGTGTGCACCTCCAGCTGCCGCACGACCAGGTCGGTGGGGTCGAGGCCGGTGGCGCCGGGCGCCGGGATGCCGGTCAGCACCAGCCGCCCGCCGCGCCGCAGCAGCGCCGCCGCGGTACGGGCGGCGTCGGCTGACCCCGCCGTCTCGATGACGACGTCGAAGTCGTCGGGGAGCGGCTGGTCCTTGGTGCGGAAGTCGGTCGCCCCGAACTGCCGGGACAGCGCCTCCCGGTCGCCGCGCGTACCGACGGTCAGCAGCTCGGCGGGGGAGCCGGCGGCGAGGAACTGCACGGCGAACATCCCGAGCGTGCCCGTGCCGACGACGGCGACCCGCTCACCCGGCCGGGCGTTCGCCTTCAGCGCGGCGGCGGCGATACAGGCGGCCGGCTCCAGCAGGGCGGCGGCCGACAGGTCGGCGTCGTCGGGCAGGACGTGCAGCAGCCGGGCCGGGAGCGTCAGCGTCGGGGCCATGGCGCCCGGCTGGGTGAACCCGGTCTCCTCGTACCCGGCGGTGCACAACGTTGTCTCACCGGCGTGGCACCGGTCGCAGACCTGGCAGTTGCGGAACCCCTCGCCGACCACCTTCCGCCCGACGAGCGAGACCGGCACCCCGGCCCCGACCGCCTCCACCGTCCCCGACCACTCGTGCCCGGGGACCAGCGGGTAACGGACGTACCCCTCCGGCCTGTTGCCCTGGTGCACCTCACGGTCGCTGCCGCAGATACCGGCGGCGTGCACCCGTACCAGCGCCTCCCCGGCGGCCGGGTCGCGCGGCTCGTGCGGGACGAGCCGGTGCGCGCCCGGCGCCTCGATGACGACGGCGGTGCTCACTGGGTGCCCTTGGGCTTGCGCTGCTCCCAGCCCTCGGCCCACAGGTCGAACCGGGCCTGCTGCTGCGGGAACTCGGCGGCGGCGTCGGTGTCCAGCTCCACGCCGAGCCCGGGGGCGTCGGAGAGGTGGAAGCACCCGTCCTCCGGGTCCACCTGCGGAGCGCCCTTGACCACCTTCTTGATCTCCGCGTCCGCGAAGTCGTTGAAGTGCTCCAGGATCTTGAAGTTGGGGGAGGTGAAGCCGACCTGGAGCGAGGCGGCGGTGAGCACGGAGCCGCCCACGTTGTGCGGCGCGACCAGCGTGTAGTGCGTCTCGGCGGTCGCGGCGAGCTTGCGGGTCTCCCAGATGCCGCCGATGTGGCCGACGTCCGGCTGGATGATGTCGACGGACTGGTCCTCGAACAGCTCCCGGAACTCGATCCGGTCGTGGATGCGCTCACCGGTGGCGACGGGGATGTCCACCTTCTCGGCGACCTTCTTCAGCGCCCGCAGGTTCTCCGGCGGCACCGGCTCCTCCAGCCAGGCCGGCTTGAAGGGAGCCAGTTCCTTGGCGAGCCGTACGGCGGTGGAGGGGGAGAACCGCCCGTGCATCTCCAGCATCAGCTCGGCCTCGGGCCCGATGGCGTCCCGCACGGCCTCGATGAGCGAGACGGCGTACAGCGTCTGCTCGTGGTCCAGCTCGAAGTGCCCGGTCCCGAACGGGTCGATCTTCAGCGCCCGGTACCCGCGCTCCATGACCCCCTGGGCTGCCTTGTGGTACGCCTCGGGAGTCCGCTCCGTGGTGTACCACCCGTTGGCGTACGCCTTCACCTTGTCGGTGACCTTGCCGCCCAGCAGCTGCCACACCGGTACGCCGAGCGCCTTGCCCTTGATGTCCCAGCAGGCCATCTCGATGACGGCGATCCCGGACATCACGATCTCGCCCGCGCGCCCGTAGTCGCCGTACTTCATGCGCTTGACGAGGTCCTCGACAGCGAACGGGTCGGAGCCGAGAATGTGGTTGACCTCGGCCTCCTTCAGGTAGCCGAGGAGCGCGTCGGTGTGGCCCAGCATCCGGGTCTCGCCGACTCCGGTGAGGCCCTCGTCGGTGTGCACCTGGACATAGGTCAGGTTGCGCCACGGCGTTCCGACCACGTGCGTGCTGATTCCGGTGATGCGCACGGCAGCTGCCCTCCGCTACGTTCGATATTTCGTCACTCGTTCGAAATGCTGGCGTGACAGTAAGGACGGGGTGGCGGGAGTGTCAATGGGTCGGACACATAACGGTTTCGGGAGCTTTCGAAACCTCGTCACCCGCCGGGGCGGCCGTTTCCCACACAACTTTCACAGGCGGCACTAGGAAGGCGGTCGGCGCGGAACTTAACCTTCACGCGTCATGGACTACTGCGAGCCGTGCCGACGGCACCTCAACGGCGCCCTGGCCTGCCCGGGGTGCGGCGCACCGGCCGGCCCGGCGGGCATACCGGCCACGGAGACCCTGGAGGTGCCGGAAGCCGCGAACGGCGGACGGGTGCCGGAAGCTCCGGACGGCGGACGGGTGCCGGAAGCCCCAGACGGCGGACGGCACGTCACCGCAGGGGCGGCGGGGGAATCCACGGCCGACGCCGTCACCGATGCCGGGGCAGCGGCTCCGGGAGGCCGCGCCGCCCGCAGGCGCGAGCAGCGGCAGGGCGGGCGGCGGAGCCGGGAGCGGGGCCCGGCGGGCGGCGGCCCTGTCGCCGACGGTCCTGCCCAGGACGCCGACGGCGCCGGCGAGGGCGACGGACCGTCCGGCCGCCGCGATCGCAAAGCGGCGGCCCACCGCAGGCGCCGCCGCCGGACGCTGATGATCACCGCCGGGTTCGTACTCGCCGCCGGCGGCCTGAGCCTGGCCGAACTCGGCACCGACGTCCCCGGTTTCCCGTCCTCGAAGCCGGCCACGTCCGGGGAAGGGGCCCCCGACTCCGACCGGGAGGACGAGGACGACCCCGCGCCGGGAACCACGGCCGCCCCCGTGGACGACGGGACCTCCGCCGGCGCGACGGGCACGGCGTCCCCGGACGCCTCGGACTCGGCGTCGGCGGACCCGGACGCGTCGGGCACGACGGAGGCGACGGACTCCGGCGCCCCGGACGACGACGAGGACACGGACCCGACGACCTCCCACGCCACCACCCCGGGCGCCTCCTCGGCACCCCCGGCGGCGACCACCCCGACGGACGAGTCCCCTTCCCTCCCGGAAACCTCCGACCCCGACCCCGAGCCCTCGACCTCCGACCCGGAGCCGTCGGCGTCGGAGACGTGCGACCGGTGGCTGTGGTGGTGCTCGTGACGAGCGGCCCCCGCGCCCGCGCCCGAACCGACGTGCCTACTCGCTGACCGGCGCGCCTACTCTGACCGGCGCGTCGGCGAGCCGGTTGTTCCGGTCGATCTCCGCCATGTGCGTCTCGGCCCAGACCCGCAGGGCGGACAGCGGCCCTTCGAGGGAGAGGCCCAGCTCGGTGAGCCGGTAGTGGACGGCGGGCGGCACGGTGGGCTCGACGCGCCGGGCGACCAGGCCGTCGCGGTCCAGGCTCCGCAGGGTGGTGGACAGCATCTTCTGCGAGATGCCGGGGACCCGGCGCCGCAACTCCGCGAACCGGATCTCGCCCGGCGCCTCCTCGGCCAGCACCTTCACCACCATCGACGTCCACTTGGTGCCGACGCGGTCGAGCAACTGCCGCGTCGGACAGCGCGGGTCGAGCAGATCACCGGGACGTGACGTGGTCACCCGTACCTCACCACCTGAAACAGAAGTGCCGTCTTGGGCCCACCAGGCTAGTTCCTTACGGTGACCAGGTCACCTCTGTTCACCCCGCACCCGGAGCCCACCATGCCCGACCTGCGCCGCGTCCCCGTCAACGGCACCGAACTCAACGTCGCCCTCGCCGGGTCCGGCCCCGCCGTCCTGCTGCTGCACGGCTTCCCGCACACCTGGCAGGTGTGGACGGACGTCCTGGCCGACCTGTCCCGCGACCACCTCGTCATCGCCCCGGACCTGCGCGGCTTCGGCGCGAGCGCCCGGCCCGCCGCCGGCTACGACGCCGGCACCCTGGCCGAGGACGCCGAGGCGCTGCTCACCGCGCTCGGCGTCTCCTCGGCCGCCGTGGCCGGCATCGACGCCGGCACCCCGCCGGCCTTCCTCCTCGCCCTGCGCCGCCCCGGCCTCGTCCGGCGGCTGGTCGTCATGGAGTCCCTGCTGGGCCGGCTGCCCGGCGCCGAGGACTTCCTGGCCGGCGGGCCGCCGTGGTGGTTCGGCTTCCACGCCGCCGCGCCCGGCCTCGCCGAAACCGTCCTCGAAGGACACGAGGCCGAGTACGTCGACTGGTTCCTGAACGCCGGCACCCTCGGCGCGGGCGTCCGCCCGTCCGTCCGGGACGCCTTCGTCCGCGCGTACACCGGCCGGGCGGCGCTCGGCAGCGCGTTCGCCACCTACCGGGCCCTGCCCGAGAGCGCCGACCAGATCGACCGGGCGCTCACCACCACCCGCCTGACCGTCCCGACCCTGGCCATCGGCGCCCACCCCGTCGGCCCCGCCCTGGAACGCCAACTCCGCCCCGTCACCGACGACCTCACCGGACACGTCATCGAGGACAGCGGCCACATCATCCCCTTGCACCGGCCCGAGGCCCTGCTGACGGTGCTGCGGCCGTTCCTGTCCGAGGGGCAGGACGAGGCACCGGGGCCGACGGCGTCGTCCTGAAGACGGCCCACACGGTCTCGCCGACGACATGCCGCGTGACCCCCATGCCGGAAACGAGGTCGCTGTGTCAGGGGCACGGGGCCACCTCCGGGAACTGGGCGTCCGACGAGCGGCACCCTTACTGCATTTCGCGAATAGCAGTTAGTTGGCAGGATGGCGGGGAACATCCGGGCGAGGTCGCTGCCGTTGGGGTCACCGGGGGAGCCCGGCATCGGCCGCGAGGAGGGCTTTGTGAGCACGAGCAACTGGGTCAGTACGTCCCTTCCGTATCTGACCCCGCGGAAGGTCCCGCAGCAGAAAGACGCCTGGGCCGCCGAAGCCGCCGCGCAGGGCCGTCGGGGAACCCAGCGCATCCTGCACGCCGGCGAGGTGCCCGCACCGGCCGAGGTCGCGGAGCTGTTCGGCATCGCGGCAGGGGAGCTGGTCGTCGTGCGCCGCCGCCTGATCCTCCTCGACGAGCGCCCGAACGAACTGACCGACACGTACTACCCCCTGCCCATCGCCCAGGGCACCGCCCTCGCCCGCACCGCCAAGATCCGCGGCGGGGCCGTCGCCCTGCTCGCGGAACTCGGCCACGTCGGCGTCCTGGTGAGGGAGGACGTGACGGCCGCGCTGCCCGACGAGGAGGAGTGCCGGACCCTGGACACCGCCCCTGACGAGCCGGTCCTCCGGCTCACCCGGCTCACGCTCGACCGCGACGACCGCCCGATCCAGGCCGACCGTATGGTGATGCCTGCCCTACGGCAGAGACTGCGTTACGAGATCAGGATCGGATGACCGTGCCCCAGGCAGAAACGGAAGCCGTCGACCGCCGCTCGCTGCACGAGCGCATCGCCGCCGATCTGCGCGACGACATCATGAGCGGCGAACTCGCGCCGGGTGCCAACCTGCCCTCGACGGCGCGGCTCAAGGAACGCTTCGACGCGTCGAACGCCACGGTGCAGAAGGCGCTGCAACTCCTCAAGGAGGAGAGCCTCGTGGTCGGCAGGGCGGGAGCCGCCGTCACGGTGCGCGAGCACCGGCAGCGCACGGTCCGGCCCGCCGCGCTCACGACGCCGGGCCGCTGGCTCGCCGAGGCCGCCAAGCACGGCACCCACGCCCGCAGCGCCCTGCGCGAGGTCGCCGAGGTCATCCCGCCCGCCGACGTCCGAGCCGCCTTCGGCCTCCCGGCGGACGGCACGGCGCTGCTGCGCGCCCAGCTCCTCCTGATCGACGACGAGCCCGCCGAACTCGCCCACTGCTATTACCCGCTGGACATCGCCCGGGGCACGGCGCTGACGGAACGCCGCCGGATCAAAGGCGGTGCCACCGCACTCCTCACGGAACTGGGGCATCCCCCGCGCCACAGCGTCGACCGCGTCTCCGCACGCATCCCCACCCAGGAGCAGTACCAGGCCCTCCGCCTCACCAGCGGTACGCCCGTCCTGCGCACCCTCCGGGTCGTCCACAGTGACGGGGAGGCCCCGGTCGAGGTGACCGTCATGGTGAAGGCCGGGCACCTCTACGAGCTTCAGTACGAGTTCGAGGCGTAAGCACCCGCCCGAGGCTCAGCCCTCCACCCCCTCGTCCCCCACCATCCTCCGCAAGGCGTCCCGCAGCGCCAGCCGCTCCCCCTCCGCCAGCCCCGCCAGCGGCTCCCGCGCGAAGCGCAGTGACGCCCGCAGGCTCCGGGCCACCCGCAGGCCCTCCTCCGTCGCCGCCGCCACCTTCACGCGCCGGTCGCCGGGGTCGGGGCGGCGCTCGACCAGTCCGCGTGCCTCCAGGCGATCCACGATGCCGGTGACGTTCGACGGTTCGCACCGCAGCTTGCGGGCCAGCCTGCGCATCGGCAGCGGCTCCAGGGACAGCAGCCTCAGCAGCCGCGCCTGCGCCCCGGTCAGCGCGTGCTCGGCCGCCGCCTCCTCGTAGTCCGCGTGGAACCGGGCCACGGCCACGCCGATCAGCTCGACGACCTCCAGGGTCAGTGCGTCCGGTCGGGGGGTGGAGTGCGCGTCGGCCATGGATTCAGGGTACCCATTGTTTGACAACCTGAAATTTACAGGCGCACAGTTGTTTCAGGTACTGAAACAACTTCGAAAGGGCCGCTCATGACCGAGTCCCCCACGCTCCCCTCCGTCAACCGCGAATGGCACCTGCTGAGCCGCCCGGTCGGCTGGCCGAAGGAGGAGGACTTCGCCCTCGTCGAGGCGGACGTCCCCACCCCCGGCGAGGGTCAGGTGCTGGTCCGCAACACGTACCTCTCCGTCGACCCGTACATGCGCGGCCGGATGAGCGCCGCCAAGTCCTATGTCGCCCCCTTCGAGCTGGGCAAGGTCATGCAGGGCGGCGCGGTCGGCGAGGTCGTGGCGTCGAACGCCGAGGGCATCGCGGTCGGCGAGCACGTCCTGCACTGGCTCGGCTGGCGCGAGTACGCCGTCGTGGACGCGCAGCAGGCCGTCAAGGTCGACCCCGAGGTCGCGCCCCTGTCCACGTACCTCGGTGTGCTCGGCATGCCCGGCCTCACCGCGTACGCCGGTCTGCTGCGCACCGCCTCCTTCAAGGAGGGCGACGCCGTGTTCGTGTCCGGTGCCGCGGGCGCCGTCGGCGGCCAGGTCGGGCAGATCGCCAAGCTGAAGGGCGCCTCGCGGGTCATCGGCTCCGCCGGGTCCGACGAGAAGGTCAAGCTGCTCACGGACGAGTACGGCTTCGACGCCGCCTTCAACTACAAGGACGGCGACGTCAGCGGCCAGCTCCGCGCCGCCGCCCCGGACGGCGTCGACGTCTACTTCGACAACGTCGGCGGCGACCACCTGGAGGCCGCCATCGGCTCCCTCAACCGGGGCGGCCGGATCGCGGTCTGCGGCATGATCTCCGTCTACAACAACACCGAGCCCGCCCCCGGCCCGAAGAACCTCGCCCGCCTCATCCAGACCCGCGGCCGCATCGAGGGCTTCCTCGTCGGCGACCACTACGACCTCCAGCCCCAGTTCGTGGAAGAGGTCGGCCCCTGGGTCCGCGACGGCCGGCTGAAGTACCGCGAGACCGTCGTCGAGGGCATCGAGAACAACCTGGAGGCGTTCCTCGGCGTCCTGCGCGGCGACAACACCGGGAAGATGATCGTCAAGCTCTGACGCGCGCGCGATCCGGGAACCTACCCTGACGTCAGGGTAGGTTCCCGGATCGCCGGTTTCCAGTCGCCCCCGTCGCCCCAGTCGCCCCCGCCGCGCCCCTACCGCCGCCCCGGCCCCCCGCCCGACTCGGCCAGCCGCTGCCGCAGTGTGGCGGCGAAGTCCTCGGCCATCGACAGCCGGGCCCGCAGCGTCTCGCAGCGCGCGTCGGCCACCTTGCGGTAGGAGTCCAGGCGCTCCCGCAGCCGCTCCCGCTCCTCCTCGGAGGGCGTCTCACCGGAACCGGCCGCCGACAGCCGGTCGGTGATCTCCAGCAGGTCCCGCATCTCCTCCAGGGAGAAGTCCAGCGGCTTCATCCGGCGGATCACCATCAGCCGCTCGACATCCGACTCCGTGTACAGGCGGAAACCGCCCTTGCTGCGGGCGGAGGGAATAACGAGGCCGACTTCTTCGTAATGACGCATGGTGCGCAGCGACAAACCGGTCCGTTCGGCGACCTCACCGATCTGCATCTGTCGCTGTTCCGTCATCGCCGTGTCTCTCCTCGTACTGAGCAACTCGCACTCTTCCCTCACGTCAGGGTAGAGTCGTCGAGCGGGTAGAACCATGATGCCCGACCGGCGCCCCGGACGGGCCGCCGCTCTGTCCGTCGAGGCCCGTCGAGGCGGCCGGGCCCCGGACGATTCCCCCGGACGATTCCCCAGGGGATCACGCACACCGCGCGCGAGCGTCCAGTGGCAAGTGGATGCGTGCGCCTGAACAGGAACGGTCGCATGTCCTCACCGCTGTCCCAGACCCCCGGGTCACGCCTGTCCAAGCCGGACTGGCTCGCCTCACCCAAGGTGCTGCGCACCGAGGTGCTGGCCGGCCTGGTCGTCGCCCTCGCCCTGATCCCCGAGGCGATCTCCTTCTCGATCATCGCCGGCGTCGACCCCGCGATCGGCCTGTTCGCCTCGTTCACCATGGCGGTCGTGATCTCGGTCGTCGGCGGCCGCAAGGCGATGATCTCCGCCGCCACCGGCGCCGTCGCCCTGGTCATCGCCCCGCTCAACCGCGAGCACGGCCTCGGCTACCTGGTCGCCGCCGTCATCCTCGCCGGAGTCTTCCAGGTGGTCCTCGGCGCGCTCGGGGTCGCCAAGCTGATGCGGTTCGTGCCGCGCAGCGTCATGGTGGGCTTCGTCAACGCCCTCGCGATCATGATCTTCATGGCGCAGGTGCCGGAGATGCACGACGTGCCCTGGGCCGTCTACCCGCTGATCATCGGCGGCCTCGCCCTGATGGTGTTCTTCCCCAAGGTCACCAAGGTGGTCCCGGCCCCGCTGGTCTCCATCGTCGTCCTCACCGTGATCACCGTCGCCGCCGGGATCGCCGTACCGACCGTCGGCGACAAGGGCGACCTGCCGTCCTCCCTGCCGGTGCCGGGCCTGCCCGACGTGCCGTTCACCCTGGACACCCTGACCACCATCGCCCCCTACGCCCTCGCGATGGCGCTGGTGGGCCTGATGGAGTCGCTGATGACGGCCAAGCTGGTCGACGACATCACCGACACCCGCTCCGACAAGACCCGGGAGTCCATCGGCCAGGGCATCGCCAACATCGTCACCGGCTTCTTCGGCGGCATGGGCGGCTGCGCCATGATCGGCCAGACCATGATCAACGTGAAGGTCTCCGGCGCCCGCACCCGCCTGTCCACCTTCCTCGCCGGGTCGTTCCTGATGGTGCTGTGCATCGCCTTCGGGCCCGTCGTCTCGGACATTCCGATGGCCGCCCTGGTCGCCGTCATGGTGATGGTGTCGGTGGGCACCTTCGACTGGCACTCGATCCGGCCGAAGACCCTCAAGCGGATGCCGCTGGGCGAGACGACCGTCATGGCCGTCACCGTCGTCGTCGTGGTCGCCACCGACAACCTGGCCATCGGCGTCGTCGTCGGCTCCCTCACCGCGATGACCATCTTCGCCAAGCGCGTCGCCCACCTGGCCCGGGTGTCCGGCGTGGTCGACCCCGACGGCAAGCAGGTCGTCTACTCGGTCACCGGCGAGCTCTTCTTCGCCTCGTCCAACGACCTCGTCCACCAGTTCGACTACAAGAACGACCCGGACGACGTGGTCATCGACCTCTCCGGCACCCACATCTGGGACGCCTCCTCGGTCGCCGCGCTGGACGCCATCGAGACCAAGTACGCCGAACGCGGCAAGAAGGTCACCGTCACCGGCCTCAACGAGCCCAGCGCCGCCATGCGCGAGCGGCTCGCCGGACAGCTCACCGCAGGCCACTGACCCCCGGGCCGCAGTGCCCCTGCACCCGCGGCCCCCCGCCCGATAGAGTGCGCCCATGCGTGATCTTGGGGCGGGATTCGGTCATCTCCTGAAGGGCCAGCGCTGGGTGGCCCGGCACGGCAAGAGCTACGGCTTCGGGCTGCTGCCGGGACTGATCACCCTGGTCCTGTACCTGGCGGCCCTGGTGGCGCTCGCCCTGTGGGGCGCGGACTTCGTCGCCTGGGCCACCCCCTTCGCCGACGACTGGTCGAGCCCCTGGCCCGGCCTCTTCCGCGGCTTCCTCACCGCCGTCCTGTTCGCCCTCGCCCTGCTCCTGGCCGTGCTCACCTTCACCGCGGTGACCCTGCTGATCGGCCAGCCCTTCTACGAGAGCCTGTCCGAGCGGGTCGACCGGGACGTCTCCCCGGACGGCACCGCCCCCGAGTCCGAGCTGCCGCTCTGGCGGGAGCTGTGGATCTCGGGCCGCGACAGCCTCCGGATCGTCGTCCGCGCCGCGGTCTGGGGCGTGCTCCTCTTCGCGCTCGGCTTCATCCCGGTCGTCGGCCAGACGGTCGTCCCCGTGATCGGCTTCTTCGTCACCGGCTTCTTCCTCACCGAGGAGCTGACCTCCGTCGCCCTCCAGCGCCGCGGTGTCGTCCTCCGCGACCGCCTCGCCCTGCTGCGCTCCCGCAAGACGCTGGTGTGGGGCTTCGGCACCCCGCTGGGCCTGGCCTTCCTGGTCCCCGTCGTCGCGGTGTTCCTGATGCCGGGCGCGGTCGCCGGCGCCACCCTCCTCGCCCGCGAACTGCTGGGCGAACAGACCCGCGACGGCGACGAGGAGACCCCCGCCGTCAGCTCCGCGCCCGTTCCGCCGACGCACTGACCGCCACCGACACGATCGCCCGCACCTGCGCCACGATGTCCCGCCGGTTGCGTACGAAGTCGGCGTCCGTGACCTCGGTGGTGTTCCCGGCGCCGAACTGGAGCACCGGCGTGTGCACATGCCCGCCGGGCAGCTCGTCGCCGAGGCCCAGCCGGTCGCGCAGCAGCGTCGCCCGGTAGGCGATCTCGTTGGACAGGTAGTCCCCGCCGCCCCCGGCGCGCGCCGCCGACCCGGGGGTGGGCCCGTCCGGCCGCACCACGGGCTCGGTGCCGCCCGCCGGGACCTCGGTGACGCTGGTGTTGTCGTACACCGGGAACCGCCCGGTGTCCGCCGCCACGATCTCCCGGTACGGCAGCGTGGTCGTCGTCCACTGCGGCTGCCCGGCCGGATCGGACACCGGCACGAGCCCCGTCCGGGAGACGTTCTCGTTGTCCGCGAAGCCGCCGCGCCAGGCCCCGTTGGTCCGCTCCACGTCGAACCGGCCCACCCGCCCCTGGCTCACCGTCGCGAACAGGTCGACGCGCGGCAGGTACGGCCGCAGCGCCCGCTCCACCTCACCGCCCGCGAAGTCGTCCCAGCGCACCGGGAACACCGCCGTCTCCACCCGGGCCGGCCCCCGGTCGGTCCGGATCACCGCACCGTCCAGCGCCAGCGCGGACGCCCCGGACGGGTTGGAGATACGGATGTCCCGGTCCAGCGTGAACGGGTCGAACCCGGTGACCAGGACCCGCCGCAGGCCCTCGCCGCCCGGCAGCCGGATGTCCTCCTGCCCCCGCGAGGTCCGCTCCAGGTCCTCCAGCAGTGCCGCGCGCTGACCGGACGACAGCCCGAACTCCGGCTCCCAGCCCCGCAGTTCCCGCGTCATCCCGAGCCGCGCCCAGTACAGCGGCCGGTCGTCGTCGCGCGGCAGGTCCCCGCGCGCCGGACCACGCCCCCGCGCCCGGTCCACCGCCCGCTCCCACAGCGCCGACCCCTGCCGCAGGACCGTACGGCGGGCCTCGGCCCAGGAGTCCGCGCGGCCGAGGGCACGGGCGAACGCCGGTGCCACCGCGTCGAATCCGGACCGCCGCAGGATCTCCTGGGGCACCGCCCGGTCGAGCCGCCGTTCCTCCACGGTGACCGCCGAGCCCGCGGTCGCCGGGTCCGCCGCCGCGGGTGCCGAGGCCCCCGCCAGCAGGGCCAGGACAAGTCCACTGATGCGTACGCCTGTGCCGGTCATGGGCGGCAGTATCGCGTGACGGAAGTGACGCGCGCTACGGCGCGTGCTGCCGGACGCGCCTCACGACTCGCCCAGCAGCGTCAGGAAGTCCCGGAACGCCCCCGGCATGTCCACCGACTCCGGATCCAGCAGCCACTGGTACTGCAACCCGTCCAGCACCGCCACCATGAGCGGCGCCGCTCGCTCCGGGGCCAGCCCGCTCGGCAGCCGGTCGCCGTACTCCGCGCGCAGCAGCTCCGCCATCGAGCCGCGCACCCGGCCGTACCGCTCGGCGAAGTACGTCCGCGCCGGATGCCCCTCCGTCACGCTCTCCCCGAGCAGCGCGGAGAAGGTCTGGACGATGCCCGGCCGCATCGCGTTGTACTCGACCAGCGAGGCGAGCAGATCCAGGCGCAGACCGTCGGCGGGCAGGGCGTCCCAGCGGTCCCGTTCCTCCAGGACCGCGACCAGCAGCGCCTCCTTGTTCGGGAAGTGGTGCATCAGCCCCTGCTGGGTGAGCCCGACCCGCTCGGCCACGGCGGCCAGGCTCGCGCCCCGGTACCCCCGCTCGGCGATGACCTCGACGGCGGCCCGCAGGATCTCCGCGCGCCGCTCCGCGCTCCTGCCCCTGGTCGTCATGGCGTCACCGTACGTCATACCAACGGTCGTCATGTAACGACCAGATAACGAAACCTACCGATCACCAGGTGCCGGGTGCAGGATGAGGACGTCCGAACGGCTTTCGACGAGGAGGTGCCGCGGTGGCTGAGACAGCGGTGGAGACCGAGGCTCGGGAGGCGGCCGTCGAGGCCGCCCTCGGCAAGCTCGACCTGGAGGCGAAGACACGGCTGCTGGCCGGGCAGGACATGTGGACCCTGCCCGCGTTCCCGCAGATCGGCCTCGCCTCCCTGGTGATGTCCGACGGCCCGATCGGCGTCCGGGGGGTGCGCTGGAGCGCCGACGACCCCTCCGTGGCGCTGCCCTCCCCGACCGCGCTGGCCGCCTCCTGGGACCCGGAGCTGGCCCGCCGCGCCGGGGTGCTGCTGGCCCAGGAGGCCCGCCGCAAGGGCGTCCACGTGCTGCTCGCCCCGACCGTCAACCTGCACCGCTCCCCGCTCGGCGGCCGGCACTTCGAGGCGTACAGCGAGGACCCGTACCTCACCGGCCGGATCGGCACCGGCTATGTCACCGGCGTCCAGTCCGGCGGCGTCGGCACCACCGTGAAGCACTTCGTCGCCAACGACGCCGAGACCGACCGCTTCACCGTGAACAACCTGGTCTCCGAACGCGCCCTGCGCGAGCTGTACCTGGCCCCCTTCGAGGCGATCGTCGCCGACGCCCGCCCCTGGGGCGTCATGACCGCCTACAACTCGGTCAACGGCCCGACCATGACCGAGCACCACCGCCTGGTCGAGGAGGTGCTGCGCGGCGAGTGGGGCTTCGACGGCTTCAACGTCTCCGACTGGACCGCCGCCCGCTCCACCACCGGCGCCATCGACGGCGGCCTGGACGTCGCGATGCCCGGCCCCGGCACCGTCTACGGCGAGGCCCTCGCGCAGGCCGTGCGCGACGGCCGGGTCGAGGAGGCCAAGGTCGACGCCGCCGTGCGCAACGTGCTGCGGCTCGCCGCCCGCGTCGGCATCCTCCAGGGCGCCGAACCGGTCGTCCCCGAGCCCCCGGCCCCGGTGGACGGCGCCGCCCTCGCCCGCGAGATCGCCCGCCGCTCCTTCGTCCTGGTCCGCAACGAGGGCGGAGCCCTTCCCCTGCGGCCCGGCACCGTCGCCCTCATCGGCGCCGCCGCCCGCGACGCCCGGGTCCTCGGCGGCGGCTCCGCCACCGTCTTCCCCGCGCACGTCGTCTCCCCGCTCGACGGCCTCACCGCCGCCCTCCCCGAGGGCACCCTCCGCTACGCCGTCGGCGCCGACCCCAACACCGAACTCGCCGTCGCCGGCCAGGGCTTCGCCCTGCGCACCGTCTGCCACGACGCCGACGGCCGGGTCATCGGCACCGCCAACGCCCCCGACGGCCACGTCCAGTGGATGGGCTCCGACCTGCCCGAGGGCGTCACCCACGAGGCCCTGCACACCGTCGACCTCACCGGCACCTTCACCCCGCGCGAGAGCGGCACCCACACCTTCGGCATCAAGGGCCTGGGCGCCTTCGCCCTCACCGTCGACGGCACCACGTACTTCGACGACGTGCAGCGCCCCGTCAAGGACGACCCCTTCCTGTCCTTCTTCGGCGCCCCCGAGCCCCGCGCCGAGGTGGAGCTGACCGCCGGCCGGCCGGTCGAGGTCAGCCTGCGGTACGTCGTCGACCTCCCCGACGACATGCCGATGAAGGTCATCACCTTCTCGCTCTGCCACGCCGAACCCGTACGCGACCCCGACGAGCTGATCGCCGAGGCCGTCGAGGCCGCCCGGGGTGCCGACACCGCCGTGGTGGTCGTCGCCACCACCGAACGCGTCGAGTCCGAGGGCTTCGACCGCACCGACCTCAAGCTCCCCGGCCGCCAGGACGACCTGGTCCGCGCCGTCGCCGCCGCCAACCCGAACACCGTCGTGGTGGTCAACGCCGGCTCCCCGGTCGAACTGCCCTGGCGGGACGAGGTCGCCGCCGTGCTGCTGAGCTGGTTCCCCGGCCAGGAGGGCGGCGCCGCGCTCGCCGACGTACTGACCGGAGCGCAGGAGCCGGGCGGCCGCCTCCCCACCACCTGGGGCTCCCTGGCCGACGCCCCGGTCACCCAGGTCGTCCCCGAGAACGGCGAACTCCCCTACACCGAGGACGTCTTCATCGGCTACCGCGCCTGGGAACGGGCAGGCCGCACCCCCGCCTACCCCTTCGGCCACGGCCTCGGCTACACCGACTGGACCTACGAGTCCCTCCAGGTCACCGGCACCACCGTGCGGGTCCGCCTGCGCAACACCGGCGACCGCCCCGGCCGCGAGGTCGTCCAGCTCTACCTGGCCCCCGCCCAGCCCGACCCCACCCGCCCCGCCCGCTGGCTGGCCGGATTCGCCGGCGTCGAGGCCGCCCCCGGCGAACGCGCCGAGATCACCGTCGAACTGCCCCGACGCGCCTTCGAGGTCTGGGACGAGGCGGCGGGCACCTGGTCGTTTGTGAAGGGTTCGTACGAACTCCAGGCCGGGCGCTCGATCGCCGACCGCCGGATCACCGCGCCGATTAACGTCTGAGACCGAGGCCGCTCACCTGACGAGCGGCCTCCCGGGACAGCCCCGGCCCGGACCTGACGACCGGGCCGGGGCTCGGTCCTGTCCGCCGTCGCCTCAGCGCACGGAGAACCCGTACACCGTCTCCGACCGGAACACCTCGCCCGGCGCCAGCACGGTGCTCGGGAAGGCCGGCCGGTTCGGCGAGTCGGGGAAGTGCTGGGTCTCCAGCGCGATCCCGTCCCCGGGCGCGAACGGCTCCGCCAGGTGGTCGGCGGTGTACAGCTGGAGCCCGGGCTCGGTGGTCGCCACCGTCAGCACCCGTCCGGACGCCGGGTCGTACAGCTCCGCGACCTCCTCGGCCGCCGCCGTCACCCCCTTGTCCAGCACGAAGTTGTGGTCGTATCCCGACCCGACCTTCCGCGCCTCACGGAAGTCGAAACGGGTCCCGTCCACGTCCGCCAGCTCGCCCGTCGGGATCAGGTCCGCGTCCACCGGAGTGATCCGCGAGGCGGCGATCCGCAGCTCGTGCCCGCCCGCGTGACCGGCGCCCCGGCCGCCCAGGTGGAAGTAGCTGTGGTTGGTCAGGTTCACCACCGTCGGCGCGTCCGTGACCGCCTCGTACGCGATCCGCAGCGCCCCCGACCCGTCCAGCGTGTACGTCACCGACAGCTCCAGCCGGCCCGGGAAGCCCTCCTCGCCGTGCGGGCTGACCCGGCGCAGCCGCACCCCGTGCTCGACGGGCGCCGCGTCCCACACGTACTTGTCGAAACCGCGCTCACCGCCGTGCAGCGCGTTCGGCCAGTTGTTGCGCGCCAGCGTGTACGTCTCGCCGTCCAGCGTGAAGCGCCCGCCCGCGATCCGGTTGGCGTACCGCCCGACCAGGGCGCCGAAGTAGGGCCCCGGATGCGTCAGATACCCCTCCAGGTCATCGAACCCCAGCACCACGTCGCCACTCCGCCCGTCCCGGTCGGGGACCTCGGCCGACTGCACGATCCCGCCGTACGACAGGACCCGTACCCGCACGCCCGCCCGCTCCAGGGTCCAGCGGTGCACCGGGGTGCTGTCCGGAAGTGTTCCGAAGAGTTCGTTCATGTGCGAACTCTAAGACACGGCGGAATCAGGACTCCCGCGCCGTGACCGCCCGGTAGGCGATCGCCGCCAGCCGGGCCTGCCCGTCCACGCTCGGGTGGAACCAGTCCCAGTGACTCAACTGCCCGGTCCCGAACCGGTAGTCGTACACGGCACCCCCGTCGGTCCGGCACCGCTCGTCCGCCGCGCACACCTCGGCCAGCACCGCGTTGTAGTCCTCCACCCGCTGCGCCACGGTCGCCCGCCGCGAGGTCGCCGCCGCGTCCACCGCGTCCGCGTCCCCCAGCATCGACGGGCAGATCCCCAGCTTCCACACCTGCTTGCCCAGCGCGCTGGTCCGCCCCTGCGACCACAGCCGCTTCAGGTCCGGGATGCTCGACACGTACACCTGCGCCTTCGGCAGCTCCGCCCGCAGCGTCCGCATCGCGTCCTCGAACTGCTCCCGGAACTCCGCCACCGGCGTCATCGCCGCCGTACTCGCCCGGCAGGCGTCGTTGGCCCCCACCATCACCGTCACCAGCTCCGGCCGGTGCTTCGCCGCCCGGGTCACCTGCCCGGCCAGGTCCGCCATCCGGGCCCCGGTCACCGCGTGGTTCCAGCTCCGCCCGGCCGCCCGCTGCTTCCCCAGCAGCCGTACGGCGAGACTGTCGACCTCGGCGCTGTCGCCCGTCGCCCACGACACCTCCGGACAGTCCGACAGGACCGTACAGGCGTCGAACCCCCGGGTGATGGAGTCGCCCACCGCCGCGACCGACTCCGGGGAGGTGTCCCACACGGGCGTGGGCGTCGGGGACGGCGACCCGCCGGACTCGGCGGAGCCGCCGGAGTCGCACGCGCCGGCCCCCAGCACGGCCGTGGTGAGGACGGCGAGCACGGCCCGCGTACGCCGGCGGCCCCGCCCGCCCCGGTACGTCCCCTGTCCCATGCCCGCGTCCCATCCTTGTCGTGCCGCCACGATCTCCCACAGCTCCAACCCATGACACCGCGCCAGGGTTCCCGGGGCCCGCGAAGCAACGTCCCACACCCGCACAAGCGTCCTGCCGGGTGAATGGCGGGGGTTTCCCGCTGCCGGGACCGACGGTACGTCACACTCCGCACGCCACCGCACGGTAGCCTCGCCCTCGACACGGCCCACCGGGCCGCTGCCGTTCCGCCCCTTCCGAGATGTCCCGCTCTGCCCGGAGGTTCCGGTGACGACACGTGGAGTTCTGTACGTGCACTCCGCTCCGCGCGCGCTCTGCCCCCACGTCGAGTGGGCCGTCGCGGGCGTACTCGGCACGCGCGTCAGCCTGGACTGGATCCGGCAGCCCGCCGCCCCCGGCACCTGGCGCTCGGAGTTCTCCTGGCAGGGCCAGGCCGGCATCGCCTCCAAGCTGGCCTCCGCGCTGCGCGGCTGGCAGCTGCTGCGCTTCGAGGTCACCGCCGAGCCCGGCGCCTCCCACGAGGGCGAGCGCTACAGCTGCACCCCCGACCTCGGCATCTTCCACGCCGTCACCGGCATCCACGGCGACATCCTCATCCCCGAGGACCGCCTGCGCGCCGCCCTGCAACGCTCCCAGCGCGGCGAGACGGACCTGGCATCCGACCTGGCCCGCCTCCTCGGCAAGCCCTGGGACGACGAACTGGAGCCGTTCAGGTACGCGGGCGAGGGCGCCCCGGTGCGGTGGCTGCACCAGGTGGTCTGACCGCGGCGCCCCGTAGGGGCGCGGCGAACTGCGTGACCAGTCACATCCGGCCCGCACCCGGCACACGGCACACACCGAAACGGCGATGGCCCGGACCCTCTCTCAAGGGCCCGGGCCATCAGCACTCACGGCGCTGCGTCACACCGTCCGGAACGCCAGCACCACGTTGTGCCCCCCGAACCCGAACGAGTCGTTCAACGCGGCGATCCGCCCGTCCACGGGCAGCTTCCGCGCCTCCCCCCGCACGATGTCCGCGTTGGCCGCGGCCTCCGGGTCCAGGTCGGTCACATTGATCGTCGGCGGAGCCACCCGGTGGTACAGCGCGAGCACGGTCGCGACCGTCTCGACCCCGCCCGCACCGCCGAGCAGATGCCCGGTCATCGACTTCGTGGCGGAGACGGCCATGTGGTCCGCGTCGTCCCCGAACACCTTCCGCAGCGCCTTCAGCTCGGCGATGTCACCGGCCGGCGTCGACGTGGCGTGCGCGTTGACGTGCACGATCTCCGCCGGGTCCAGGTCGGTGCGGTCCAGCAGGTTCTGCAGGGCGTGGGAGATACCGCGCCCCTCCGGCTCCGGCTGCACGATGTCGTGGCTGTCGGCGGAGATGCCCTGTCCGACGGCCTCCGCGTAGACCCGGGCGCCGCGCGCCGCGGCGTGCTCGGCGGACTCCAGGACGATGACGCCCGCGCCCTCACCGAGGACGAAGCCGTCGCGCCCCGTGTCGAAGGGACGGGACGCGCCCTGCGGGTCGTCGTTGTTCTTGGACATCGCCATCATGTTGCCGAACGCGGCGATGGGCAGCGGGTGGATCGCCGCCTCCGTGCCGCCGGCCACGACGATGTCGGCACGGCCGGTGCGGATCATCTCGATGGCGTAGCCGATGGCCTCGGCGCCCGAAGCGCAGGCGGAGACCGGGGTGTGCACGCCCGCCCGGGCGCCCACGGCGAGGCCGACGTTGGCGGACGGGCCGTTCGGCATCAGCATCGGCACGGTGTGCGGGGAGACCCGGCGGACGCCCTTCTCCTTCAGCACGTCGTACTGGTCGAGCAGCGTCGTCACCCCGCCGATGCCGGAGGCGACGACCGCGCCCAGCCGGTCGGGGTCGACGTCGGCGCCCTCGCCGGCCTTGGCGTCGAAACCGGCGTCCTTCCACGCCTCCTGCGCCGCGATCAGCGCGAACTGCGCCGAACGGTCCAGGCGGCGGGCCTGCGGCCGCGGGATGGTCTCGGTCGGCTCCACGGCCACCGGGGCCGCGATACGGACCGCCTGGTCGGCGGCCCACTCCTGGTCGAGCGGCTTGACACCGGACTTGCCGGCCACCAGGCCCTCCCAGGTGGAAGCTGCGTCGCCACCCAGCGGTGTGGTTGCGCCGATACCGGTGACGACCACGGTGCGATTGGTCGAGCTCACGGGAATTCTTTCTCCAGATACGAGGATTCGAACGGCGCCACCGCCGGGTGGCGGGGCATCAGCCCAAGGCAGTGATCGGCGGATCAGCCCTGGTGCTTGAGGATGTACTCGGTCGCGTCGCCGACCGTCTTGAGGTTCTTGACGTCCTCGTCGGGGATCTTGACGTCGAAGCGCTCTTCGGCGGCGACGACGACCTCGACCATGGACAGCGAGTCGACGTCCAGGTCGTCGGTGAACGACTTGTCCAGCTCGACGTCCTCGACCGGGATGCCGGCGATCTCGTTCACGATCTCCGCGAGACCGGCGACGATCTCTTCCTGAGTGGCGGCCATGAGGGCGCTCCTTCGTTGTGTTCCGTAAGGGTGTGGCGGTGCGTTCCGCACCGGACTCATGAATGATCCGGCACGGAGTGCCTAGGGGAGAGTAACGACCGTCGCGGCGTAGACGAGACCCGCCCCGAAGCCGATGACGAGTGCGGTGTCGCCGCTCTTCGCCTCGCCGGTCGCCAGGAGCCGCTCCATCGCGAGCGGGATCGAGGCGGCCGAGGTGTTGCCGGTGGTGCGGATGTCACGGGCGACCGTGACGTGCTCCGGCAGCTTCAGCGTCTTCACCATCGAGTCGATGATCCGCACGTTGGCCTGGTGCGGGATGAAGACGTCCAGTTCGTCCGAGGTGATTCCGGCGGCGTCCAGGGCCTGCTGGGCGACCTTCGCCATCTCGAACACGGCCCAGCGGAACACCGCCTGGCCTTCCTGCGTGATCGCGGGGAACTTCACGTTGCCCTCGCTGTCGAGGGGCAGTTCGGCGATGTCGCCGATCCTGAACCGGTCCCAGGACACGGTCTGCTTGATCGTCTCCGACTTGTCGCCCTCGGAGCCCCAGACCGTCGGGCCGATCGCCGGCTCCTGCGAAGGGCCGACCACGACCGCGCCCGCGCCGTCGCCGAAGAGGAACGCGGTGGCCCGGTCCTCCAGGTCGGTCAGGTCGCTGAGCCGCTCGACGCCGATGACAAGTACGTACTCTGCCGAACCCTCGACGATCATGCCCTTGGCCAGCGTCAGCCCGTAGCCGAAGCCCGCGCAGCCCGCCGAGATGTCGAACGCGGCGGCCTTGTCCGTGCCCAGCTGGTCGGCGATGGCGGTGGCGATGGCCGGGGTCTGGGAGAAGTGCGACACGGTCGACACGACGACGGCACCGATCTGGTGGGCGTCGATCCCCGCGTCCGCGATCGCCTTGCCGGACGCCTCGACGGACATCGCGGCGACGGTCTCCTCGGGGCTCGCCCAGTGCCGGGTCTCGATGCCGGAGCGGGAGCGGATCCACTCGTCGGACGAGTCGATCTTCTCCAGGATCACCTCGTTGGGCACCACCCGGGTCGGGCGGTAGCCGCCGACACCGAGGATGCGCGCGTACGGGGCTCCCTTGCTTGGCTTGATCTTCGACATGCTCTCGGGCTCCTTCTCACGCACCGTGTTCCGCGATCAGCTCGCGGGCGGCGTCGAGGTCGGCGGGGGACTTGAGGGCCAGCGTCTTCACGCCGGGCAGCGCGCGCTTGGCCAGCCCGGTGAGCGTGCCGCCGGGGCACACCTCGATCAGGGCGGTGACTCCCAGCTCCTTGAACGTCTCCATGCACAGGTCCCAGCGGACCGGGTTGGCGACCTGGCCGACCAGCCGGTCGAGCACCTCGACGCCGACGGAGACGGTGCGGCCGTCCTTGTTGGAGACGTAGGGGACGGCGGGGTCGGCGGGGGACAGCTTCTTGGCGGCCTCGGCGAGCGCGTCGACGGCGGGAGCCATGTGGTGCGTGTGGAAGGCGCCGGCCACCTTCAGCGGGACGACCTTGCGGACGCCCTCCGGCTTGTCCTCGGCGAGCGCGGCGAGCTGCCGCATCGTTCCGGCGGCGACGATCTGCCCGGCGCCGTTGACGTTGGCCGGGGTCAGGCCGAGCTTCTCCAGGTGCGCCACACTGACCTCGGGGTCGCCGCCGAGCAGCGCGGACATCCCGGTCTCGGCGGTGGCGGCGGCCTCGGCCATGGCCAGACCCCGCTTGCGTACGAGGGTCAGCGCGGCGGTGTCGTCCAGGACGCCCGCGAAGGCCGCGGCGGTGATCTCGCCGACGCTGTGGCCCGCGACCGCGCCCGGGGCGATCTCGGAGACGGCGCCGAGCGCCGAGGCCGAGAGCAGACCGGCGGCGACCAGCAGCGGCTGGGCGACGGCCGTGTCACGGATCGCGTCGGCGTCGGCCTCGGTGCCGTAGTGGGCGAGGTCGAGGCCGATGGTCTCCGACCACGCGGCGACGCGGTCGGCGGCGCCGGGGAGCTGGAGCCAGTCAGTCAGGAAGCCGGGCGTCTGAGCACCCTGGCCGGGAGCGACGAGTACGAGCACTCTCACACTCTCTCTTGGGGACGGGCGTGGCCGCCCGTGGGGACAGGGACGAAGAACGGGGAGGGGTTTTGTCGACCCCCCACAAAAGACTAGGGTTGTGGATCTCCATCGGCCAGACGCCCCAGGATCAGCGCGATCCGCAGGGTGAACGCGGATCGTACATCGGAGGGTGACCAGCCGGTGACATCAGTCACACGTCGGAGCCGGTAGCGCACGGTGTTGGGGTGAACGAACAGCATCCGGGCGGCCCCTTCGAGGCTGCTCGCCTGTTCGAGATAGACGCTGAGCGTCTCCAGCAGCGCCGCGCCGGCTTCCTCCAGCGGTCTGTAGATCTCCTCCACCAGCTGCTCGCGGGCCGCGGGGTCCCCGGCCATCGCGCGCTCCGGAAGCAGATCGTCCGCCAGCACCGGGCGCGGGGCGTCCGGCCAGGCCGAGCCCGCCTTCAGCCCGGCCGCGGCGGCCTGCGCGGACCGGGTCGCGGCGAGCAGGTCGGGCACGACGGGACCGGCCACGACCGCCCCCTGCGCGAACGGCCCGATCAGCGACTTGGCGACGGCGAGCGGGTTGTCGCTGCCGCCCGCGATCACCACCAGCCGGTCGCCGAGCACCCCGGTCAGCACCTGGAGCTTGGCGTACCGCGCCGCCCGCCGGATCGCCTCCACGGTCAGCTCGGAGTCACCGTCGGGCGCCGTGCCCAGCACCACGCACACGTGCTCGGGGGAGTTCCACCCGAGGGCGGCGGCCCGCGACACGGCCCCCTCGTCGGCCTCCCCGCTGAGCACCGCGTTCACCACCAGCGACTCCAGGCGCGCGTCCCAGGCACCGCGTGCCTCGGCGGCCTGCGCGTAGACCTGGGCGGTGGCGAAGGCGATCTCCCGGGCGTACACCAGCAGCGCCTCGCGCAGCACGGACTCGTCGCCGGGCGCGGCCACCTCGTCGATCGCGGACTCCATCACCTCGATCGTGGTCCGCACCATCTCCACGGTCTGCCGCAGCGTGATCGCCCGGGTCAGCTCGCGCGGCGCGGTCCCGAAGACGTCGGTGGAGATGGCCTGCGGGGTGTCCGGCCGCCGGAACCACTCGGTGAACGCGGCGATGCCCGCCTGGGCGACCAGCCCGATCCAGGACCGGTTCTCCGGCGGCATGGCCCGGTACCACGGCAGGGTCTCGTCCATCCGCGTGATCGCCTGCGCGGCGAGCGACCCGGCGGACTGCTCCAGCCGCTTCAGGGTCGCGGAGTGCGGATGGGCGGGACGCGCTGCGGGGGGCCTGCTGGCTTCGGGTTCGGGCACGGGGACAAGACTGCCTTATCGGGACGGGCACCTGTGCCGTCGGGTCTACGGTGGACGGTGTGATGGACGTACGCCGCGCCGACGAGCGCTACCCCGGAGGCGACCCGGCGGCCGGGATCGAGTCGCGGCACGCCTTCTCCTTCGGGCCCCACTACGACCCGGACAACCTCCGCTTCGGCGCCCTGATCGCCTGCAACGAGGAACGGCTCGCGCCCGGCGCCGGCTTCGACGAGCACCCGCACAGCCACACCGAGATCGTGACCTGGGTGGTCGAGGGCGAGCTGACCCACCGGGACAGCACCGGCCGGGAGACGGTCGTGCGCGCCGGGGACGTGCAGCGGCTGAGCGCCGCGGGCGGCGTACGGCACGTGGAGCGCAACGACGGCCCGGCGCCGCTGGTCTTCGTCCAGATGTGGCTGGCCCCGCGCGCGCCCGGCGGCACCCCGTCCTACGAGATCGTCCGCGGCATTGCCGACTCCACGCCGTACGCCCTCCCTGCGGCCGGCGCCCTGCTGCACGTACGGCGGCTGGCGGCGGGGGAGCGGACGGCGGTGCCCGACGGGGCGTACGTGTACGTCCACGTCGTGCGCGGCACGGTGCTGCTGGACGGGGCCGAGCTGGGCCCCGGTGACGCGGCGCGGGTCACCGGGGCGAAGGGCCTGGCGGCGGAGGGCGGGACGGAGGCGGAGCTGCTGCTGTGGGAGATGGCGGCCTGACTCAGCCGCGCCGCTGCCGCGCCTTCCGCTCCTTGACCGCCGCGCGGCGCTTCTCCTCCGCCTCCCACAGGGCCTGCAGCTCACGGGTGCGTTCGTCGAGCTCGACCGGCTGGTCCTCGTCGTCCTCCCACAGCCCTTGTTCCTTCAGCTGCCGGGTGTGGACCTCGATCGGCGGTTCCGGGTCGTAGTCGCTGGGCCGGGGGCCCTCCGGCCCGTCGGGTCCGATCCGCACCAGCCGCTCGACCCGGGTGACGCGGAACCGCGTCCCGTCCACGCTGAGGCTGTTGGCGCGCTTCTCGTCCAACTTGTCGGCGGCCCGCGCGTACTCCGCCTTCTTCTCGTCCGACAGCCGCAGCGTGAACGGCGCCATGACCCGCAGCCACCCGGCGAGGGCGTCGCGCGCGCCCTGCGGCGTGGAGTGCGAGGCGCCGGGGTTGTGCGACTGCCACTCCCCGTCCGTCCGCTCGGCGACCATGAACACGGCCGGCAGCAGCACCCCGCCCGGGTAGTCGCGGGCCGCCCGCCGCGCGTCCCGGCGCACGTCCTCGGGTGCGCCGGGGCCGGGCCCGACGAACTGCACGAGGTCCAGCCTCAGCAGGCTGTCGGCGAGCCCGGTGCTGGTGTACGGGTCGACGACGAAGCCCTTGGTGCGCCGCGGCTCGCGGTAGCCCTCGCCGACCTCCGCCGGGTCGGGGTCGGAGGGGCGGGGCGGCTCGGGCCCGGCGTTGCCCAGCCGGACGAACTTCGCGGCCCGGACGATGCGGAAGTGCTCCCCGTGGACCCGGAGGTCGTCGACGACCTCCCGGTCCATGCGCAGGGCCCCCGACATCCACGTCTTCTGGGCCTTGGCGTCCCCGGCCTCCTCGGCCGCCTTGGCCCGCATCCGGAAGTGGGACCCCAGGGAGTCCCGGGCGCCCTGCGGGGTGTCGTTGCCGTACTCGGACAGCTCCCAGCCGCCGGTGTCCAGCTCGCGCGCGTGGAAGAACTCCCCGAGGCCCACCCCCAGCAACTCGGGGTACCGCTCCCGCGCCTCCCACGCCTCCTGCTCGGCGAACGCCGCGATGGGGCCGTCCTGCGGGGCGACCCGGAAGGTCAGGTAACCCGGTGCTCTGTCTGCGTAACCGCTCATGTACTCAATGTGCTGGAAGCCGGAGCGGTTTCGCCGGGGAACGGGAGAATCACTCCCGGATCAGCTACGGATAAGCCCCGGATCACCCCCTGTCGGCGAGCACCGCGTCCGTGAACGGCGGCCACACCTCGACCGCCCACGGTCCGAACGCCCGGTCGGTGAGCGCCACGCAGGCCAGCCCCGCGTCCGGGTCGATCCACAGGAACGTACCCGACTGCCCGAAGTGCCCGAAGGTGCGCGGCGAGGACGCGGAGCCCGTCCAGTGCGGGGACTTGCCGTCGCGGATCTCGAAGCCGAGGCCCCAGTCGTTGGGGTTCTGGTGGCCGTAGCCCGGCAGCACGCCCTTGACGCCCGGGTACTGCACGGTCATCGCCTCGGCGACGGTGCGCGGGTCCAGCAGCCGCGGCGCCTGCACCTCGGCGGCGAAGCGCAGCAGGTCCTCGACGGTGGAGACGCCGTCCTTGGCGGGGGAGCCTTCGAGCGTCGTGGACGTCATGCCGAGCGGGGCGAGGACCGCCTGCCGGGCGTACTCGGCGAACGGGATGTCGGTGGCCTTGGCGATGTGGTCGCCGAGCTGCTCGAAACCGGCGTTGGAGTACAGCCGCCGCTCCCCGGGCGACGCGGTCGCGCGGTGCTCGTCGAAGGCCAGCCCGGAGGTGTGCGCGAGCAGGTGCCGCACCGTCGACCCGGGCGGGCCGGCGGGCTCGTCCAGCTCGATCGCCCCCTCCTCGTGGGCGACGAGGGCCGCGTAGGCGGCGAGCGGCTTGGTGACCGAGGCCAGCGGGAAGGGCCGCCCCACGGGGCCGTGGGTGCCCAGCACGGTGCCGTCCGCCCGTACGACACCCGCCGCGGCGGTGGGAACCGGCCAGTTCTCGATCAACGCGAGGCTCTTCAGCGACATGGCGTCGAGCCTAGGCGGCCTACAGGTACAGCCGCATCGAGGGGTCGGTGTCCCGCGTGAAACCGAGGGAGGCGTACAGCGGCTCGGCGTCGGCGGACGCGGTCAGCATGACGTGTCCGGCACCCCGCTCCCGGAACCACTCCAGCAACTCCGCCATGCACGCGCGCGCGTACCCGCGGCGCCGGGCGTCCGGGTCGGTGGCGACGCTGAAGACGTAGCCGATCAGCCCGAGCGGGTTGCCGGCCCGCCCGATGCGGTACTCCAGTGTCCCGGCCACCAGCGCGGCCAGCGCCTCCGGCCGCTCCGGGTGGTCGACGACGAACGCGGCGAAGTCCCCGTCCGGCTCGGCCAGCCGGCCACGCAGCGTCGGCAGCGACTCGGCGTGCCAGCCGGTGTCGCCCGGCCCCGCCGCCAGCGAGTCGATCATCACCTGACGCAGGCGGAGCACTTCCCCGGCGTCCCCGGGCACGGCACGGCGTACGAGACTCATGCCCCAGACGGTAGTGATCCTCCCCGTGCCGTGTCCGGCGATTTTCCGCCGCGCGGCTTGCCTGGAGCGCACTCCAAGGTCATAGCGTGGGCGCCATGACGGTGATGCAGACCACGGCCCCGGCCACGGCCTCCCGGCCGGACACCACCCGCACCGGCACCTGCTCCTCGGGACCCCGGCGCCACCCGCGCCCCGACGGCCAGGACCACTACACCATCAGCGAGGTCGTCGCCCACACCGGCCTGACCGCGCACACCCTGCGCTGGTACGAGCGGATCGGCCTGATGTCGCACATCGACCGCTCGCACACCGGCCAGCGCCGCTACCGCAACCGCGACCTGGACTGGCTCGACTTCGTCGGCAAGCTCCGGCTGACCGGCATGCCGGTCGCCGACATGGTCCGGTACGCCGAGCTGGTGCGCGAGGGCGACGGCACCTACCGTGCCCGCCGCGAACTGCTGGAGGCGACCCGGCGCGACGTGCTGACCCGGATCGCGGAACTCCAGGACACCCTCTCCGTCCTCGACCTGAAGATCAGCTTCTACGAGGGGGCCGGGAGTTAGAGCTGGGCCAGCAGCTCCGCCTTCTTCACCGAGAACTCCTCGTCCGTGACCAGTCCCGCCTGGTGCAGTTCCCCGAGGTGCCGGATGCGCTCGGCGATGTCGGCGGGGTCGCGGCGGGCCGGCGCCGTGGCGGCCGGTACCGCCACCGGACCGGCCCTGCGCACCGCCGCCAGCACCGCCGCGGCGAACGGCAGCGACTCGTGCACCGCCCCGTAGCCCAGGCCGAACACCACGGACGCCGGGTCCTGGTCGGCCTGCGCGGGCGCCGGTTCGCCGTCGCGGCGCGCCAGGCGCAGGTAGCCGTCGAGCACCTCGGGGGAGCGCCACTCCACCCCGCTGAGGCCGGCGACCGGGAAGGTCTGGTCGCCGGCCTTCCACTTCGCCGACGACGCCCCGGTCCAGAACCACCGGAACGACACCGCGTTCCCGTCGAAGGACGCCTTCGCGTCGTACGCCTTGAAGTGCAGCGGTGCGTCGGGCGCCGCCACCAGGTACTCCTCGGCGGGAGCGGCGCCGGCACCGGGCAGCCGTGCCCGCAGCTCGTCGGCGTAGTACTCGGCGAGCACCTCCCGCTCGGCCGGCAGCACCAGCCGGTACGGGTCGGACGACTCCTTCAGCTGTCCCGCCGCCGCCTCCATCAGCGGGTCGGCGCCCGCGCGGGGTTCGATGCGCAGCACGACCGTGCCGCGTCGGCCGGGCGTCAGCGTCACGCCCGCGACGGCGTCGAGGGGGACGCGGCGTTCCCCCAGCACTTGGAACAGCTTCGGTGTTCGAATCCCCCGTTCGTAACGGATGAGCACGGAGTCGGACCCGAACTCCCAGGCGGCATGAAATCCGGCCAGTACGTCACCCATGCGGCTCATCGTATGCGGCACCGGCTGTCGCGTCCTATCCCCGCGCGGACCGCGGTTTCCGTCGTCTCTACGCGCGTCCGGCCGCAACGGCCGCGGACAAACCGGTCCGGCAGCTTCCGGATTCGCCGGCGCAGTCCACCGAGCGGTACGCGCCAACTCCGATCCGCGCGAAGTTGGCCAGGCTCGCCGTCCCCGGGACGAAGTAGCCGCTGTGCCCCTCGGCACCCCGCGCCGACAGCACGCGCGCCCCGAACGCGGCGGACACCGGATCGGCGCCGTGCCCGAGCCCGCCCCACTCCAGGTACGGCACGCTCCGGATCCAGTCGTCGGCGTCCCGCATCGCCCACACCCGGGCCGAGGTGCCCAGCCGGGCGGCGCTCTCCACCCGCATGCCGGGGCTGCCGGCCACCGCGACGTCGGTGACCCGGCCGGGCAGTGACCGGGCCGCCGCCAGGCCGCAGACCACCGAGCCGTAGCTGTGGCAGAAGAGGGAGACCGGCGACTTCCCGGGCAGCGCGCGCACCAGCGCGGCCAGCCGGACCGCGCCGTCCGCGGCGAGCGTCGCGGTGGCCGCGTCCACGCCCAGGCCGCTGGGCGCGGTGTAGTCGGCCCAGGCGATGACCGCCGTACGGGTCGCCGGGCGGGCCGCGCGCTCGGCCCGGTACAGGGCCTTGGCCATGCCGACCGGTGCGCTGTACGCGCGCTCGGTGCGCTGGAAGGTGAGCAGGTCGGTGTCGGAGCCGGGGACGACGACGGAGACCCGTTCGGCGCGGTCCAGGCTGCCGAACACCTCGGCGACGCGGCCGGAGCCGTCCGGGTCGAAGGCGAGGATGTGCCGTCCGGGGCGCAGCAGCTGCTCGTACCGGTGCATGCGGGCCGCCGCCTCGCGCTGCCCGGCGGGGGAGAGCCGGCGGTCGTGCAGACGCCGCCGCTCCTGGGTCCGGGCCGTTTCGAGCGCGGCCCGGTTGGCTCTGTAACGCAGGGCCACGGGGGCGCCGTTCATGTTGCCCACGGCGAGCGGGTAGCGGCGGGCCAGGGAGGAGCGCTGGGCCTCGGTGAGCGAGGCGAAGAAGCGCGCGAGGCGGACGGGTCCGGTGCCGGTGTCCGGCAGCCGGTGTCCGTCGAGGCGGCCGCGCTCCCACGCGGTGACCGACGCCTGGAGCGGCGTCGCCTCCCGCTGGCCTCGCAGGGCGGTCCAGCCGGTGGTGGCCAGCATGACGAACACCACGGCCAGCGCGAGCAGCGCCCGCCAGACATTCAGTTGCGGGGAGGTGTCGAAAGAAGTCACTGGGAGGACACACTAGGAGAACGAGACGGTCTCGGGTGTGCCAAGTGACGCGGATCACGTTTCGATCACACCGTACGGGGATCAGGTCGTGCGCCAGTTCCCCGTCAGTGCCGGTTCGAGCTGGTCCAGATGGGTGTCGGTCAGGGTCCGCAGGGCCGTGAGGCTGGCGTCGCCGCGTGTCGTCCAGGTCCGCTCCGTCACCCGCATCACCGCGCCGAAGGCGGCCACCACCACGCGGGGCCGGGGGTCCGCGTCCACGTCCAGGCCCTCGCGCTCGGCGATCACCCGCGCGATCTGCTCCTCCAGCTCCGTGGCGCGGTGCAGATGGGCGGCGAGCAGGGCGGGCGTCGACTCGATCACCTGGTAGAAGCGCAGGTGCACGTCGAGGGGGACGAGCTGTTCGATGGCCTCGCCGATGCCGTCCCAGCTCTCCGCCAGGGCCAGGCGCAGCGCGTCCAGCGGCGCCTCGTCCGCCGGGCGGGCGCGCACCGCCTCGACGAAGCTCGCCTCGGCGAGGCGGGCCACGTAGAACGCCGCGTCCTGCTTGCTGGCGAAGTAACGGAAGAAGGTGCGCTGCGAGACGTCGACGGCCGCGGCGATGTCGTCGACGGTCGTCTCCTCGTAGCCCTGCTCGGTGAACAGGTCGAGGGCGGCCCGCAGCAGGGCGTCCCGGGTGCGCTGCTTCTTGCGTTCGCGCAGCGATCTCAAATGGGCTCTCCTTCAACACTTCCCCCAGTTCAGGCTATAGGGGAGTGTCCTGTCAGTTACCGACTTGTGAATCCGTTTGTCAATTGTCAGTGGCTGTCACTAGCCTCGAATGTATGACTAGTCAGACCATCGAGACGACGGGGCCGGGGGACCGGGGGCCGTCGGACGCCGGGCCGGCCAAGGGGCTGCGCGGCCATCCGTGGGCCACGCTCATCACCGTCGCCGTCGGGGTCATGATGGTGGCCCTCGACGGCACCATCGTGGCCATCGCCAATCCCGCCATCGGCAAGGACCTCGGCGCGAGCTGGTCCGAGCTGCAATGGATCACCAACGCGTACTTCCTCGCCCTCGCGGTCACCCTGATCACCGCGGGCAAGCTCGGCGACCGCTTCGGCCACCGGCAGACCTTCCTGATCGGCGTGGCGGGCTTCGCCGTGTCCTCCGGGGCGATCGGACTGTCCAGCAGCATCGGCGCGGTCATCGTCTTCCGGGTCTTCCAGGGCCTGTTCGGCGCGCTGCTGATGCCGGCCGCGCTGGGGCTGCTGCGGGCGACCTTCCCGGCCGAGAAGCTCAACATGGCCATCGGCATCTGGGGCATGGTCATCGGCGCGTCCACGGCGGGCGGGCCGATCCTGGGCGGCGTGCTGGTCGAGCACGTCAACTGGCAGTCCGTGTTCTTCATCAACGTGCCGGTGGGCGTGCTCGCCCTGGTGCTCGGCGTACTGATCCTGCTGGACCACCGGGCCGAGAACGCGCCGCGCTCCTTCGACATCGTCGGCATCGTGCTGCTGTCGGCCTCGATGTTCTGCCTGGTGTGGGCGCTCATCAAGGCTCCCGAGTGGGGCTGGGGCGACGGGAAGACCTGGCTGTTCATCGTGGTGGCGGTGGTCGGCTTCGGGCTCTTCTCCTTCTGGGAGACGAAGGTCAAGGAGCCGTTGATCCCGCTGGCCATGTTCCGCTCGGTGCCGCTGTCGGCCGGTGTGGTGCTGATGGTGCTGATGGCGATCGCCTTCATGGGCGGCCTGTTCTTCGTCACCTTCTACCTGCAGAACGTGCACGGGATGAGCCCGGTCGACGCCGGTCTGCACCTGCTGCCGCTGACCGCGATGATGATCGTCGGCTCGCCGGCGGCGGGCGCGATGATCACCAAGTTCGGGCCGCGGGTGCCGCTGGCCGGCGGCATGGCGCTCACCGCGATCGCGATGTACGGCATGTCGACGCTGGAGACGGACACCGGCAGCCTGGCGATGTCGATCTGGTTCGCCCTGCTGGGGCTGGGCCTGGCGCCGGTCATGGTCGGCGCGACCGAGGTCATCGTCGGCAACGCGCCGCTGGAGCTGTCCGGTGTGGCCGGCGGTCTCCAGCAGGCGGCGATGCAGATCGGCGGCAGCCTCGGTACGGCGGTGCTGGGCGCGGTGATGGCCTCCAAGGTGGACAACGACTTCGCGGGCAACTGGGCGGACGCGGGGCTGCCGCAGCTCACGCCGGCCCAGCTGGACCAGGCCGCGGAGGGGGTCCAGCAGGGGATCGCTCCGGTGCCGGAGGGGACCCCGGCGCCGATCGCCGAGAAGATCGCGGACGTCGCGCACGACACGTTCATCTCCGGGATGAGCCTGGCGTCGCTGACCGCGGCGGGAGTCGCGGTGGTGGCGGTGTTCGTGGCGTTTCTGACGAAGCGGGGGGAGAACGCGGAGGCGGGCGCGGGCGTCGGCCACATCTGACGGGCCGTCGGTCCGCGTCTTCGGTCCGTGGTTCGCTCATCAGGGTGACGATTGCGGTGAACCCCTCCCTTCCGGCGGGCGCCGCAGGTCACAGTGGGTCAGGTTTCTGCGGCGCGCTGCTGGAGGGGGGCAGCGCGCGGGCAGCGCCTCGCCGGGGGGATTGGCCGTCTCATCGGGGGTACTCGCTCATCGAACCCGAAATGGACCCGAACTCAGGCAAGGGTTCAGGGAGTTGATGATGGCGAGCTTCGGACATGGAACGCGCAGGCACCCTCGCTCACGTGGCCGGACGTGGTCAGGGAGCGGGCCGGATCGCGCGACGCTCGGGATCATCGGGGTCATCTGCGCGGTCGCCGGGTTCTTCGTGCTGGGGATCGTCCTCGGCCCCGCGGCGATCGTCTGCGGCTGGCTCGCCATGGGCCGGACCTGGGCGGGCTCCCGCCCGCTCCAGGCCGTCATCGCCGTGACGCTGGGCGCGATCGACACGCTGGTCGCCCTGGTCGGGCTGATCGGGTACGGCGCGTCACTTTGAACTGAGACGGGAGACGCCTGCGGCGCAGCCGCGGCTCCGGTGGGGGTGCGCGTAGCGCCCAGTCGTGTGCGGGTGGGTCGGGGCCGGGGTGGGGGGTGTCCGTCCTCGGAACGGCGCGGAATCGGTCACT